>JAZUOT010000030.1:0-105902 GCA_045604805.1 Acutalibacteraceae bacterium | reverse complement strand
CGTAAAAGAGAAAAAAGCAGCGGTCGTTTGTATACAACTGTGTGTGCATCTTGCGGAAAGGAAGCAAAAGTTCCTTTTGAGCCGCGTGGAGATCGTCCAGTCTATTGCAGCGAATGCTTTTCTAATATGAAGAGATAGTACTTAGTGTTAGTCGATTGTTTAATAAACAGTAATCTTTATGGAATGATTATTTTATGACTTGAAGGGAGGTTTTTTATTATGGATAAAATTACAAAAGATACCATCATTGGTGATATATTAGATTACGATGAATCAACCTCTAAGTTTTTTTTGGAGATGGGTATGCATTGTCTCGGTTGTCCTTCTGCGCGCGGAGAATCTATTGGACAGGCTTGTGATGTCCATTCTGTAGATGTAGAAGAACTTTTGCAAAAACTCAATGACCATATTTCTAAAAACAAATAGAAAGTTGTACTAGTATGGAATTTTAAATAAAGCATATATGTATTATTTCTTTTTTACGGTAAATACTATTAATAAGTTTTAGTATCAATGAATGAAAGAAGCGTTTGCGGTGCTAAAGCTTGTTGGGGCACGGCGTAAACCGTGCCCCTTTTAGGTATGATGGGCTTGCTGTTAGTCTGTGATAAAAGTATACAAGGGGCGTAGTTGCCAGCAAATCCAAATTGCAACTCCTGAGGAAAATACAATGAGTATAAAAATTGAAGTAGCAAAGTAGCATTATTTTAAATGTCCAGAATCAAACGATGGACAAAATATTTTTTCTTGTTAGATGACATTGTATAAATCTGGCAATCTTAAGCTAAAAAAACACCATACAATTTATAAAAAGTTTTCGAGATAAGCTTTTTATGTTTTTATATGTAGAGCTTGAATACAAAAAACAACAGTCAGATACCACAGCAACAGCAAATTTTACACCTATAAAAATACGGGTGATCATTGATATTTTATCTAATTTTAGTTTATGTTATACCGAAGTAAAAGGGAATGAATATAGTTCAATATTATTTTTGTGCAGTATCCAAAAGTTTTAAATTCAGCTTCTATCTGATGGTTTTGATATAAGTGAGGCAATATATGCAAAAACTATAGCAGCAGATATTCCTCCTGCAGAAGCTGCTAAACCTCCATTTAAAATTCCAAGCAAGCCATTTTCGGAAACCGCCTTTGTGACTCCTTTTGCCATAGTATAGCCAAAACCTGTTATTGGAACTGTAGCTCCAGCTCCAGCAAATTCTACTAAGGGTTCATAAAGTCCCATGGCGGTCAAAACTACTCCCAGAACTACAAATAAAACCAATATTCTTGCTGGTGTTAATTTTGTTTTATCTATTAATACTTGACCAATAAAACATATGATCCCGCCGACTACAAAAGCTTTTATATAATCCATACAGCTATCACCTTCCTAGTGATAGCTTATACTTTTAGCGCAAACTTATACTTCTGTTTGTGTTTGACAGCTATTGCAAGACAAAAGTTCATGTATGTTTATGTACATTACCCCAGAAATTTGTTTTCCTTTATTCTGTAAAAATAAGCCAAATATATTTTCATTATCAGATTTTAATGTAAAGAGATTTCTATTAAGTGCATATGAAGCTGCACTTTTTAAAAGTAATTCTCCTGTTCTCACAGTAGATGAATTTTCTATTATTATATCTAGAATATTTAGGTATATATCATCTTTTTGCATGGCTATATAACCTAAAATTACATCTTCATCTTTGGCGAGTAATACTGTTATATTTTCATTTTTGGTATCTATGTTTATTGACGATTCTTCGATAAATTTCAAAGCTTCATTTTTGTCCATTGGTAAAACAGTTATCATAACTAACCCCTCATTAGGCTTTTTATTTCTTTTCTATCCAAAAACCTGTACTCACCAGGTCTTAACATTTTTAGTTTCACGCTACCTATACTAACGCGCTTTAGCCTTTTGACTGTAAGATTTACATTTTCACACATTTTTCTTATTTGTCGGTTTATCCCCTGATATATCGTGATAAGCATTACGCAGCGTCCATCTTCATTTGATACTATCTCTACCTGAGCCGGAATGGTTTTGGTATTATCTATTAACATGCCGCTTTTTAATATAGCTAATTTTTCATCATCTACTTTTTCTGCAACAGTGACACGATATGTTTTACCGAGTTTAAATCTTGGATGCATAACACTATTTGCAAATTTACCGTCATTAGTCATAAATATAAGCCCTTCAGAATCTTTATCCAATCGGCCAACTGGATATATTCTTTCAGGAATATCAGTTACTAGTTCCGTTATGCATTTGCGGCCCCTATCATCACTGGCTGTACATATTATTCCCCTTGGCTTGTAAATTGCTATATAATACTTTTCTATTTGTAATTCAATGCGTTTATTTTGAACTATTATCTCATCTTTGTTGATATCTGCTTTATCGCCAAGATTTGCCCTTTTGCCATTTACAAACACTTCACCAGTTTGTATGAGTTTTTCTGCTTTTCTTCTTGATATAGAGATATTACTATCCGCTATTATTTTCTGTAACCTTACTTTTTCATTTTCCAAATTTACTATTCCCCTTTGAACGTCTTCCTTAAAAACATTATAAACTTATTTTCAGATTTTTTTAAATCTTGCTTGATATATTCAGCATCACTACTTGCTAAAAGATCAATGGTCGCTATTGTATTTCCTGCTTTTTTGTATTCGACCCAACCAAGTTTTTGTCCAGCTTTTACCGGTGCGTATACAAACTTCGGAAGATTGACTATAGATTCTACATTATCTAATTTTTTATCAGCTGTAACTGTTATCGGGCAAGTTGATGCTGCAGCCACGTCTACAATATCTTTATCGGAACCTACAACCTCTACTTCGTAATTTTCTTTAAGTTTTCCCAACTCCACTATATCAGAATTTGCAAAGCCATAATTTAAAAGTTCAGTATGATCCTTCCAATCATTTGGATCATTAAGAGTTACACACACTAGATTTTTATTTTCACGCTCTGCAAAACTAACTAAGCACCTACCAGATTTTTTAGTAAAACCTGTTTTTACACCTTTGCAGCCATCATAGCTTCTTAGCAATCTATTACTATTGCGGTATTCACAAGTTTTTTTAGGCTCTATATATTCTACATTCATGCTTTTACTTGAAGCTATTTTTTTGAAACTTTCGTTATTCATAGCGTATGAAGCTAAAAGAGCCATATCATAAGCAGTTGAATAGTGATTGTCATCATCAAGACCTGATGGGGTTACAAAATTAGTATCATTCATACCAATTTCTTTTGCTTTTGAATTCATGCGCTTTGCAAACTCTTCTATAGAACCAGATATCGATATTGCTGCACAATGAGCTGCATCGTTCCCAGATATCAAAAGCATACCTTGTGCTAAAGCGTATAAAGTTAATTTATAGCCTACCCTAAGTCCCATTGTAGAGCCTTCAACCGGCAACATTTTGTCTGTTATAGTTATTTCTTTATTATCTTTCTCAGCTTCCTCCAAAGTCAAAAGTGCTGTCATTATTTTAGTAGTACTTGCCATAGGTAACTGTTGTTTAGAATTCTTTTCATATATAAGTTGAGAAGTACCGCTACACATCAAAACTGCAGACTTTGCACTGACAGAAATCTCTTCTGCTTTTGCAACATATGGAAACCCAGATAAAAGCAAACAAACTACCAAAAACAAAGAAACCATTGTTTTAAAAATATACACTTGTGATTTATTATTCTGAAACCTTGTTTTTTTATCTAGCACTAAAAAATCCCCCATACTTAAATAAGAATTCTCCTATAATATTACTTAAGCATGAGGGATTTAATTCCATAAGCTATTAAATTTTTACTGTTCACTCATCAATAGATGAAGAAGGCTCTGTTTTCTTCTCTTCGCTTTTATCTTTTTTAAATAAGCTTTTAATTTTTTCGATTATGTCAGGGGCTAATTCGATAATACGATCTATGCTGCTAAAATACGGCTCAACCTGATGCACCTTGACATCGCCGTTTTTTACGTGGAGAAATGCAATAGGGACTACCGATATTCCTGCTCCACCGCCCCCACCAAACAGTTCCTTTGAGGGTTGGGTTTTACTTGCGATGTCTCCTCCACCAGAGCCAAAGCCATAAGTCACTTTGGAAATTGGAACAACTGTAACACCATCTATTTTTATTGGTTTACCTACTATGGTATCCGTGTCAACCATTGCCCGTATTTTTTCTAAAGTCCCGTCCATCAAGTCTTTTATATTTTCTGAACCCATCTTATTACCACACCTTTAAATTATAAAAAAATATCGTATAGATTATTTTAAGTTTAGATAATTATATCTACATACTCGTTCATATTAGATATCATTTCACACATTTGCTCTTGGCTATCAAAAGCTAGAACAGCAAAACCTAATGAATCAGACGCATCTCTAAAGGCTTTTATTTTATCTCCAGGCTTTACAGATAATCTCAAAGTTTTTAGCTTGTCCTTTATATTGTCAGACCACTTTATGCCTTTGAATACGCCATCAGATAAAGAATGCAAAACATAGGAAGCCGCATATTTTTTGAATTTTGGCTGTGCAAACTCACTACAGTCAAGCCCTAAAGCACTTTGGACAGAACACTTTGCCATATCTATACCACAAGCCTCTTTGCAAGCATCTGCTATCATATTACCACCATTTCTCGGACCTATTTCAAGTATATAAATTTTTGAATCTTTGCCAACTATATATTCGTAATTAAATGCTCCGAATTTAAATCCCAACAAGTCAAAAATTTTTTGTGCCATTCCCTTTGCTTGTTCTAGTATATCACTAGGCTGTGTAGAAGGATAACTATGTGCAACAGGCACATATGGATTGCACAACTTATCCTGATGTTGATCCATCACGGCAAATACTTTGATTTTTCCATCTATTACAAAACCATCTCCATCTGTCTGGCCGCCTATTCTATCTATGAAGCGCTCAACTATAACAGTTTTTGAGATAGAAAATTTCAGTGACTCATTAAAGGCTTTTTTAAAATTATTTTTGTCAGAAACTTTAAAAACACCTTTGCTACCAGAGGAATCTACAGGTTTTACAACACATGGGCAAGCGATATCACAAAAAAAATTATAGGCTTCAGTTTTATGATTTTCAGTAAATGCAGCCCCTCTAGGACACGGAAAACCGTTATCTTTTAGAAAGTGTCTAAATAAATTTTTGTGTGTAAGTATATCCATGCATTTCAAAGGATTAGTAGGCAGATTAAGTTTATTTGCTACGTAAGCAACTGTTGTAACCGACACATCTGAAGCATAAGTAAGAATGCCATCTATACCCAGTCTTTTAGCTAATTCTAAAACAGCTTCTTTATCCAGAGTACTAACATTGTAATATTCATCAGCGTATTTGTGTGCCGGATTATCTGGTATATAGTCTACACTTATCACATAATGGCCTAATTCTTTAGCCGCCAGAGTCACCGACTGCTGAACGCTATTGCCGCCTAGTATCATTATTTTTTTTTGCATACAAATATCCTTATAACAAATTAAATTACTTTATCTTTCTTAAATTTGTTGCATGACCTTGTTCACTAGTAGCGTAGTAAGCTTTGCCATTTTTATCATGAGCAAAATATAAATAATTTGTTGGAGTTGGATTTAAAACTGAATAAATCGCATCCATACCTGGGTTACATATGGGGCCTGCTGGTAAGCCTTCAACTTTGTAAGTATTGTACTTGCTTTCATATCCACTTGGGGCTGATGACTTTGTCCTATATGGATAGTACACAGTAGAGTCACAACCTAAAAATGGAATTGCTGCTTTATTTGCAGGTTTCATCCGGTTTTGTAAAATACCTGCGATGATCTTCATATCACTAACATCCGCCGCTTCCGCTTGGACAATCGAAGCCATATTTAAAACCTGATCCATTGTGTAGCCCTTTTCGCTTGATAGATCTTTTATTGATTTTACTCCATCTAAACCGTTTATGTCATTATTTTCGTCTATTATCCTATCAATATAATTTTCTAACATAGTGCTTATGACAAGAAAAGGATCCCATTCTAAATAAAATTTATAAGTATCTGGGTACAAATAACCTTCTAATTTGTAGTAACGCTCATTAGTATTAGTAATATCATTTAAAAATGAGTACTGGGAATCAAATTTATTTGATTTACAGGCTTCATAAAATTCTTCTTTTTTGCATATATTCTGATTTTCTAAAAGAACCCCACATTCTTGTATATTCATACCTTCTGTGATAGTTACAAAAACAACATCGGTTCTATTGCTTTGTTTAGTGAGATAGTTTACAATTCCTGCATACTCTAGATTTTGAGGTATAGTATAGTCGCCCTTTGTAAATTTTGTATTTCCTTTAAAAACATATAAATAGTTTTTGAAAAAATCTTCATCTTCTACGACACCAGCCGAGTGCAATGTTTTTGCTATTTCGGCACGCGAACTACCTTTTGGGATAGAAATACTTACCTCAGACTTTGATGTTCTATTAACCGCAAACATATCTTCTAAACCAGGATAAAAATAAAAAGTTACAGCCAAGGAGACAATAATAACCATTACAAACCATATTCTCTTAAAAAATACTTTTACTTCTCCGGAATTTCCCTCACCATTGTTTTCATCATTCGAATAAACACTTGAATCATAAAAATCATTTAAATGTTCTTTTGTGTGATCTAAACCATCGCTGTAACTATTTAAATTTTCGTCATAAGACATATCTTCTTCATAAATTTTCGAATTGCTATGTATTGTATCATACGAATCGTAAAAATCCTGTTCGTATATGTTATCAAGATCCTTTTCAAAACTAGATGAATTGTCGTCTAAATGCCTATCATCCATAGTGAACCTCCGCAGAAAATCCTCATAAAATTATATCATAAAAGCATAGGCTTATACATAAAATAGCAGAGGAAAAAGAAATTTTCCCTCTGCTGCTGTATAAGTTTTATTTCATAGATTTTAAGCATTCATAAGTTTTGTCAAAATATTTAATATTTTGTTACCATACTCTGGATCAGTTGCCCATTTGCCTGCTAAATCTTCTACATTTGGTGCACTTCCTCTGGTTACTAAGTGAAACCTTGGATCTACACATTTTTGGTTTAATTTATCTTTAGATGCATAAGCTTTAAGGTGTTGTATTTGTGCTCTTATACCTATCTGGGCTGAAGAAAAAGTTGCTGGTTTAGGATTCACATCCGTTGCACCTATTCCAGCAAAATTAAATTGTGTAGATTCAACACTACTACCACTATATCCTAACCAACCTGTTTCCAGCATAGCCTGACAGAAAGCGATATCTCCCCTTACTCCTTCTTTTTTTCCTTCATCTAAGTACATTTGGCAGAAAGCTTTCAGAGTAGATGGAGCTTCTGACTTATTGCTTCCCAAAGAATTCAAATATTGGCTATATGCCCCGCTACCCTTAGTCTGTTCATAAAATTTAACCATTTTATCGACGCTTACCTTTGAGTTTCCCATTATCTTTTCAGTCTCTATTTTTGTTAGCTTGAATTTACAAGCATCTGTCCCATCTTTCTGGTACATCTGTATATCTGCATCATCTTTGGCTAGCTGGGAACCTCCGCTAACATTTATGCACTTACCATTGCTTCTTGCGATAAATGTGTAGCTACCGTCATTATTTTTTTCTATTATCCATTTTTGAGAAGCTCCACCATTATAAGTGAATTGTTGCAGATTAGCACCGTTTTGGAAGCCGTCATTATTTAAGTCGTTGCTTAAAACATCAGTATCAACATCTAAAGCTTTACCGGAATTTTGTGCGATTATTTTATAATAATATTTATCTATTTTTTGTATTTTGAATTTTTGTGCTGAGGTTCCGTTGTAGGAATACAAGTGAATATCAGTTCTATCAGCTGTACTGCCTCCTTTAACATCTAGGACCAAAGTATTGCCTTTGTAGGTGTACTTTGAATTTATTGAATACGTACCATTTTCTACGGGCTGAGTGGTCGTTGATTTTAAGAACAAAAACTTTTGAGCTTTAGTGTTATTTCCTTGATATAGAGCTACATTAGTGCTATTGTTTCTGCTTCCACCAGCTACATCCAGATAAAGTCCATTGGCTCTATTTACTAAGCTATAGCCACTGTTTGCATTGCCTTTCAAAGCCCACTTTTGGGCAACTGTACCATTTGAACTGTATTGCTGCACATTTGTACCATTTGAAAGTCCTCCACTAGCAGCATCTAAAACTTTTCCTGAATTTTTATTCTTTACGGTATAGTAACCATCTTTATAGCTGAGCTGGTAAATTTGTGCATTGGTGCGGTTTTCAGAATATATCTGGCAGTTGGCACTGTTGCTTTTACTGCCACCCGCTATGTCTAAAACTTTATTAGTGTCTAAGCGGCTGCCTATTATGTATTCGCCATTTGCCAAAGCCTTAGAACCCACAGGTATAAATACAAATTGCTGAGCTTTACTGCCTTTGTAGTTTGAAGATGATAGTGAATTATTAGATGTATTTGCAGTTATGTACTTGTCTTTGTCGCCTATGTTTTCTAAATAGAAAGTAGAATCTGAAGCCTTCTTCAAACCCCAAGATTGCTGTTTAACTGCATTATTTTTATTTTCTTGAGTTATTGTATCGTAAAAGGCTTGAACTCTTTCACTTGAGTTTGTGTTTTCGAATGTATAATATTTTCCGCTGCGTGTGACATTAAAAATCTGTGCAGCTGTGTGATTTTCTGAATATAATTGGACTTTTTCCCCAGCATTTTTGCTGGCTCCTGGGATGTCTAATACTTTATTAAGGTTTGATACACTTGCAATTACATACTTACCGTTAGGAATTTCAGTACTATAATTGTTCGTATTTTTCTTACTAAGATTAAAATGTTTAGCTATACCTTTTGCGTCAGCTACACCTAAATTTTTAAGTTTTGCATCACTACTCAGATATTTATCAAAATCGGATCTGTTACTCATGTAGGCATGCTCGACTATTATTGCAGCTATATTTCGCTCTCTTGCTGCACTTATTATAGTATAGTAGTCTTGTATTTCGCCTGTTGAGTAGCGCTCTCCTATATCGGAATTCCTTGTATAAATTCCCCTACCTGTTATGCCCAAGGCTGCTAATTGAGACAATATCTCCTGGGCAACTTTTTTTCCATTATCATGAGTATTTTTATTGTAGCTAGCTGAATTAGGATAATAAATTTCAGCCCCATTAACAGAGGAACTTGCGGATGAATTACAATGCAAACTTACAAGTAAATCTGCGCCTACATTCTTTGCCATTTGCGCTCTCTCTGTAAGACCAGGCTTAGAACTATTATTATCTCTTGTCAAGTGAACTTTTATTCCAGAGTAAGTTTCCAGTTCAGATTTGCAATACTTTGCAATTTTTAAGTTAATATCCCTTTCAGCCGTTCCATTATAAGATGCAGTTCCAGGGTCGCCACCACCATGACCAGGGTCAAGCATGACAACTACATCTTTACCAGCCTTTAGTTTAGATTTCAATAATTTTGATGAAGACAAAAAGGAAGAGGATTTATCAGCAGCAAGTGATATATCTTCCCCTTCTTTAAATCCGCCTTTACCGTCAGACTCAGCAATAAGCATTTTTATATCATTATCTTTTGCTGATTTGAGTAATGATTCATTTTCCTTATCTAAAGCATAAGCATCTGGTTCTGTATCTACTGTAACACCCACACCAAACAAAACCCTGTTCATTCCAGCATCAGAAAGTTTGAGACAATAAGTTTTGTCATTGACTCTGTATTCAATATACTCTACAGCATATGTTCCTTTGTCTTTGCTTTGAAAATTCAGTTCAAATACTATCGAACCATCAGATGATATTGTCCTGGCATCTGCTTCTATGTATTCAGTGGAATCTTCTTTTATGTATCCGAGTCTAGCAGACTCTACCGCAAGACTTCCATCACCTATTCCCACAAGTACATCTTGTTTGCCAGAATTAGACTCATCAAATTTTACTTCTGGTTTTGTAAGTACAATATATGTAAGTTTTGCATTATCATCCGCAGCTAAGCCATCTAAATATTCTTGCTCTTTTTTCTGTGAAAGGACTTTATCATCCAAGATTTCATCAGATAATAAGTTTTTGGCTGAATTTGTATTATTCCCTATGTCTATAGCCAAAACATCTATACCCAAACTAGAAAACAGCAAAACAAATGAAAGAAATATAGCGATAAATTTCCTCATGTAATCAATCCTCCAACAAAAACAGTCTTAAATCGACATGAGGATATTTTATCATACTATTATTAAAATTACATATGGAAAAATTTTGGAACTATATAACTAAAACTAATAACCTATTTTATCAGTGGCAGAAATACCGTATCCAAGCATAAGATCTTATACGGTATAGGCCATCGACAAGCAAACGACAGATAAGCGGACTTCTACTATGTTATGAGTGCATAGCAATGGTAGAAAAAAATCATGTGCATTGCTGGCTTAAAGCTGCTTGAGTGTACTTTTGAGCTGCTTCACCTTTATATGCATACATGATGTTCGATAGAGCACTAGTTCCCATTGAGGAAACCGTACTTATACCCATACCTACCCCAACAGCTCCAAAACAATAACAACCAAGCGCAATCACCTCTCCACCAAGTTCAATCCCCTTACAAAGCGTCTCCGAATCCTCAAGGGACATACCACCACTAACTGCATCTAACTGTTCATCGCTTAATTCGTCTAAACATAAACCATCAACATATTCACAAAAATAATCCTTGAGCATTTGCATCTTAACATAGTCTATAGTTCTACCAAACTTACCCAAATAATCTGCTAATTCTTTTTCATCTCTACAATCTAATAATTCCTCTATATCTAAACCTTTGATCAAATCTAATACCTTATTCATTTTTAATAACCTCCTCTATTATCACCACTAGTTAATGCTTCCATCGAGTGATGCATACCCGCATACTCTTTCATTTTCTCCTGATTCTGTAAGGTGGGATGACCACCACCATGGTCTTTCATTCTTTCCAGGAATTCTTTGGCGGCCCTCGACTTATTTACTTTAAGCTGGGTTTTAAACTTTTTATAAAGCAAGTCTACTAGTTCCTTACCTGATGAAGCACACAAAGCCTCATACTCTTCTTTGTATTCCGAAGGATTTTTCATCCACTTATGATATGTCGATCCCTCACTAGACGAGCCAGCAAGAATCTCTAACACCGTTTTATTTCCTTCTGATTGTTTAACAAGCCCTGCTATCAAATCACTTACTCCCTTAAGCTCTTTTTCTATTTCAGCTTTCTCCTCCTTATCCTTCGCTCTCCCTAGTCGCTCCAGTAGGGCTTTTTCTCTTTCAAGCAGCTTGGAAAGGTTAAATAATTGATACGAGTATTCTCCATCCTTAGAACGGGGCTTTCCTTTCCCATTAGCAGCATCCCAGTCAGCCTTCATCCGTGCAAGTTGGGAAGTTCCTCTCTTACGGTGTCCTTCAAGCCTAGCAGTCACTTCATTCTCTTTTTCTCTAGCTTGTTTAGCTTTCTCCCGAGCATCCTCATGTTCTTTCAGATTCCTCGATCGTTCGTTTAATTCTCGACTCTTGGATTCTGCTTCATTTGCCTCTCTCTCTTGCTTTGCAAATCTCGTTGCTATATCTTTATCTGTTCCTTTTCTTAAAGTTCTTAGAACACGTGCTCTTTCTCCAATTATATTTCCCAAATCGACAGATTTCTGTCCTATTATTTTTTCCAACCATTCCTTTCCTTTACTTAATTCATGCTTTCGTTCTTCTAATTCTCTTTCTTTTCCTTCTATTTTTGATTCTAAGCCTGCTGCTTCTCTTTCTAGTTTTTCTGCTTCCGCTCTTTGGGTTGTTGCTAATCTTTCTAGAGACATTAGTCCTTCTGCTTCTGCTTCTAGTCTTGTTGCTTCTGCTTCTAGTCCTTCTGCTTCTGCTGCCAGTCTTGTTGCTGCTGCTTCTAGTCTTGTTGCTTCTACTTTTAGTCTTGTTGCTGCTGCTTCATCCTTGTATAACTTTGCTGCTCCACTTGATACTACTGCTATTTCCCTGTTTTCTTTTGCTTTTGCCATGTTTTCTTCTACTTTTGCCCTGTTTTCTCCTATTGCTTCCCTTGCTTTTCTTTCATTATCTTTCATCTTACCTACGTTCTCATTTGTTTTTGTTAGTTCTTCTTGTAAGCCTTTTATTTCTTTATCTAATTTTTCTACTTCTTCTTCCAATTCAGCTACATTTTTCCTTGCTTTTTCTTCTGCTTTTGTGCCTTTAGTTGTTCCCTTATCTCCTAATTTTTCAGCGAATTCGCCTTCTTCTATTTTTCCCTTTTCTATTTTTAGAGCGTTAATTTTGCCTTGTGTTTTTTGAATTTCTTCTTTCTCGGTTTCTAGAGAATTTTGCGTTTCTGTTTTTTGTTTTTCAAGCCTCTTAATTTGCTTGTCCATTATTTTTATTTGCTCTGCTATTTCTGCTGCTTCTGCTGCTTCTGCTGCTTCTGCTGCTCCTACTAATGCTAGTCTTCTAAATGAGGTAATTTCAATTTGGAGTTCAATATTCTCGTATCTTTTTTGCATTTCTCGATGACGCTGAATGTTTTCCTGTCCTCGTTCTAATTCCAATTTTACCTTTTCTGCTCTTGCTTTTGTATATTCCAATTTTGATTTTTGCAGATTTTGCTCAGCAGCATCAACGTCTCTAGCCCTAAGTACATCCATATTCTCTCTTGCTGCAACTACAGTCTGCGCTTGACCGCTAGCACGAACTTCATCCATGTCAATATGGTTTCTGTTATATTCCCCTCTACGTGCTTTTTGGTCAACGTATTCCCTTTCACGCGCAAGATAATCATTATAGGCATTTACTTTGGGCACATCACCTATCGCTTGATTCAGCGTTTTGTTGTAATTTGGGTTTTTAATCCTAAATTCTGCTAATCTTGTTTGCCTGTCCCTTGTATCGCTATAATCATACTTTTCTGTACTATGATAACGTTCATTAGCTTCGCTTATTATCACTTCTCGTTCTAGTCCTTCGTTTTCGAGTATAGCCAAATTATCATCTAGTCCTGAAACAGCCTTTTCGCATTCTTTCATGCCACCCAGTTCGTTTATTCTGCTTTCTGCGTTTTTAAGTGCCTGCCTCTCTGCTTCTTTTTTTGCCTTATGCTGTTCAAGGAAACTCTCATGTTCAGGGTCTAATCTCGATCTCGCATAATCTCGATTCCGGGTAGCCTCTTCTGTTTTCGCATGCAAGAGTTCTGCTTGCTTTTCTGTGGCATAAAAATCGTTCAAATCAGCTTCCGTGGCTTCGTTAATCCCTAAATCAAATTTGGCTCTTTCAATATTTTCTTTAAGGGTCTGTATTCTGTTTATTTGCTCATCTGTCCTATTTTCGATTGCATTTAATTGTTTCAATTCCTCTTTCCATTTGAGCAAGGTTCCATATCCGCCGTAATCTGGTGAAACAGGACTAAAATCATTGTGGTTGAACTCTGCTATTTCTTTTTCTGCTGCTTCAAGAATTTTTTCTCTTGATTCAAGTCTAGAAGCTTCAATCCAATTTTTGAACTTAGGGGCGTCTCCGCTCGCAAAACACCATTGTAGCTTAAGTTCTGCTGCCGTTTTTGCAACAAAATTAACACCGGATAGAATCACAGCCCACATTGCGTAACTTGCAGCCGCGTCTAAACCAGTCAAAGCATACACAACTTTTAAGAACTGGTTATTCACCACCACCTCTTGATTCAGCCACCGCTTCGCCTTCTCCACCGGATTCCCCCCTGAGACCATACGCAAATCCTCTTCAGAGAGATCCTCAATGTTACTTATTCTACTGATCGTACTTTCATAAGTGCACTTTAGTCTATTGACAAAATTTCTGTCAGCATTTATTCCTTTGCTGTTCAAAAACTGTATCATTTCTCTTTCGTCGCGCATTTCTAACAAATCATCAAGCAATGTACAATCTGATAGTATCTCTTCCACTGTCAAATCAATAGCCATCATCTTTCACTCCCTTAAACCTCACCTATTACACTTAGATTGTACAACGCTTCTTGGTGCTATGTCAAATCTCTCCAAGGAATCCCCTGGGCAAGCTAGTAACCATAAAATAGGCGTACGCCGTTCGCTAAATTGCGGCATGCAATGCTCAACTTAATACTATATTTAGTGGGAAAATAAAAAAGTTTTTATCCCCCTCATTGTGGTTGTCGTTGTCTATTATTTTCTTGACAAATTCTTAAATACGGTGGTAAAATTCTATCAGGTGTTGTATATGTTTGATATAGAGGTGTAAGTTTTGACATTGGGAGAACTTGATGCAGGCAAGTCAGCGATAGTATTATCGGTACATGGCGTAGGTTTATTACGGCGAAGACTCCTTGATATGGGGATCACACCGCACACTAGGATCACGGTTCGCAAGAAGGCACCTATGGGTGATCCGATAGAAATATGCTTAAGGGGCTATACACTCACAATAAGAAGATACGATGCAAACAACATAGATATAGAGGAAGTGCAGCTTTAAATGATACTGGCCCTTGCTGGCAATCAGAATTGTGGAAAGACGACATTGTTTAATCAACTTACAGGGGCAAATCAACGTGTCGGCAATTTTCCGGGAGTCACAGTCGAAAGAAAAGAAGGCATAGTACGTTCAAATAAGCAATTGACATTGGTCGATTTACCTGGTATGTATTCCTTGTCTCCGTATAGCCGCGAAGAGAAAGTTAGTCGGGACTTTCTATTGAGTGGAAAAGTTGATTGTATACTAAACATAGTTGACGCAACTAATATAGAACGCAACTTGTATCTTTCTTTGCAGCTTATGGAACTTTCTATACCTATGGTGATAGCTCTTAATATGATGGATGAGGTAAAAGCTAACGGAAATAAAATTGATGTTAAAAAAATTCAAAATTTTTTGACAATTCCTGTTGTTCCTATATCTGCTGCCAAAAATGAGGGTATGGATGATTTAGTTGAGGCACTTTCCAACACAGTTAACGAGAAATTATGCCCTCAAAAGCAGGATTTTTGCGTTGGGGCCGCTCATAGAGCTATACATTCAGTAGCGCATATCATAGAAGATCACGCTCAAAAATGTGGTTTACCACCTAGATTTGCGGCTTCTAAAATTTTGGAAGGCGATAAGCTTATTGAAGATAAGTTGAAACTTTCAAAAAATGAAAAAGATATGCTGGAACATACAGTCATAGAGATGGAAAGCGAATTAAATACAGACAGAGAAGCCGCATTGGCTGATATGCGGTACAAATACATAGAAAAAATATGTTCTGTTGCAGTGTTTAAGCAAAATAAATCTACTAAAGAACAGCGAAGAAGCATAAAAATCGACAGAATACTTACCAATAAATACCTTGCTATCCCTATATTTTTAGCTATAATGTTTTCCATATTTTGGTTTACATTTGCGGTTGCTGGTGGATTCATTACAAATATTATGAGTTATGGGATAGATTCATTAGGCAATGCTACTGCTAATTTACTTGAGAGCCTTGACATAAATCCGATATTGCGTTCGTTGGTACTAGATGGAATAATTGCTGGCATCGGCAGTGTACTTTCATTCTTGCCGACTATATTAGTACTGTTCTTTTTTCTTTCTATCCTTGAAGATACAGGCTATATGGCAAGAGTAGCATTCGTTATGGATAAAGCTTTGAGATGTATAGGTTTATCAGGGCAAAGTTTTGTTCCTATGATAATTGGCTTTGGATGTTCGGTTCCTGCAATAATGGCAGCAAGAACTTTATCGAGTGATAGAGATAGGAAAATGACTATTCTTCTTGTTCCATTTATGAGTTGTAGTGCCAAATTGCCAATATATTCAGTGTTTGCTATGGCTTTTTTCCCTAAATATGTACCTTTGGTAATGATAAGTCTGTATATTTTAGGTATGTTGACAGCTTTTGTTTTCGCCTTGATTTTGAATAAAACTTCTTTTAAAGGGAACTCTGTTCCTTTTGTTATGGAACTACCAAACTATCGAATACCCAGCATGAAAACTGTTTTTGTTATGATAAAAGATAGAGCTAAAGACTTTTTACAAAGAGCTTTTACTGTCATTTTTATGGCTTCGATTGCTATCTGGTTTTTGGAAAATTTCGATCTCAGGTTCAATCCTGTAGCGGATAGTTCTTGCAGTATGCTAGCAGGTTTGGGAAAGGTTTTACAACCTCTGTTTGTACCTTTAGGTTTTTCTGATTGGAAGCTTGTTACCTCGCTTATCTCTGGATTTTTTGCTAAAGAAACTGTCGTAAGCACACTTGCAATTTTGAACGATACCAGCACATCTGTACTTGGACAAGCTCTAGCATCACAATTTTCTACTGCTTCAGCGATTTCATTTTTGGTTTTCACCTTGTTGTATACACCTTGTATAGCTTCAATAACTACCGTAAAAAATGAACTTAAAAGCAAAAAAAGTGCTATCCTTCTTGTGTTAAATCAAACACTTATAGCATGGGTTGTGAGCTTTTGTTTTTATCAATTTATTTCTTTGTTTTTTTGAGGTTTATTCATGAATATTTGCGATATTGTGCTGATTTTGTTGATTTTTATTGCAGTGTATATGTCTAGCAAATTTAGAAAAAACACCTGGAATCATTGTGCCTCCTGTAAGAATTGCAAGTATAATAATCAATGTGGTAAAAGAAAATTTTGATATTTTTGTTTATATAAATCTGTTGACATCATACTATAGTAAAGGAACAATTGTTTTACTATAGAGAGGTGAAAATAGTGCCAAATACCATTAACTATTTTTTAGATGTTAACAGTGCGAAGGGATATATTGATTTTTTCGAAGAAAATTTTCGAGGTAAAGATATTGTTTTTTTTCAAAATGTATCTCAAAAGATTATACAATCGGTGTTTAATAAACTAAAAAAAGAATCAGATTCCAGAAAAATAGACATAGAAGTAATAAGAAATAACTTAGATGATACTGTTATGGGAATAATAATTCCGGATTATAACAAAGGATTTATAAATATACAGCCGTACTGTCAAAATGAAGAGCATAAAATAAGCTTACTTGACGAAAACTTAAAAGAAGCTTTAGACAAAAATTTATCGCAAGTTTATGATAACTTGGCTAAGGCCTTGAAAGTTCATGACAAATGGGAAGAAATATATATAAGAAATATAGATTTTACCGAGCTGGATAAATTTACTTTAGAAATAATAGATAAGATATTAAAGCTTGGTAAAGCAAAACTTGGTTCAGGAAAAAATATAAACCGTTTTTTTGGTGCATCTACGGTGTATGGGCCAAAAGACTATATAATAAATCTGACGGATAAATTGCAGCACAGATACTTTATTAAAGGCCGACCAGGCACAGGAAAATCTACAATGTTAAAAAAAATAATTAAAGCTGTAAACAATAATGGATTTGATACCTTTGCATATCACTGTGCTTTTGACCCGAATAGTTTGGATATGGTCATAATTCCAGCGCTTGATATAGCTATTTTTGATAGTACTGCCCCGCACGAACACAATACGAGTAAATTTTGCGACGAAATAATAGATGTGTACGCTCGCACAGTTGCGAGTGATACGGATGAGAAATTTAAAGAGGAACTTAAAAATATAGAGCAAGAGTATAGATTTTATACTTCTTCTGCGTTATCCTATTTGAAGGAGGTTAAATTAATATCTGACAAAATTCAACTTTTGAATAATGCTAGTTCTGTTTCAGAAAAAATAGTTTTAGATGCGATTTTGTAGCTTGTGAAATTTAAAATAAAGGAGGTCTAAATTTTGCTGGACACTCAGTATTTATGGTTAATTTTAATGGTAGCTGCTGCTATTATTGAAGCTGTTACCGCCCAGATAGTTTCAATATTGGTGGCTGCGGGTGCTTTGGCAGGACTTATAACTAGCTTTTTTATTAGCAATCTGTTTGCACAAATACTAGTGTTCATTGTAGTTCTTGCTTTAACAGCGCTTATTTTTTCTATACCTGCAGTCAAAAGCTCTATAGCAGTCAATATTACTAGGACAAATGCTGACAAATTCATTGGCAAAGAAGGAATTGTTACACAGGATATAGATAATACAGTCGGCACT
The DNA here is from genome assembly GCA_045604805.1 of Acutalibacteraceae bacterium. Classification (GTDB taxonomy): domain Bacteria; phylum Bacillota; class Clostridia; order Oscillospirales; family Acutalibacteraceae; genus JAZUOT01. Next base: position 87,788 of record JAZUOT010000030.1, on the reverse strand, counting down.
GGCCAAGTTAGTATTGATGGGAATATTTGGTCAGCGCGATCTCATGATGGCATAAAAATAGAAAAAGGCAGTAGGATTATTGCTAAAAAAATTTCAGGAGTAAAACTTATAGTTAAAGTTTTAAAAGAAAGGGATAGTTAAAATGTTTTTTATTATACTGATTTTACTTGTTGTAGTTTTAATATTAAATATCAAGATAGTTCCTCAGGCTCATGCCTTGGTAATAGAAAGATTGGGAGCTTATCAAACTACTTGGGAAACTGGTTTACATGTTAAAATTCCATTTATCGATAGAATCGCTAAACATGTTACTTTAAAAGAACAGGTAGTAGATTTTCCTCCCCAGCCTGTTATTACAAAAGATAATGTCACTATGCAAATCGATACGGTAGTTTACTATCAGATAACAGATCCCAAACTATTTACTTACGGTGTAGAAAATCCATTGGCGGCTATAGAAAATCTAAGTGCCACTACCTTAAGGAATATAATAGGTGATTTAGAACTCGATCACACTCTGACTTCCAGAGATGTTATAAATACAAAAATCAGAGTAATACTCGACGAAGCGACAGATGCTTGGGGTATAAAAGTAAATAGGGTAGAGCTTAAAAATATTTTGCCTCCCCAAGAAATACAAAATTCTATGGAAAAACAAATGAAAGCAGAACGTGAAAGAAGAGCAAGGATACTAGAAGCTGAAGGAGTTAAAAGCAGTGAAATACTAGTAGCGGAAGGACACAAGGAAGCTGCTATCCTAAAAGCTGATGCTATAAAGGAAACCAAAATACGTGAGGCCCAAGGTGAAGCAGAAGCGATAAGAATGGTGCAAAAATCTTATGCTGATAGCTTGCGTATGCTAAATGATGCTAATGCTTCTGAACAAGTTATAAAACTTAAAAGCCTGGAAGCCTTCACTAAGGCTGCAGACGGTAAGGCGACTAAATTAATAATACCTTCCAATATCCAGTCTATTGCTGGACTTGCGGCTTCCGTTAAGGAAGTTTTAGATGACAAATAATTTGCTCGAAATAATTTTTAAAAAAAATAACTGCAAAAATTTCAGTATATTTAAGGAAAGCACATAAAAAAATCGTAGGCAAATATGGGTATTCTAGGAACCTCGTTAAGGATCTAGAATACTTTTTGCGTGTGTAAAAACCATTCCGAAATATCAATCTCCTCCGAAAATTTGTTATCAGTATGATGAAACGCTCCAAAGAAATCTTCTCCTCTGAACGACCTATTTCAAAAATCATGTTTTATTGTTGGATCCATTCCGCTGCCACTATCAACTCCCTTTCCGAAAATTGATTTTCGGAACTTCTCCGCCCTTGACTTTCGTCCACACCGGCGTTATGGTATTGATAGAATGTTACTTGGGTAAATTGCCTCTTTAAAGTGATTATAGCAGTAGTAATCCTACATTGAGATCTGATTGTAAAATTTATAACACTGATATACCGTCAATAAATACTATAGGAATCCCTTTTGCGAATATTTTAAATTCCGATAATTTTTTCAGATATATATACTTCAGTTTATAAAATTTATGGTATTATTACTTGGAATGAGTTTGATCCTGATGGGAAAATTCTGTCTCCAGCACTGAACACACTTGTTGATAAAGAAAATGGTTTTCTTTTGGTGACTCCAGATTCTTGGCGCAACAATGTCATTGTGATTAAAAATTATTTAGAAAATAGCTCCATTTTTGAAGAACTAAAATATCAAAACTATGTGATATTTCAATAATACCTGCTCTGTAAAGTTCACAGTTCCAGAAAGTATTTACAAAATAAGCTTAGAACAATTAAGATCTAGTTTTAAACTTTATAAATAATTTATTTAAATGGGTGAGTTTTAGAAGAATGAAAAAAATATTGGTGGCAGAAGATGAAACTGTCATAAGGGATTTCGTTGTTATTAACCTTAAAAGAGCTGGATACGATGTCATTGAATCAATAGATGGGAAAGATGCACTTGAAAAGTATTCTGCCAATAATGATATAGATGTTGTCATATTGGATGTAATGATGCCGAATCTGGATGGATTTGCTGTTTGCAGGGAACTTAGAGAAAGAAGTAGCAATGTCGGAATAATAATGCTGACCGCAAAGACTCAGGAAATGGATAGAGTTAGTGGACTTATGTTAGGGGCAGATGACTATATTTCCAAACCTTTTAGTCCCTCTGAGCTTACTGCACGCGTGGATGCCCTATATCGTCGAGTTGCCGTAATGCAAACTAGAACGGAAAACAATTTTCAGGAAGAAATAGTATCGGGTAATTTTGTTCTTAATCTACGTAACCGAACGCTATATAAAAACGATCTTCTTATTGAGCTTACACATCTAGAATTCCAGATAATAGAATATTTTTTTAGTCATCCTAATGTTCCTATAGACCGTTCAACCATACTTAACAATGTCTGGGGTGACTCATATATCGGCGAAGAAAAAATCGTAGATGTTAATATAAGACGTTTAAGAATGAAAATTGAAGATATCCCCTCTAATCCCAAACATATTGTCACTGTTTGGGGGCTTGGTTATAAGTGGAAATCCGAATGATATCTTACTCTTAGGATGTATTTTTTATGATTTTTTCAAATATCAGAAAAAGATGGCTTATTTATAGCATTGCTATTGCATTAATTTTTGCCATAATTATTACTTTTACATGTACTATTTTAATTAAGAACCATTATTATAAAAGTATTAAGCATTTGTTAGATAGTAACGTTAATAGTGTGAGTAGCTATTTTGCAAGCTCTTCTGAATTTTCATCTGATTTTAACTCTACTGCTTATAGTTATGCTCGTAATTTTCAAAACAAAGACAAAATAGAACTAACCTTATTTGACCGCAACGGAAAACCAATCGTAAACTCAAAAGGCTTCTCTTTAGATGACATATCCTCTACTCCAGATTGCGCAATGGCTAAAGAAAGTTCTACTGGATACGCTATGTTTTTGGGGAAAGTAAATCAATATGAGAAAATTATGGCAGTAAGCCAAATTATAAAAAATTCCAATGAAGAACTTATTGGCTCTGTTCGTTATGTCACTTCATTAGAAGATGTGGATAAGCATATCATTTTGTGGAGTATTTTTATCTTTTCTTCTTCGCTATTATTTGCCGCAATATTTATAATAACTACGTTCTATTTTAATTTAAATTCCATGAGACCTATAAGAGAAATCGTTAATACAGCTAAATTAATTGCTCACGGAAATTTTAAAGTACGTATCAGCCAGAATTGTAACGGTGAGATGCTTCAACTCTGTGAGGCTGTTAATTATATGGTAGAAGAGTTGGAAAATCTAGAAAATATAAAAAATGAATTTATTTCTTCTGTTTCCCATGAATTAAGGACACCACTGACTGCCATACGCGGTTGGGCTGAAACAATGAAATTAAGCGGTTTTATGGATAGTAAAACTATGGATAAAGGTATGCAAATCATAATCAATGAAACTGAAAGACTCTCTGATATTGTGGAAGAGCTTTTAGACTTTTCTCACATCCAAAATCAAACATTGAAACTTATGCTAGAAAAAACTGATATACTAGCAGAATTAGACGAAGTTGTCTGTGTTTACCGTGAAAAAGCGATATCAGAAGGAAAATACCTGATTTTTGATATTCCTGAAACAATTCCACCAATCTTGGCTGATAAGAAAAAAATGCGGCAAGTTTTTATAAATGTAATTGATAATGCTCTAAAATATTCAGAAGAAGGTCAATCAGTAAATATAGTTGCCAAACAACAAAATGCCGATATAATCATAGCTGTAAGTGATCGTGGCCCCGGAATAAATGAAAACGACCTCCCTAGAGTAAAAGAAAAATTTTTCAAAGCCAATACAACTAAACGCGGTTCTGGTATAGGTTTAGCTGTTTCTGATGAAATAATGTTGGCACACTCAGGTAGATTGGATATAGAAAGCAAAGAAGGTGTTGGGACTACTGTTTATATCGTACTTCCTCTCCTCGAAGCTGAAGATTCTAAAGAACTAGAAGAAAATATACAAGATCTTAGCACAGAAATTAATGTCTAGTATTAATACTGGTAAGAGAAAGGTAAATTGTAGTTTGAAAATACGTGAACTTTATTTCAAGGGTAAAAATATACTTTTAAACTCAGATAATATAAGTTATTCTGAGCATTGTCCTGACCTTAATCTCATATTTGAACTATGCACTGGACTAGATCGAACAAATGCCATAGTACACGGTAACACTAACATTGATGAAACTACTCAAGAATACTTTCTAAATAAAATCAACTTGCGTGCAAACGGTTATCCTCTTCAATATATTTTGGGTGAATGGGAATTTATGGGTATAAAATTAAAAGTCGGTGAGGGTGTCCTTATTCCGCGCGAAGATACCGCTTGCGTAATAGACGCTATTACGCAAGAATTCAAAGCTGATTCCCCCATAAATATAATTGATCTATGTGCTGGCAGTGGTGCTATCTCTATAGCTCTTTCAAATAAATTTCCTAATGCAAAAATAACAGCTGTTGAACTATATGACAACGCTTTTAAATACTTAGAAACAAATATTAAGCTTCACAAAAAAGAACACTCTATCACTGAAAAAAAGGCTGATGTTTTAAAGCCTCTTCACTTGACAGAGCATTCTTTCGATATTATAGTATCAAATCCACCATATATAGCCCATGAAGAAATAGCTTCTTTGCAAAGTGAAGTTTTGCACGAACCAATGCAGGCCCTAGATGGTGGAAATGACGGATTATTGTTCTATAAATCAATATTGAAAAATCACTTAAACCTTTTAAAATCAAGCGGAACCCTTGTTTTTGAATTCGGCGACGGGCAAAAAGAAAGTATCCTTTCTTTGCTTAAATCTTACAATTTTAATGATACAAAAATCTGGTATGATAACGGGAACAACCCCCGTGCTGTTATTGCACACAATAGCCACTAAATTTTACATAAACTCGTCTTTGTTTTCCTGTGCTTTTAAAATTAATTCATATATATCATTGCATCTGTCAGCATTGTGTTTTACAAATTCGCTAAATTTTTGCATAGAGTGGAATGCTTTTATTGCACTTTCATCTATGTTTTCAGCTTTGCAATAATTCTCTAATCTTCCACCGTTTTGATAACCACTTTCTGAAGCTCCTAAGAATAAACTAGCTAATTTAATATCATATGTACCTATTGAAAACAATAATCCCATGCCGTCTGCTAAAATTTCATCCCATATAGCATCTTTTTCTTTGTGTAACTTTCTGATCATAAAATGACAAAGCTCATGGTACGTTCTTATGTTCATAGATATTTCAAGCCATTTTTCTTTTTCAAAACCTGCTGTCTCATGTGAAATATTACTATAGTTACCTTTGCTTAAAACTATAAGCGTAAATCTATAATTATTTGGGTCAGATATAAAATGCATCTTTTCGCTTTCAGGATACTGTCCACCATTTTTTATGTATTCTTTCACATGATTTTTTATTTTTGCAATATCATTCAGTCCGATTAATGTACAAGCACCCATATTTGCTGGAACATCTATAGGCTCACACTTCCCTGCTGTAACCCTATAGAAATTTTCAAAATCTTCTCTATTGTCTAAATACAATATTTCTGCCTCACCAACGGGTGTCTGCATCGTATATAGCTCATCCTTCTCACTTCCTATGAATACATCTGAAAGTTTTCTATCTTCTGGTATTTCTTTTACATTAAGTACAGCATTTTTAAAGCCTGTTGAACTAGATACACCTTCCTCAGGTTTAAAATACATTTGCGGTAATCTTTCAGCCATTTTTTCTATAACTTCAGATAACACAGTACATCCCCCTCACTATAACATTGCCAAAAGTTCTTCACTTAACTTTTCTGCCTGTTTTTCCCTCTTCAGCAGTATAAATATAGTATCATATCCTGCTATGCTTCCCACAACATTTTCAAACTTGAGTTCATCAATTGCAGCACATACGCCCTGCGCCATACCTTTTACACACTTTACAACAACGGTATTCCCAACGAAAGTTACCATATCTATGCTATTTAATACAGCCCCTGCAATCTTGCTTTCGCTGTCACAATTTTTATCCCCTGCAACCGCATATTTATATTTTCCAGATAAGCTCAAAACCTTTATTAGCCTTAACTCTTTTATATCTCTTGATATTGTTGCCTGTGTCGCTTCCATACCGCTCTGCTTTAATTTTTTTGAAAGCTCTTCCTGAGTTTCTATGTCATTATTGCTTATTATTTCTAGTATTTTATTCTGTCTTTTTATTTTCATCAGAAAATCCCTTTTATTTTTTAACGTAATTTAGTATTCAAAACATCAAAAAAATTCTTATTTTCAATATCTATCAATTTAACATTTAATTCTGATTTTTTTATTTCAACTATTTGCTCTTTTCTGAGATTTATTGAAACGTCTCCATCTATACTTAAACAAGCCTTTTGTTCTTTCTTTTTTAAAAGAGGCTTAAGTCTTATTTTAGAATTTGCACTTAAGACTAAAGAATGAGAAAAAAGTGAATGAGAACATACAGGGTTAAAAATTATACATTCATTTTCAGGATACACAATTGGCCCTCCGGCAGATAGATTATATGCTGTAGAACCTGTCGGTGTGGAAATTATTATCCCATCGCCATCAAATGAACCTATATTATTATCATCACAAATTGCTTTTACGCTTATCATATTTGATGGGTATGCTCTAGTTAAGGCAACGTCATTAAAAGCACAAAAAGTTTTCTCAGAGTCTAGAACTTTTACTTCCAGTAACATCCTCTTTTTTATGCTATATTCACCTTTAGCAATTTTGCCTAAAACATCTAAATTATCAGGTTCAACTTCTGTCACAAAGCCAAGCTTACCCAGATTTATACCTATTAATGGTTTATCTGCCTGAGCTGCGTGTTTCGCTGCATGAATTAAAGTACCATCTCCGCCTATAACAGTTATAAAATCAGAAGCTTCTAACATTTTATAAAAATCATCAAAAAAAATAATCCCTTTATGACATGCAAATTTATCTTTCAAAAAATTATCCATCATCACAGTTATGCCAAGACTTGCATACTTTTTTATAGCATTTATGACACAGGAATATGCTTTTTCTTTTTCCATATTAACAATCAATGTTGTTTTCTTCATTTTGCACCTTCTTTCAATCAAGCTCAAGGTGGGATTTTTCTACAGTACTGTGAACTAAAGGCAAAATATCGTCTAGAATTTGCTTACTTTGGGCATTCTTTAAATAAATCAGATATTCTATATTTCCTTTTGGACCCTTTATTGGCGAAAAATCTAGCCCTTCTATACCTAATCCCATATCTATGCAAAATTTCACTATGTGTTCAATAACTTCTATATGTGTTGATTTTTCTCTTACCACACCGTTCTTACCGACTTTAGACTTTCCCGCTTCAAACTGTGGCTTAATAAGGCAAAGCAATCCAAAATCCTTATCCATTAAATTACATAAAACCGGTATTATTTTTGTCAGAGATATAAATGATACATCTACACTTGCAAAGTCTAGCCTGTCATTAATATCTTCAGAGCTTATATTTCTGGCATTTGTGCGTTCCATATTTATTACCCTGCTGTCATTTCTGAGTTTCCAGGCAAGCTGGCCATAGCCTACATCCACAGAATATACTTTTTTTGCTCCATTTTGCAGCATGCAGTCTGTAAACCCACCAGTAGACGCTCCTACATCCATGGCTATTTTACCAGACAAATCAATATTAAATATATCTATAGCCTTGGCTAATTTAAGTCCTCCCCTGCTGACGAAAGGAATCGTATCACCTTTTAATTCAATTAAAACATCTTCGCTATATAACATCCCCGGCTTGTCTGCTTTTTGATTATCAACATATACTTTGCCTTCCATAACTAAAGCCTTCGCCTTTTCCCTGCTCTCTGCTAAACCAGCTTCATGTACTAAAATATCAATCCTTTTTTTTATGGCCATAGTTACACTTACTCCTCTATAACTTTACCTTATATTTCTTCTTGTCGATTTTTTTATTATTTCTATCATTCCATCTTTATCAAGTTTATATTTATGGAGGAGCTCTGAACTAGTACCAGAAGAAACAAATTCATCATCTATAGCCGTCAATGTATATTTACCCTTGTATGATTTTTCAGCTAAAGCTAAACATAGAGCTTGTCCACATGAGCCAGCTTTTTGAGCTTCTTCAAAAAAGAATATTTTCTTTCTACCTAATAAATATTCAACTGCTTCATTATCTATTGGTCGTATTTGATTTAGTTTCAGGATATTAACTCCTATACCTAGACGCTTTAAACTACGTATTGCTTGTGTTGCATATGAAAAAATTCTACCATATGTAACTATTGATATAGTGTTATTTCCATCACCATATATGTCAAAGTGCTTTCCACTATACTTATAATCACATGGTTTATAGAGCTCTCCCCCTCTAGGGTAACGCACTGCGGCAAGACCCTTGCATTCATACAGAGCTTTCTTAAAGCATGGTTCCATTTCATCAAAATAAGATGGAGCAAATACGGTAGAACCAGGCACAGTGTTTAATAGTGAAACATCAAACAAGCCTTGATGTGTTTCTCCATCTTCTCCTCCTATACCAGCTCTGTCTATTCCCAACACAACATGGGCACCCTGCAAAGACACATCATGTAACAACTGATCATATGCCCTTTGCAAAAAGGTAGAATACACAGCAAAAACAGGCAATACTCCTCCTACAGACATGGCCCCCGAAAAGGTTACTGCGTGTTCTTCCGCTATGCCTACATCAAAACATCTTCCCTTGAATTCTTTTGAGAACTCTAATAATCCAGTGCCTGCTTTCATAGCGGCAGTTATAGCACAAATGCGTTTGTCCTCATTTGCAAATTTTTTCATTATATCGCCAAACACCGATGAAAAACTAACAGAATATTTGCTTTCACCTGTTTCAATATCAAATTTAGATATACCATGAAACTCAGCAGCATGTTTTTCTGCAAACTCATATCCCTTTCCTTTTTGGGTAAGTATATGCACAAGGACAGGCCCGTTTACTTCTTTGGCAACTTTAAAAATATGTACCATTTCATCTATATTATGTCCATCTATAGGCCCGTAATATGTGAATCCCATATCTTCAAAGAGTGTACTCTTGTACAGAACATTCTTAAGCGCAGACTTTGAGGTTTTAATCGCCTTAATAGCTGTATTTCCCACTAATGGCGTATTCTGTAAAAGTTTTTCCATGTTTTCTTTTGTTTTTATGTAAGCAGTTTTTGTCCTTATTTTTGATAAATATCTTGACAAAGCCCCAACATTTCCAGATATTGACATTTTGTTGTCGTTAAGCACAACTATAAAGTTTCTTTTAAATCTTCCGGCATTATTAAGTCCCTCAAAAGCTAATCCACCTGTCAATGCTCCATCACCTATAAATGCTATATAATTAGCATTTTTTTTATTCATTGCACCAGCCTTTGCTAAACCATATGCTGCAGATATCGAAGTACTACTATGTCCTGTGTCAAAAGCATCATACTCGCTTTCGCTCATCTTAGGAAATCCCGATAAACCACCACTTTGACGTATTTTTTTTATATCTTTTAATCTTCCACTTATTATTTTATGGGTATAACTTTGATGCCCAACATCCCAGACTAATCTATCTTTTTTTAAATCAAACGCTATATGCATAGCAACTGTTGCCTCAACAGTCCCTAAATTAGAAGAAAGGTGTCCCCCATTTTCAGCCACAGTATTTATTATCACTTCTCTTATCTGTAAGCACAGTTCGTTTAACTCATCTGAATTTAATTTTTTTAGATCTTCTGGCAAATTAAGCTCAGATAATTTTATCTTCTTAGGCATCTAAGTCACCTTCATTTCGAATATTTAAAAACCTTTGAACAAATATCAAACATAGTTCTAAGCATAAATGTACTAATGAATACAAATATAACTGTCACTAATATATTTCCTAGCGTCAGCGATGACACCATAAAAAATTCTGGCATACAAACAATAGCAATTATAAATATGACTATCATTGTACTACACATCGCTTTGCGTTTAAAATTCATAGGTTTGCATATTTCTATCAAAAACATAAAAGAAGTAAAAGTTACGACTATCGTAGCAATAGTTGACATGACTGAAGTTTCGTAAGCAAAAAGCGAGGAAATAAAACTAATACCTACCATGCTTACTAAGTTAGTCAGCCCTGCTGGTAAAGCCTTCGAAAAAACATTCGAAAGAAATTTACCACTCACCCTGGATTTATTTGGTTCTAAAGCTAGGAAAAACGATGGTACTCCGATTGTTAAGGCACTTATCAAACTAAGCTGTATTGGAACAAATGGATATGCCAAGGAAAAAAATATACTAAGCAAAGTAAAAATAGAAGAGTATATGGTTTTTACTAAAAACAAAGAGGCTGCTCTTTCTATGTTATTAATTACTCTACGACCTTCCAAAACAACTTTTGGCATAGAGCTAAAATTAGAATCCATTAGGACTAACTGTGAAACCTGACAAGCTGCATCACTTCCTGATGCCATAGCTATACTGCAGTCAGCATCTTTCAAGGCTAAAACATCATTCACACCATCACCCGTCATAGCTACCGTGTGGCCTTGCTTTTTCAAAGCATTAATAAGCATTCTCTTTTGCTCAGGGCTTACTCTTCCAAACACCGTATATTCATTTGCAGCGTGAATTACATCTTCCTTGCTTGATAAGGTTTTACAATCTATAAACTTATCAAAATTTTTAACCCCTGCGCGTTTAGCTATACGCGAAACAGTTAAAGGATCATCACCCGATATTATCTTAATGTCAACATCTTGCTCATAGAAATACTGTAAAGTTTTTTTTGCACCATTTCTTATCTTGTCTTGGATAATTATAAACGCGATAGGGCTCACACAATTAAGCTTCTCATCTATAATCTTTCCGTCGTGTTTGGCTAACAATAAAACACGCTTGCCTTCAGATGCATATTCATCTACCTTTTTCTTATAATCCTCGCTGTATTTATTAGCTAAAACAAAGTCTGGAGCTCCTATCACATATGTACCCTGTGATTTAAATTCCACCGCACTCCATTTTCTGGAAGAAGAAAAAGCTACAATTTTATTTGCTTGCCAATCCACTTTATCATTAAATTTTTCTCTTAAAGCTTTTGCGGTTTCATTTTCATCTTTACTGCATTTATAAAATGCACTTATTATTTTAGATATTTCTTCATTAGAGTATGATTCTGGACATATCACTACTAAATCTGAAACTTGCATCTCACCTGTAGTTATAGTTCCAGTTTTATCCAAACAAAGAACATCAACCCTAGCTAAAGTTTCTATGCAATAAAGCTCATGTACTAATGTTTTATGAGAAGCCAATCTCATCACAGAAACAGCTAAAGCTACACTTACCAGAAGATATAGGCCTTCAGGTATCATAGCAATAAGCGAAGCTACTGTCGAAACAACTGCGTAATTGGGCGTCATGCCTGGTATGGTTTTTTGATTTAAGTACATCAACACCCCAAACGGGATTATTATAATTCCTATAACTTTTATCAAGCGATTAAGAGAACGCATCATCTCAGATTCTATTCTTTTGTGCCTTTTTGCTTCTACTGTTAATCTTGAAGCAAAAGAATCTGCTCCGACCTTGTCCAAACGTGCTCTACATTCTCCAGATACAACAAAACTCCCTGAAAGTAAAGCGTCACTAATACCCTTTTTTATCGCATCAGCTTCACCAGTGACTAGACCCTCATTTACTTCTACTTCTCCATCTAGGATTACAGCATCCGCACATATTTGTTGACCCGCTGAAAATATAACAACGTCATCAAGAACTAATTTTTCAGTTGGAACAAATTTTATCTTTCCGTCTCTTAAAACCTTAGCATTAGGCGAAGATAAAACTGTCAACTTATCTATCGTGCGCTTTGCCCTTATCTCCTGTACTATCCCTATTATGGTGTTTATGATAACAACACCTAAAAACATTAAATTCTGATAAGAACCTACTATCAAAATGAAAATAGCTAAAACAACAAATACTAGATTAAAGTAAGTAAAAACATTGCTATAAATAATTTGTTTTACAGTCTTAGAAGGTGCATCAACAGTAAAATTTGTAAAACCATCAGCAATTCTTTGCTGAACTTGTTGAGAACTAAGACCAAGCTCAGCCTTAGGCAAATATCTTTGTTTGTTGCATGGCAATTCTTTTTTTATGTCTTTGTACATTTATATTGGCCTTTCTTAAAAAAGTTAGAATAAGCTTATCTGACTTGTAGTTGGTAACCCTGCTAAAGCCCCTGCCTGTTCCAGAGCTTCCATAACAGCTTTTGATATTCCTGTTTTTTCCTGAAGTTCTTCTACTGATATATATTCTTTAAATTTTTCTCCTGCCTGCATCAAGCTGTTAGCCGCACTTTCCCCTACTCCTGAAAGCGAACTAAAAGGTAATCTTATTTTTCCTTCTTCTAACACAAATATTTTGGCGTGAGATTTGTGCAAATCAACCGGCAAAACTTCAACACCTCTTGCTAACATTTCATTCATTATTTGAAGAGTTGCATAGCTTGCATTGTCTTTGGCGGTAGCGGATTTTCCCTTATTTTCTACAGCTTGCATGGCGTCTTTAATAGCTTTACGGCCTTTTATTGCTAATATTCCATCAAAGTCCTCACTTCTTGCTGTAAAGTATGCCGCATAATATTCTACAGGCCTATGTACCTTGTACCAACCTAAACGCAAAGCTGCGATCATATATGCTGCTGCGTGAGCTTTAGGGAACATATATTTTATTTTCTTACAAGAATCTATATACCACTGAGGAACACCATGTTCCTTCATAGTTTTTATGTGTTCGTCCGTTAATTTTTGAGGGGCTTTCCCTTTTCTAACAATTTCCATTATTTCAAAAGCTGTCTTTGATGGCAATCCTTTTTGGAGCAAGTAAGTCATTATACTATCTCTTGTTCCTATAACCTCAGATATAGTACAAACCTTGTCTTTTATCAGATCTTGTGCATTAGATAACCAAACATCTGTACCATGAGAAAGCCCTGATATCTGTAATAAATCTGAAAATGTCTTTGGCTTTGCTTCTATAAGCATATCACGAACAAAACGGGTTCCAACTTCAGGCAAAGAAAAGGTTCCTGTTTTTGAGCCTATTTCCTCAGGTTTAACCCCTAATGCCTCTGTTGAAGTAAACAAAGACATAACCTCTGGATCACTCATGGAAACATCCATTACGTTTATTCCTGTAAAATCTTCTAAATACCGATAAATAGTTGGAACATCATGACCCAATTCATCCAGTTTGCATATAGTATCGTGTATAGAATGGAAGTCAAAATGCGTAGTTATATTGTCTGAATTATCTTTATCCGCAGGGTGCTGAACAGGGCAAAAATCATATATTTCCATACCCTTAGGGACTACTACCATGCCTCCGGGATGCTGGCCTGTTGTTTTTTTGACACCAGTACAGCCTTCTGCCAAACGTAATTGCTCAGCTTTAGGCAGATTTAAAGATTTTTCTTCGTTAAATTTTTTCACATAACCTATTCCCATTTTCGTAGCTATAGTGGAAATCGTTCCAGCTTTAAAAACATTATCTTTTCCAAATAACATTTCAGTATATCTATGAGCAAAATTCTGATATTCTCCAGAAAAATTCAAGTCTATATCAGGTGTTTTATCCCCTTCGAAACCCAAAAAAGTTTCAAACGGTATATTATGTCCATCACGTTTGTAGTCCGTATCGCAGTTCGGACATTTCTTGGGGGGTAAATCAAAACCTGAACCAACACTGCCATCTTCTATAAATTCGCTGTGCTTACATTTTGGACAAACATAGTGCGGCATCATTGGATTTACTTCAGATATTCCCGATAAATTTGCTACCACAGAAGAACCGACAGAACCTCTAGAACCAACTAAATATCCGTGTTCCATAGAGTCTGCAACTAGTTTCTGAGCAGTCATATAGAGTACCGAAAATCCATACTTGGTTATAGATGATAATTCTTTTTCTACCCTGTCTAAGACTATACTAGGCAAAGGATCCCCATAAATTTCCTTTGCAGTTTTCCAAGTTATATCTATGAGCTGACTTTCAGCACCCTCTATAAACGGTGGATAAACACCCTTAGGTATTGGGCGTACATTTTCAACCATGTCTGAGATTAAATTTGTATTCTCAACGACTACCTCATAGGCTTTTTCTGCTCCTAAATATGAAAATTCACTGAGCATCTCCGCTGTAGTTCTAAAATACAATGGCGGTTGTTCTTCGGCATCGTTAAATCCCTGAGAATACATTAAAATCTTTCTATATTCGCTGTCGTGCGGATCAAGAAAATGAACATCACAAGTTGCAACAACTGGGATATTTAGTTTATCTCCAAGTTCAACTATTTTTTTATTAAAATATCTAAGATCTTCCTCGTCTTTTGCCATTCCATTTCTTAATAAATATATATTGTTTTGAATTGGTTGTATCTCTAAATAATCATAAAAGCTGGCTATTTCCTTTAGCTGTTCAAATGGTTTTCCGAGAGACACCGCTTCAAATAATTCACCCTCAGAACAGGCACTGCCAATTATCAGACCTTCTCTATGTTTTATGAGCTCACTTTTCGGTATTCTGGGTTTTTTATAAAAATAATCCAAGTGTGCTTTTGATATAAGCTTATACAAATTTTTAAGGCCAGTTTTATTTTTAACAAGTATTATCTGATGATAGGTTCTCTGTGTAGTTGCTGCAGTATCAGATAGCGATAAATTTATATCAGAAATATTTTCTATTTTATTTTCCATTTTTAATATATCGCATAATTTGACGAATATATTTGCAAGCACTCTAGCATCTTCGTCTGCGGAAATTAAATTATTTTGTTGTATTTTGAAATGCTTTGCTAATCTTTCTAAACGATAATTTAACTTATTCGGCACTAATGCTCTACTTAAGTAAAGTGTATCCAGATAAGTATAATCAAACTTAATTTTATATTTTTCTAAGTAGCTCGAAATAAATGCAGTGGCAAAAGAGGCATTATGTGCTACCAAAACCGAACAGTTACCACAAAATTTTACAAAGTTTTTAATTGCAACTTCTGCCTCTGGAGCTTTATACATATCCTTATCATTTATGCCTGTAAGCTCTGTAATTTCCTGAGATATTTTTTGCTCTGCTTTTATCAAAGTACTAAAACTATCTTTTAACTGACCATCTTGCACTCTCACAGCAGCTATTTTTATAATACCATCTCTTTCTAAATTAAATCCTGTTGTACTCAAGCTAAAAACTATAAATTCATCATTTAGTGACTGCTCACTATTTCCCTTAACAACATTCACAGTATCACTGACAAAATACGCTTCTGTTCCGTATATTACTTTCATGTCATTTCCCGCAGCATTGAGGCTTTCTACAGTATCCATAGCCTCTGGATAGGCTTGAGCTACACCATGGTCTGTAATTGCTATAGCCTTATGTCCCCAATCAGCCGCACGTTTTATGTATTCTTTTACAGGGTTCATACCATCTAGTGCAGACATGTTTGTATGCAAGTGTAGTTCTACCCTTTTTTCTTCTGCATCATCTACAACTTGCATCCTTTTTAATTTACATATACTTCTTGCCATTACAACATCTTCTCTAGCATAACTATCAAAAGACACGTTACCCTTTATCAGAAGCATATCGCCTTTTTTTAGTTTTTCAACTAACTCACATTCTTTTATAAAGTCTATGACTTTCACCGTTATAGAATCAGTATAATCCGTTAAGTTTATAGATATAATATATTTTTTGTTATCCTTAGTATTTCTTATCTCTGTAGAAAAAACTTCTCCCCAAAAAGTAACATTACCGTAGTCGCTATCTATTTCTTTTATTGGTATTGTTTTCCCTTTTATTTCTTTGCCATATATAGACCTTGCCGAATCCAGCACAGGATAAGGATTAAGAGTTTCTCCCTGCCTTATATTTATTGTGGTTTTGTTGTTTGCCCTTTTTTCAAAAACTCTTTCTTCTTTCTTTACGGCCTCTATCACATTTTTCCTTTTTTGAGTTTCGGCTTGAATTTTCATTTTTTCTATGCTTGCAACACTCATTTGATCAACTTTTGTATTTCCTGTAAATCTCACAACTACATTAATTCCAAAATCTGACAAAATCATTTTCTGCAATTTCTTATCTATATTTTTACTTTCAAGCAGAGTTTTTCCGCCATGTTTTAAGCGTATATCAACATTGCTATCATGGATATTTATCTCAGAATCTATAAAGCTCCCTCTCAGACTACTATTTTCATTGACAAGATAATCTGTCAAACTTAAAATATATCGCTCATTAAACTGAGAAGCTGGGTATTGCACTTTTATCGTAATATCATTTAAATCCAAAGAAGACGACTTAAGTAGAACTTCAACTTCATTCAGTAAAGTTCTACTTACTATTTCTTCGGTATTTATAATGACAGTCATAGCCCTGTTTTTCTTATTTACTTGTATATTTGAGATTTCAGCACAACTAAATTTTTCTAATAATTTTTTTATATTTTCTTGATTTTTGTTATTTATTTTTTCTTTTATGTATTTTCCAAATATTTTCTCAAACTTTTCCAAAATTATTTCACCGCTATAATTTTTCTATTTCTTTCATAAGTTCCTCAACTATATTTTCTTCTTTTACCGCCCTGATTATTTCGCCTTTTTTAAATATAATCCCCTCTTTGTTTCCACCAGCTATCCCGATATCTGCTTCTTTTGCTTCTCCTGGGCCGTTCACAGCACAACCCATAACTGCGACTTTTATAGGCTTATTAATATTTTGTAATTTATCTTCTACTTCCTTTGCAAGAGATATTAAATCTATTTTTGTTCTTCCACAAGTCGGGCAAGAAACTACTTCTGCTGCGTCTTTCTTCAAACCAGTAGCAATCAAAATTTGCCTTGCTGCCTTTATTTCCTCCTCAGGTTTATCAGTAAGTGAGACCCTTATTGTATCTCCTATACCAGAAAGTAATAATGAACCTATTCCCACAGCAGATTTTATCATTCCCATTTGCTTTGTTCCGGCTTCGGTAACTCCTAAATGAAGAGGATAATCGCATTTATCGGCTATTAAGTTATAGGCTTTCACCATGGTTCTCACATTGGATGATTTTATTGAAACTATTATATTCGTAAAATCAAATTCCTCTAGTAATTTTACATGACAAAAAGCACTTTCCACCAAGGCTTCAGCTGAAGGCCCTTTGTATTTTGATAAAATTTGTTTTTCCAAAGAACCTGAATTTACACCTATTCTTATAGCTATTGACTGTCTTTGACACTCTTCCACAACGGACTTTACTCTCTCTTTAGAGCCTATATTCCCAGGATTTATTCTTATCTTATCAGCTCCGGCTTTTGCTGACTCTATCGCTAATTTATAATCAAAATGTATATCAGCAACAACTGGTATTTTAAGATTTTCTTTTAACTTATAAACTAAATTAACAGCTTTTTTATCAGGTACAGATACCCTTATAATTTCACAGCCTAATTTTTCTAAAGCTATTGCCTGCGATACATTTCCATCCACGTCATTTGCAGGAATATTTAGCATAGATTGTATACTTACCGGATACTTAGAACCTATGCACACATCTCCAACCTTAACCGTTTTAGTAGCTCTTCTATTATTGTTACACATCAGATCACCTATACATCAAAAGAATTTCATAACATCACTGAAAGTCACTACTAACATAAACAAAATAAGTATCGCAAAACCTGCTGCATGTATCCATTGTTCGTATTTTTCTGGGACTCTTTTTCTAGTTATCATTTCCGCTATCATAAATATTAATCTTCCGCCATCTAAAGCCGGGAAAGGTAATAAATTTAACACCCCCAAATTTACTGTTATCATAGCCATTAAAAACAATATATTATTAATAGCCGCCAAAAAGCTCACTTCCAACCCCTGGGATGCAGTCTGTGCAACTGCAGAAACAATACCAACTGGGCCGGACATATCACCAAGACTAAACTTACCACTCACTAAACCAGCTATGCTAAACCATACAACCTTGATTGTGGACAATGTATTGTTAAATGACTGCTTAATTAAACTTGGGAAAGTTTTTGGTATTCCATAAACCTTAAAATCCAACTGTAAAGAATATGAACCGTTACTCCCAACAGTTGACATAGTCACTGAAGGAAGCTCTATTAATTTACCATTTCTCAAGACAGTCATATTATAAACAACATTTCCGCCCTCTTTTACAGCTTTTCTCGCCGATGCATTTGCACCTAAAGCAAAATTGAGATCTGTAAATGTTCTAACATTATATCCGTCAATGGACACTATAGTATCATTCACCTGTAAACCTGTAGCCTGAGTTGTTGAATTTTCTTGGAACTGTGATATCGTCTGTGAGGTAAATGCAGCTTGCTGAGAAAAAATTACTAGCATTATAATAAATCCCAATATGACATTAAAAACCGCACCCATAACGGCGATACCAGCTCTTTGGTAGGCAGGTTTTGCACTGAATGACCTTGGATCATCGCTTGCCTCATCTTCACCTTCCATAGAACAATAGCCGCCGATTGGTAAAAGCCTTATCGAATACTGAGTTTCACCCTTTTTCTTTTTCAATAATAAAGGACCCATACCTACTGAAAATTCATTAACTTTAACTCCAAATAACTTTGCCATTATAAAGTGGCCAAATTCATGGATAGACATAATGGAACAAAGCAGCAAAACCGCTATAATTCCTATCATTATATTCAGAAAAATCTGCATTTTAAATTAACTCCTGTTCCGAACTTTATCTAATACAAACTCACGTGCGTTTCTATCAGATTCGATAATATCTTCTATCTTCGTAATATCTCTATCAGCTTGAGCTTCCATCGCCATATAAACATACTTACCAATATCTAGAAAAGATATCTTATTATCCAAAAATAATGAAACTGCAATTTCATTTGCTCCATTAGCTGCTGCTGGTGCCAACCCACCGCGTTTTATCGCTTCTTTACAAGCTTTCAGACAAATAAAAGTTTCCTCGTCTGGTCTGTAGAATGTCAATTTACCTATATCCGCAAGATCCAATGGTTTTGCTATAGATTTATACCTTTCCGGGTAAGTCAGAGCATATTGTATCGGTAAATGCATATCAGGTAATCCAAGTTGAGCTATAACTGAATTATCATTATATTCTATCAAAGAATGAATTATACTCTCACGATGCACAACAACATCTATATTATCTACCTCTACATCAAACAGCCATTTAGCTTCTATTATTTCTAGACCCTTGTTCATCAGAGTAGCACTATCTATAGTTATTTTTGAGCCCATGTTCCAAGTAGGGTGTTGTAGGGCATCTTCTGGAGTTATTTTTTGCAGCTCATCCGTATTTTTTCCAAAAAACGGACCCCCAGACGCAGTAAGTATAATTTTTTTTAGCGTTTTTTTATCTTTGCAGCCTTCCAAACACTGAAATATTGCAGAATGTTCACTGTCAACCGGCAAGAGTTTAACATTATTTCTTTTTACAGCATCTATTACTAATTTTCCACCAACTACCAAAGTTTCCTTATTAGCTAGAGCTATATTTTTTTTATTTTCTATAGCACAAAGCGTAGGTTCTAAACCTACCATCCCAACTACACTATTTAGTACTGTGTCTGCACTTTCCTCACAGGCTGCTGATATCAGCCCATCTAAAGCAGATACTACTTTCGTGCTAGTATCTTTTACTTTTAGCTTTAATTCAGATGCAGCTTTTTCATCAAATACAGCAGCTAATTTAGGCTTAAATTCTCTTATCTGAGCTTCTAACTTTGAAATATTTTTCATTGCCGCTAATGCTGTAATATTAATCTTAAATTTCCGCGCTACATCCAAAGCCTGGGTTCCTATGGACCCCGTAGAACCTAATATGGAAAGATTATTCACCATTTATACTTTCCCCCTAAGTAGATCATAAAACAATCGGAATGTACCTTATAAAGATATATATAAATGGAGCTACCAGAATCACACTATCAAATCTATCCAGGAGCCCTCCATGGCCTGGCATTATGTTCCCAAAATCTTTAATACCGCAACTTCTTTTGACAATAGAAAATAACAGATCTCCTAGCACTCCTACAGGTACCGCCAACACAGCCATGAAGAAAATTGCGATATAGTTTAAATGCATATTGGATTTGAGAAAAAAACAGTCAGCAATAATCGATAGTATGAATACACCTATAACTCCAGATAAAATTCCGCCTAAAACACCTTCGATTGTTTTTTTAGGACTTATCTCTGGACAAAGCTTGTTCTTCCCAAAATATTTTCCAACAAAAAAAGCACCGCTATCAGAACTCCACGATAAAACTAAAGGAATCAACAAATAAAAAATTCCACAATACCCTTTACCGTAACTGCGCAATAACACCAATGTACTTATAGCTGCTCCAACGAAAACTACCAAACTAGCATTGGTAATCAGCGTTTTAATTTCTATCTTCTTGTAGTCAAAAATCATTACAATAAGGACTATAAAAACATACACAAAAACCATGCTGGCCCAACCCATAGCGTATCCTATTATGGGCAATGAGGCCACAAATACTAAAGTTGGTAGCATAAATTCTTTGTTTTTGGCGGTACCATAAGCATCACAAAGTTCATAGGCACATATCGCAGCAATTACACTCAGTACTAAATTTATTATCAAAGAAAATTTATCATTAATCACAAGGATTAGGATCAAAAAAGCTATTCCAATAACTGACGACATTACTCTTTTAAACATTGCTACACTCCTCCAAATCTTCTATTTCTTTTTGAAAAGTTAAGCAAAATAGAGTTCAGTTCATTTTCGTCAAAATCCGGCCAAAAGGTATCTGTTACAAATAACTCGGCATAGGCTAACTGCCAAAGCATAAAATTAGATAATCTATATTCTCCGCTAGTTCTTATCAATAAATCAACATCCGGCTGCCCAGCAGTATAAAGATGATTTTCTATATCCTCAGGACTTATCTCATCAATATCTAAATTTCCATTTTTGGCAAGCTCTGCAATTTCTCTTGCTGCTTTTGCTATCTCGGCCTTTGAACCATAATTTAATGCTATATTTAAAATCATTCCCGTGTTATTCTTGCTCACCTCAGTAGCTTTTGAAACAAGCTTCTGCAAAGATTCAGATAAAGCACTCATTTCCCCCATAAAACACAGCTTTATGTTGTCTTGGTCGAAATCATCGATTATATCTTTTAAATATTGTTCAAAGAGCTTCATGAGTGCCCCTACTTCTTCATCTGGGCGTTTCCAGTTCTCAGTAGAAAAAGCATATACAGTCAAATGTTTTATACCGATTTTGTTACAGTATTTTGCTAAGCGTTTTAAAGTTTCAGCACCATGGGCATGGCCAGCTCTTCTTGTTAAATGGCGTTTCTTCGCCCATCGGCCGTTACCGTCCATTATAAAAGCCAGGTGTTTTGGTAAAAACTCTTTAGGCAAATCAATTTTTCTGAAGCTATGTTTTTTTCGAAAAAAAATCATAAACACAAATCCTCAAAATCTAAATAGACATTATTTCCTGTTCTTTGGCCTTTGCTAATTTGTCTATTTTATCATGGAAGTCTTTAGTTTGTTTTTGCATTTTGTCTTCTCCGTCACGCAAATCATCCTCGGTAATTTCAGACTTTTTTTCCATAGCCTTGAGCTTATCTAGTACATCTCTGCGGCTATTGCGTATAGATATCTTGCTATCTTCTGCTATATTTTTTATTTCTTTAACTAGCTCTCGACGTCTTTCTTCTGTAAGCTGAGGAAAATTCAAACGTATAACTTTTCCGTCATTTTGTGGATTTATTCCTAAGTCTGATGTGTTTATAGCTTTTTCAATGTTTTTAAGAACAGAAACATCCCAAGGTTGTATGAGAAGAGTCCTTGCCTCTACCACAGAAACCGAAGCCATTTGGGATATCGGGGTAGGCGTTCCGTAATAATCAACCATTATCTTATTTAAAACTGCAGGATTCGCTCTTCCTGCTCTTATAGATGAAAATTCATTTTCAAGCGATTCGTATGTTTTCTGCATTTTTTCCTTAGATTGTTTAAAAAGTTCGTCCATATCAATAATTCTCCTCTGTAATTTATAATAAAATTAGCTGACTAAAGTACCTATATCTTCGCCTTTTACCGCCCTTATTATATTTTCAGGTTTATCTATGCTGAACACATAAATAGGTATGTTATTGTCTTTACATAAAGAAGCGGCAGTCATATCCATAACCTGTAAATTTTTACTCAAAACATCCATGAAAGAAACCTTACTATATCTTTTAGCATCTGGGTATTTTTTAGGATCTTTATCATACACACCGTCTACCATAGTAGCCTTAAGTATTATGTCAGCTTCTATCTCTGCTGCTCTGAGCGCAGCTGCCGTATCAGTAGAAAAATAAGGGTTCCCTGTACCGCAAGCAAAAACTAAAACTCTATCTTTATCTAAATGTCTTATTGCTTTGCCTCTTATATAGGGTTCAGCTAATTGCTGCATATTTACAGCAGACTGCACCCTTACATTCACTCCTAACTGCTCAAGGGCATCACAAACACATATTCCATTCATTAGAGTAGCAAGCATACCAACATGATCTGCTCTAGTTCTGTTCATATCTTCGCTAGTTCGTCCGCGCCAAAAATTTCCGCCGCCAACCACTACGCCAATATCAACACCAAGATCGTGGCATTGTTTAATAGCTTTGCATATATTCTTCAGTGTTTCAGGATCTATCCCTTGCTTGTTGTCCCCTGCTAGAGATTCTCCGCTCACCTTTAGAATCACTCTTTTATACTTAACATCCATATATAAAAATTCCCTCTTCTACACATTCTAATTATAAGGAAATTTTACTACACAATTTGGTTTAAGTAAAGGAAGGGTTATTGCTTTTAGTATATTTACATGTGATTATGCAATAGAGGAGAGTTTTGACGCATAGTAAAAAGCTACTACCCAATTCATAATGGTAATCACTATGAATAACCAACATATTGTACTGCATATTAATGAAGTACTTATGTATTGATCCTATTATTTGTACGCCTTGTTTGAGGTTTGCATATTGTTTGGGATTGCTTCAAAATTAATATGTACAACATCTACACTTCATAAAAATATAAATCAGGCCTATCAAAAATCCACATTACATTGATAGACCTGATTTTTTGTTCAGTTTTTACATACTTGCCTGGCGGTTCATACTTATACTTTCTTCTGTTTCTGTATCTCTGAAGAGTATAGATATACACCACACAGCAGCAATACCTACTAGAGTAAATATTATTCGTGTGATAATAGAATCAGTTCCACCGCAGAGCCAAGAAACAAAGTCAAACTGGAACAAGCCAACCGAACCCCAGTTTATGCCACCTACTATCAATAAGGTGAGTGCTAATCTATCTATAAATCCCAAAATAAACACCCCTTATATTTTTATAAGATAAATTAAGCTCTATTAGTTTTATCTTTGTTTCTTTAATTATTCTAAATTTCGAATTTATAAAAATTAAAAATTTTATAGTGTCTGGTCAATAAATTTTCATCCCATTTTTCTTCCATTTTTATCACGGTATTATTTTTCATGCGTTTTGCGTGTGTGTAGTTATGGAAATACTTGAAAGGAGAAAGGGAAGTATGGTATTATATAAATATAATGGAAGGTTTTGAAATAGATATATTTGTGTAATTTCGCTAAAAAACATCGGGGGGGGGTAGATTTTATGTTGGATTTGCATAAAGTTGATTGGAAGGCTTTGCAGGAACTGCGAGACGAAAGGGAGGTATATGAATATTTTGCTCGCTTAGGTATGCAGGTAACTCCTGAAGAAATTGATACTCTCAAGAATTTTTTCCAAAATGTAGTAAGTGAAGGAAATGTTTTAACCTTTTCTCAGCTAGATGATGTCGCTGGTGGTGGTGGTGGTGGGTTTACCATACTTAGACAGCGTTCTTGGCTTCATGGAAGTAGGTGGGAGGTTAATGATTTGAACTGCGAGAGAGGCGGGGATCTTCTGCTGATAACAGGACAGTCGTTTTGGAAGAAATCCATACGTATATCTGCCAGTGAACTAGGTATACATACTGCTGAACAGAAAATACCAGAAAAGAGTGAAAATCAAGACCGCGCGGTTGCCAGTAGTAGTAGACCCTTGAACATAGATGAGGGCCAAAGATACCAGGCTGCCAGTAGTAGTAAACCCTTGGAGATGAAGGAAGAAGATGGAATTAACCCTGATGCAAGAATAGAAACACAAGAACCTCAAGAAACAACTCTCGAAATAGATGAACACCTAAATGGATTAATCGAAGATTTGAAGAGGGAGCGAGACAGTCTGCCACGTTATTTAGAAATGATTCCAAAAGAAATGAGAGCATTACCCAAGACTCTCCCCAGGTTTAATACCGCTAATGAATATACAACTGCTATTGATAGAATAAAAATCTTTAAAGAAAAAATAAATTCCTCCCATACTGAGAAAAAAAACAGTGCCCAAGTACCCATCGATCTAAATAGCGATGAAGATAGATCGGTTTCCGAACCAGTGGAAGAAATGATACAAACAAGGAACAGCTTATTTGAAGAATTTGAAAAAATATATAGCAAAGCACCAAAAAGTGAGCGACAGGAAGTTACAAAATTGGTAATCAAGGATCTACCAAATATGCCAGATGAAACAAAAGCCAAATTTATTGATGAAGCTTGGGGTATTAAAGGCGCTGGAGCAGGTATTATGGCCCTTAAACGCGTAGGAGATCGTATTGGAACTACACTTGAAAAAGAAGAAGGCAATATAAATAATAGCGATGAATTTAATGATGATGCTAGTGCTTATTCGACATTATATAAATCTATGCTTGAAAAAGAACGTTTACATTCAGTAAAAGGAATAATTGGTAATGTGATTGAGGATACAAAGAAAAATAAAGACGCTCAAATTTTATTGCCACTTTACAATACACTTTCCCATAAACTAGATGAACCTCTTAAAAGCATGGAAAACCCTTACTTGAAAATAGATCACGATTCAAGGCTTGAAATGCTTTCAAGTAGGTTCGATGATGAAGAAAAATATGATCATCAAAAGGCTTTTGTTCTGAGTAAAAGGTTCGATTCTCAAATAGATAGTATTTTAAAAAATTACAAAGCAGATGAACCAAGTAGTAGAATGGAAACTTTAGGTTCGCTAAGAAGTATTTTCTATGACGTCTTCACATTGAATGCAGACGTGGTAGAAGCTCAAACAGGCTATAGATCAGATATTTGGATTAATCATATGAATCCTGAACGTATAGGGAAGGTTGTAAGCGCGGTAGAAAAGGTTGCAAAAAAAGAAAATAAGAATATGGGCGAGTTTATAGCATCATTAAGAACATTTGATCCTGTTTCAAAGGAACACCGTCTCTTACATGAAGATTGGATCAAAGAAATTTATAAAGCTATGGGTGCAGGCCAAACTACATTAACATGGTTCAGGTTTATATTTGGGGAACATGGAGAAGGCAATTTTTTTGCAACAAGGCATACTAGGGATTATGAGGATTGTGATCCTTTTTGGGCTGATTTTTTAATCATCCTATCAGATCCACTGGAATTCGCAAAATATTTAAAAGCTATAAACGAAATGACAAGAGGACCAATAAGTGTTGGTTCTAAGCATGTTTTTTCACCTAGGGCACAACAGTTTATACAGCAAAGGGCTAGAGAAAACGGGGGAGGAATTAGAGAAGTAATTTTTCACGAAAAGTATATGTACGATGTTGAAAATGAGATTCAAAAGCAGAATCCGAGAGCAGTAATATACTCCCATGTATTCGCAGATTGTAAGGAGCAAGGTGGGTTTGTGCTTACTGGGGCGATATCTCAAGAAGAAAGAAGACAAAGGCAATTAGCGTTAATGATAATCTTATCAATGATGGCACCTATGCAGGCGTATTATTATATAGCACATTTGACTGATAATTTTGTTGAAATTGGAGAAAGTGGTCACGATCCATATGGTAACAATATGGCAGTAATAATGCCAAATGTTGTAGAAGAAGAAATTGAATTTGAAGATGAAAGTGGACATAGGTATAGAATTCCAATTAGAAGAAATTTAATTTTCTGTGCAGCAGCGGATATAACTGCAAGAGATAATGGACACACAAAAACAGTAGGTGGAATTACGCTTGTAGAATATAGTATGAATAGATACGGTTTATCAGTGGACCCTAAAGAAGAAAGACTTCATCATCCTTCAATATTTGGCCGGAATCTGATTGCAGAAGATAAAAGGCCTCTACTTATTGAGGATGCAAGGGAACTATTCAAAGTTAGATGGCTAAGTCTATTAAATGCTGCAATAGAAGCAAACGCAACACATCTGCTGACAGGATTATTTGGTTGCGGAGCTTTTGGGAATGCTATAGACATTGCTATGGGGACACTAGAAGAGTGCCTAGGAATGGAAATTCCAGGACAGGGCGGTATAACTTACGGTCAAGTAGTACAGGTAGTTTTAACAGGTAATCAAGAACACAATTACATGCTGTCAAATGGCACTGTGAAACATGAAGTATCGATGAAGAACTTCATCTCTCCACAATTTGGTGGTATTAAGGGGATAGAAAAGCCAGGTGTGCCGCCAGGTTGCATGAGAATAGCGCCACCCCCTCTGCCAAGGTCAACCCCTCTGCCACCGCCGGCTCCACAGCCAAGTAGCATTAGAAAGCAGAATCCCCCTCTGCCATCGCCAACGCTAAATAGCAGTAGTAAACCAGCGGGCATTCCGACAAATAGTAGTAACCCAGCGGTCACTCTGCCACCGCCGGCTCCACAGCCAAGTACCCAATTATCCTCTCAGGATCCGAGGCCCCAGCTACCCGGTCCTGGCGACAAGCCAGCATCGCCTACGAAACTAGACAATGAGGCCAAGACCCCATCCGAAAATCAAGAGAATAAACCCCGGTGAAAGTAGCATGTAATGTGAGAGTAAATAGCTCTGGAAAGCGAGAAAGCCAAGATACAAACAGCAATATCAGTGCGAAAAGTGTAGACGTAAGTTCATAACAGAACTGAATGACAGTGAGGAGTTTAAAAGACGAGCTATTAAAATATTTTATGAAGGGAATAGTGGAAGAATCCTTGGGGTAGAAAAAAATATGTTTTTATATTGGATACATTAACTATAAAAGCAAATAAAGGAAAAAATAATTATCGAACGAATTATTAGAAGTTATGGAGATAGATGAGTTTTATAGTCTTTTCTCTTTTTTCTAAACACTTGTAAAAAGGCACTCCCGTCACAAAAAACAAATTGACGAAAATAATTCTCTATAGTATAATGTGCCAGTATGGAATTTGCTGTTAGGAGGAGAAATGTAGTAATATGTTCAGAACATATCAGCCTAAGAAAAGGCACAGAAATAAAATTCACGGTTTTATGAAGAGGATGGCCGATAGAAATGGTAGGAAAGTTTTAGCAAGACGCAGAGCTAAGGGCAGGAAACGTTTAAGCTATTGATTTTTTTCCTGTAATTAGAAGGGCTGCTGTATGCAAGATTATGTACCAATGAAAAAAAATGCGGAGTTCAAAAGGACCTACTCAAAGGGAAAGTCTTACGTAACTCCGTCTCTGGTTCTTTATGTGCACAAAGATAGAAAAAATTTTTCCAGGTATGGCATAACTGCTAGTAAAAAAATAGGTTGTGCAGTAAAGCGCAACAGAGCCAGAAGGATTATAAAACAAGCATTTTTTGAACTTAGTTCTAGTATTATAATAGGTTATAATTTAGTCTTTGTCGCTAGGGCAAAGACTCCATTTTTAAAGAGTACTTTTATAAAGAAAGATATGCGGAAATTGCTAGATTCTGCAAATATTTTAAAAAAAGAAAGTGGTAATTAGATCTTGTCAAAAGGTGCTAGTTTTGCGGTGAAGCTAATTCGACTCTACCAAAAATATATTTCGAGTAATACTAAACCGTCTTGCAAATACATTCCTACTTGTTCAAACTATGCTATTGAAGCTATACAACTGCATGGACTGCTCAAAGGTATTATTCTTGCTCTTGGGCGATTTATTCGTTGCAACCCTTTTTCAAAGGGCGGCTTTGATCCCGTTCCACCTAAAAAATAATCTGGTGTCTTTAGGTATATCTATTAGGAGGCTACCTATACAATGCAAATTTTCAATTATGTCGGGCACATATTCGGATATGTTCTATGGTTCTTTTATGAGATTACCAAAAACTACGGAGTAGCTATAATTCTATTTACCATATTGTTTAAGATCATAAGCTTTCCGTTTTCTGTTAAACAACAAAAATCTATGGCACAAACTGCTCGTATGCAGTCGAAATTGGAAGAGCTAAAAAAAAAGTGTGGGGATGACAGACAAAGATATCAGCAGGAAATGACCGAGCTTTACGCCAAAGAGGGAATAAACCCCATGGGCGGTTGTTCTACTATGTTTGTGCCACTACTTGTTATGATGGGAATATACTATTCTGTTGTATTTCCACTGACTAACACCTTGCATGTTGACCCTGCTTCAGTAGCTAATTCTGCTAATCTATTGTCTCAAATACCTGGAGTTGGCGCACATTTATCCACATCTGATATGTATATGCAGATTCGAGTTGTCAATGAGTTCCAATATTTAAGAGATTATCTTGTGAATGTGTTTAGCACGACTGATATTGCCAAGTTGGACTTATTTAGTCAGGGTTTCAATTTTTTAGGGCTTAATCTTTTGGGAACACCGCGCGGCAGTGCTCTTTCCACTTTTCTTTGGGTCATACCTGTGCTCTGCGTAGTGACTTCCTTAGTGGCGCAAATTGTTACTCAGAATATCACAGGTACAGCACAACAACAACAAGGTTGTATGAAGTGGAGTCTTTACTTTTTTCCATTAATAACTGCTTACATCGCGTACGCAGCCCCGGCGGCAGTTGGATTTTACTGGATAATAAGCAATATTTTAAATCTTGCACAAACTTACATCATAAATATCTTTTATGGTAGGGATCTATTGGTTGCTAAAGAGGAAGCTGCAAGAATTCAGCGTAGGCTTTTAGAAGAACAGGCTATGAAACCAATGAGTTGAGCATAGATTTGGTTTCCAATCTGAATAACAATACGAGATAATATATATTTTTTGAGAGGGGAGTATTGATTTGTTAAAAGAAGCTATAGCGACAGGAACAACAGTTGAAGAAGCAAAAGAAAATGCCTTCAAAAAGCTTGGAGCAGTTGCAGAAGAGGTTGATTTTGAAATTTTGGAATTGCCTGAAAAGAAAATTTTTGGTTTATTTGGAGGAAAACTTGCTAAGGTTCGTGTTTATGTGGAAAATAAAATTAATACCACAAGCAACTCGGATGCTTCCAATAAAAAGGTTCAGAATTCTACAGATGTTAAGGCAAGATCTACTGAGTCTAAAAACAAAATAAAATCAAACCGTCAGAGTGATGTAAAAAAATCTTCGATGTCCCAAGATCACGATCTTGTGGAAGCAAAGAAAATACCTAGATTAACAGATGAGCAAAAAAGCCAAATCGAAACGAATGCAATTGAATATATAAAATCAATGATTAAATATCTTGTAAATGATTTTGATGAGGTTAAGTTTTCTTCACAAGTAACCAGTCGGGGAATCACAATAAAAATGGAAAGCAAAGAGGCTAAAAGCTTAATAGGCTTTAGGGGAGAAACTTTGCTTTCCTTGCAGACACTTGTTAATTTATATGTTAGGAAGGGATTGCAGGAGAATCAGTATCTTAAAGTATGTTTAGATGTCTGTGACTATAAAAGAAAGCATGAAAAAGCTATAGTTGCATTAGCTCACAGCAAAGCGGCTTTCTCTCGGAAAAACCACAAGAAAATATCTTTGAGACCTATGGGTACTTACGACAGAAAGATTGTACACTTGGAAATAAAAAAAGAAAAAGGAATAATTTCTTGGAGCGAAGGTACAGGGAACAAGAGACACGTTGTAATTGCGCCAGCAACTTCTCGAAACAGTTTGAAGGCTACACCATATTCGAAAGTAACTAAGCCAGATGATAGTGAAAGTATTCAAAATAAAAAAACAGAACTTGATGATTGCATCAAAACTGATGAAGGACTGTCATCACCACTGTATGGAAAGATAAAATAAAATGGTGCTTATTTGTATATACAAAGGGGTGTATTATTATAAAGCGTCTATTAAGGCTTGAGTCTGCTGACAATAGAAAAAAAAATAGTAAATTTACTCTTCTTAAGTTATCATTGGTAATTTTTGTGTTGTATATGTGCTTTGTTATGGTAAATCAACAACTTGAGATAAACAAAAAACAGGTAAGACTTGCTTCTATTCAAAGTGAACTTAAAGAACAAAACTACACAAATGACGAGCTAAAGAATGTACTTAATGCAGATACAGAGAAAACAGAAAAATATGTTGAGAAAATAGCAAGAGAACGTTTAGGCCTTTCTAAGCGTAATGAAAAGATATATATTGGTGTTACGGTGGAACAGTAGTACTTAATGGTAGTGCTTTGTTCTGGGAGCAATCATCTCTAGTTAGCATTAGAATTATTGCTGTCAAATTTGTGTTTGTGCTCAACTAAATACATAAAATCTAGGTGAACTGCAAAAAATTCACTAATAAAAGCAAAACCTCCTATGGAATATACCATGGGTGGTTTTAGGTTGTGGCCAAAAGATATAACAATGTTAAATTAGTGCAGCTATTGAAGTCGCAACAAAGGCCTTAACGGGCTCTACAGACAAGGCTACAATTCTCGTCATAAGTCAGAATAAGTGTTAAAGCACTAATTGCAACGCCTGCAATTTGACTATTAGCATGGTTTCTGATTGATGCTACTTCTATTTTATTCTAGTATTTTATTATTAGCAAAAAAGTCGTTATTTATAACACCTTGTCCATTAAATTCATCAAACCCCGGAAATGTGGTAATATCTAAGCGAAATGGAAAAATATAATGGGCATAATGACAGTCTGTGGTGAAAGTCCACAAGGCAATTGTCGGAACTGTTAAAAAAGATACTGTCCAGTAACAACATGAACGCCGTATATAAAAGAGCTTGCACCAATAAAGAGACAGGCAGTGTGGATGATTTAAAGAAGCTGACCTGTAAGATAATGCTTGGAACAGTCACAAGTAAGATTGCGAAAATCAGTTAGGTGTCAATGGGATGGATTAACTACTATGCCCTTAGAGCTATGAAAACGGTAATGGCATAAATCGACGCACATTTACGTATGAGACTCGGAATTATCATTTGGAAGCAATCGAAAATACCAAAGAGAAGCGGCAACAGTGATTACAAAAGCTTGGGATTAAAAAATACCTTGCGAGACTAACCGCATATTGCTGAGATCGTTATTACTGGAGCACCATGAAAATATGCGCAATTAGAGCAATCTCTAACTAAGGGAACATTGGCTAAAACAGGTATTGTAAGTTGTCTTGACTACTATAATAAGCGTCACGCTTGGAAGTTATGTTGAAACGCTATATGCTAAACGGTACGTAGAGTGGCGTGAGAGGGAGGAGAAAATCTCCCCTACTCGATTGTGCATCAGATAAGCGCAAGTTTCTAATGTATTGAAGCACTAAATCCTATCTGCAGCAGCAATTTTATAGCTAATCATATTGTCATTCCAAATCTGGAAAAGAAATAGTATATTGATGGTTGAAAAAATGGTTTCTCAAAATGGATCGTAGATACGTAAGATCACTTTTTTCTTTTGAGTTTATTCATCTTAGTGGTTTTTGAATGTAAAACAAATTAATACTTATACATTAAATCTGAAGAGCACGACATCTCCGTCTTTCATGACATAGTCCTTACCTTCGGAGCGGACTAACCCTTTTTCTTTAGCCTTAGCAAGATTTCCACACTCGAGAAGCTTGTCACATTCTATTACTTCAGCTCTGATAAAACCTCTTTCAAAATCCGTATGTATTTTTCCTGCAGCCTGAGGGGCTTTAGTGCCTTGAGTTATAGTCCAAGCACGAACTTCTGGCTCCCCTGCAGTCAGGTAAGAAATAAGTCCTAAAAGTTTATAGCATTCACGTATAAGCCTATCTAGTCCTGATTCATGAAGGCCCATATCTTCCAAGAACATGGTCTTTTCTTCTGCAGATAATTCTGAGATTTGAGCTTCTAATTCGGCACAAACAGGTAGTACAGCTGCATTTTCTTTCTGAGCTATTTTACATACTTTTTTATAGTTCTGGTTTGATTCTATCCCTGTAGAAAAATCTTCTTCGCTCATATTAGCAGCGTATATCATAGATTTATTGCTAAGTAGTGCAACGGTAGATAGCAACTTAGCTTCATCTTCGCTACATTCCACAGTAGATGCCATTTGACCACTATCAAGCACGGCTTTAACTTTCTCAAAAAACTCAAGTTCAGCTTTATATTTTTTATCACTTTTGAGCATTTTTTTAGTTTTATCTATACGTCGGTCTATCATTTCTAGGTCAGAAAGTATAAGTTCATAGTTTATAGTTTCTATGTCTCTTTTGGGGTCTATGCTACCATCTACATGAGTAATATCATCGTTTTCGAAGCACCTTACTACATGAACTATTGCATCAACCTCACGGATATTTGCAAGGAACTTATTCCCTAAGCCTTCACCCTTTGATGCTCCTTTAACAAGACCTGCAATATCAACAAATTCTATAGTAGCGGGCGTTATTTTTTTCGGAGAATACATTTTTGCCAAGGCCTCAATTCGCTCATCTGGAACTGTAACTATCCCCACATTTGGTTCTATAGTACAAAATGGGTAATTGGCTGATTGTGCCTTAGAGTTTGTAAGTGCATTGAACAATGTGCTTTTTCCTACATTTGGGAGACCTACGATACCTAGTTTCATTGTGTAAACTTTCCTTTCGTTTTCTAAGAAAAACTAAAAACTTTTTAATTTATAGAGAGCTAAACATACCGGAACAGATATAAGTATTGCAGTAACAAGTTCAACGATACCGTTTATGGCTATTATTGAAGCGATTATAAAAGAAAGTGCCTGCGAAAGTGAGACCGATATTTTTTCACCGTATAAAAGCACTAAGAAAAACAGCACTAGCACAGTGTTTGTAAGAGTTGCTAAGGCTGCTGAAATAGCAACAGCTATACTTTCTCTTTTTTTGCAGCTTTTTAGTATTCTCTTTGAAAGTGTAAAAACTGAAGCTGCAACTAAACCTATACATATCCTAGGTAAAACAGAAACGACAGGGTTCATGAAAAAAAGATCCGTTGGAGCTGAAGCCATAGTGACAGCCCTCAATATACACAAAACACCCATTACAAAACCCAAACCAGCTCCAAAATATATCCCAAATACAATAGAAGCAATTATTACAGGTATATGTACAGTCGTAGCTGAAACTGCTCCAAGAGGTATATATCCCAGTGGCGTAAATGTCAAAAGTGCAATTATTGCACTAAAAATTCCAAACCAAGCCATTTTTAAATTTTTACTGGAAATATCATTTATTTTGTTCATATATAAATCTCATCCCATCTAAAACTAAATTCTCGTCCCAAATTACATCTGCCTTTGTATAAGGCGAAATATAAGCAGACATACCACCAGTCACTACAATTGTACATTTTTCACCAAGCTCCTCCTGTATACGTTGACTTATATTGTCAATTATAGCTACATTGCTATATACTACACCAGCTTGTATGGATTCTTCAGTGTTTTTTCCTATAAGTCTTTTTGGTTTAGCTATTTGAACTTCAGATAGCATAGCACAACCCGAATAAAGTGCTTTAAGCGACATCTTAAGTCCAGGAATTATCATACCACCAAGCAAATTCGAATTTTTGTCAACGATACAAGCTGTTGTAGCAGAACCAAAATCAAACACTATAGCGGGTAAAGTATATTTTTTTGCAGCAGCAACACAGCCACATAAAATATCACTACCGAGGGAAGCGGGATCATCAATATCAACTCTGATATCGCAATTTAGATTTTCATTTATCAGGACTGGCTCAAAATTAAATATATTTTTTATTGCATCTTGCAAAGCGCAAGTTACACAAGGAACTACCGATGAAATAATACCTGCTGAAATATCATCAACAGAGATGGCACAATCATTTAAAAAATCATTGATCTCATTTGCATATTTATCACTGGTTTTGTTTTTACCTGAAGAGAATCTAACTATCCTCATCCATTTATCGCCATTATGTATCCCTGCAGTCACTTGGGTATTCCCAATATCAAAAGCCAATAACATAAATTTCCTCTAAAACAAAATTTTTATTATGCTATCAAAGTACTTATTTCGTCATAACTCAATAGCTTTCAGGGGAAAGGGATACTTTGATGAACATACCCCAAACTATAAATAGTGTAATGGTATTCACCAATAATAGCAAATCGGATACACGTGCTTTCCATTGGTGTGATACCCAAAAAAAAGTAGCATTCCCGAAAAATTTAAAACTGCTACAGAGACTTTTGATATTAGATCTGATTTTTGTCGGTTGTATCACAGCGAAACGAGGCAAACATTAATACTACCTAACTTCTTTTCATTATGTCATCGAATTTCAGTATATATCACTGTTGTTGTTATTTTTTTACCACTATTATCTTTGAAATCCTTCTATCTTCAACTCCAGAAACTGTAAAAGAAAATTCACCTATAGAAACTTTAGGATGTTCGCCGAAACACGGTATGTAACCAAGTTTTTCTATGATAAAACCTGATATAGTCTCATAATCTCCATCTGGAATGGATATATCTAAAAGATCAGCTGCTTCATCTATATTCATATTTCCATCTATAGTAAGCGTAGTTTCATTTACTTTTTTAACTTCAGCTTCTTCTATATCATATTCGTCTTGGATATTACCCAAAATCTCTTCTATAAGATCCTCTATAGTAACTAATCCCTCAGTCCCACCATATTCATCTACTATAATAGCTATCTGGGTTTTGGATTGTCGCATATCGGCAAATAATTCGTCCAGATGTTTAGTTTTGGGAATAAAAATTACAGGCCGCATGATATTTTTTAAGGGTATATCTGTTGAAACATCAGTATATACATACTTCAACAGATCTTTTGCATAAACAATACCTATGATATCATCCATATCTTCACGGAATACAGGTATTCTTGAAAAGCCAGTCTGCGTAGCTAAATCTACGGCATCTCTGAGAGATTTATCGTCTTGTATTGCAGTCATTTCTGTTCTATGTGTCATTATTTCGCTTACGATAGTATCATCAAACTCAAAGATACCCGAAACCATATCTTTGACTCTATTTTCTATAACACCACTTTTGCTGCCTTTATCTATCATGTCTAATATGTTCTCTTCGGCCTTGTCCTTTAATTCTGATGTCGTTGTATGCGAAGTTCCAAACAGTTTTAAAATTTGTTTGCTCAGAAACAATATGAACATAGCAATAGGCCTAGTCGGAATAACAAATATAGAAATTATTTTAGAAAACTTGTTTAAAAAATCCATTTGATTTTTTGAAACTAATCTCTCTGGTATTATCTCACAAAATACAGACGTGACACACATATATACAGATACGATAAAAATAAGATACATGACACTAATGACATTATTGTGAGAAAAATATAAATTTTTCTGGAATAGGTAAAAGAAAAATATCGTCGATAATACTAGAGCCATACAATTAAATAAGAAAATATATATTTTTATTCCTATGATAGACAGAGTCTTTTTTCGTAAAGCTATGCCATTATTTTCATCAGAGCATTCTAAAGATGACAAGGCAAACTTAACAGCATTAAAAAAAGCAGAAAAAAATAAAAATAGTACGGATAGGCTGACATAAAAATCAGGTAAGTCCGACAACTCACCGGACATAAAAACTCCCTCCCTTTATCACAACAAGCACTTATTTCAAATACTATTCAAAACCACTTGTTATGTCAAATTCAGAGTTTTTAATTTCTGAATTTGAAGTGGTAACTTTTGTTTTTATTTATAGCTTTCTTGATACACCCTATTAAGAGGTCATCTATTAGCTGAATGCCAGAAATCCAACACCACCGTGCGTACGCTCTGTACAGTTGCTGATTTTTTGATTTGATTTATTTTATTAATCTGAAATTTTACTACAAAAATAGGAAAGAAAGAGGTTATTATCCTATTCTCTCCATATTTTCATTAAATATATCAACTCTTGTTATTTTGTAGAATGGATCAATTTTGTAGTATTTTTTCAAAGCTCCGACAAAAAGAAGTGGATTTATATTATTCTCACTACCGACCTCTAAAAATATACTCAATTTAGCGAAGAGTTCATCTTTTGATATTAGAAAAGTTTCAAAATGATCTAAGAGATCTATTTCTTTTTCACATGATTTTGTTGTCTTGGTTACCAGTATCTTTTTCTGAGAAAATAAATTATTCAATTTGTTCCTTAAATCATCAGAAGTTTTTCCATCTTCTGAAAACTTCATCTGATAAAGAGCATATTTTATATCTCTCACAGGATCTTTAGGGCTGGAAACTTTGGTTATCCTAATACCTTCGGGAAGATTTTCGTTTAGAAGACTTAAAATCATATCATTTTCCATTTTATCATCGAGTTTTATATCAAGGATCTCATTTTGCCCTTCAAATCCGAGTGGCAAAGGCAATGGAAAGCTCATATACGGATGAGGATTAAATCCTTTGGTATACCACATGGGTAAATCAGCTTTTTTTACAGCTCTACTCATACAACGTACCAGATCAAGATGAGATATATACTTACAATATCCAGTTTTCTTAAATCGTACACGTATTTTTTTCAAAGCAAACACCCCCACCAAAACAATTAGCACCGCAATTTTGGCACTCTTCCTTACAATTTTTTGTAGTTTCTGTTTGGTGTGCCTTTTGACATTCTCTTATTAAAAATTCTTTACTAATACCATAATCCAAATGATCCCAAGGAAATATTTCATCAAAATTTCGTTTTCTGCAAGCATAAAATTCTGGATCTATTTTGCATAACTTAAAAACTTCCGACCACTTTTTAAAATCAAAATATTCGGTCCAAGCGTCAAATTTTAAACCAAGCCTATGTGCCTTCAATAGAACTTTTGAAAGTTTTCTGTCACCCCTGGCAAAAACCGCTTCTATAAAACTTGTTTGAGCGCAATGATAGTTGCATTTAACTTTATTGTTATTGTTACTACCTATAAGCAATTTTTGTTTTTTTCCCATTGTCTTTATGTTATCCTGTGCTTCCCATTGAAAAGGAGTAAATGGTTTTGGCACAAAAGCCGCCGTGCTTATTGTCAACTTGGGTGGGCGTTTTTTAGGCAAAGTCTTATCTTCATAGTATGTATCTATGATTTTATTAGCCATCTCAGGTATAGCGACGATATCATCTTCCGTTTCAGTAGGTAAACCTAACATAAAGTACAGCTTAAGATTAGTCCACCCATTTTTGAATGCTTTTTTACAGGTGCTAAATATTTCATTTTCGTCCACATTTTTGTTTATAACATTTCTTAAACGCTGAGTACCTGCCTCTGGAGCAAATGTAAGCCCAGATTTACCAAATGATTTGATCTTATTGATAAGCTCATCAGATAAACTATTTATCCTCAAAGATGGCAGAGAAATCGAAATTTTTTCTTGCTCAGTCCATTCATCCAACAATTTTATCAATTCACTGAGCTGAGAATAATCACTGGAACTTAAAGAACATAAAGATAGAGAATCATGTCCTGTATTTTGACATAAGACCTTACATTGCTCATTAACAACATCAGCAGCTTTTTCGCGTACAGGTCTATATATAAATCCAGCCTGACAGAAACGACACCCACGTATACAACCTCTAAAAATTTCACCTTCTACTCTATCATGCACCACTTCTATTAAAGGAACAGGAAAACTTTCGTGAAAATGCGATTTGGAAAGATCAAGTACTATGCTTTTCTTTACTTGTTTGGGAGCTCCTTCTTCAGGAATAACAGATTCCAACGTTCCATCAGAATTATAAGTAATACGGTATAGCGAAGGCACATATACCCCCTGAATTTGAGCAGCTTTTCTCAAAAAGCTAGCCCTATCATCTCCGCTTTCCTTACTTTTACTGTACAAATCAACAAACTCACTTACGCTATTTTCTCCCTCACCCAAGAAAAATACATCGATAAAATCAGCAAGAGGTTCAGGATTGCAGCTACAAGGTCCTCCAGCCACAACAAGATTTTCTAAGCCTTTACGCTTTTTCGCTAAAAGTGGAATGCCACCCAAACTTAGCATATTCAAAATATTTGTATAGCTCAATTCATACTGGAGAGTAAAACCTATAATATCAAATTTGTAAAGCTCAGTTTTACTTTCGAGACTATACAAAAATATATCGTTGTTTCTCATCTGTTCTTCCATGTCTGGCCAAGGCGCAAAAACTCTTTCACACCATACCCCGTCCATAGAATTTAAAAGGCTATATATTATTTTCATGCCCAAATATGACATCCCAATTTCATATACATCTGGAAAACAAAAGGCAAAGTGTATACCAGTCTCATCTAAATTTTTATATACACTATTTAATTCTCCGCCAACATATCTACCTGGCCTTTGAACTTTTAAAAGAATATTTTCAAGCTTGCTTTGTTCCAAAATTACCGCCACCATTTATACAATAAATTTTTTAGATTATATCTAGAGCGCACCGTCAACAAAAATATGATGATATAATTGAAACAGGAAAGTGATAGAGGGAATAAGAGTTATTCTAACAAGATATGGATAACAAAGTATGGAAAAAATAAAATAGCGGATAAAATACATTTTTGCATCCAAAAAAAATGGTACAGTATTGTATATACTGTACGATAAAGATATTGATTTATCTATCGTGGTAGTCTAAGTTTCCGGTACATTGTTATTTGGTTAAAAATTCATTAACGATATGCTTCATGAAAGTTTGAAAAATTTTCTGCAAACAGGCTTTCTGCGATAAGAAATGGATGATGAGCAGATAATTTTTCAAGCATTGAAGCTCTCACGAACAATATAATGACTTTTTAATTATTCTGTCAATCTGCCTTCTCTCGGTACATGATACTCAACTCGCCGTAAACACTGTCCTAATTTTGCAAAGCGACAGTCCACTTTTTTTTGCTACTTCGAAATTAGAGCGAAGCTAGAGATCATCCCAAAGCTTTAGGACTATAAAATATCCTTCTCTGCACATCTAATCAACGGTATCTACTGTGTTCAGACTTTCGTTTACATAAAATGACTTTACTGAAATCAACAGAAAACTCTAAAATAGCACAAATGGTATTCAACTTAGAATACCATTTTTTCGCGGAGCCTGGATATTTTTCCTGTTATTCTTTCTAATACGGTTTCCATACTGCTACTCAGAATTACAGCCTGGCCGCTATAGTTCAGATAAATTCGGTTACCTTTCTCTAAA
Source organism: Acutalibacteraceae bacterium (assembly GCA_045604805.1). GTDB lineage: Bacteria > Bacillota > Clostridia > Oscillospirales > Acutalibacteraceae > JAZUOT01. The sequence continues at coordinate 48,226 of JAZUOT010000030.1, read as the reverse complement.
CAAATGCACGGTATAAATAGTATACATATGAAAGCGGTATTGACCTAAAAGATATTACAATCAACTTAAACCTTTACTTTTTTTAGTTTAGCAAATCTAGGCAAGCCATCTTCTTTTGGTAGGTCGGTCTCACCTTGTATTAACGGAAGAGCATAATCTATAAATGCTTGTTCTATACCGTTACCAGCAGAATTTATCCATTCTCTAGGGACCTTTTTTTCTGTATTAGCAACATCGGCAAGATCAAGCAATTTGATATGACAAATATACTCTCCATCTATATATTCCCTCTCAAAACCTACCATTTTGTCGGTTTTACCGGCGATGGCTTCACGAACTGCTGCCATACCAGAAGCAAAACTTTCTTCTATATCTGTTTTTGAAGCGCAGTGTGCCGCACATCTCTGCAGGAGGCTTAATTCTACAGCTCTTACTTTGGCACCTGTATCTTTGGCAATAACATCAGCTAAGTAAGAAGCTAATCCGCCCAACTGAACATGGCCAAAACTATCTTTAGCTTTATCAGCACTAGCGTATTCTGAAATAAGTTTACCGCTTTTGTCACGTACACCTTCAGAAACTGCAACAATACATTTACCAGTTTTGTTATATATATCTCTTACTGACGCCTTAAATTCTTCTATATCAAAATCGATCTCAGGAAGGTAAATAAGTTCAGGACCATTTCCTTTCGCAGAAGCAAGAGCCGCCGCTGCAGTGAGCCAACCTGCGTTTCTTCCCATAATTTCAACTATACCAATAGTTCCGATATCATAAACCCTCGCATCATGATATATTTCCATCATTGATGTAGCTATATATTTTGCAGCAGAACCATAGCCAGGACAATGATCTGTTCCAAATAAATCATTGTCTATGGTCTTTGGGATACCCATAACTCTGCATTCATATCCGTTCTTCAGCAAATACTTGGATATCTTATTGCAAGTATCCATTGAGTCGTTTCCACCATTGTAGAAAAAATATCTAACATCATATTTTTTGAATACCTCAAGTATGCGTTTGTAATCTGTATCGTCTACGCTAGGATCACTCAATTTATAGCGACAAGAACCAAGCGCTGATGAAGGTGTGAACTTCAATAATTCAAGCTCTTTTGGCTCTTCCTTAGACATATCTATCAGGTTATCATCCAATATCCCCTTAATGCCGTTAAGCGCACCGAAAACGTTTGTAATCTCTGAACTTTCAAGTGCGGTTTTTATTGCGCCATATGCACTGGAATTTATAACTGACGTAGGCCCACCAGACTGACCTATTATACAAGCTCCTCTTAAATTTCCCATAATTTTAGATGTCCCCCTTTGAATATCAATAGTCAACCAGCGATAAATCTAACATACCAGCCCAGTTAAGTCAAATTACATAGGCAAGAAACACGGAAAATATTTCCATATTAGAGACCAGGATTTATGATATACTGGCAGGCTGTGAAAATAAGAAAGTTATTAGAAATCCTCCATGTTTCGGCAGTACAAAATATTTGACTCATTTTACTCCTCACTTTGTTCTATTTCTCCTATTTCTCCTATTTCTCCTTTTTCTCCTTTTTCTCCTTTTTCTTCTTTTTCTTCTTCTTCTCTTCTCCTTCTCCTTCTCCTTTTACTTTTCCTTTTCCTTCTCCTTCTCCTTTTCCTTCTCCTTCTACTACTCCTCCTGCTGTAGTAGGCATGAGTGTTCCATTTAACGCTTCTTCTAGCATTTTTAATCTTCTTTCTTTTGCCTCTGATTCTAACTCTTTTCTTCTTTTGACTGCTTCTGTTATTTTTTTTTCTTTTTCTGCTGCTTTTCTTTCTTTTTTCTTTACTGTTTTTTCTGTTCTTTCTACTCCTTTTTCTTTTGTTTCTACCTCCTGTTTTTCCTTTTCTACTTCTTCTGCTGCTTTTGCTACTTCTGCTACTTTTCCTGCTGCTGCTTCTGCTGCTTTTCTTTTTGCTTCTTCTGCTGCTTTTCCTTTTTCTATGTTTAATTCTTTTACTTTTTCTTCTTTTAGCTTTTTTTGTTCTGAGAATAAGTCAAATTTTCCTTGCCCTAATTTTTTTAATGCTTCGTCTAATCCTTTTAGTTGTGGGTATTTTCGCTCCATATCTTCTTTTCTTTTCTTTCCTTCGTTTACCTTTCTCTGTACTTCTTTAAGTGGATTTAAGTCTTCTTCTATTTTTTCTAATTCGTTTTTCCATTTTTTTTCTTCTTCCAATAGAATTTCACGTTTCTTTCGTGCATCAGTAATTTTTTTTTGCCATTGTTGCATTTTAGCCATTTTTTGGGCACCAGACAATTGATCGTCATTTGATATAAGGTCAATCGCATCATTTGCTTTAAGCTCTTCTTCTTCTGTTTGTTCTATTTTCTCCCCTGTTTTTTTTAATTTTCTCTCACATTTTTTCTTTTCTTCATTTAATTTTTCAATTTGTTTTCCTATTGAGTCGCTCCTAAATTGTTGTAATTCTAATCTTACCTTATTGAAAGATTTATGGAAGTATTTTCCTATCATGTTACTTTCACATAATTCTCTGTAGAATTCTTCCGTTTTTGGGATTAAACAGTCATTAATTAGATACCATGGCACACCATTTACTGCGGCTGCTACAGCCTCCAGATTTTTTACTTCTTGCTCATTTTGTTTTATGCTTTCTCTTATTGAAGCTAAGTCTGCTTCAAGTTTAAGTATATATTCTCCTTCCTGCCTTAGTGCCCCTTCAATGACTCGAGTTGAGTCATTTACTTTACCCATACTCTGTTGTACCGAGCTTAATTCAGCTTTTTTTTGTTTTACGGCTTTTTCTGCTTTTTCTAGTTTATCTGGTAATGCTAATTTCTCTTGCTTTTTTTCTTTTATTTGATTGTCTAGATCCTCGATTTCTTCAGATAATTCGCTCATTTCTTGTCGTAGGTTAAAAGCTTCTTTTTGTGCTAATCTTCGAATATCATCTTTGAAACAAGATTGTTTTCCCGCATCTTCCTTAGCCTCTTCTTGCATAATAAATTCTTCAAGTTTTCTTGTTTGTTCTTCATGTTTTGCTTTTCTTTGTTCGGTTAACTCTGTTATCTCAACATCTATTCGGCTTGAGCGTTCTCGTACGGCTTCTAATTCGGCTACTTTAATTTTTAATTCTTCTTCTATTCTTAGTACAGTTGCCGACGCTCGTGATAACATATCATTTTTTTTCGATAATTCTTCCTGCTTTGCACGTACTATCCCTTTTGAGACTTCGATCCGCTTAGTTCTGTCTTCCTCGTCTAGTTTTTCATCCTCTACATCCTTCTTTTTAGCAGATATCGCTTTTTCTGGGCTGCCATATGTTTCTGTTATGTCTTTTAGTAAGTCTGTTGATAAGCTTACCATAGATAATTCTTTTACATATATTTCATATTCTAATTTTTCTATTTCTTGTCCAAGTTTTGTTTCTTCAAGTTCATATTCTTTCGCCATTTTTTCTAGTATTTTTTCTTCTTTATCTTTTGCATTTCTTTCTTCTTCTTCTTTTCCTTGGTCTTTTATTTTTTCTTTTATTTTTTCTCTTATTGCTTCTACTTGTTTAACAGGATCCTCGCTCAGATTTAATGTATCTTGTTCTATTCCATTTTCCTGCAGTAAAGTATCTCTTTGCTCTTCAAAGTCCTTTTTTTTATTTTCTAATTCAGCTTTTGCCTTTTCTAAGCTAGCTTCTTTATCGTCTAATTGATTTTTTAGCTTTGCAAGTCCCTCCTTTTCTGCGGTTTCTAAATTCCCTGCAAACACTAGGTCTAGGTCCCTTTGACTAATTGTTATTGAGTAATTTACATCTCCTCCACTTTTAATTCCTTTTGATAACTCCTTTTCTGCTTCAGTCATTTGTTTTACTTCTGAGTCTAAATCTTTCTTTGCAGCGTCTAATTCACCCTGTTTTTTGCCATATTCTCCTTCTAGATCTTCCAAATTTTTGCCTAACTCACTTAACCGATCCTCGCATTCTTTTTTTTCTTTTTCAAGTCTATCTTTTTCACTTTCAAGGTTCGCAATTGAGCGCTCCATTTCTTTTTTTCTTTCTACATCTTCTGGTCTTTGCTCATTTTCAGGTATTTCGTCTATTTTTTTTATCTCTGCGTTCCGTTGTTCCACTAAATTTTCCATTACATTTCTAACACGCGTGAATTCCTTTAATTTATCATTTTCCAAGTCTAGATCGCATCTTTCGTCTACTATCTTTTTTTCTAATTTTTGTACTTCTTTTGTTAAATCTTTTATTTTTTTTTGTTGCTCTCTTACTTTTTTTTCGGCGTCTTTTTTAGCTTCAATTTTACTGAGTAGGTCTCCTTCTGTTTTTTCATTGAAACCAGCAAGTTGGTCTTTTTCTTTTGATACTTTTGTAGATTCCTCCTTCATTACATCGCACTGTAATTCGGTTAATAGTTGTTCGCTTGATACAAACTCTTTTGGCTGCTCTTTTGGCTGCTCTTTTCGACTTGATGATCGGAATAGTAATAAATGACGTGGTTTTTTCTCTTCTTTAACTGGTTTTTTCCCTTCTTCAATTTCCCGTTGTACAGCCTCCACATCGTGGATTCCTCTGTATATACGCTCTTCTCTTTCTACTAAATAGAAAAAATGCCTTAACACGCCACTAATATTCAACGGAGCTAACAAAGACTGCGGAGAAAATATGATTCCGTTAACTAAACGAGCGCATATTTTCATACAGAAATTTTCAGTAGTAAAGAGATTTTCAAAATAGGCTTTCTCCATTTCTAGGCTATAGGTTTGAAGACGTGTAAAAAGCTCTTTGACAACATCATACTCTGGTGCTCGAAGCATAACTTTATGGAGGAATATTAGCAAAAATGTAGCGCAAGCGCATTCGCGTTCATACGAATTACGACGAAAACCTCCATTTTCTATGATGGCTTTGGACATACCTTTAGGAACAAAATAATCCTGAAGAATACTATTAAAGATAACTGGTATTTGTTCTTTGGCTACTTTGGCTAACATCTGTACAATTATATCTATGCACGTTTCACATACACCCAGACCTCCAAGAGTTGTTTTATCTTCAGATTTAAAAATTCGAACTATATATCTATCAAGTAAATATCTTATAACGTCTGTCAAATATTCAGGTTCTACTGGAAATTTATCATGTTTATTGACGAGTTTTTGAGCTTCGCTAAAAATTCCAATCAGACATTCAGATGAGATATTGCCTCTAGAACTCATAAGGTAATTACTACGCAACACAAAAGGAGTAGTTAAAAGGATAAAGATAACGTCGACTATATTTTTTTCTCCATTAGGTCTTTCGATGAGTCCTTTGATAAGCATGCCTGCAAATTGACTATTTATTTTTTCAACAGGCTCAAAGTATAAAAGGACTTGGATCAGCTCTTCAAGTTGTAGTCTATCTTTTGGGGTTAATGCGTTTAATAGGAATCTATTCAAAAACTTTGCAGCCATTTCGTTTTTATGTTCATATTTGATCAACACAAAGTTACGATCAGTATTGTAAAATGATGTTGCTATTGATCTATTATATATTAACTCCCCGACAAGAGTTATTACTTTCATTCTTTCTTCGTGATCTTGGATTCCATTCGCAATTTCAAATACTGTATTAAGAAATATTTCCATTGCCACAAAAGAGTCTCTGAACTCATTTTTACGATATATAGACAAGACCATTTTGCTAAGAAAACTAGTTATATCTTCGGGGCTAGAAAGATTTAAAAAGACATGCGTTAGCAACCGTACCAGAAGTTCTCCTTTTGGACTAAATCTATCATATTTCTTATCGTACATCTGAAAGATTCTATCGTAATCTCTAATCTGAGAGAGTAGGTCAGCTAAAAATTCAAAGCGATCATGAACGGGCACTTTTTTGGCAATATTTACTAATAGTTCTTTTACATTTTCTTCAGTATAGCCATTTCCTTCTCCTATAAAAAATGGCTCCTTAATAATATTACCAGGTTTCCCTTCTCTATCATAAAATACCCCCTCTTTGCTCAGACCCACTACTGCTAATATACTATCCTTACATGTTTCTATTTGCAATGTTTTTGAAGCATCACTTAAATCCCTGAAAAGGCATTCTGTCGAATCGCGTACTATCATATTCGCTACAGTAGTGCCATATTCATCAAACGGCTTACGGCCAGGCATCGCATGCGAACAACGCCACCAAATGACACCATCAAGCGGCAATGAGTCTTTTAGTTCTTTAAAATCAAAATAGGGTAAATTTAGTAAGCATCTGCGAGATGTGTTCTCAAACCTAGAATAATTCTTTGATTTTGAAATCGCTGACATAACTGGTGAGTATGATTTTCTCTTTTCAATTAACTCGAGCACTTCTTCCTCAGGACACGCATTTAATACACATGGAAAAAATCCTTCTGTATACAAACCTATTTCCGAAGTAGGTCTATCCATTAACCTATAAGCTAATACTTTGCCTTTTTCTGTTCTAATATTTTTTTCAACAAATTTCATGATTTTAGGATTAATTTTACGAACAAGTTCGCTTAGAAACTGTATATATTTAGTTTTTTGTTCTGTTTTAAAATTAGCAATTGCCGTTAAAACGTTAATAACTTCTTCTCTAACACCGTCTAGATGAAGTTCTCCACAACAACCTTCTATCTGAGCTAAAAATTCCTCAGGGTTTTTTTCTCGAAGCAGACTGGAAAGCAAATTTTCACGATATCTTTGCAATTGAAATAAACAGCCTACCTCATTTTCCCCACATCCTTTAAGTTTTTCAATTAGAGCATCTAAAGATTTCACAAGATCTGATACTATAACCTCTGCACATGAATGTATTTTACCCAAAGTGCCAGTTACAATTTCAATGCCGCTATGGAATCTTTGCAATTTTTTAATGTTACTGAAAAGATCTATAAAGTTTTGAATTTCTTCTACATTAAATCCACAAACTTCGCCTATACGCAAGAAATCAAAACTATCTCCTGCTAAATAGCGATATATTGCATCTTCATTTTTTCCCACAATGCTAAACATTTCTTTAGACACCACGAAAAGAAAGAATTTAGCTTTGTCTTCTTCTGACATCTCTGGCATCGACATCTCTGACGTATGTGATTTACCTATAGAATGAATGCTAAAAGGTTGACCTTTCAACGTTAAAGTAATATCTTCTCCTCCAATAAAAAATGGCTCCACTTCATATCCAGTCGGATCTACATAATAACTGCCGATAACAGGTACATCTCTCTTACTTGAAGTACTACCTGCTCCATTAGTAGAAGATGGCTTCACTCTATCTACAAAATAACTGCTAGAAGGTATAGCTTTCATACTTAAAGTACTACCTTCTCCATTAATAAAAAATGGCCTCATTTCATTTCTAAATGGTATCGTAGATTCCTCTTTATTCAATTCAGACGTTACCCGGTTGTGTAGCGCAAGATAAGGATTTTTTTCAGAGAAAGCATCGAAGACTTCTTTTTCTTTGAAAAACGACTCCACAATTTTCGTCTCACAAGCAGACAATACTAACATACACTCTGAGAAAAAGAGTTTTTTGTTTTTTTTGACTATAGCATCAAGTGCTTTTACTTCTCTAGCATCTAAGCTGGCTTTTACTTCTCCAGCATCTAAGCTGGCTTTCTCTTCTTTTGACAATGCGCGATTTAACATACTAGTGAACTTATTTTTAACCTTAGTTGCGAAATCACTGTCAAAAAATTCCAAATATTTGAGCAATACAACTACCATAGTATCGGGCCTGCGGCAGAAACAAACAGCGAGATTAGTAACGTCCAAAAAATTACTATTATTCTTGAAATTTTCTCTGTAGTTGCCACTTTTGTCTCTTTCCAACAAAAACAAAGATAAGTAGTAAATGCATTCTACTTGTAATTCTAATTGTAATTCTTTTTCTGCATCTTTTTGTAGGACATCTAATTTTTTCTTTAGGTCATCTAATTTTTCCTTTAGGTCATCTAATTCTTTTTTTGGTTTTTCTGGTTTTTCTGGTTTTTTTAGTTTTTCTAGTTCTTTTTCTATTTCTGATTTAAGCTCTTCTATTCCTTTTATAATATCTTCTAGTGTTTCTGGTTCTTTTAGTTCTTTTAGTTCTTCTGGTTTTTTTAGTTCTTTTAGTTCTGATTCAATCTTTTTTGTCTCTTCTATAGTATAATCTTCGGCTTTATCCTCCCACCAATCTATTATGTCCTCGAACATTTTATTTCCTTTTCGCCATAGACGGTCTAAAAACATGCCCCAATTTTTAGTTATTGTTATTTCCATTTCAGACGACGGTATAAAATATGTATATTCTCTTTCTGTATAACTATTCTTAGGGAATAGTTGTAAAGGTAGATTTTTTGTATTCTGTCCCAATAAATTGATCCTTATCCTTATCATTCTCAGGTAAGCTTCTATAGTTTTTTCAAGGATTTTCCCTTGGTGTATATGCCGAGTTCCAAGCGCGTCATGTGCTACATCGAGCACTACATTCGCAAATTCAGGAGATCCAAAAAAATTAACATCACAAAATCCATAGATTATAGATTCGAACAGTTGTATTGAGCTTTCTGTGTTTAGGGCGATTAGGGAAACACTCATACTTCTAACGGCTTTAAGAATTGTTTCCATGTATTTACTGCACAATTTTTTTCTATTTGAGCTTTTATTTTCAGTGAGTTTTCTTATCTGAGCGCAAAAGTCTTTTACAAGAGCTTCCTTTTCTTCAAAAGTAGCAAGCTCCTTACTAGCAAGCACCCTTCTAAACTCAAATATTAATGTTGCGAGGCACTCTCCTGGTTTAGATTGCATGGCTTCATATATTTTACCCAAGGAATGGTGCTTTCCTGTTTGATCGAAAATAATGTCAAGCAGTTTCACGAAATTTTTAAAATCTTTAAGATACTTGCTCACGACTTCAACAACGTCAAAAAAGTGTTCTTCTTGTTTGACTTTTAAATCCCCTTCTTGCATGTCTTTTAAGTTACTTATTGTCAATGCGTATAAGAAAATAGTATTACAATATTCTAATAGTGATTCTTTCGCATTCTTAATTTTTTCTGATGAGTTAATTTCAGACTCAAAGGCTTCTGAATCTTCCTTTAACTTTTTTAAGTTGGCTTTCTGCCTTATCATATATTTGCCTTGCTCTCTATTAAGGAGGTCTCGCACGGCATCTTCGTTATTAAAAATCATGTTACCAAATGGAGTTAATTGTGTACCTTTTGAATTTTGAAGAACCATCAACCAAAAGTTCAACCGTGTACGTAATGACCCCTTTTGTGTTCGATGGGCTATATTCAAAACGGTTTGCTCGTTCCTAGCACCTTCGATGAGCTTTACTTTCTCATCACTAAGTTTTTCACCTTCAAGGGGGGATATTGCATTTGAAATTTCAAGCATCTTCTTTTCTTTAAGGTCAACTTTACGAGAATACACCATCCGTCTCGACTCCAGTGATTGGCATACTACCACTTTGGCAATTTCATCGCATTTTTCAATAATACCCGTAACCAGAGTGCTAAGCGCCTCTATATCAAATCTTATTTCAAGAGGAAGCATTGAAATAAAACGTTTGGCTTTTTCTTCTTCCGATTGTTCTTTTGTGAATATGTTGTACATAAGACCCCCCATTATTGTTTCTAGTCCTTCATATTTTTGATCATGCAATAATTTAACCACTTCTCGAACTTGAACCTCAGACAAATTAATTAGAAATATAGCAGCAAGAACCGGGTCTATCTTATGCAAGTATAAAGCAAAATCAGCCTTAATCTGGTCAAAGGCTTCTTTCTTTTTACCGCATATATCTTTAAATAGATCAAACAATGGGTATTTGATCGCTAATCCACCTTCACTGTTACTATTGGGTGTCAACTTACAATTAATTTTTTTATTACATCCTGCAAATTTCATCAAATTCTTATAAACTTGATATAAATTAGATGAAATTTTTGTATTATTTTTCCAAAGACTGGGATATTCATTCACTAAGTCACTAAGTAATTCTATAGTACATACAACGACAGTATTAGCATAAAAGTCTATAACATATTTTTCTCGCTTTATCCCCTCTTTTGGCGCATAATTTTCCAATCCCATATTAATTCCGCTTAATACGCTGTTAAAGCTATCACGAACATATGGAGAGCAAGCTGTCTGACGAATCAAACTACAAGCGTATTCGATAAATTTTTGAGCCTCTTTGGAAATGTATATAGAACCATTTTTCTCACTTCTGGAGTTTGTAAGATCGAAACATATCATTCTATATATGACGTCGTACACTCCTGACACCACATCTGCAAAGTTTAATTCTAGTGCTACTCCTACTCCTACTCCATTTTCTAAAGTAGCACCACGCACCAACATACATAATAGAGCAACACTTAATTCTCCATACTCATATTCTTTTCTAAACCTAGGCATTAGAATTATCGCAGTCCTAACTATATTTTTGTTTCTAATATGTTCGAACCTAAAAAAAACTCCTTTTAAAAATGCCATCAAAATTGGTGTCAATTCTGGGATAGATTGCTCTGATTTTGTTAATGAGTCCACAAATTTGCTTATAGCTGTATTGAAGTAACGACATCCACTTTCCACACACATAGCTAAACAGAGTGCGACATATTTTGTACTAAAGTCCAATTTATCCGAGGACAAAGCCTTCATAAGATCTTCATAAATTTTGGATGATTGACTTGTAAAAAAATTTTCAAAAAATACAGATGTATATACAACATCATTCAAATTTATAACGTCTGGATCCATTTTATCTAATAATTTTAATCGTTGTTCTTCTTCGGTAGCGTCTTCCGAACCGGTGGTTTGAGAGCTATCTTCCAAACCGGTTTGAGACCTAGATTCCGAAGCGGTTTGAGAGCTATCTTCCGAACCGGTTTGAGAAATAGCACCAAAAGAGGACAGAGAAACAGCACTAGCCAGCAAGGAGCTAGTTTCACTTCCACCTCCATTTGCACCATTACGATTTTTGGTGCCTTCTTCACTTTTTCCTTTTTTTTCTGTAAATTCAATAAATGGTGCTAGTTTACTAAAAAACAAGGCGAGGCGCGTAAAAAATAGCGGATTGCTTGCAAGTTCGTACCCCATAGAAATAGAAGATTCATAAACTTCTCTTGCCTGTTTACATATCTCCTCACAATGAGAAAAATCAATATTACTAAAAGGATCAAAATTATGTGTTTCACGGTAAGTCCCAAGCGTACAACCCGCTTGGTGGCGAGATAGATTTCCTGCAGTTAGGCCAGTTTCTTTCCCAAAAGCAACATCATCTACATTAGAAGAACCATTATCACGTATTTTTTGAAGAGTTTCTATCAAAATACCCATTTTGAATTCAGCAATAGATTCTTTTTCAGTTGGGTTAGCTTTCTCAAAAGCAGCTGCCAGTTCTTTACCAGTACTTATGCATGTACCTACTTCACAAGACGGCAAACTCTTAAACAAGTTCCTTCCAAAGTCAAGCATATCTACTCTTATCTCTTCACCGCTTAAAAATAGGCTTTCATGCTGACATTTCATTATATTATTAACAAGATCATCTTTTCTATTCATACCAAAATGCCCAAACGCATTAAAATTACCATCGCTGAGAGCTTGAGCAAGATTGTTTGCAAAGTCTTGATCCTGATTAGGAACAGAGTCTGCAGTAAGTTCTACTGAGCCGTGAAAAGCCATTGCTAGGTTATATGCTAGCTCACTATTTTCAATACCTTTTTCTGAAGAAACTATTTGTCCCTCATCTATTAGGTCCCGGAAACGCCCGAAATCACTAAATACTTCTTCGTTTCCATTGACGTCCAGTTTGTTGGGGGCGCCAGGATGATTTCTTTCAAAAAGACTCATAAATTCTTCTACTTGTTCTTGTGTGGCAGCTGTTCTCGACTGAGAAATACGTTCACCGTAAATAGTATGTATAGTATCTCCTTGTTTACCAGTATTAACAGTGAGCTTATTTAACATTTCGTGTAGTTTTTTTGCCTCTTTGCGGGAAATATAATACTTGAGTGGTACTCCTCCTGCAACTTCATCAAGTTCTTGCATGCTTAAAGTGTTATCTCCTAAGCTTATAAAAGATCCACCACGGCAATTATTGTATATATTTTTCAGATATTCAATCTCTCCATCTGATAGATGAATCTGAGCCATCTCCAGATTGTTTTTTGCTTCATTTTTGTCTCTGCTATCAATTAATATTCTCATTACTTTATGTTTATAATATTTTTCCCTTTGTGTCATTTTAATCAGCACCCTCTATCGTTATTTATAGTATCAACATTTACAGTATCAACTCTTTCACGTGTAAATTGTACTATATTTTTACACCCATATACAAGAATTAGGAGTAACCTTTTGCAAGTGTTTAGAGAAAAAAAGAAAAAGCAGATTTTAAATTGAATAAGTTCTAAGCTTCTAAAAAAGTGTCTATCACACAGTTTCTAGTAGGGATGAGCTTTCATGCGTTTTGCGTGGCGTTATTCTGGTAACCTACTTGAAAAAAATACATATTATGAGATAATTACAATGTGTTATAGATTTTGGGAGGGAGTAGATGAAACCTAGTACTTACTGTGTCATCCTGGCTGCTGGCGAAGGAAAACGCATGAACTCAGATAAGCCTAAAGTCATGTCAGAGGTTTTAGGTAAACCAATGCTAAGTTATGTGATCGAATCTTGTTTAGATATTTCTTGCGGAAAGGTTTGTGTAGTTACAGGCTTTAAAAATCACATAGTTGAATCTTATTTGAAGGAAAAATTCCCGGATGTGTGCACAGTCTTTCAGAGTAAACGCCTAGGAACTGGTCATGCTGTTATGTGTGCTGAAAAAATCCTAAAAGAGAATGCTTGCAATTCAGTAGTTGTTTTAAATGGTGATGCCCCTTTTATTGATAGCAAAACACTAGAAAATACCCTAAAATATCACTTCAGTAAAAATAATTCTGCAACTGTTGTATCGGCTGTACTAGAAGATCCAAGTGGCTATGGCAGAATAATTCGAGATAATAATAGTGCTTTGCTGCAGGCTATAGTTGAAGAAAAAGATGTAAGCGAAGAACAGAGAAAGATAAAAGAAATAAGTTCTGGTGTGTATGTTTTTGATAAGAATGATCTACTTTTTTCTCTTGAAAAAATAAATAATTGTAACGCTCAAAAAGAATATTACTTACCAGACACGATAAAGATCTTACTCAACTCTGGTCACAAAGTTGATGCCCTTATTGCTGAAAACCCGTATGTTGCCATGGGAGCGAATGATGTTTGGCAGCTTCATAAGTTAAACAATCTTGCAAAAAGCATCTTTGTTTGATAATAATGATACGTGGGACTTTGAATATTGTTGAATTTCAAAATGAAATGGAGAGTAAAATTTGATGGATAATATTCCTCATAACATTAAAATTTTCACTTGTAATTCTAACATACCGCTCGCTAAACAAATTGTTAATGCTTTGAATCTTCCTCTTGGCGAAGCGGATGTAACTACTTTTTCAGACGGTGAGATTTCTATAACTTTGCAGGAAACCGTAAGAGGTTGTGATTGTTACATAGTTCAGTCCACATCAAATCCCGTAAATAATAATATTATGGAACTCCTAATAATGATAGACGCTATGAAAAGGGGTTCAGCTGCGAGAATAACTGCTGTTATCCCATATTTTGGTTATGCAAGGCAGGATAGAAAGTCCAGAGCTCGTGATCCTATTTCAGCAAAACTTGTCGCAGACCTCATAAGTACGGCAGGAGCAGACAGAGTTCTTACCATGGATCTTCACGCTCCGCAGATACAAGGATTTTTTAATATACCTGTTGACCATCTGGTTGGTGCGCCAACTCTCTCCTCGTATGCTCGCAGTAAAATTAGGGATAATCAGGAAGATTATGTCGTAGTTTCTCCAGATCTTGGCTCTGTTACCAGAGCACGTAATTTTGCTGAGCGTTTGCACTGCCCAATAGCCATAATAGACAAGCGCAGACAGATGGCAAATGTCTGTGAAGTTATGAATCTCATAGGAGATGTAGAAGGTAAAAAAGTAATAATGGTCGATGACATGATAGATACTGCTGGCACTCTGTGTAATGCAGCTAATGCTGTTATTGAAGTCGGTAAAGCTAAATCAGTTTATGCACTTGCTACACACGCAGTTTTGTCGGGACCTGCTATAGAACGCATAAAAAATAGTCCCATAGAAAAACTGATACTACTAAACACTATAGATATCCCTGAAGAGAAGAAATTAGATAATATGACCGTCTTGTCATCTGCACCTGTTTTTGCTGAAGCTATAGAAAGATTAAACGAAGAGAGACCTGTTTCTCCTATGTTTATTTAACTTTTTGCTATGAACTATGATATTTTTGAAAAGATTAAAAGTTTAGGACTGTCTACAAAGCTTACACCAGGACCAGTAGAATACATTGTAGTTGGACTTGGAAATCCTGGAGATGAATATTCTAATACCCGTCACAATATTGGTTTCATGACTTTAGACTATATAGCACGAGATTTAAATCTAGATATCAACAAACATAAATTCAAAGCATTGACAACTGAGTGCTGTATAGCTTCGAAAAAAGTTTTACTGATGAAACCTCAAACGTATATGAATCTGAGTGGGCAAGCTGTCAAGGAAGCAATGAATTTCTACAAAATCCCACCGGAAAACGTGTTAATAATATTTGATGATATATCTCTTGAACTTGGGAAAATAAGAATAAGAAAAAAAGGTTCGCATGGCGGACACAATGGCATAAAAGATATAATCGCCAATTTAGGAAGCAATAGCTTCCCCCGTATAAAAATAGGTATCGGAAACAAATCAAACATTGATTATGACTTAAAAGATTTTGTACTCTCGCCTTTTAGCTCAAGCGATATGGAAAAAATTAAAGCTGAATTTACAGATGTCTTTTCAGCCTTGAAGCTGATTTTGAATAACGAAACTGATAAAGCTATGAATTTATATAATTAAGGTCGTTGTGATGGGAATTTTTAATGATATTATTACAGAAGTTCCAAATTATAAAAAACTCAAAAAACTCTTGAGTTTAAAAGAAAATGTAGCTATAAATTGTCCCTCGACTACTGCTATTTCCAATATAATAACTTCGCTCTGTGCTGATTTAAAGCACAGAGCTTTTGTTGTTTGTAAAAGTGAGTCAGAAGCTCTTAGACTCAAAAAAGACATCAATTCAATGGGAATGCATTCACTCTTCTATCCGTATAGAGATTTTTGTTTTATTGGTAACGAAACAGCTTCAAAAGAATATGAACACAAACGATTATCGGTACTTTATGCTATAGCAAATAATTCTTGCGATATTATAGTAACTACACTCCAAGCAGCTATGCAGGCAACAATTCCAAAAGACTTTTTGAACAAAATTTCTTTTAAGCTTGTTGTTGGTGAAAATGTTGCTATGGAAGCTCTTAAAGATAAACTCTTGAACTGCGGTTTTGAGCCAGCTATTGAGGTATCCGGTGTGGGGCAATTTTCTATAAGAGGTGGAATAATTGATTTGTTTTCACCATTTTCCTCTAAAGCTTATCGTATAGAACTTTTCGGAGATGAAATAGATACTATATCAGAGCTCAATATAGAAAATCAACGTAGACAAAATAGTGTGCATGAAATAACTGTACTGCCATGCCGCGAAGTTCTCGTAGAAAATAAAATAGCTCTGGCTTCACAGATAAAGCAGGTCCAGCCTGAAAATCATAAAGACATAGATTTACTGTCTAGTGGAATGCACATCAGTAGCTTTGATAAATTTTTACCCCTAATATATGACAAAGATTCTTGCCTTTTGACTTATCTGGAAGACGGAGATTTGATTTTCGTAAATGAATATGAAAGTTGCAAAAAATTCTATGATGGCTGTGCTAATTTGCTAAGTGAAGAGCTGGTTTCACTTCTAGAAAATGGCGAATTTATTTTTGATACTCAGCAATTTTTGAAAGACATTTCTAGTGCAAAGAAATTAATATCACGTAATCCTATTTGTTTTGTTGATAATTTTCTTAAAACATCATATCCACTAGCCTTAAGCCAAAACCATAACTTAAATATAAATACTAAAAATTTGCCACTTTGGACTGGTAGCTTTAAGGATCTAAAAGAAGATATACGCTCATATATTTCAAATAATTACAAAATATGCATATTCTCTGGTAGCGAACGTAATAGTGAAAAAATATTAGGAGAACTTGTGCGATCAGATATAGCTTGCGAGAGATTTTCAAAAAATTACTCCAAACTTGATATAAAAAAAGTCTTAATCTTTGATGATTCTCTAACTGAAAGCTTTGAATACATTGACACAAAAACCGTTGTAATAAGTTATGGTGCCCATAAAAAAAACAGAAAAATAAAAACAGCATACAATGAAAACGCTAAAAAAGTGTCTTCGCTTACACAATTTGAAGTAGAAGATTATGTTGTCCATTCTTTGTATGGTGTTGGTATATTTAAAGGTATACACAGATTGGAAACACAGGGTGTTACCAAAGACTATATAAAAATATTGTACGCAAAAGATGATATTCTGTACGTGCCAGTTACTCAGCTGGATATGGTCGCTAAATATATAGGTTCAAGCGATGATAAAGCTGTAAAACTCAATCGCTTGAGCAGCCAAGACTGGCAAAAACAAAAAAACAAAGCCAAAGCTCAGGCAAAAGATATAGCAAAAGATCTGATAAAGATATATTCAAAGCGCATGAATGCAAAAGGCTATGCCTTTTCTGAAGATAATGACTGGCAAAGGGATTTCGAACTTAGGTTTGAATACGAGGAAACAGATGATCAGATAAGAACAGCAAACGAGATAAAAAAGGATATGGAAAGCTCTAAGCCCATGGATCGTCTTTTGTGTGGAGATGTTGGTTTTGGGAAAACAGAGGTAGCCTTTAGAGCCGCTTTCAAATGCGTTCAAGACAGCAAACAATGCGCTTTTCTTGTTCCTACCACTATTTTGGCCTGGCAGCATTATAAAACAGCAGTAGAGAGATTTGATGGTTTCCCTGTGAAAATAGAATTTTTGTCTAGGTTTAAAACAAAAAAAGAACAAAATGAAATTATACGCAAACTGGAACGCGGTGAAATAGATATAATCATAGGCACACACCGACTCGTCCAAAGAGATGTGAAATTTAAGGATCTTGGTCTAGTCATAGTAGATGAAGAACAACGCTTCGGAGTTTTGCAAAAAGAAAAATTCAAAAATATGGCGCAAAATGTAGACGTTCTTACACTATCTGCAACCCCGATACCTAGAACATTAAATATGGCTTTATCTGGTATTAGGGACATGTCATCTATAGAGGAAGCCCCTAAAGAGCGTATGCCTGTGCAAAGCTATGTTTTAGAATACGATAGGATGTTAATAATCGAAGCGATCCGAAAAGAATTAAGGCGTGGTGGACAGGTATACTACCTTAGAAATAATATTGAGTCTTTAACGGCAATTGCAAAAAAATTAACCCAAGATATCCCTGATGCTAAACTCGGAATAGCGCATTCTAAAATGACAGAGGATGAGCTTTCTGATATTTGGCAAAAACTTTTGGACCATGAGATAGATATACTCATATGTACAACGATCATAGAAGCAGGTATAGATGTTCCAAATGTGAATACTTTGATAATAGAGGATGCAGACAAGTTCGGCTTATCTCAGTTGCATCAAATCCGTGGCAGAGTCGGAAGATCTTCAAAAAGAGCTTATGCGTATTTTACTTTTAGAAGAAGTAAAGTGCTTACTGAAATTGCTATGAAAAGACTAAATGCTGTTAAGAATTTTACGGAATTTGGTGCGGGATTTAAAATATCAATGCGAGATCTAGAAATAAGAGGAGCAGGTAATCTTCTCGGAGGAGAACAGCATGGATGTATGGATGCTGTCGGTTATGATATGTATGTGAAACTTTTATCTGATGCTTTTGATAGCGAGCGTGGAATTATTAATTCGGATGAAACAGATGAAAGCGACTGCCTGATAGATATCCCAATACAAGCTTTTATTCCAGAAAACTATATAACAGATCTTCAGCAAAGGCTTGATATGTACAAAAAAATCGCCATGGTTCACAACCAAGGCGACGCACAAGAGATAAACAGTGAATTAAAAGATCGTTTCGGTAAAATACCCCAAAGTATTACGAATTTGATTGATATAGCAATTGTGAGAAATCAAGCAAGCAAGTGTAGTATATATGAGATTAGACAAAAAGAAGATACCTTGTTGTTATTTATAAATAAAATAGATATGAAAGTGTTATCGCATTTAATATCAAAAAGTGAGAATCAAATAAGATTCAGTGCGGGAACTAAGCCATATTTAAGTATAAAATTAACTGCAAACCAAAACATTCTGCAGCTAATTAAATCTGTTTTAAATATTTTATGGGTGGAAGAAGAAAACGTTTATCGACACAACTCGCCTAAACAGTAAGCATAATACGTATCTTTTCCAGTGTTTTTTCTCCAATACCTTTTACCTCGGCAAGCTCATCAACACTAGAAAAACCACCTTTGCTCTCACGATAGTCTATAATTGCCTGGGCTTTAGAAGGACCTATACCGTCTAATTGCTGTAGTTCCTCTATATTTGCAGAGTTTAAATTTATCTTTGAATTTTTATCCACAACAGTTACCCTGTCTTGAGCAGTATCATTTTCAACTTGAGCTGGAGTTGATTTTTCTACTGTCTCTTCTATGGTTTCTATCTCCCCCGATGCCTGCGGGGTGTATGTTTCATCTTGCGTTGCAACATTAGTATCTTCGTAAATCACAACCGTTTCAGCTGGCGAAGAAATGTACAGAGCATTATAACCTATTATGATACCGATAAGTGCTATTCCTAAAGCCACTAGTATAGTTTCCTGTCTTTTTATACTCAGCATATTTTATTACCAATCCTTCTTAAAAATTTCTCGAAATATTCAGGCAAGTTACTATTGAATTCCATGTACTCTCGAGTTCTGGGATGAATAAAGCCAATACTTTTTGCATGCAAACATTGTCCGATTAAACCCTTTATCTTTTTTTTAGGGCCATACACAGGGTCGCCGGCCAAAGGATGTCCTATATGAGACATATGTACTCTTATCTGATGAGTCCTACCAGTTTCCAATATCAGCTTTATGTGCGTAAAATCTTGGTACCTTGATATTACTTTAAAGTGAGTAATCGCACTTTTTGCATTTTCTTCGTAACTTACTTTCCTGCGAATTCTATTGATACTATCTCTAGCAATAGGTTTGTCTATCGTACCCTCATCATCTTTTATATTTCCATAAACAACTGCTTCATACTCACGTTTCAAACTATGAGCCCTTATTTGCGCTGCTAAAAATTGATGGGAAAAATCATTTTTTGCTACTAATAACAATCCACTGGTATCCTTGTCAATTCGGTGGACTATACCAGGTCTAAAACCACCATTTATCTTTGATAAAGAGTCTCCGTAGCGAAACAAAAGAGCATTAACCAGTGTTCCTGAGTAATTACCAACTGCTGGGTGTACAACCATTCCCTGATTTTTGTTTACTATGAGCATATCGCGATCTTCATAAGCAATATTTATCGGTATATCCTGAGGAAAAGCTTCTGTAGGTTTTTCTTCAAGTATAGTGATATTCACAGTATCATTTAGTTTGACTCTGTAATTTTTATTGACATATTTTTCGTTTACTTTTGCTAGACCATTTGCAATGGATCTCTGGATCGTTGCTCTACTTTTATTCTCAAGTTTACTAGCTATGAATAAATCTAATCTTAGATTGCGGTCTTCTTCGCAAACGCAAAACGTAACATTTTCATCAGTCACAATGACCAAACTCCTAATAGCCACAACATAACATAATGCTATTCTAACAGAGTTTGATATAAAAGTTAAGTAAGCTAGCATTTTATTTTTTTGAAAAATAAAAGCCACAAAAAAGTAACGATGCTCCATTGTGTATAAAATTCCGGATCTTCCTAATTTAGGTTCTCGTGCCAAATACATGTGTCAAATTAGCCATTATTTTATTGTTTCCTAGCTCATTCGACATGTAAAGTTCTATCTCAATACTGATTGCAATATATTCAGTGTGCAATGTAAAGTAAACTTTCAATTTTTTCATCTCATACCCTTTCTAAGGTTACAGTTTGTTGAGTCTCATATCTCTATATTAATTGCAATAATATTTTGCTTAATGTATATTACAATAAGTAGTATTATGGGTTTGGGTGATTTGATGAAGCGAGTGGTTTACGCAGACAATGCAGCTACTACGAAGATATCTCCTCCGGTATTAGATGCTATGATGCCGTATCTTTTAGCAAATTACGGGAATGCATCTAGTTTATATGGTATGGGGGCCAAAGCTAAAGCTGCTATAGAAGAATCTAGAAAAAAGATAGCTAGTTGTTTTAATGCAGATAGCAAAGAGATTTATTTTACGTCTGGAGGCAGTGAAGCTGATAACTGGGCCATAAAGGGATATCTTCAGAAGCTAAAGAACAGAGGTTTTGCTAAAAATCATATAATTACATCGGCGTTTGAGCACCATGCTGTACTAAATACCGTTAAAACTTTAGAAAAACAAGGTTTTGAAGTAACATATTTACCAGTACACTCAAACGGTATAGTATTAGCTGAAGATTTAGAAAATGCTATAAATGAAAATACAGCTCTTGTCAGTATAATGTTTGCGAATAATGAGATTGGAACGGTGCAAGATATAAGGGAACTTGCAGCCGTTTGTAAAAAGCATAATGTTGTTTTTCACACAGATGCTGTACAGGCTGTAGGCAGTGTCCATATAGATGTTAAAGAACTAGGTATAGATATGATGTCTCTTACTGCACACAAAATACATGGTCCGAAAGGCTGCGGAGCTCTGTATGTAAGAAAGGGAATAGTTTTAGAGCCGCTGATAGAAGGTGGCTCACAGGAAAATAACAAGCGCGCAGGAACAGAAAATACAGCAGGTATCGTAGGATTTGCTAAAGCTGTAGAAGATGCAACAAATAACATGGAATGGCGTGTAAAACATCTAACGAAGTTGAGAGACCATTTTATAAATGAAGTTCTAAAGATAGATAGATCCATATTAAATGGAGATAGAGAAAAGCGTTTAGCTGGAAATATCAACATGTGCTTCGAAGGAATAGAAGGTGAAAGTTTACTTCTAAGTCTAGATATGTGCGGAATATGTGCATCTTCTGGTTCTGCTTGTACTTCAGGTTCCCTCGACCCAAGCCATGTTTTACTTGCGATAGGTTTGCCACATGAGATTGCTCATGGTTCATTGCGAATTTCTTTTAGTGACAACAACACAATGCAAGATGTGGAGTATATATTAGAAAAACTGCCACCAATAATAGAGAGGTTAAGAAATATGTCTCCGCTGTGGGAGAAAATACAGAAAGAAAATAGACCTCCATTTGTAAATAAATGAGTATAAGTTTTAAGGGAGAGTAAGTCTTTATGGCATATAGTGAAAAGGTAATGGAACATTTTGCAAACCCCAGAAATGTGGGGGAGATAGAAAATGCAGATGGTATAGGCGAAGTTGGAAACTCTAAGTGCGGTGACATAATGAAAATGTACCTCAAAATTGATTCTGGAGTGATCACTGATGCTAAGTTTAAAACGTTTGGCTGCGGAGCAGCTATAGCAACGAGTTCAATGGCAACAGAAATGGTGAAAGGTAAAACTATAGAAGAAGCTTTGAAACTCACAAACAAAGCTGTGATGGAAGCTTTAGATGGTCTGCCACCAGTTAAAGTTCATTGCTCTGTGCTTGCTGAGCAGGCTATTAAATCGGCTTTGTGGAATTATTACGAGAAACAAGGAGTAAATCCTGAACCGATAATTGGCAAACTAAGCAAATGTGATGCCCACGATGGAGAATGTGCTTGTTCATTATAATTATGTGTATGTGGGATTTTGTGCTGTTCTTGAAAGTTAAGAACTCAACAATGGTGGATGTATGCAAGATATTATAGTTCTAAGTTTGAAATTTGATTTTGGTGATAGTAAAGAGATAATTCATCCTGTTGTTTTAAGAGATGATAAAAATACGGTGCTATTTGATTGTGGCTATTCAGGGCATTTGAATGCCTTAAAAAAAGCTCTGAAGAATGAAAATATTAAATTACAAGATCTTACTTATGTTGCTGTGACACATCATGATTACGACCATATAGGTTGTTTGAGTCAGTTAAAAATAGAAAGCCCTAAAACAAAAATACTCTCTAGCGAAAAAGAAGCTGCGTATATTGAGGGCAGAAGAAAGTCGTTGCGTTTACAGCAAACTGAAATTTTAAGAAATATGCTGCCGGATAATAAAAAAGATGAAGCTGATTTATTCATAAAAATTCTAAAAAATATCCAGCCGGTAAAGGTCGATGAGATAATAAAACAAGGTGACATTATACCTGTTTGCGGTGGCTGTGTCGCTATAGATACCCCTGGGCATACCGCTGGACATATGTCTTTTTATATTAAAAATTCTTCTGTAGTTATAGCCGGAGATGCTGCTTGTAAAAGCAATGATATGTTAACAAGCATGAACACTGAATCAGCATTTGATAAAAATAAGGCTAGTGCTTCTTTTGACAAACTGCTAAGCCTTAACGCTGATAATTACATATGCTATCATGGCGGAGTTTATTCTGCTGTATGACTCTATGTGGCCATCTGGCCGTTTTATTTTTTTTAAAAGAGGTGTTTATTTTGGCGGATGCTCTTTTGCAATCTGTGATGCATTTTTTTAGCAATATTTTGCCACCACAACTCACAGTGTTTATTATATCTCTCATGCCAATATTAGAAATGAGACTGGGGATGGTGGCAGCCAGACTCTTAGAGCTACCTATGTGGGAAGCATTTTTTGTATGTCTTGCTGGAACTATGCTGCCCGTACCGTTTATACTTATTTTCATAAAAAAGGTTTTTGAATGGATGAAAAAAAAGGGCGGTTCTATGGGCAAAATGGTTGCATGGCTAGAGAAAAAAGCTGAAACTGGTGGAAAGAAGGTCCAGAGAATAAAAACCGGTGGCCTCATAATATTTACAGCAATTCCTTTGCCCGGTTCTGGAGCTTGGACAGCTGCGCTGGCTGCATCATTTTTAGAGCTTAGTTTTCGTACTTCCATGTGGTCTATATTTGTAGGAGCTATCATAACCGACTTCATTATGTTAGGTATTACTTATGGGATATTTTGACATCAATATACAAGGGTGACTTTAAAATTGGTAGATGCTTTTTTTGAATCTATGATGAGAATTTTCAGTGAAGTTTTACCTCCTCAGCTTACAGCGTTTATAATTTCTGTTATGCCTATACTGGAATTAAAATTGGGCATAGTAGCTGCGAGACTTCTGCATCTACCACTTTGGCAGGCATTTTTTGTATGTGTTGCAGGAACGATGTTACCAGTACCATTTATATTGATATTTATCGAGTACATATTCAAATGGATGAAGCGTATAGGTGGACCTTTGGCTAAGATAGTATTATGGCTTGAAAAGAAGGCAGAAAAAGGCAGCAAAAGGGTCCAAAGATTAAAAACTGGCGGTCTGATTATATTTACAGTACTAGGCTCTTGGACAGCAGCTTTAGTTGCTTCCTTTTTGAAGGTAAGGTTCCGTGATGCAGTAGTTTCTATTTTCATAGGGGTTGTTTTATCCGCTACTGTGATGTTAGCTTTTAGTTATAGTATTTTTTGAGAGGATAAAAACCTATGTACCTATATTTACCGGAAAACAAAGTAATACGTTCGAAAAATATCATAGGCATATTTGATATGGATACCAGCACAGTCTCAAAAAAAACCAGAGATTTTTTGAAGACAAATCAAGAAAAAAATAACATATTAACAACTTCTTCAGACTTACCTAAATCCTTTGTGCTTTGTTCTTTAGGAAAAGAAAAAAGCGAAATTATTATCAATAAGTTAGCTTCGAAAACCATTGTAAATAGATTAAGTAGCGAGGAGCGATAATATTTTGGGAGATAATATGCGAAAATGCCCTTACTGCGGCAACAAAATAATGTACCGTCAACTATTAAAATGTCGGGATAAAGAATATGTAATATGTAATACCTGTGAAAAGCGTTCAAAGATGTTATTCCTAACCAATGTTAGGAATAATGCTATATTCGCAATAGCCTCATCTTTGATTATTTTGTTGATTTTTATTATAATGAATAACATAAGGGTTTGGATTATACTTCTTGTTTCGCTGCCTTTTGTGTTATTTTATCTCACTGTTCCATTTTTTGTTTTTCTTTCTGAGATGAAACAAGAACCACGTAAAATGAAAAAGCCAAAACAAGAAGACCTATATCTCAGTAGTGACTATTATGATGAAAATACAGAACATACCTTACAATACAATATTAGTTCTTTTATGCCAGAAACTGATTGTTCTGAAGATACTTTCTCAGTAGATGCTGATATGGGTGCTACTCGGCGTATAAATGACATTTTTATTGATGATGAAGATTATGATATTTAAGATTCGAATCCGTTAATGGGGGAAGTTTTTTGGATAATAAGGAATTTAGCGAAGTAAATAAAGAAAATGGCAACTATGGTGCGGATGATATACAAGTTCTTGAAGGACTGGAAGCAGTAAAAAAACGCCCTGGTATGTATATAGGTTCTACTGGACCTAAAGGACTCCACCACTTGGTCTATGAGATAGTAGACAATGGTATAGACGAAGCTTTGGCTGGTTACTGTGACAAAGTAGAAGTCAGCATTTTACCTGATAATATAATAAGGGTTCGCGATAACGGTCGTGGTATCCCTGTCGGTATACAGCCAAAACTTGGAATACCCGCTGTTACTGTTGTTTTTACAGTTCTTCATGCTGGCGGTAAATTTAGCGATGAAGGCGGATACAAAGTGGCTGGTGGTCTTCACGGTGTTGGCGCTTCTGTTGTCAATGCTCTTTCAGAATGGCTAGAAGTCGAAGTTTGCACTGATGGGAATATATATAAACAAAGGTTCGAAGGCGGAAAGATTGTAACAGATCTTGAGGTAATAGGCAGTACGGACAAAACTGGAACAACCATAACATTTAAACCGGACAAAGAAATCTTTAAGGAAACTACAGAGTTTGACTTTACGGTTTTAGAAACAAGACTCAGAGAACAAGCTTTCCTAAATGCAGGGGTCAATATTATTCTAAAGGATGAGAGAGACCAGGCTGATATAGTAGAAAGTAATTTCTGCTATGAGGGTGGCATAAAAAGCTTTGTCGATTTTATACACAAAAGAAAAGCTTTAAATGTCATTCACGAGGATATAATTCATGTTTCTGGCAGCCAGGATGATAACGCTGAAGCTGAGATAGCATTGCAATACAACGAGGGTTATTCAGAGCTTATACTTTCCTTTGCAAATAACATAAATACTACCGATGGCGGTACACATGAAGAAGGTTTCAAACGTGCTCTAACTAGAGTCATGAATGACTATGCGAGAAAATATAATCTTCTAAAAGATGGCGACAAGAATCTTTCCGGTGAGGATCTGAGAGAAGGCATAACAGTAATAATAAGTGTCAAGCTCAAAGAAGCACAGTTCGAAGGCCAAACCAAAGCTAAGCTTGGAAATACTGAGATAAGAACCTTGGTTGACAACATAATAAGTCAGAAACTTAGGGCCTATCTCGATGAAAACCCAGCTACTGCAAAAGAAATTTTCGATAAAGCCATAGCAGCTTCACACGCAAGAGAAGCTGCTAGGAAAGCTAGAGATCTTGTTAGAAGAAAATCTGCACTAGAAAACGCTTCTTTGCCCGGGAAACTTGCAGATTGCCAATCTAAAGACTCATCAGAAACTGAGATATACATAGTTGAGGGAGATTCTGCAGGAGGTTCTGCAAAAGGAGGCAGAGATAGAAGGTTCCAGGCTATATTACCTTTATGGGGTAAAATGCTAAATGTTGAAAAAGCAAGGCTTGATAAAGTTTACGGTAATGATAAATTAACCCCTGTTATCACAGCTCTTGGTTGTGGAATTGGTGATGAATTCGATCTTGAAAGATTAAGATACGGCAAAATAATAATCATGGCGGATGCTGATGTCGACGGTTCACATATCAGAACTTTACTACTCACATTTTTTTTCCGTTTTATGCGCCCACTGATAGATGCCGGACATATATATATAGCTCAACCACCACTGTATAGGCTCACTAAGGGTAAAAAACATAGATATGCTTTTTCTGACCAGGAGAGGGACGAAATTCTATCTGAAATAGACGGCAATGCAGAGATACAAAGATATAAGGGTCTTGGTGAAATGGACTCTGAGCAGCTGTGGGAGACTACAATGAACCCTGAAACTAGAACTATGCTAAAGGTAGAGCTTGATGATGCTACAGAAGCAGATAGGATCTTTTCCATTTTGATGGGGGATAAAGTAGAGCCTAGAAGAGAGTTTATTGAACAAAATGCTAAGTATGTCCAAAATTTGGATGTTTAACTTTTAAAGGCTTTTATCATGGATAATGACAAAAATTCTGTAAGCAATTTTTCTTATAAATTAACAAATAAAAATGTTCTTTCTTGTTTGAGAAATACTGGGCATTACACAGTAAGTCCACAAAAATTTAAAATGGAAGTTTCTATTCTTTCTTTTGCCTTAGTAATTTTTTTACTTTCGTTTTTTATCTATGGAACTAGAACTAACTTGTTTATGACTATACTTTGTTTATTTGCAATTATCTCTATTCATATTGTTCCTTGGGTTATAGCAAAGAAGCTAATAATCTGGGATAAAAATAAGATTACATATGTGAATGTAAATCTTTTTGATAAGACGATGAATGTAAAAATAGGAGATAAACATTGGGAATCGAGAGTTCTTACAAGTGAAAACTTGAAAGAATACCAGGATATGTTTGTAATAAGCTTAGAAAATGGTAAATTACTACCTTTACCATTTGAGCTTATAGGAAAGGACAAGTTATTATCTATAAAAGATATTTTAAAAGTTTAGGCAAAGATGTAATAGATTAGCATTTATTATATAGGACTATGTTTTTAGAAGGTGAAATTTTGGATAATACAGAAAACTTAGATCAAAAGATAGAAAATATCATACAAGTTGATATAGAAAAAGAAATGCAAAAATCTTTCTTAGACTATTCAATGTCGGTTATAGTTGCAAGAGCTATACCTGACGTGCGAGATGGCCTAAAGCCTGTACATAGAAGGATTTTATATTCTCAGTTTGAAGATAATCTTTATCCTGAAAAGCCATATAAAAAATGCGCTACCACTGTTGGTAATGTGCTGGGTAGATATCATCCTCACGGCGATGCTTCTGTATATGATGCATTGGTAAGATTGGCTCAGGATTTCTCAATGAGATATCCTCTTGTAGATGGACATGGTAACTTCGGTTCCGTTGATGGGGACCCACCCGCTGCTTACAGGTATACAGAGTCTAAAATGAGCAAAATTTCTGTTGAAATGCTCACGGATATAGATAAAGATACCGTAGATTTCGGAACTAACTATGATGATACTAGAAAAGAACCCACAGTTTTACCTTCACGTTTTCCAAACCTTTTGGTGAATGGTTCTACAGGTATAGCTGTAGGTATGGCTACAAATATACCTCCGCACAATATGGGCGAAGTAATAGATGCTGTTTGCTGTATGATAGATAACAAAGATGCAACTTTGTCTGACCTGATGGAACATATAAAGGGTCCAGACTTCCCCACCGGTGCCTTGATAATGGGTCGAGCTGGTATAAGGGCCGCCTATGAAACAGGAAAAGGCAAAGTATATATGCGTGCTAGAACAGAAATAGTCGAAAATCCGAAGACTAAAAAAGCAACAATAAAAGTTACTGAATTGCCATATCAGATAAATAAAGCAAGGCTCATAAAAAATATAGCTGATTTAGTAAAAGATAAGAGAATAGATGGAATAGCAAATATTGATGACCATTCTGACAGAAATGGAATGTTGATAGAAATAGAACTAAAGCGAGATGCCAACGCTCAAATAGTTCTCAATAATCTTTTCAACCTTACAAATATGCAAGCCACTTTTGGTATCATAATGCTCGCTATAGTTAATGGTGAACCTAAAACCCTAACTCTAAAACAAGTTCTTAGTCATTATCTGGATTTCCAGAAAGATGTTATAGTAAGACGTACTAGATTCAATCTTAAAAAGGCTGAAGAACGTGCTCATATTTTAGAAGGTCTAAAGATAGCTTTAGATAATATCGATGCTGTAATTGAAACTATAAAAAGAGCAAAAGACCAACCTGAAGCGAAATTAAAACTTATAGAAAATTTTGGTTTAGATGAAATACAGGCACAGGCTATAGTTCAAATGCGTTTAGGCCAACTTTCTGGCCTGGAGCGCAAAAAGATAGAAGATGAGCTAGCAGCCTTACTTGAAAAAATTGCAGATTATAAAGATATTTTGTCAAACGAACAAAGAGTTTTAGATATTCTCAAAGAAGAACTCACAAAGATAAAAAATAAATATGCAGATCCTCGCCGTACCGAAATAACTTCTTTAGCTGGTGAAGTGGATATAGAAGATCTCATACCAGAGGAAGATTGCGTGCTTACTATGACAAGGTTTGGTTATGTTAAGCGCTTAAAAGAAGATACCTACCACACCCAAAATAGGGGCGGTAGAGGCGTAACCGGTATGACCACCCGTGAGGAAGATATTCCTTCAGAGATGCTCATAGTAAATAGTCACGAAAATATAATGTTCTTTACTAATAAGGGTAAAGCATATAAGCTTAAGTGTTACTCTATACCTGAAGCTTCCCGCACAAGTAAGGGCTTGAATATTGCTAACTTGCTTCCTTTAGAGCGTGATGAAAACGTATCTGCTATGATAAAAGTAGATAGTTTCGAAGAAGATAAATATTTGGTATTTGTTACTCGAAAGGGAATAATAAAAAGAACGAGACTTAGTGATTTCGAAACTTCTAGAAAAGGTGGCATAAAAGCAATACATCTGGACGATAATGATGATTTGTGCTGGGTAAAGCTTACCGATGGTAGTTCGGAACTCCTAATTGCTACAAGAGAAGGAAAAATCGTAAGAACGAAAGAAACTAATATAAGGGCAGTATCTAGAGCTTCTCGTGGTGTTAGAGCTATGCGTTTAGCTGATGGCGATGAAGTTATAGGCATGTCCAGGTTAAGAGATGGTGCTAAAGTACTTACTGTTTCTGAAACTGGTTTCGGTAGACTTTCTGATGAATCAGATTTCCGTCTGCAGGGCCGAGGAGGCAAGGGTACCACAAATTACCATGTCGATAGATATGGCAAGGTTGCAGCTATAAGAGTTGTTGATATGGACGAAGATGTTATTCTTATCTCTCAAAATGGTGTTATCATCAGAATACGTGTCGATTCTATAAGAGTGTGCGCTAGACCTTCTAAAGGTGTAAAGCTTATGAAAATAGAAGATGGCAATAAAGTTATAGCTATAACCAGAGCCCCTCATTACGAAGATGATGAGGAAAGTAAAATTGAAGAAGACAGCCAATGACAACTATACTTAAATAAAAAAAATTGATTGCTGATATGGATTTAATATAGCAGGAGGGCAGCTTAATTAATAAGCTACCCTCCCCTGCTATATTATGGTTTAAAAATTTTATTTTATAGAATTTTCGTACTGTTCTATCATTTTTTTTACCATCTGTCCACCGATAGAACCGGCCTGTCTTGAAGTTAAATCTCCATTATAACCCTGCTTTAAATTAACGCCGACTTCATTAGCGGCTTCCATTTTAAACTTTTCCATAGCTTGCTTAGCTTCAGGAACTACTACATTATTCCTAGACATATTGAATCTACAACTCCTTGAAATAGAATAAAATTGCGTTTGCAATAGTTATTGTGTGTAGATTATTTAATTTTAAAAGTAGTAATTTTTTGAAATTATTTATAAACCAAAGAATTAAAAATTTTAAGTATTGTTATAGTCATTCCATTTGAAATCACGCAATTCACCTTTACATTGCAGTTTGGGAAATTTCCACTGTCTCAAAACCTCGAAAGTTGCAATAGCAGCGCTATTAGACAAATTTAAACTCCTAGCATCATCAATCATCGGGATACGAACTGTATTTTTAGGATTATTAAACAAAAGTTTTTCGGGAAGCCCTTTGGTTTCTTTTCCAAAAAATAAAAAGCAATTATCTGGGTAGTCCACGTCGCTATATATTTTTTTAGCTTTGGTTGAAAAGTAGTAACAGTTGGAATTTGGCTGCTTTTTAAAGAAATCTTCTAAGTTATCATAGTAAAAAATTTCCAAAAGATTCCAATAATCTAATCCTGCACGTTTTAATTTTTTATCATCCACAGCAAATCCCATAGGTTTTATTATGTGTAGTTTAGCTCCGGTTGCAGCACAAGTTCTAGCAATATTTCCGGTATTTTGAGGTATCTCAGGTTCTACCAAAACAATATTTAAACGATACAATTTATTTACCTCGTACTTATTAAAGTATTATTTCAGATATTATAGCATTAGATACAATGAAACCTTTTGTAGTCAGATTTATACTGTCTTTGCTTATTTTTAACAATCCATGCTGTGTAAATTTCTGGGAATTTTCTAGCCATTTTTTTGGAAAATCACAATTAAAATATTTTTCGAACTCTGTAAAAATAAGGCCTTTTTTTAGCCTTAGTTTTAGCATTGCGAATTCTTCTTGTTTTGAGATATCATAATTTTTTTCATATCTAACATTATTTTTTTCGAAGAAAACATCAATATTTGTTGGGTAAAAAAATCTCTTCCCTGCAAAATACGAATGAGCGCTAGGACCTATTCCCAGATATTCATCGCTGTTCCAATATTTTAAATTGTGGATCCCTTGAAATCCTTTTTTTGCAAAACTAGATATCTCATACTGCCCAAAACCGCAGGATTCTAAATTTTCGACAGCAAAAAGATAGAGATCTGCTTGGCTATCATCATTTAGCAAACCTAAAGTATTTTTCCTTTTGTCAAAATTGGTTCCATTTTCTATCGTCAACATATAAGCCGATATATGCTGTACATTTAAATCATTGCAGAATTCTATTGATTGTAATAGGCTCTCCTTGTTTTGCTGTGGTATAGCAAGAATCAGGTCCAGGGAAATATTGTCAAAACCCGAACTTTGAGCCTTACTCACACAAAATTTCACATCTTCGCTTTTATGACGTCTGCCAAGCAATTTTAGCTCTGAGCTATTTGCTGATTGCATACCTATAGAAAGTCTATTAACACCACAACTGCGCAATTTTACAAAATCTAATTTAACGGCATCGGCAGGATTTATCTCGAGTGTTATCTCGCTCTTATCATCAATAAAAAAGATATCTCTTGTTTTTAAAACTAGCCTAACTATATCACTAGTTTGAAGTAAGCTAGGAGTACCTCCACCTATATATAACGTATCCGCTTTGAGTTTATATTTACTAGCATAACTTTGAGCATATTCAAGTAATTTTTCTATATATTCTGAGACTATATTTTCAGTAGTACTTAAGTTCATTGAATAGAAAGCGCAATAAGGACATTTTCCGCGGCAAAAAGGTATGTGATAATAGAGTCCAATATTATCTTTCATATAAACTACATAATTTTTTAAGCTTTAAAGTAATATCACTTAAATCCACATCAGAAGTTAAACGCCAAATCCAGTTGTCCCCAACGGTGGATGGAGTATTCATGCGCGCCGAGCTATCATATGCTAAAAGATCTTGCATAGGAATTATAGCTAAATTGCATACGCTCTGATAAGCAGCAATTATAAAATTCCAATTGTATTCGTCATTTTTACTTATATTCATATATGATTCTGCTAATTCAATATCTGCCTTATCTGCACTTGCTTTCCATCCTATGATAGTGTCATTATCATGTGTGCCGGTGTATATGACGTAATTTCTGTCAAAATTATGAGGTCTGATAACACTGTCATCTCTAGAATCGAAAGTAAGCAGTAATACTTTCATCCCCGGAAAACCAGTTTTTTTGAGAAGAGCTTCGACTGTTTCGCTTTTAGTTCCGAGATCTTCGGCAATTATTTTTACAGTGCTACCAAACTTATAGTCTAATATTTCAAAGAAGTGATACCCGGGGCCTCTGCACCATTTGCCACGTTTTACAGCATCTGGTTTTCCGTCATTCGGTATAGAATAGTATGTATCAAAGCCTCGAAAATGGTCTATCCTAGTAACATCATACAAAGTGGACAGAGTACCTATTCTGTCCATCCACCAAGAATAGTTATCACGTTTCATATAGTCCCAGTTGTAGATAGGATGCCCCCATAACTGTCCGGTTGGAGAAAATGCATCCGGAGGGCAACCTGAAAC
Source organism: Acutalibacteraceae bacterium (assembly GCA_045604805.1). Lineage (GTDB taxonomy): Bacteria > Bacillota > Clostridia > Oscillospirales > Acutalibacteraceae > JAZUOT01. The sequence continues at coordinate 15,840 of JAZUOT010000030.1, read as the reverse complement.
CTTGGTTGGCTTTTTGTTTTCGTCCAAGCAGAAACAATCAGAATTTGACCAAACATCACTGCTGTCCAGAGGGACATATATAGGAATATCGCCTATAATCTTTATGTCTATAGAATTGCAGTATGTCTTAAATTCTTTCCACTGTTTAAAAAATATAAACTGTGTAAATTTCCAAAATAAAACTTGTTTTTCGTGGTCTTTCTCAAAGCTGATTATAGCCTTTCTTTTATGCATTTTTAAATCTTCATCAGGCCACTCATCCCATGGCAAATTTCCAAAAAATTCTCTAGCTGTCATGTAAACAGCGTAATCATCTAACCAATTGTTGTTTTCTTTTATGAATCGATAAAGATCAGATGTATCTGTTTGCATATAGTTTTCAAAGGCTTTATGTAAGACTAAAGGCTTATTCTTCGAAATCTTGTCAAAATCAACAGAGGAACACTTGTCGCCCCAATCCAGACTTTCAACATCAGAACGCTTAAGTATCTTTTGTTCGATCAATTTATCTAAATCTATCAAAAACATATTCCCGGCAAACGTAGAGAAAGATGTATACGGCGAATTACCATGGCCAGTTGGTCCTACAGGCAATATCTGCCAATAAGTCTGACCTGACTTTTTCAGAAAATCTGCAAAATCGCAAGCAGATTTTCCGATAGTACCTATACCATAAGGTGATGGCAATGACGTTATGTGCATCAATACTCCAGCGCTTCTATCCATGTACATAAATACTTCTCCTCAGAAAACCAATAAATACTAAATTGTTTATTAAACCATTAAACCAAAAATAATACCAATAAAAAAACCGGCCAGAACTTCAAGTGGGGTGTGACCTAATATTTCACCTAAACGTTCCCCTAATTGAGTATTATTCAAACTGTGTGAGCTATAATACTCGTCTAAGATTTGATTAATTTTCTTAGCTTGTTCACCTACAGAACGTCTCACACCTGCAGCATCGTACATTATAACTAAGGAAAAAACAAAACATATTGCAAAATATACGCTATTAAAGCCTAAATGCACACCAATGCTAGTAGTCAGGGCTGTAACTAATGCTGAATGTGAACTTGGCATACCGCCGGATGCAAAAAAAGCATATAAATCGATACGCTTTCTCTTTATTACTGTGATTAAAACTTTTGTGGCTTGAGCTGCAAACCAAGCTGATAGAGCACAAATCAAATAACTCAAAATAATCACATCCTACGGAGCACTCAGTTCAATTTAAATAAATATAAGCCGACATAAATACCTAAAATTTGCATCAAAACAAACAATACTGAGTATTTTTATTCCTCAACAAAGATAGCTCTTACAAACAGCATCGGATATTATGACTTAATAATTATTGCCACAGAAATCAATTACTGACAGCAGCACTCTATAATTATAACAATTGTCAGCAAGATTACAATATGGAAAGTAGCACGCCAAGAAAATGAAACTTTCATGATTTAATGTTGTTTTTGGGGGTGGGGATGGCATAATACACTTGTAGTGTTGTTTTACGTAGACTTAAATTCTGGGAGTGGGTTAATATGAAAGGTGAGATTTATCAAGATTTATGTGAATTGAGAGATGAAGATGAGGTTATAGCGTATTTTGAGGGTATGGGCATACAGTTAACCGAAGATCAATTAAATATCCTCAAGGGGCAATTTCAATTATCTCAAAACAAATAATGTGTACCGTTCGGTATACGGCGTTTCCCATAGGAATTTAATCGGCTTCAAACATCTAGCAAAACTTTTTTCATTGCTATGTGTTTTATTTTTACAGGCAATATCAGACTAAAATCCAAAGTAAACCTCTACATTTGCTTCATACGGGAATTGGGGAGTATAATATAAATATAAGGGTTTTTTGTGTGTGAAGGAGGTTTTTGAGATGGCGGGAAAAATTTTGTCCAAAGATTTGGGTGGCTTAAGCAAAAAGGAAATAGAACTACTTACAGAATGCAGAGACAAAGAAGAAGCGATTGAGCAATTTAGAATTCGTGGCTATGCGGTAGATGAAGATGATTTGGATGCGATAAAACTTGCGTATGAAAGAAGAAATGAAATATCAGACGCAAACAACTTGAGCCTTGAGCAGCTAGAGCAAGTAGCTGGTGGTATAGAGGCACACATTGAGAAAGAAGTTGATAGGGAACATATAAATGCTGTTTTAACAGGTTGGTTTCTCAACGCTGATACTGAAAACTATCAAAATAGATTTGATGCATTGAAGAATCGTAAGGGTTTTCCAGATATAGAGGCTGATTCTTTAGCGGAAAATTTTCTAAATGCAGCTTTGGTTGGGGAAGACGCTAATGCTATGGCAAGAGATTTAGATCCTTTTTTTGAGGCTAATAAGAATATTGATATTGATAATATTGATGATATTAATAAAATTAAAGATGATCATCCTCTAAAGGGGGCTGTAGATAAGTTTAATGCTGCAAATGGGGATAGGGGTAAGCCATTAGATATTAACGATGTATATTTTTATATGAGATCTCATGCTGCTGTAGAAAAGTCTCTTCAAAATGCTGTAGATGCAAAAGGATATCCTGTTTTGTTGACAGATACGATGGGAAGGGAAGCTTTTCATATTGAAGATGAAGCTGCAGTTCGGCAAATCGCAGCAACGGCGGTTGTGCTTTATAAAGCTAATGCGGCTACGCCTCGTGAAAATCCTGAAAAACTTGATGATGAATCGCTCGAACATTATAATTCTAGGCGTATGGAGGCAGCGGTAGAGGCGGCAGTGGAAATTTTTACATTTCACAACAGTGTGGAAAAAGGGGAATTTGATATTGAATCTGAGTCTATGAGAAGCTTCCATCTCAAAACGCCTATTAATATAGGATTGCGCGAAAACCATCCTAGTGCAATGGAACCTATGACTGAGCACGTTGAGCATGGCAAAATCCGCAATCTGCTGAATCATGAATCTTTGCGCAGAGAGGTTTTCGAGAGAATAGAGCGTTTCAACAGAATCAGACATGAAGGGGTTCCACTTAATTTTGAATCAGCTCATAGTGATCCAAAGAAGACTGATAAGTTGTTAGACAGATTAGTTACTTTTGGTGATAACGGTGAAGTTATCTTTAACGAAATTGCATTTGTTAACATTCGCGATTTGGCAACACAAAATGGGCAATCATTCGTTGATACGTTTGATAAAGCCGTCAGTTTAGGCCATTGGAACGTGCTGACTATAGACCGTACGAACGCAAAAGGCAAAGCGATTTTTAATAAATTTGCTACTACTTTCTCGAGATCAGAAAGCTCGTCCTCTAATAGTAATCCCCGCAGAACGGATACAAGAGATCAATCTGCTGCTACAATGGTCGGGCAACCAGCTCCGGAAGAGCGACCAGCTCCGGAAGAGCGACCAGCTCCGGCAAGGCGACCAGCTCCGGCAAGGCAACCAGCTCCGGCAGTAGAAGAAAGTTTGTTATCAGAAAAATTAATAATTAATGAAAAAAACATGGAGTTAACGCTGGAAAAGGGTCCTTGTAATGAAAATGGTGATCTAGTGGGAGAAAAAAGGTATGAAAAAATTAATATTGACACTGATTCTGCTGAATATAGAAAATTTCACTCCAACGCTAAAGAGTACGACTTGCGGAATGCTCAGGAAAATGCAATTGTTGGTCTTCTTGCTGTGGTGGGGGGGATTTTTGTGGGCGCAGTAGTAGTTGGAGTGAATATAGCAGGTGCAACTGTGGCGGCTATTCTAGTTTCTGTAGGCTTAGGGCTTGCTGGGGTTATACCGTGGGCAGTAGCACTTTGCCTTGTTTTTAATCTTAAATCGAAATGTGGTGACAATGTAAGGGAAAGCGCGCACGAGTGTGCGGGTGGTAATGAGGGTGCTGCATGGTTTCTAACGCGCAGCGTCGTAATCGACGGGCGTTATCGTGAGTTACCTTTGCCGACTATTCAATCGGGTAGTGATAATTAATACACTTAATAAACTTAAGTTTGTTTTAATGAAATTGCAGAGCAAATAGGAATACATTACCCTGAGAAAGTGATAGTAGCTCTCACTTGTTATTTACTTAAGAATTTAATCTTAAGCACTGGCGAAATGCAGGGCAATTGTTTACTCGTAAACTTTACATATAATGAATTAGATGGTATTAGCATTGGCCATATGAAAATTTGAATGTGTGACTTTTTCGCGCGTTTGGAGTGATCTCGAAGATAACCCACAACAAACGCATGAAAAGTCATCCCAAATTCCAAGCAGTGTGGTGGAGTTTTTTGAATCAAATCCTCTCTGGGAATTTAATGAGCTATAGACCGATAGCAAATAGGGATTTCCCCCATTTACTGGTTTAGCGTTTCAGAGAATTGCGTCTATTACAGACTACTACTTCTCATCAACTATTTTTATATTATCAAGCTGATTTTTTAGGTTTCCTTTTATAGCGTCTATGTATTCCCTCCTAAGTTTTGCTTGTTCTTCTTTTTCTTCATTTGTAAGTATCTCTGTTTTAGCTTTCTTAGCAAGTTCATTTATACGTTTTATCTTTTCATCTGTCATAATAAATTACTCTCTTTTTATTTTTATCCCCATAAAAGCTGAATAAGCTTCCGATTCAGTCCTTTTTTTAAATAAGAATTTTTGAAAATATAAAATAGTCTTTTAAATTTTCCATATTTATATAGTTCTGAATATTTTTTTATCAAATTAAATTTACTCTTATCTTTAATGTATTGTCCATAAACTTCCAATAAATATTCTGCTTGTTTATAAGAATCTAGCATTTCCTTACGAAAATTATTATTACCATCTCTTAATTTTGTAAACATATAGGAAAAGTTTTTTGTATTTAGCGCACCTAATGTATTTTTACCATGTTGTCTATAATCAACTGTTGGAATATCAACATATTTTGTATATCCAAAAATCATACAAATAAGTGCTAAGCAGTGATCATACATAATTATTTTTTCAGTGTTTTCGAGCATATCGATATAAAATTTCAACTTTTGATTAAACAAAGTCGTGCATCCTGTGATATTATTTTGGATAAGTTCGTAGTTTAAAGCATTCTCAGTTCTTAAGTTCATATACCTTTGCAGACTCGGTGAAACTAAATTTAAATCCTTATCAACTACATTTAAATCTGTGTGAATCATTAAAGGAACATCGTTACCGTATATTTTCTCCAGTCTCAGCATCTCATTCATGCTTTTTTCGATTTTATCACTATGCCAAACATCATCTTGATCACAGCACATCATGTACTTAGCACTACTTTTTTTTATTAGATCTATAAAATTCTTAGTAGCACCTTTAGCTATGCCGCTTGAATTTTTTTCAATAATTACCCTTCCAGGCTCAAAGTTTTGACTGAAATCTTCCAGAATCTGTAAAGTTTTATCACTTGATAAATCATCGCATACAATAAGCCGCCAATCCGTATAGCTTTGAGCGACTATTGATTCCAACAGCTCTTTTAAAAAACTCTCTCCATTATAGGTAGCCAGCAAAATATCTACCATAAGCTTACTACAATCCTTTTATTTCGTTCCAAAAATTCTATCCCCAGCATCTCCAAGACCGGGAACTATATAGCCATGTTCATTTAGCTTTTCATCTAGACAAGCACAATAAACTTGAACATCTGGATGAGTTTTAGTTAACGCATCCATCCCTTCAGGAGCTGCAATTATGCACATAAATTTTATACTTCTAGGGTTGCTATTTTTTATTATGTTTATAGCATCTACTGCACTGCCACCTGTCGCTAACATTGGATCTAATACTATAACATCTCTCTCTTCTATATCAGATGGCAATTTGTTGTAGTACTCTATAGGCTTTAGAGTCTCAGGATCTCTATATAGTCCTATATGGCCAACTTTTGCAGCTGGAACTAGATTAGTCACTCCTCCTACCATACCTACACCTGCTCGCAATATTGGAATAAAAGCCAATTTTCTCCCTGCAATTTCTTTGGTTTTGGCTACTGCTACCGGAGTTTCTACTTCTATTTCCTTTAGTGGGAGATCTCTTGTTGCTTCATAACACATAAGATTCGATATTTCACTGACTATTTCCCTAAACTCCTTAGAACCTGTACGCTTGTCCCTCAAAATAGTTAGCTTGTGCTGAATAAGAGGATGATCCATAAATAAAACATTCGAATATTTGCTCATAATTTTTTCCTTTCTCCAAAAAACTACACATAAAACAACAAAGCAAAAGCTAATTTAAGCCTTGCTTTGTTGTTCTTTCTCTATGGCAGATATACCATCTAAACGAGTTTGATGTCTGCCACCTTCAAACTGTGTATTAATAAATATCTTAGCTAAAGAAACAGCCTTTTCTTTTGTTATTACTCTTCCACCCAATGCTAATATATTGGCATTGTTGTGTTTGCGGCACATTTCAGCTGTAAACTCATCAAAACAAACAGCTGCCCGTATCCCTGTAAATTTATTAGCAGCAATAGAAATTCCTATACCTGTCCCACAACACAATATGCCTTTGTCACAGCTAGATGACATTATACTTTCAGCAACTTTTTTCGCATAAACAGGATAGTCAACTGATTCTTCATTATGAGTTCCGAAGTCTGTATAAGGAATATTTTCAGAATCAAGATATGATTTTATAGCTTCTTTGATCTCAAAGCCGCCGTGATCTGAACCTAAAGCTATCAAACTACTCATCTCCTATCAGAAGTATCCCTTTGTTTTTGTAGTCTTTCTCGCTCAGCCTGTGGCATACGCAAATAGACAGGAACAAGTTCCTCAGCCGAAACAGTTTTATCAGCATCTATAGCTGCAAAAGCTACCGATGATGCTCTTTCATAGAGTAAATGTTCAGGAGCTAACTGCAAATCAATCCCACATTCTAACAGCTTATTGTAGCACATATTTGCAGCATCTCCAAGCAAGATAACTTTTTTTGTGACATATTTTGCACATTTCAATTCTTTTGCTAAATCTCCTATGCTTATAGCCCTATCTTCACAAATCCTACTAACTTTACCATTATTTACATCAAACAAAGCGTTATATACTTGTCCTCTTCTGGCATCCATCACTGCACACACTATAGCACCAGAGTTTATAAGATTATAAGCCATAGATAATAGCGTTGAAATAGCTACACAAGGTTTATTGCTCGCCATTGCTAGTCCTTTTATAGCACAGACACCTATTCTCACCCCAGTAAATGAGCCAGGACCTACAGAGACTGCAAAGGTATCTATGTCTGAAAGTTTTGTTTTGGTACTTTTGAGTAAAGCGTCTACCATAGGCAACAAGGTTTGAGAGTGGGTAATTTTTGTATTGATAAAAAAGTCTCCCACCAGTTTTCCATCCCTTACAATAGCCACCGATGCCGCTTTGCTCGATGAATCTATCGCTAGTATGTTCACAAACTTTCAATCCCTTCAAATTTAAATATTCTGCTGTTATCGTTTAGCTTTTCTATTCTTATCTTCAAAGCACTTTCGGGCAATGAATCTTCTATATTTTCGCTCCATTCTATCAGCGAAATAACATTATCTTCCTCTATGTAATCAAAAAAACCTGTGCAATACAGCTCCTCAAAACCATTTATCCTGTACATATCAAAATGATAAAGTTTCAGTTTGCCTCTATATTCGTTCATCAATGCAAAAGTTGGGCTACTTACATCATCAATACAATCTAAACCTCTTGCTACGCCCCTAGTAAAAGCTGTTTTGCCTGCACCAAGCTCCCCAAATAGTGCTATAACATCTCCACTTTTTACACTTTTTGCGAGCTTTTCACCTAAGTTTTCTGTTTCTTGTTCACTAGCAGTTTTTATCTCAAAAGACAAATTAGAACAGCCCCTTTATATTTGATTGCTCATCTACATCAATACCTTCAGCTGCAGGTTTTTTCGGCAAACCGGGCATCGCAACTATGCTACCCATATATACTACCACGAAGCCAGCTCCATTTGAAAGTTTGACATCACTGACGGTTACATCAAAATTTTCTGGTCTTCCGAGTAATGTCGCAGTATCAGAAAGGGAGTACTGAGTCTTTGCTATACATATTGGTAAATTATCTTTATCTAGTGTTTTGATTTTAGCTAAAGTAGTTTTGGCTTTTTTCGAATAATGGACCGAACGTGCTCCATATATCTCTTTGCAGATCTTTTCGATTTTTTCTTCTAAACTTAGTTCTAAATCATAAAGAGGCTCGAATGAAGATTTTTCATCTTCACAAACTTTTATTACTTCTTCAGCTAAATCTATTGCACCTACCGAACCTTTTTCAAAAGCCTCAGAAACTACACATTTCACATTTAAATCCTCACAAAATTTTTGCACTAAATCTGTTTCAGCCTTTGTATCCAATATAAACTTATTTAAACATACCACTATAGGCAATTTGTATTTTTTCAAAATCTCTATATGGGCTTGAAGATTAACAATTCCTTTCTTAAGTGCTTCGATATTTTCTTTATTTAATTCAGTCTTTGTAACTCCGCCATTATATTTTAAAGCACGTACAGTAGCTACCAGCACTGCAACAGACGGTTCAAGATGAGCTTTCCTGCATTTTATGTCAAAAAACTTCTCAGCACCTAAATCAGATCCAAATCCCGCCTCAGTAACACAGTAATCTGCCAAACTCAAGGCAAGTTTTGTAGCTCGCACAGAATTACAACCATGTGCGATATTCGCAAAAGGACCCCCATGTATTATGGCTGGAGTTTTCTCCAATGTTTGCGCTAAATTTGGCTTTATAGCGTCTTTGAGAAGTACAGTCATTGCACCATTGGCATTCAAGTCTTTACAATACACCGGTTTGTTATCAAAGGTGTAAGCTACAAGTATGTTTCCTAATTTTTCTTTTAAATCTTTTATATTTTCTGAAAGACATAGAATAGCCATAACTTCGCTAGCTACTGAAATTATAAATTTATCTTCTCTAGGTATACCATTTATACTAGAACCCAAACCAGAAACAACATTGCGAAGTTGCCTGTCATTTACATCTAGGCACCGCTCTATTAGAATTTTACGCTGGTCGATATTAAGTAGATTACCTTGTTGGATGTGATTATCTAGCATAGCACATAAAAGGTTATTCGCAGCTGTAACAGCGTGTATATCCCCAGTAAAATGAAGATTTATGTCTTCCATAGGAACTACCTGTGCATAACCGCCGCCAGTAGCACCTCCTTTTAGGCCAAATACCGGCCCCATAGAAGGTTCACGTAAGGCAAGTATAGCTTTCTTTGAAAGTGATGAAAGTGCATCAGCCAAACCTATACTAATAGTTGTTTTACCCTCTCCTGCTGGGGTCGGATTTATAGCTGTAACTAATATCAACTTTCCTTTTTCTCTCTGATTAATTTTGTCAAACAAACTGTCGCTAAGCTTTGCTTTGTAATTCCCATATAGCTCTAGTTCTTCCCTTTTTATGGAAAGTTTGGCAGCTATTTTTTCGATCTTCTCTGGCTTATTAGTATTTGCAATTTCAATATCTGTCAGCATAAGACAAAAAACCCCCTACTTAAATCTTAAAATATTTAGTGGGAAATAATTCTGAAAAATTATATCACAAAGATTTCTAACTTCAAAGAAAGCACCATTTTTTACATTCTGGGAGAAAACATATGTTAAGACATATAAAAATATTCTTTTCTGTACTCAAAAATTCAGACATATTACTCTGGCTTTTGTGTTTTGCCTCTGCTGCGTATGGTATGTTACTAATTTTAAGCATAGATATAACATCAAATGCGTCACATCAGGCAAATCTTTTTATTACGCAATTTGCAGCTTTGAGTATAGGTGTAATCTTATCCATTATAGTATCTCTCAGTAATTATAAAACTATTTGTAGGGTATGGTATATATTTTCTATTCTAGGCATTTCAATAATGATATATACATTATTGTTTGGGTGGTCTGCACATGGTATAGGTGGAAAAGCTTGGATATCAATCGGCCCACTTAATTTACAGCCATCAGAACTAGTGAAAATATTCTTTATGATAAGCTTTGCAGCACATTCAAACTATATAGCTAAAAAAAATCTAATATATAAATTTAAAGGGGTAATACAACTTATATTACACGCTGTTGTTCCAATAGGTTTAGTATTATTGCAAGGTGATGATGGAACCTTGCTTATATTTGTATTTATGTTTTTATTCATGGCTTTTGGTGCCGGAGTGCCTTTGAAATATTTCTTTATGGCTATGAGTGCCATACTTGTAGCTGTACCATTAATATGGCATTTTTTTCTGGGCGAATACCAAAGGCAACGCTTTTTGACATTGTTTAATTTGGAAGAAAATATATTGACTTACGGCTGGCAACAGTATCAAGCTAAAGTCTCTATAGCCTCCGGCGGCTTGTTCGGTAAAGGTCTATTTGCTGCATCAAGAGTCAAATCTGGTATAGTTTCAGTTCAAGAAAGCGATTTTATATTTTCGGTTGCCGGTGAAACATTAGGATTGGTTGGGTGTATAATTATCATCGCTTTGCTATTTGTTGTTGCACTTAGAGCTTTGTATATAGGCTATTCTTCCAGCGATATCTCAGCTAGAGTGATATGTTTCGGCTTTTTTAGCCTTATAGTTATGCAAACTATAATAAATATTGGTATGTGCCTGGCTATGATGCCTGTGGTTGGGATCACTCTACCTTTCTTTTCTAGTGGCGGCTCTTCTATAATATCAGTCTGCCTAGGACTTGGTCTTGTCCAAAGTATAAGTATTAATAAGTTTGATGAGAAAGATGTCTTATTTGAGGCGAAGTATATTGTGACATGAGGCATATTGGATGACCTATACTTTAATAGACATTACAATAAGGGCATTGATTCAATTTAGCAGATCCAGCAACCAAATGCGCCATATACGATAGCTATTCTATGCGAAAATTTGTAGGAATTAATTTCATGACAGTGTCGTCAGTATTAAACAATACTGTGCAAATGGGGACAGTGTAATATAATCAAGTGTCAGTTTAAATACAAGAAAACAGTGTATTGTTGCCCTAAGAAAAACGAGAACCGATTGTATGCTATGTTTGCGTGTACAAATCTTTATTCCCTTGCCATATACGGGGGTTGGCATGCCCAGATCTAAAAAAGCTAATTTGTCCAGCTGAAACGGAATGAAGACCTTTTGTGCAGAGGTTTCCTAACCACTATTTAGTAGTTTACACAGAATTCGGGATTCTGTTAATTGAAAAGCTAAGAGCAAAGCTATTTTTTCTATCTATACAGCCTGTCTTTTGTATCTATGTACATATTCACTGACATATTATAAACTTTATCTGAACCATATGGCACACTGTAGTTATACGTAATTTTATGATGAGGATTGTTAATATTTGACACTTTAATTTTACCATTATTTATTTTAGCGTCTTCAGATTGACTAAGTTCTTCTAAATTGTCATTCAAGACAAATTGTTCCACATGAGTTATATTTGTAACATCCTTTTCGCTGCTTAAATAGTCCGTAAGATGCAAGTAAGCATTACGCACAATAGTGTAATCATATTGTTGGTGGACCCACACATCTATTTTTTGATTAGCGAGATTTACGTCTTGCAAATTTTTAACCTCTGTTAAATCTAAACTTGCAAGAGCATTTTCGCTGGCATCAAGCTTCCTTAAGTTAAAAAAATGCTCTATCCCTTTGAGGCTTTTTATATTCTTTCGCTGAATATCCATTTCTAAAACCGAATTCAGTTCGGTGCTATCAAGATTTGAATTATTGTTTTTGTCATACATTTTAATTACATCACGAAAATTTTCGTCAGGGAAATTTGTATCGTCAATGGCAATTTGTGTTGTATTGCTAACATCATCGTTCTCCTCCTCTGCTAATGAAAAATGTAGTACTACACTTGTACAAATAAGCAAAAACACAGCCAGTAATATATATTTTTTCTTCTTAATCTTTTTCATTTTAGACACCTCCACTATCTGCACGTTACGCTATAATTATATCAACTTTATTCAATTTAAACAATACTGTACATTATTATATGTAATAATCACTTGATTATAGAAAGTAATAATCTTAAATATGTGAATAATTTTCTGATTGCGGGAAATAACATAAAAAAACCAGATAAAAGCATAAACGTCCACTGTTTAAGCTTCTACCTGGTTTAAAGTTTTCAAATTTATTTACTCGTTAAGCATTAACCTGGTCTTTAAGAGCTTTACCTGCCTTAAATGCAGGAACTTTTGTAGCAGGGATCGTAATAGTAGCGTTAGTTCTAGGATCTCTTCCTTCTCTTTCGCTACGCTGACGGACTTCGAAAGTACCAAAACCTACAAGTTGGATTTTTTCGCCATTTTTTAGTGAATCAGCAATAGTTTCAAAAACTGCTTTAACAGCTGTTTCAGCATCTTTCTTAGAAATTTCAGCTCTTTCTGCTACTGAACTAACTAGTTCTGCCTTATTCATTTAAATGCCTCCAATATATATAAATATTTACTATTTCAAACTTAGAGAAGATTAATCTGCTAAGTGAAAATCATTATTTATAGATTCGATTTTTTTGAAATCACTGATGAAATTGTCACAAGCCTGGTGTAAAGAGTCTTCCGCATCAACATCTAAAGACATTGATAGCATAACCAAATAAAATAATAGTTTACCTATTTTTTCTGAATAATCAGAAGATTTTTTTTGATTTACAGCTTTAATGAGATCCTCAAAAACACTCCTTAGATTTTCAGTATTAGAAACAGCTGTTTCAGTTTGAGGCTCTAGCTTTTCTGATTTTTTCAAAACTTTCTGACTTCTAATAAGTGCAGGTAATGCCTTGCAAACAGATTCCATAGTTTCAGAGATAGTTTTCTGGTTTTTAGATTTCATTTTTATAGCATCCCAGTTTTCAAGCACTTCTTTGCTATCTTTAACATTAACATCAGAGAAAACGTGAGGATGTCTAGTAATAAGTTTTTTGCAGATACCATCTACTACATCAGAAAAATCAAATTTGCCCAACTCGCTTTCGATTCTAGCGTGAAACACAATTTGAAGCAAAACATCTCCGAGCTCTTCTTTGAGAAGCTCAGAATCTATATTTTCAATAGCTTCCATAACTTCGCTTGTTTCTTCAAGGAAATTTCTTTTTATGGATTGATGAGTTTGCTGCATATCCCAAGGACAACCGCCTGGAGATCTTAGAATTTTTACGATTTCAAGCAAATCAGAAATCTCGTAATTTTCCTTGAACTCAAAGTCCACTTAAATTTCCCTCACAGTCACGCAAGATATGCCAAAGCTAGGCTCATATTAACCTAAAAGTCTATATTTTTCAAGTGTTTTCGCAATTTTTTTACCTTTAGGCAACATTAATATGTCATTTTTTGAAATGGCTCGTATCATTAACATGGAAATAATATAGATTAGTGCTCCAAAAGCAAGAGCTACCACTGTACATAATCTTTGCGATACTCCTAAATTGAATAATATGCTATATAGAACCTTAGAAGTAAGAGCGAACATAATGGATGCAATAAGCGGTTTCAAAAAAATTACTAGCATGTTTGGTAAAACCTTAGTTTCCTTACATAGGAAGTACAGTGCAGCAGCTGTAACAAAAATATATGCTATAAGAGTTCCTGTACCTGCACCGTAAATGTTTATTGATGCAATATTCACAAATGTATAATTTATAACTACTTTTATGACAACACCTATGCTTAAGAGTTTAACAGGTAAATCAGGTCTCCCTACAGCTTGAAGCATACTCATTATGGGAGTTGCAGTGGAATAAAATATACCAGCTAAACCTAAAACTAATAGTATATTAGACATAACCGCAACTTCGTAGCTATTGTTGCTTTTGAGATATATGAATTCAATGATAGGTTTTGACATAAAAGAAAAAACTAAACCTGTAGGGATAGTTATGAAAGTTGTTATTCTCAGGACAGATTCTAAACTTTCTTTTATACGTGATTTATTGCCATCTGTCCAGGCTGAAGTTACAGATGGTAGAGCGCTCACCCCAAATTGAGCTGTAAATGCCGGAATTATCATCATAATACTATAAACAGCACTGTAGTCACCCCAAAGTGTAGTTGGTAATTTTTCTACTTGTATATCACTTTGATGTATCACACCACTATATATGTTAGTGAGAATCTCTGGTGAAGTATTTAATAAATGTACCAGCCTGTTTTGAATGAGCGCAGAATCAATAAAATTCGAAGAGTTCAAAACAAGCGTCCCTAAAGCAACAGGTATTGCCATTCTAGCTAAAGAATTTAAAGTATAGCGACCGCTATGCGCAGGAGGAGAATTTTTAATTTGTTCTTCACTTATTCCGTCACCCATTTTTTTGTGACGAATAAGTAAAAACAGAAAAGCAACAAAAGCTCCAAAAGTCGTACCAAATATCGCACCAGCAGCAGCAAAAGGTAATATAGCACTTTTAGCTAATGATAAGCTTTCATAATAAGTTCCAAATACCTTATCTGTTTTTTGATAAACCGACAAAAGATATGCAAGGATGCCATATGAACAGGTCAGACCAATAAGCAATTTAACCAGATCTTCTACTACTGTGGACACAGCGGTGGGATACATATTGCGTAAGCCTTCATAATATCCACGATATATAGAAATCAGGCAGAAAAATAGTACCGCCGGAGACAAGGCAAGCAAAGCGTATAAAGCCGCTTTATCTATAAATTTTATATATATAAATGAACCTAAAACCATAATTGAAAAGCCAAGTAAACCGGTACATACAAACAAAGGAATACTTACTTTGTGTATTTTGCGGACATCACGATAACGCTTTTTTGCAATGTTTTCTGATACCATTTTTGAAATAGCAACGGGAAAACCTGCAGTTGCAAGAGAATAAAGCATAGCATAAAGGGAAAAAGCCGAAGAAAAGTATCCGTTACCTTCACCACCTAATATCCACATGAGCGGTATTTTGTAAAATGCGTTTATTAATTTACTTGCGGCTACAGCTAAAGTAAGTATCATTGTTCCCTGAATAAAACTTTGGCCTCTATTGCTGTTATTAATTGTTGTAGATTTTTCCCCCATAAAATACACCCTCTGAAAAAACGGGGCGGCCATAAAAACGCCGACCCCAAATTTAAATGTGTATGAGATATTTTTATATGTTATTCTTCGTCTTTATTTTCATCGCAATTACAAGTTTTATTATCACTATCGCAGCTACAAACTTCAGATTTTGCTTGTGTGGAATCTTTGCAATTACAAGTACATTTACACTCGTGTTTATTTTGGTTCAAAGACGAGATCTGGCTATTCACAGAGTCCAACTGCACATATAAGTTATCTATAGCTGCTATATGCTGATTTATTTCCTCAGTTCTATTTATATTATCCTTAGCAGAGTCATATGTGACCCTACCTATTTTTTCATAAATATGTGTTATTTTCCTATTTAAATCTGCTGCATTGAACTTTAATTTTGAAAAGTCGATAGCTTTACCCGCCTTCTTGAACGCCACATCTGCAACTGTTTTTGTTCCTTCTATGAAATCGTCAAATATTTTACTCATAATTATCCTCCTGAATAATTCTAAAATCATGGCTAAAATATAGCATAGTCAGTGAATGTGTTCAAGGAAGGCTTTATGCAGCTAGCACAACCGTACAAAAGCTTATCCCCGCCAAAACAGTATAGTAGCTTTTTTGAAAATTAAACTTTACAAAAGTACACTCATCTTATGTTCTACTCATAACCATCAAAAAAAACATCCCCTGGCGCGAAATTTTTCCCAGAATATTTTTATGTTTTCCGCTTACTAACTCTGTTAACACAAAAGCAGAGCGGGAAAACTTTTTTCCCGCTCTGCCACATCAATTATT
>JAZUOT010000029.1:0-3111 GCA_045604805.1 Acutalibacteraceae bacterium | reverse complement strand
TTTAACACACCACTTTTACCTATTGGCAAAGCAGCTACACAAATACTTGCAATAATTTTTCCTTGCTCATTAAATGCTCTAATCAAATCTAGAAATCTTTCATCATAAGCTTCTTCAAAGAATCCATATAAGTGGTCGCCTCCCGGAATTGCTAATGCATCATATTCTGTAAAATCAATCTCTGTAATCCGTTTGTCTACGTAAATTTCTGTTTTCCAAAATGCACTACTAACCTTTTTTTGAAAACCACATGTAACAACATCTATATCAAATCCATATTCACTTTTGGCCCAACCGCATACATCATAAAATGGAGCAAACTCCATCATTTCAAATCCTTTACAACAAAATAGTAGTACTTTCACATTTTTTCTCCTCATATATTCTGCAAATTCAAATTTTCGCGATTTCTCACACCTAAGATTATATCATATCAATTAGCATATTTCATCAATATAACACATAGTAGCATTTTAATCGCGTAAAACAAATAATACACGTAATAAAAAAACGACAGGCAATCTTATAGACTACCTGTCATCTAAAATACTACATATACAATTTTAATTACTCAAACTCGTTCGCATTCTTCTTCCACAGTATTAGAGCCAGCAAGCACCTCTGACAATTCATCCAAAACCACCGGTATTTCTCCTCCACCTCTTTTTACACTATGGTTTGAACGGTACTTATCAAAAGATAAATTTCGGACAATTTTACCTACAAATACTCGTAGATAGGTAGGTATGGTAGGTGGAATTAAATTCCACACCTTAAACCATGTATCATTCACACATTCCTCTGCATCCTCACGGTCACCTAAAATATTGTGGGCGATACTAAAACAATACTTGTCGTATTTTTCCGAAATGCAGCTAATTGCCTTCTCGCTTCTGTCACAAAACAATTGAATAATTCCTTTGTCTTCCATGATTTCCTCCTCTTACGTTTTATGCGTTCACCTAATAAGACGTAAGCCAGATTGTATATCTAACAATAATTATGAAAAAATTTTATTTATACTATTCTATTACCTTATTCCAGTTCATTAATAAATTCCTCTATAATCCTCGCCACTTCATCCGGTTTCTGCTCATATATAGCATGATGTCCACCTAATAAAACAAGTTCACAATTACCCATTTTCTCCAGATATGGCATAATTTCTTTCTCCCTTTGTTCCTCTTCAGCTTTTAGTCTTTCAGCTATGAATTCATCATCTAAGGAAACTGGAGCTTCCCCTTTTGCAAGCACTTTATTTGACCATTCTACTTCCTCTAAGATGCACTCTTTAGTAAGATGTGCATTAGATGAGCATATATAGATTTTAGGAATATCATTTGTCACACAATTTATAAACGCCGAGGTACAATTCTCTGATGCATATTTTTCTTCAGATGCCAGAGCATTACTCCAACCATGGCGCAGATTTAATGCACGAGATATGTCCTGCTTAGTATCACTATACCCTTCAGGAAGAGGACCATAATAATAATCAACTGCTAATCGATATACCCCTAGCTTGCAAAGTACAGTCTGTACCGACGACATCAATGATGATGTTTCATCATCAAATTGTACATTTTCACTAAGCTGTGTGGCATCAATTAGTACAACGCCTTCTATCTCATCAGGATAGTTACTCTGCCAATATGTAACATAAGCTCCCCCTAATGAATGAGCAATCAAAATATATGGTCCTTCAATACCCGCATTTTTCAAGGCTGTACGATAATCCTTTACTATATTTTCATTTGTTTGTGGAATTTTGGTATCGTCACTCAACCCATATCCTGCACGGTCAATATATACGATTCGGTTATCATCTGCCAACTGGTCAGTTACTTTACTCATAGTAACGCTATAATCATGTACGCCCTGCCCAGATATGCATACCAAGGTGTGTTTTCCTTGTTTATTGCCGTATTCATAAACATTTAAGGAATGGTCGCCAACAGACACTAGGTTAAGATATCCTTCTGCTTCAAGCATTTTCTTTTCTTTTGCCAATAGTATTTTATTTGTTACAAATATGGTCAAAAGGCCTAGCAATAAGAGAGTAAATGTAATTGTAATGGTGCATTTTAATATCTTTCCAAGTTTTTTTAGTTTTAGCATAAAGTAATCCTTCCTAGTAGTAGCTTTATGGAATTAATTTGTGATTTCTCATATTGAAGATTATATCATCTGTTGTCAAAATGTTGTCACTACAATTATACCTGAATATTTATGGTTACGCAAATCGTTATTTAATTACATCCAAAAGCAGGTGCAAACTGAAATTTTACGGTCTATTTCTTATAGGTGATTATCATTGTTTTAGACAACTTTTTCCCGACCAAGTAAATCACCCACCCTAGAAATCTCTTTAAAGGTGTCATAGGTATGCCTGGTGCATATCTCATACCTTTATACTTAGGCCAAAAATTATTATCTTCCGTTGGATACTCTTTCTCTCCTTTGTTACCAACATACATAGCCTGAAATAGATTAAACGGAATCAGCACTCCAATACCTGGAACATGCATTTTTCCGGATTTTACATCTAGATAAAACTTCTTTGTGAGATTAGTTGTCTTTTCCAAATCTTTTTCTGTAGGTTTATAATCATTCCAACTAAGCGCTGTTATAGGTAATTGATAGCATTTGTTAAATCCCCACCCTGGCAGTGTTGCTGCTAAAGCTTTTGTTGTACTATCAGCTGATACTCCACCGGTTGTACTAATGATAAGCGCTTTCTTTGTAAAATATCTTGGTCGATGCAACATAAATGCCATATGGTCGGTAAAATTTTTCAATATTCCCGGCAAATGCCCCTGAAAGCACGGAACCGAAAAGATAACTGCATCGCTTTCTTCTATCATATCCATGATCGGCTGCATTTTTTTATTATGCGGACAGACTACAT
This sequence comes from Acutalibacteraceae bacterium, assembly GCA_045604805.1. Classification (GTDB taxonomy): domain Bacteria; phylum Bacillota; class Clostridia; order Oscillospirales; family Acutalibacteraceae; genus JAZUOT01. The sequence continues at coordinate 203 of JAZUOT010000029.1, read as the reverse complement.
GTCCTTTACGAAAGCAATTACTACATCCCGTACAAAACGGAAGGTCAATATCTGATAAATGTATTTCATCGAACATAATAGTCTTATCAAAATTGTATAAAATCTCTCTTACTATCTCCGTCAATCGCCACGTATTTCCCTTGTGTGGACCACCATTTATAATTAGTATTCTCATATCTTTCTCCTATCATTTGCAAAGACAA
>JAZUOT010000028.1:0-26313 GCA_045604805.1 Acutalibacteraceae bacterium | reverse complement strand
TCGTCGCCGTTGTCACCAGTTCCACCATCTTCACCGTCATCTATCTTTGCCCACTGAGCGTACAGGGTAAGGTCGGATGGCATTTCTATTTCATCGCCAGGAGCATAAGATATTCCGCTTCCGTCTTTCTCTGTGTTCCAGACTGTAAACTCATATCCTTCTCGGGTAAAGCCATTGTCTGATACGGTAGTTTCTGTATTTTCATCTACTGTTACTGAATTCACGCTGCCTGTTGCATCACTGGCGTTTGCATCGTAGCTTAGTGTGTAAGTTCTTTTCCACTGAGCGTAGAGGGTAATATCAGACGTCATTGTTATTGTCTTGTTAGTATCATCAGTGCCGTATGTATCGCCACTACCATCAGCTTTCGTGTTCCAGCCGGTGAACCGGTAGCCGTCTCGGGTAAAGCCATTGTCTGATACGGTAGTTTCTGTATTTTCATCTACTGTTACTGAATTCACGCTGCCTGTTGCATCACTGGCGTTTGCATTGTAGCTTAGTGTGTAAGTTCTTTGCCACTGAGCGTAGAGGGTAATATCAGATGTCATTGTTATTTTGTTGCCGACGTTGTAGGCGGTACCGCTGCCATCAGCTTTCGTATCCCAGCCGGTGAACCGGTAGCCGTCTCGGGTAAAGCCGTTTTTTGCTACTGTTAATTCAAGGCTGTCTTCTGTTGTTGTTTGCGCAGCCATCGAGCCCCCCGTTCCGCTATTAGAATTGTAAGTTAAAGTAAATGCATCATAAGTTCCTGCTATCGTTACAGTGACGTCCATTGTGTTGCCAGCGTTTACCACATAATTATAGGTAACAGTTTTGTTGGTTGGGTCATAAGTACCCAGTGATACCCAACCATCTTCACCTATGTTGACTGAAGCTCCATTAAATTCTAAATCACTTACCTTAGTTTTATAACCACCATTCAACAAGCTTACGAAGTCTAATTTATAAGTACCATCCTGTTGTTTAGCTGCTTTTGCAGTCGCTGTCTGAGAATAGCAGTCGAGCACTGTCAACTGAGTATTCTTGCTCAGATCCAGGCTTGTTATCCCGGTGGAAGAGCAGTCGAGCTCTGTCAACTGAGTATTCTTACTCACATCCAGGCTTGTTATCCCGGTGGAAAAGCAGTAGAGATATGTCAAAGCATTGCCTTCTGCTGATGGTAAGGTTAATGTTTTTAAATTTGAATTGAAATAGCAGTAGAGATATTCCAAAGCTGTATTATTACTCACATCCAGGCTTTTTATCCCGGTGGAATAGCAGTAGAGAAATGTCAAAGCATTGTCTTCTGCTGATGGTAAGGTTAATGTTGTTAAATTTAAATTGGCACAGCAGTGGAGAAATGTCAAATCTTTATTATTACTCACATCCAGGCTTTTTATCCCGGTGGAATAGCAGTAGAGCTCTTTCAAAGCTGTATTATTCCTCACATCCAGGCTTGTTATCCCGGTGGAATAGCAGTCGAGCCTTTCCAAAACATTGCCTTGTGCTGATGGTAAGGTTAATGTTTTTAAATTTGAATTGGAAGAGCAGTCGAGATATGTCAAAGCCGTGAAGTGCTCTATGCCTTTGAGATCGCTTATATTTTCGTCTGAAACATCTATGGAAGTAACAGCTGCTATTTCTGTGGCAGTTAATACTCCGTCAGAAGCACCTGCAATATTGTTTGTTACCCAGTTTCTAAAATTTTCATCAGGGAAGTTGGTGGTGTTTATTTCGACATCGCCTGGTGCCTTTACTGACTGTTTGCGGGCTTTTTGCTTATTTGCAACTGTGCCTTTTGCCTCGCTTTTCTCTGCGCTGGTGGTTTTTTCCTCTGACTTGCTTTCTGTCTTTGCAGTTTCACTTTTTTCCTCTTCTTTTTTCGAAGAAGTGCTTTTCGATGTTTCTGATTCCTCAGAGGTGCTACTCTTGCCCTTGGATACCGTTTCCGAGGCTTTAGCGCTATCATCAGCGCTAGATCCCCCCCCCCCCAGCTGCATAGCTGCCAAGACCATGTATCAAAGGCTCACTAGAGCTAAATATGAGCAAAAACGATAATACCAATGCAGTTAATTTTAATGCCAATTTATTCATAAAAAATTTACCCCCGTTTTTTAGAAAGTTAGACTGTTAGAGAGTTAGAGAGTTAGACTGTTAGAGAGTTGGAGAGTTGGAGAGTTAGAGAGTTAGACTGTTAGAATGTTAGAATTTCTAACCTCTAACCTCTAACCTCTAACCTCTAACTTCTAACCTCTAACTTCCAACCTCTATCTTCTAACCTCTAACTTCTAACCTCCAACTTCTAACCTCCAACTTCTAACCTCTAACTTCTAACCTCTAACCTCTAATTCGTGCTTTTTCTACAAAATGTAGCACATGATTGCTCAGTGTCTCCCATTCTACACTAAAATGACAGGTGTGTAAAGGTGGGGGTGAGGAGAACTTCATTTTGTTTGGTGTGGTTATAAGAAATAATTAGACTTGACACCATGTACCCGGTATGTGAATATTTTAGTTGTGAGTATGTGTTTTAAGGTGATGACGTTGTTAAATAGCACGAGAGTTAAGAAATTCGCTTTTATAGCACTATCTGTGCTTATTTTGATGTATGTAATATTTCAATTTACATATGGCAGGTCTGTTTCTATGCAAACAGAAACTGCAATAAAAACAGTAGCTTATAATGAATATGAAGAAGATGCGTACGTTTTTCGCGATGAAGTGATGATAGAGCACGATGACTCGAATGACGTAATATCGTATTTAATAGAAGATGGTGCTACAGTATCTAAAGGTGAAGTTTTAGGAACCATATACGAGAATGAAAAAGACGCAAAAAATCAATTGCAGATAGAAAAATTACAGAAAGAACTTACTTCGCTTGAGGAGCTACAATCAGGTAACTCTAGTTTGCAGATCAACTTAGAAAGTCTAGATGAGCAAGTGTATGAGTGCGTGGCAGATTTAACTTCTGCGAACGCAGGTAATACATACGTAAAAAAAGAAGATCAGAGAGCTAAGCTTTTAGATATGTTAAATAAGCGCAAACTGATCATTGGCAAAAAAGTTGATTTTAGTAGCAAAATAAATGAGATAAATGTGGAAATAAATAAACTGAAAAATGATCATATTTCTGTTAAAGGTACTCTTGAAAGTCCGGATTCTGGATATTTTATAAGCGGTACGAACGGTTATGAAAATATTTACGACTACAATAAAGTTTTAGAGATAAGTCCTTCAGAGATAGCAAATGGCTTTAAAAAACAATCAAATCCAGAAGGGGTTATTGGTAAAATCGACAAAAATGTCGTTTGGTATGTGGTATGTAATATGAATACAGAAGATCTTATAGGTTTTACTGTAGGGGATTATGTTGATATTAGTATGCCGTATGTTTTATCGGAAAATTTTTCTGGTAAAATAGTTGCTATAAATAATGATACAACTGGTACATTAAATTCTGCAGCAGTGGTGTTTGCTTGTAATAGGATGAACAGCGTTCTAAGCAGAGTGAGTCATGAAAAGATAAAGATAAGAACTAGTGAAAAAACAGGGATAAGAATAAGTAAAAACGCGATACATGTCAATACACTTACAAGAGATATCAAGGATGAAAACGGAAATACAATAAGCGAGAAAAAGGACGTACAAGGTGTCTACGTACTTTATGGTAAACAACTGATATTCAAGCAGATAGTTCCTCTTTGTGCTAATGATAAATATGTACTTTGCGACTCAAATCCTGATGATGAAAAGCTTTTTACTAAGGGTACTGTACAAGTTTATGATAAGGTAGTGGTGAAAGGGACAGATTTATATGACGGAAAATTTGCATGATGTTTATGAGAAAGTTGCTGATAATTTAAAAATAGTGGAAGAAAACATACAACAAGCAGCATACAAAGCTCATAGAAAAATAGAAGATATTAGATTGCTGGGTGCAACGAAAACAGTTCCTGCCAACGTTATAAATTTTGCTATATCACAAGGTTTAAATTTAATAGGAGAAAATAGGGTACAAGAGCTGCTTGCTAAATATGACAGTGTAGATATTTCAAAATGCGATGTTCACTTTATAGGGACGCTTCAAACCAATAAAGTAAAATATATAGTAGACAAAGTGAACCTCATACATTCTGTAGGTAGTTTGAAGTTGGCTAGAGAAATATCTAAACAGGCGGAGAAAATACATAAAGTTCAAGATATTTTATTAGAGGTAAATATAGCTAATGAAAATAGCAAGGGTGGGTTTATTGCTGAAGAAATTGTGAAAGTAGTAGAAGAAATCTCTGAACTACACTGGATAAAGGTTCAAGGTCTTATGTGTATTCCTCCTGTTACTGAAGATTCTTATGCTAGTGCCAAATATTTTGAAAAAATACGTAATTTGTCAATTGACATTGGAAACAGGAACATAGATAATGTTAATATGTGTTGTTTGTCTATGGGAATGTCTCAAGATTATCAAACTGCAATAGCTTTTGGCGCAAATATAATCAGAGTCGGTTCTGCGATATTTGGAAGCCGTAGGTATCCTTGAATGATAGTTGTTAAATTTCGGGAGGTATAAAAATGACAGGATTTGTTCAAAAATTTAAAGATATGTTATCACCGCCGGATGATACATACAGTTATAACGAATTTGATGAGGGTTTTGATGCTGTGGATCCAATGGATTCTATGGAAGATATTGATAGTAACTACTACGAAGAGTCTGACCTAGGGCAAGAAAGTAAAAGAGCTACGACATATTCCTCGCATCAGAAAGACAGCAAGGTAGTTAATTTTAATTCGTCTTCACAGCTACAAGTGGTTTTGTCCAAGCCAACACAGTTTGGGGATGAAGTCAGAGCCGTTGCTGATGAGCTTCTAAAAATGCATACGGTTGTTCTTAATTTAGAAAACACCAATAAGGATATTTCTCGTAGGATACTAGATTTTCTAAGTGGAGTTGCCTATGCAAACAACGGAAAAATTAAAAGAGTTGCAACGAGCACTTTTATAATAACTCCATACAATGTAGATCTTACAGGCGAAGATCTTATTGATGAACTTGAAAATAATGGATTAAATTTTTAGTGTTTGTTTTATTGTATAATTTGCGTGGAAATTGGGAGGATTTATAATGTCAAGGTTGACAGCGAGTGATGTGATGAACGTTGGCTTTCATAAGGCTAACATAGGTGGTTATCGCTCTGATGAAGTTGACGTGTTTATAGATAAAGTCCAGGAAACTTTTCAGGAACAAAATAAAGAAATAGAAAATCTCAAAAAAAAGTTAGTTGTGCTTGCTAAAAGGATAGAACAATATAGAACTGATGAGGATAATGTTAAAACAGCTTTAATAAGTGCTCAGAAACTTGCTGATATAGCACTAAAAGATGCTGAAAAGAAAGCAGAAGTTTTGGTAAAGGAGGCCGAAGAAAAAGCCGATAGCTTTAAAAGGCAGGTCGACGAAAAAATTGATAGTAAAAAAGATGAAATCATAAAACTCCAGACTGAGGCAGCAAAATTTAAAGCAGATCTAATGGATGTTTATAAAAAACATTTGTTGTCTATAAAGGCTATACCTGATGGCGACAGTGAGCATCTTAATTTGGCAATAGACGCCATTAAAGCTGATATTGATACGACTAAAAAGCGTGACAAGGAAAACGCAAAAAAGGTTGAATTTGAAGATTTCAAAACTGATGCACAGGTTGAGGAGAGCAAAGAAGAATCAAATGAAAATATAGTTTCGGATAGCGGTAGCAGCGAGCAAGCTGTTGAGCAAGAGACTAAACATATAGATATTGATTCAATAAAGAGCAAATCCAATATGGCATCAAATTTGGATGATGATTTTTGGCTTGATAGTAGAGAAACAAAAACATTCAAGGCTATAAAGTTTGGTGAAGACTACGATATTGAAGAAGACAACGTATTTGATGATATAGAGCTTGGATGAAAAAAATACGACTACATAGCATTTATGGTGTTATAAAATATGCTGTGCACAAATGGTGGAAACGCTTGATTCTAAATTTTGTGTAAAATTAAAACGATTTTTCAAAAATATAGTGGCAAGTAATTATTGCAATGTGGGTAAGGGCTTAAGCCTTTACCCACATTTTCAAGTATGACGTTCATGCTATTAGTCTGTGGCAAAAAAATACAATGGGCGTAGTTGCCGTTTACCCCTCAAAAAAGCGACTCCCAAAGTTTGCACCGTTTTGTCAGAATTTTTATAGGCAATAACATTCCAAACGAAGCAATCGCTTTTTGCTATTGTTCAGATCTCACATTTTATGTAATGTTACAATCAAAAGATAGCTTATTCTTATCAAATTGACTAAGCACATTCTTTGAGCTATCATGAATATTAGGTTCAGAGTTATTTTGATAGGGTGGGTTGAGTTTGTCTTTTAGTAGGGATAACATAAGAAATTTTAGCATTATAGCTCATATAGATCACGGTAAATCTACTTTAGCTGACAGAATTTTGGAACTCACAAATTCTGTAGCTAGTCGAGAAGCCAAAGATCAAATATTAGATGACATGGAGCTTGAGCGTGAACGTGGGATAACAATAAAAGCTCGGGCTGTCACACTGAAATACAAAGCAGATGATGGTGAGGAATACATATTTAATCTCATAGATACACCTGGTCATGTCGATTTTAATTATGAAGTTTCTCGTTCTTTAGCAGCATGTGAAGGGGCGTTACTTGTGGTTGACGCTTCTCAAGGAATAGAAGCTCAAACTTTAGCTAATACGTATTTAGCGGTCGATGCTGGTTTGGAGATAGTTCCAGTAATAAATAAGATAGATTTACCAAGTGCTGAGCCCGAGCGGGTTTGTAAAGAAATCGAAGATGTCATAGGTATAGATGCATCTACAGCTCCTTTTGTATCTGCTAAATCGGGCATAAATATAAAGGAAGTCCTGGAAAGAGTAGTTCATGATATTCCCTCTCCTGACGGTGATGACAATGCTCCCCTGCAAGCTCTGATTTTTGATTCATATTACGATTCATACAAAGGCGTAATAATATATGTCCGCATAAAACAAGGGCAGGTCTGCAAAGATGATGTTATAAAAATGATGTCAACAGGCGCACAATATAATGTCGTAGAATGTGGAAGTATGAGTGCAACAGGTCTAGTCTCCAAAGGCAAACTTTCTGCGGGAGAAGTTGGATATATTGCAGCATCGATTAAATCGATAAGCGATGCTACGGTTGGTGATACAGTTACGCTTGCTTCTTGTGAAGCTAAAGAAGCTTTGCCCGGATACAGAAAAGTAAATCCTATGGTTTTCTGTGGAATTTATCCTCTAGATGGTTCCCGTTACAACGAGCTAAAAGAAGCTCTTGCTAAGCTCAAGCTAAATGACGCAGCTTTAATATATGAACCAGAAACATCCGTTGCCTTAGGATTTGGTTTCAGGTGTGGTTTCCTTGGCCTTTTGCATATGGAAATAATTCAAGAACGTTTAGAGAGAGAATACAATCTAGACTTAATAACAACTGCGCCTAGCGTAAACTACAAACTGAATCTTACAGATAAAACTACTATATTTGTAGATAACCCAACAAACTATCCAAACCCTTCGCTTATAGAGACAGCAGAAGAACCGATTACAGATGCACATATCTATGCACCTTCTGATTATGTAGGAAATATCATGGAACTTTGTCAGGATAGGCGTGGAGTTTTTTGTGGTATGTCGTATTTAGATGAATCGCGTGTTGATATACACTATGAATTGCCTTTGAATGAGATTGTGTATGATTTCTTCGATACTCTCAAATCACGTACTAGAGGTTATGCTTCTTTTGATTATGAGTTCAAAAAATACTCTGCTTCCAAGCTTGTAAAGCTAGATATTATGCTAAATAGCGAAGTAGTTGATGCTTTGTCGTTCATAATACACGAGGACAAAGCTTACCCAAGAGCTAGGAAAATGGCACAAAAGCTCAAAGAAAAGATACCACGGCAATTATTCGAGGTGCCAATACAGGCTTGTATCGGTGGGAAAATAATAGCCAGAGAAACTGTAAAAGCTGTGAGAAAAGATGTTTTAGCTAAATGTTATGGCGGAGACATATCAAGAAAAAAGAAACTTCTTGAAAAACAAAAAGAAGGTAAGAAGCGTATGCGTAAGCTAGGGAGTGTAGATGTTCCTCAAGACGCATTTATGGCAGTGCTGAAGCTAGATGAATAAATTTGAAAGGTAAATTTAAACTATGATTTTAAAAAATGCAAAAATTTTTGATGAAAATTTCGAACTAATAGATGCTGACATAAAGATAGAAGGAGAACATATAAAGCAGATCGGTAAAAATCTATCTGGTGATAGCGGTGAAATATTTGACCTTAGCTCTTATACTATATTGCCTGGATTTATAGACCAACATACCCATGGTTGTGCCGGTTTTGATACTTGTGATGCTACAAAAGAAGCCATAAATACTATCTCAGAACATATGATAAAGAACGGCGTTACATCTTACTGTCCTACAAGTATGACTTTGCCTGAGGAAAAACTATCTCAAATATTTTCTTGTATAAAAGAATGTGTTGACGCGGGTTTACCTGGCGCATATATACAAGGGATAAATATGGAAGGTCCATTTATAAATGTAGAAAAAAAAGGTGCCCAAAAAGCTGATTATGTGCAGAAAGCTGATTACGATATGCTTATGCGCTTAAATGAAAAAAGCGGGAATTTGATAAAATTTGTCGATATAGCTCCTGAATGTCTTGATAAAGATTCAGATTTTATTGAAAAAGTGAGCAAAGAAATGTGTGTTTCTATAGCCCACACCAATGCAAACTACGAACAAGCTATGAATGCCTTTGATTTAGGTGCAAGCCAAGTCACTCATCTTTATAATGCAATGCCAGGGCTTACACACAGAGCTCCAGGTGTTGTTGGAGCTGTATTCGATAGTAAACACGCTAAAGCTGAACTGATCTGTGATGGTTTGCACATACACCCAGCAGCTCTCAGAATAGCTTTTGGTATTTTGGGAGAAGATCGTACTATTATCATCAGTGATAGCATGTCTGCAGCATCTTGCCCGAATGGAGAATATGAGCTTGGCGGGCAGAAAGTTTTCGTAAAGGACGGTCTGGCCACCCTCGCAGATGGCACAATCGCAGGTTCTACAACAAATCTTCTCGACGAGCTAAGAAATGTTGTAAGCTTTGGAGTTCCTATGAAACAAGCTGTGAAATCTTTAACTATCAATCCAGCTAAACAGCTAAATGTTGATTCTGTAACAGGAAGCATCAAGGAAGGTAAGTTTGCAGATATTGTGGTTTTGAACAAAAACTTGGAATTGATGATGGTTTTAGTAAAGGGTAAAATTAAACTTCAACATTAAGGGTAATTTACTTACATACGCTCAAAAAAGTGTGTGTTAGTAAAGTGAAAATGATGTGATAGATATGAATTTCCAAAACCGCTCAGACAAAGAAATAATGAAAATTCTAATATACAGTCGTGATTTAGATGAGCTCAAGCAGAGTTTATCCATAAAGGGTTGCGCAATAAAAAATAAAGAGATAGAAAAATTGTATTATACAAATTCAAGTTATAATGCAGGTGCATGTTCCAATACTCTGTCTCTACAAGAATTAGAAAAAGTTTCTGGCGGTGTAGTAATAAACAGATCTAGCATGTCGAAACTTTCGCCTGTCTTGCGAAAATTTAAGGTTTGGGGAATATCGTTAGAAGAAGTTTGTAGTTCAGCTAAAGACATACAAACACCAAAACCTATAGCTGAACGTGAGCCTGAAATAACACAAGGGCATATAGATGCTACTGTAGCTGCCCTTAAAAATAAAATTCTCCCTCCGGAAGAAACCAATTGTACAGACGAAGCAAATAAATTTTATAGTGAAATAGCTTACTTTTTATGTGTACTCGAAAAAGGCATCAATGAAAAAAGTTTGCAGCAAAAATTTTCGGATGATGACAAATTCCAGGTAGCGTTAGAATCATATTTTAATGGTGTACACAAAGATAAGATCACTTGGGATGCAAAATCTTCTGAGGTATACCAAAAACTTTCAAAGAGTGATAGTGATAGATTACGTTTATTAAATTTTGGATCAAAGATTGGTGAAGGCGAATTTGTTAGGATAGACGAAAATGGCAAATATTCAGTAGACTGGGATAAGGTTTTTAAAGCAAAGGCAACTGAGCATTACGAAGAGATGGAGTCATTTATTGAAAGACAGCAGGCTGATGAAAAATTCATAGAAGGAATAGCCAACATAAAAAAACAAATGCCTGCTGCTTATGAAAAATGTATCAAAGAGTTAGGCTCAAATACTGCCAATATTATACTTAGTCATGTCTTGTCAGAATATCCAGAATTACAGCTTGCAAACTTACTATCCAAAAATAAATGCGAATTAAAGTCTGTTAATAAAAGTATGCTTGCTAGAGAGGAAAGTGAATCAGAATCTGTTAATGAAAGTATGCTTGCTAGAGAGGAAAGTGAATCAGAATTTAATAATGGGAATGTATCTATGTATATCATCTGGAAATATAAAATTTTTGCTTCCATAAGACCATTATATTTTGGTGAAGGTAAAGGTAAAGGTAAAGATAAAGATAAAGATAAAGATAAAGATATTCCTGACGATCTTGATCTTGCTTTTGTCTGCGGATTTTATGGTGACAGTCTTTCGGAGCAACTACTTTACACCTTAAAGTTACAAGTCGACGTATTCAATGAATCTATTGAAACTATAGGTAAATCATACGAAATTTTAATTTCAGGTGAGAACTCAGGTGAGAATTTAAGTAAGAATTCAAGTGAGAATTTAAGTGAGGAAATTAAGAAATCTATTCCAAACAAAGAAACATATATATATGTATTCAGAAGAATTATTGCTAATTATTTAGTTGGCTGTAAGGGTTGTAAAACCTCAGAAGATTGGAAAAACTTATTTGAAGAATTATGGAAAGATCTTCACATGTCAGATATTGATATAAAAAGTATTCTAACAACTGCAGTAATAAATAAAACCCCAGAAATTGATGAAAAGGATAATATCGAAGAATCGTGCTGGGAGAATTTTAAAGAAAATGCATTTCCATTTATAGCAATGTCATTTGATGTCTTATTTATTGGAACTGCAATTGTTGGAGCGATTATTGGTATTTTAGATCTCGTTGTGGCAGGACTTGTTTTCTCTGGTGGAATATCACTTTTAGTATGCGGGATAGTAGCGTTTGTCCTTAAGAAAATTAGAAATACTAGTTTTCAACAGGAAGCAACAAAAGCGTCCTACGATGATTTTGAAAATGCGCGGTAAATTTAGTATCATAGCAAACATTATGATAATTACTTTAAGGAGACATGTTTAAAATGAAGGCTATCGTAATATCAGACAGTCATAATGCATACAGAAATGTTTATAAGGCAGTTAATTCTCAACCGGATGTAGATGTTGTACTTCATTGCGGCGATGGTTCAAATGATGTGGAAAAATTAAAAAAAGATTTCCCAGAAAAACGAGTTATTGCTGTCAGAGGAAATTGTGATTTGTCTGCTGATTTCCCAGAAAATATTGTAGTTGAATTCAATGGAAAAAGACTTTTTATGAATCACGGTTACACATATAAGGTGGAATTTTCACTTAACACAATTCTCTGCAAAGCCAAGGAACAAAATGCAGATGTTGTTTTGTTCGGACATACGCATGTAGCGGTTTGTGATTTTATTGAAGGAATGTACGTATTAAATCCAGGTACTGCAAATGGAAAATATGGCACTTTTGCAATACTAGATGTAGATGATGCTATTACCATGGATATAATAAATATTTCTGACATACCTGAAAACTAAGATAAAAAATGACAAGTTTGTTTGATGCTTTAGAAAATTATATGGCAAGAAATATGTCATCCTTTCATGTTCCGGGTCACAAGAATAATACTTATTCTAATTTGAAAGATCTTTTTTCTATAGATATTACTGAGTTGGATGATACCGATTCGCTATTTTATTCCTCATCGCACATACTCAGAGCGGAAGAAAGAACAGCCCAGCTATTCAAGGCAGAGAAAACTTTGTACAGCACTGGTGGAGCCACCAATTGCATACAAGCTATGTTAAGAATAGTAGCACCTACTGGTGGCAAAATTATTTGTTCTAGGATAATACATATCTCAGCAGTAAATACTATGGCCTTACTTGGGCAAATGCCATGTTTTGTTGGCATTTGCGTAGATGCTACTACTGGTTTTTTTAACCAGCCTACCGCTAATGATATAAAATGCGCATTAGAAAAAAATCCTGATGCTAAAGCTGTGTATATAACAAGTCCAGATTATTATGGGAGTATAGCAGATATAAAAGGCATAGCACAGCTGTGCAAAAAATTTTCTGTGCCGCTACTTGTAGATGCAGCGCATGGCTCACATTTGAAATTTTTGCCAGAAAAAGATTTATATCCAGGAGATCTGGGTGCCTCTATGGTAGCTCTGTCTGCCCATAAAAATTTACCAGTACTGACCGGTGGAGCGTGGCTTAATATTCATGATAGGACATTTTGTGATGATGCAAAACAAGCAATGATGATGTTTGCTTCTACAAGTCCTTCGTATCCAATAATGGCCTCGCTTGATATGTGTACGTCATGGCTAAAAGAAAATGGAATAAGGGAATACACCAAGCTTACAAATAAAATACAGAGCATAAAAAAAATAGCAGAATCTTTAGGAATAGCACAACCTAACGGGCTTTATGATGATGTGAGACTTTGCCTAAATACAGCCGTATGTGGACTTAATGCAAAATATTTTGCAAAACATTTAAAACAGCACAAAATAGAACCGGAACTCTATGATGATAACTGTGTGGTTTTAATTAGCTCTCCTTTTAATGTGGAAAGAGATTTTAAAAGATTGGAAAAAGCTCTGAATACTGTTAAATTAAACAGAAATTTGAATGTGGTAAAAAAACCATTCGTAAGTCAAGTTGACTTGACTGTAGCTCCGTATGAAGCTATACGACAAAAAAGTAAGTATATAGATGTAAAAGATGCTATTGGCAAAATTTCTGCTCAAAATTTGTGTCCATGTCCTCCAGGTATACCGCTTGCTATAGCTGGGGAAATAATAAAGCAAGAAAATATATTGGCATTGCTTGACTATGGAATTGACCGGATAAAGGTGCTATACTGAACTCACTAGAGCGACTGGTAAGCATTTGGCAACACTTTAGTATAAAAAGGAATTTGTCATTATGAAATTAGTTGTAGCCGTTTTGCAAAAAGATGATTCTGAAATGGTAAATTTAGAATTGACTAAAGCAGGATTTAGCGTGACAAATCTTGCATCTACTAGTGGTTTTTTGTCTGCGGAAGGTTCGGTTATTCTGTGCGGAGTAGAAGAAGAACAGGTGCAGGATGTTTTGGCCCTGATAAAAAACCAAAGCCACAAGAGAAAAAAATTTCTTCAATCACTATCTGAGTGTTCTGACAAAGAACAGGTGCAGCCGCCTGTGGAAGTAAATGTTAGTGCCGCTACTGTTTTTGTTTTAGATATAGAACATTTTGAAAAAATATAATGCCAAAAGGTAAAGAATGGATAAAAAAACAGAGCAAGTAAAAGAACATATTTTAGAACTTGTAAATAAAAACAGGATTTATCATGCAATTTTGTTAACAGGGGATAACTGTGTTACTTTTGGGCTTGCCAGATTATTAGCAAAATCATTAGTATGCAAATCAACAGATTTACGCCCATGTAATAATTGCAGTTCATGTAAAAAAGCTGATAATGATAATCACCCAGACATATCTGTGCTTTCTGCCGCACCTGGACGCAGTTCATTGCAAGTTGACGATGTGAGGTTTTTAAGCGAAGACTCTTATATAGTTCCCAACGAAAGTTCATGCAAGGCTTATATTTTGAAAAATGCTGAAGACATGACAATATCAGCGGGCAATGCGCTTCTAAAGCTTGTCGAAGAACCGCCAAACGGAGTCATATTCATAATTACTTGTGAAAGTTCGACTTCTCTTCTGCCTACGGTGGTCTCTAGATGTGCTATTTTCCCATTAGGGCATAGCGACAGAAAACAAGAAAATGAAGTTGCATCCAAAATGGCTAATGAATTTTTGCGAGCATTAATTGCAGGTCATAGAGCTTTTTTTCTAAAAACAGCTATTTTGTTCAAAGAAAAAGATAGACAATTAATAGTTGATACCATTGACCGCATGTGTTTAGTTTTAGATAAGGCTATTTGTATTAAATCTAAAAACAAGATGTATCCAAGTGACATTGAAGACGAAATTGCACAAATATTTACATATAGAACACTGTATGAGCTACAAAATTCTTTCCTGAGTTTCAAAAATAAGTTTGCGATGAATGCTAACAAAAATATATTGCTTACACAATTCTGCATAGAGGTAAAAAATGCTTTAGGCATCACCAAAAATATATAAGTTAACTGAGAAGTGATTTTGATGAAAGAAATAATAGGTGTTCGTTTTAAAAAGAACAGAAAAATATATCATTTTTCTCCGAATCGAATTAAATTTAAAAATGGAGATAAGGTGATCGTAAGTACGAATTTTGCTAAAGAATACGGAGAAGTTGTACTAGAAAATACAAAAGTTGATGAATCTAAAATAACTAAACCATTAAAAAAAATCATACGTAAAGCAACTGCAGAAGATTTAGAAAATATAGAAAAGCTTGAAAATGATAGCAAATATGCTGTTAATGTATGTCGCAGGCTTGTGAAAAAACACAGACTGAATATGAAAATTTTGGATGCTGAATATTCTTTTGATAGAAGAAAGTTACTAATAAACTTCACATCTGAAGATAGAGTTGATTTTAGAAAATTACTTAAAGATTTGACTTCACGATTAAACACTAGGATAGAGCTTAGGCAATTGGGTGTTAGAGATGAAGCCAGATTTATGGGCGGGATCAGTTCTTGTGGAAGAGAGTTCTGTTGCAAGAAGTTTTTGGAAGATTTTCAGCCAGTATCGATAAAAATGGCTAAAGAACAAGGGTTATCTCTAAAACCTACTAAGATTTCGGGCGCTTGTGGAAGGCTGATGTGTTGCCTGATGTATGAACAAAGCTCCTATGCATATATGACTAAACACATGCCTAAAATTGGTTCTTATGTTTCTACAGAATCTGGAAACGGGTATGTAACAGATATAAATTTACTATCTGGGAATTTGAAAGTAAAACTTGAAAGTAAAGATAATAATAATACGGATATAAATGTAAATGTGAAAGATGTGAAAGTTTTAATGAAAGACTAAATCTACCATTTTGTTTGATACGCTCTAATTAGTCAGGGAATATAATGTTAGTAAGTGAAGTATATGCAATTTATGCCATTAAAGTTAAAATGTACGAATTTTTG
This sequence comes from Acutalibacteraceae bacterium, assembly GCA_045604805.1. GTDB lineage: Bacteria > Bacillota > Clostridia > Oscillospirales > Acutalibacteraceae > JAZUOT01. The sequence goes on along the minus strand of JAZUOT010000028.1, from coordinate 10,933 downwards.
GATTTTTTTTTTTGCGAAAAAACTCGAAATATACTAATTTTTAGTTTCTATTGATGTTATTTTTTAGTGAAAATTCAAACCAAAACTTTCTATCTTGTCGAAGATTGACTAACAAAATATGATTATGTAGAATGGTGTTAGTGGGTTAATCGTGTTTATTGTTTTTTTTTAGGTCCTGCAGAAACAATTCTTGCATTGTATCATCGCAGCTCCGTTCTTCAGAGCCTTTTAAAAAAAATAATATAGACGTACTTGCAAGCAATGTTAAACCAGATGTAATGATAAAATTCATGTGATTCACCCTTAGTATATTGCGTATTGATGTTTTTGATTTATTATTTTGTGTTCCCTGAAATAGGGAGGAGAGTATATTGAAAAATAAGAATTTATTTAATTGGTACAGTCGTTTAGATTTTTTAGTACTCGATATTTTAGTTTTGCAGATATCATGTGTATTTGCATATACGATTAAAGAACATGATTATACATTGCTCCATTACAGCGATTCGTACTTAAAGTTTTCTATAATTCTATTTCTCATATCCTCTTTGACAGGTTTTGTAAGAGGGAGATATTTTGCTGTCTTGGAAAGAGGATATTTAGATGAACTAAAGGAAAGCTTTATTTACATTTGTATGGTACTTTTGTCAATATCTATGGTACTTTTTATTCAAAAAGACTCTGAGCATTATTCTCGACAAATAGTGTTGAGTTTGTGGATTATCGGTTTTGCTCTGTGCTATGTTTCCCGTTGTATATGGAAAATATGCATTAGAAAATATTTTAAAGTGGCTAAATCGTGGAGAACGGTATTGCTTGTTGTGACAGAAGATCTTTTGTCGAAAACTATTTCTGATATAAAGTCAAACAAATACAAAAATTTTTGGATTTCAGCTGTTGTTGTTTTAGATGGTAAGAAAGGTTCAATAAACAGTAAGCTTAGTGGCTGCAATATGTTGTACGGTGCTGAAAATATAAATGATTTTTTAAAGGAGCATGTTGTGGATGAAGTCTTGATAAGGGTATCGAATACTAGTGCGTTGCCAAAAGATCTTATAGATAATTGCTTAATAGCTGGAGTTATAACTCACTTTGATGTTTTGACTTGTACCAGCTATGCTGAAGGAACTCTAGGGGATTTTAATGGGTATACGGTAGCAACAAGAGGTATGGCCGTGAAAGAACCAGTACACTTGTTTGTAAAAAGATTAATGGATATCTTTGTTTCTATTGTTGGACTTTTTCTTACGGCTATTGTGTCAATATTTGTTATTCCTGCTATAAAAATAGCAGATCCAGGACCTGCATTTTTTTCTCAAGTTAGGGTAGGAAAAAATGGAAGAAAATTTAAGATATATAAATTTCGCTCTATGTATACCGATGCTGAACAGCGAAAAGAATCTTTGATGCAACATAATGAAATGAACGGTTTGATGTTTAAAATGGAAAATGACCCTAGGATAATAAAGGGTATTGGGCATTTCATAAGAAAAACGTCAATTGATGAATTGCCACAGTTTTTGAACGTGCTAAGTGGTGATATGAGTGTCGTGGGGACACGACCGCCAACAGAATCCGAATACGAGAATTATGAATTGAAGCATTGCAGAAGACTTGCTCTAAAACCAGGTATAACAGGTCTTTGGCAGGTAAGCGGAAGAAATAAAATATCCGATTTTGAAGATATTGTTGAAATTGATTCACAGTATATCAACCAGTGGAGTCTTAAATTAGACGCTAAAATAATATTCAAAACATTTCTTGAGGTTTTTAGTGGTAGCGGAGCTTAAGCTTTAAGTTTGTTCGATAAAACATGTAGAAAGGGTAAATAAAAAATGAAAAGGCAAATTATAGATAATCAATATGTTGATATGAATTCGTTTAGCAACAGACCGAAAGCAAAAAAGTCTAGCAAGGCAAAAAAAGCTACAATCATTGTGGTATGCGTGCTTATTGCACTTATTTTAGCTATAGGTATAGCAGCTTATTTTTACACTAATTCTATGTTAAATAATATTGAGAAGGTCGATGTAGGTGAGGACCTCGGCATCGCAAGCGAGGCAGAAGCTACGTATAGTAATGATGTTACAAATATTGCTTTGTTGGGATTAGATACTAGATCTGAAGATTATTCTGGAAGAGCTGACACTATAATAATTTTAACTTTAGATAAGAAACATAATAAAATAAAGCTCACATCAATAGCTAGAGACTCTTATGTTCAGATTGACGGGCGAGGCAAGGATAAAATTAACCATGCTTGGGCTTTCGGAAAAGCGCCTCTCATGATAAAAACAATAAATTCAAATTTCAATCTCAATATAAAAGACTTCATCGCTGTTAATTTTTATGAGTTTGCGGAGGTAATAGATTATCTGGGTGGTGTCAGTGTTAGCATAGAATCAAACGAGATAGATGTTACCAATAAATACATCCGTGAGCTTAATAATTTAGGGATGAGCGGCGAACCGATAAGCAGCACGGGGACACAGCTTCTGAATGGTTGTCAAGCTCTTGCGTATTCTCGTAACCGTTATACCGATAGTGATTTAGGCAGAAATAAGAGACAGACCGAAGTTATTGATGGCATATACAAAAGAGCAAAGGAAACATTATCACCGTCTCAGTACCCTGAGTTTATTTCGCTTATTCTCAAAAAGAGTAGTACATCTTTAAGTAACACCGATATTTTGGGCCATGTTGCTTGGTTAACAACAAGTTCACCAACTACTGAAAATCTAGGCATACCCAATGCGGAATGTAACTCTAGTGGGCAGACTATCGGTGGAGTTTGGTACTTTGTTTACGACCTTAATATTGCTACAAAACAGATAGAAAGTTTTATAAATGAAGGGTAAAAAATTAATCCTAATTTTATACGAAAGGGATGCATTATGTGCATCTACTACAACTAAAGAACGCCAGTTTTTAAGCTGGCGTTCTTTAGTTAAGTTTATACTTTACTACTTACGTTAGAAAAACTTGCAATTATTCTTTCCGCTGCTAAAGAAATAGCTTTATTTGCACTTGCTTTTCTTATTTCCGAGCGTGTTAACGTGGGATTCTCGTTCAGGCGGATAGTTTTTACATTGTTCTTCACACAAACTGTGATATAAACTAAACCAACAGGTTTGTCTTTGCTGCCACCACCTGGCCCGGCTATGCCGGTGGTAGATATAGAAACATCAGAATTTGTTTTGTTTTTTATTCCTATTGCCATTTCTCTAGAAACTTGTTCAGATACTGCGCCATACTTAATTAGAGTTTCATGTTTAACACCTAGAAATTTTTCTTTTGCGTCATTTGAATAAGAACATACTCCACCGATATATACATCAGAACAACCAGCAACATCTGTTATAAGTTTGCTAATAAGCCCACCGGTGCAACTTTCAGCAGTAGACAGTGTCAATTTGTGTTGTTCTAAAAGAGCTACCAAATTTTCATGCATACAAAATCAACTCCCCCTATACATCCCGACTACATAACAAGTGTACCACCATCATACTTTAAAAGCACTAGGATATCTTCTTCCATAGCTGTTTTTGCATTTATATAAATAATTATATCTTGACCATCATTTGCCTGACATTTGAATTCATAACAATAGACGTCTTCGTTATTTGGAGTCGGTATAAAAGCTTCTCTTTCTGATTTTATGTGTAGATTAGGGCTTAGTGATTTTTTAGCATTCTCCATGGATATATTCGAGCTTCCTTTATCGCGCTCTCGATGATTCATCAGGTAAGAAGAAGCTGAAAAACTTACCAAAGTTCCATTATTTTGCTCTACCGCAATTTTTATCAGATCGCTATAATTAATGATACCATCTTTAACATAGGCAAAATTCACAGTACATATGCCATCTTTAGTAGAATAATAAGTTTCTGTCATGTTTTCTATTCCCATATTATTTAGGATTTGTTTGGCTGCGCTTACAGATTCTTCTCCATTCAAACGTACATTTTCACACATACAAGGTCTTATCACTGATTCAATATATCCACCTTGTTTAGTTATATTGATGTAGCTTTCATTATTTTTAAAACAGTAAAGTGCTATATTCCCTGTATTTTCTCCAATATATTCTATCTCATTGCTACTTTGGCCCATATATTTAGCAGCTTGCTTTGAAGCTTTTTCAAGACTTATCTCTTCTTTGCTTTCCAAAAACGAAGATGTCTTATTCATGATATTGTCTGAAAATGGTCCATCGTATATTAAGTGCGGGTAATCATTAAGATCGTTTTCTATGGCACTAAAGCCATCTACCACTGATATTAACTGCATATTTTCTGTATCTTCAGAGATTTTATCATATTCTTTATCGATTAGCTTAAAATCAACATCATCATTCTCGTACAAGTTTCTTATATACGAAAATCTGTTGTTCAAATTTCTGCTATATTCCAAAAACATATTAAGATTAGAGATGTCTTCAGAATTTATTTGCTCACCTTTGGATATCTTATATAGCAAATTTGAGGAATAATCGCCTACCTGTGAAATGTATAAATTCAATTTAGAATGACATATATCACTCAGAGGCAAAAATGAAATATCTTCCTTTATTAAGTAACTCTTCTCAATCAGATTTGTAAGTATTTTTGTTTGTTGAGGTTTAGTCGTCGAGTATATGCTCTTGTTTAGAGAATTCTGCATATTGTTTATATTCTCGGATAGTTCATCTACAGCTTTGATATAGCTGTTTTGCAAACTCTTTTCGTATGATACTGATTTGGTATTTATTTTAGCTATTAGTCCTGTTAATATCACTATCACTGCAGATGCAAAACTTATAATTTTTACCATTATCTCTTTGCGCGATAAAAGTGGCATAAAAATTACCTCTTCTCTTTTCTAAGCTATAATTTTATAATTAGCTGATGAAATATTTTTTATGCAAAAAATCACAGAAAGCTTGTCTCTTGGAGCTTTCTGTGATTTAGTTTGAAAATTTTATTGCTTAAAAAGATAAATTATCAAGAGGGTAATTTTTTTAACTTTGGACAAATCAAAATTCCCAAAGCTGCAGCTGTTAGAGCAGAAATTATAGCGTTTATTATGGAAACTATAGCTTTTTGCGAAATGGCAAGCCAACAAAGTTGGAATTCCAAGTCAAATATTATACGATATTCAAAAAAACTTTTTGTAAGATACAGTAATACATACGCAAAAGAGGCTACTATTGTAGCTAAGATATATCTTTTTTTTATTTTGCAAGTTCGGACTATATAACCACACAACCAAGCCATAGCGAATTTAAATGCAAAGGTGAAGGGCGCTGAAGATATATACACAGGGTTCATTAGGTCGAAAATAGTAGAACCAATAGCAGCTGCAAAACCGCCTTGCACAGGCCCCAGTATCATACCACAAAGTAAACACATCACATTCCCCAAGTGTAATCGTGTATTATCTACTACGGTGGGTATAGGGATCTGTAAAAACTCTGATGTTACAAATACTAACGCAGACATTAAAGCTATAGGTGACAATTCTTTAACTTTAAAACTTCTCATGAAACTTCCCTCTTTGAATAAAAGCAACAATCACTATTCATATGATACAGCCTTTGGTGGATGTTAGTCTAGTTTTTTTTTGATAGTAGCCAATAAAATACAAGAGTGAGATGGATCATACCTTATTAATTTATTTGGTAATTTTTAATTTTAGATTTTTCCATATTTTGAAAAATTTGCAATGTTACCAATTATATTCTATGATTTAGTCTGTAGATTTTATTAAAAGGAGTGAAGGTGCGGCATATATAAATTGCTGTGCTTATAAACAAAATGAAAACAGTAGTATTAATTCCTTGTTACAATGAGGCAAAAACTATAGAAAATGTTATAAATGATTTCAAAAAAAATATGCCTCATGCGGATATTTACGTTTATGACAACAATTCAAGTGACGGTACGGCAGATATAGCTAAAAAAGCAGGGGCTATAGTTAAGTACGAGAAAAAACAAGGAAAAGGGAACGTTGTTCGTTCGATGTTTAGAGATATAGAGGCTGACTGCTATATAATGGTAGATGGTGATGATACCTACCCTGCGAACTTTGGCCCTAAACTTGAAAAGCTTGTGCTTGATGGTGCGGATATGGCAATAGGAGATAGACTTTCCTCCACGTATTTTACTGAGAATAAACGGCCATTTCATAATTTTGGAAACGTCCTTGTTAGGAAACTTACAAATCTCATATTTAATGGAAATGTTAATGACATAATGACTGGTGCTCGTGCGTTTAGTAGAGATTTTGTAAAGTCGTTTGCTGTACTTTCAAAAGGCTTTGAAATCGAAACAGAGATGACAGTGTTTGCATTAAGACACAATTTTGCTATTGCCGAAATACCAGTGGAATATAAAGACCGCCCGGAAGGAAGCGAATCGAAGCTAAATACTTATTCAGATGGTGCAAAGGTTATAAAGACTATAGCTAAACTTTTTGCTTACAATAGGCCACTGTCATTTTTTACAATCGTCAGTGCAATATTGCTTATCATTTCAGCTTGTATGTTCTTTCCTGTTTTTATGGATTATCTAAAGACAGGAATGGTTGCTAAATATCCTACCCTTATAGTTTCTGTAGGTATAGCTACTATCTCTATGGTAAATTTTTTCTGTGGAATTATACTCAAAGTGCTTAAGCACAACTCAGAAGCTAGTTTTGAAAGACAACTTACAATAATAAGATGTTTGAAAAACAATAATGATTTAAAAGCTTAAATTTTGAGGAAAAATGCGTGAAAAGCAGCCAAAACATCAAAAAAATGAGTGCTAGGAGTAACCTTTTCCTCTTTTTCGATGTTTTGACTGTTTTTTTATTTTATTTTACTGGTTTCTAGAGATGACCAGTTTTTAGATGTTACCGGTAGGCGATCTGTATCGAACAAGCAGATATCATGTTGCAAATTTGTTATTATGCTCTAAAATTACTCAGCTACACCTTGTTCATTAACATCAGTAGCTCCTGGTTTGGTTTTGGCCAGCCATTCAGAAAAATGTTTATCGTACTTATTGGCAAGATCGTTATTTCCGCTTGAGCGTAATACTGTTGAGCATACCTTATACATAAGCCCTGTATTTATAAATTTTGTAGTTTTTTGTTTTCCGTTACTATCTGTGAATTTAAGATCGCCGGCCGCATATCTATCAGCTACTTGGGAAGTTGTGCCTGTGATATCCTCATCAGTTTCTGCCATAATAGAAAGTACGTCAACATCTGTATCATATCCATTATAGGTGGAAGACGGTAGGCCACATATTGATACTTTCACACCGAGGTATGCAAGATTTTCTGCAGCAGTACCATAAGGAACGGTACCTATATATTTACCAACAGAATCAGCGTTGTGGAAAGCCACAAGTGCAGCATCAACCAACCCGTCATAAATAAAACTTTCTTCTTTTTGGCCCTTTATAGAAGAGTTTATTTTATATCTACCGCCCCATTGGCTTGAATCACCCAAGCTTTCTCTAGGATGTCCCTTCATTATTAGATCGTAATCTTCACCGTAGATAGAGTAGGTTAATTTGAGGGTGTAAATATAATCAATGTATAAATTGAAGAGAGCTACTTGTGCTTGACGCTTTAGTTCTTGTGTTGCACCTTGGGAATAGTTAGATTCTTTAGAGATAACATCGAGAAGTATATTATAATCTTCCTCGGTAGAAAAGAGAAATGGCATTTTATACTTGCTATCAAGTTCAGCATAGCTAGAGGGTACAGTAGAATCTGTTGCAAGACCACCTATACCATATTTTTCATCACTTGCAAAATGTGGATAAAAGCTGTGGCGTGCACCGATAAAAACAAGTTTATCAACAGGTGCGCTAACATTGGCACGCTGAGTGCGAGTAAGAGATTTATAAGTATCATCATAATATTCATCGTACATTAAAGTAAGATAGCTATTTTTTTGTTCGGTGTTAAGATTTGCAATAATTTCACTTATCTTTCCAAACTTTAGGTTGAGCTTACATTTGGTTTTACTGTCCGAAAAACCAAATGCAGAAAGTAATGCTTCAGAAACATTATCACCGCTTTCTATTACAGAGCGAAGATATGAGCTGTCTTGGATATGGAAAATGAAATTTGGAAGAGCTGCAAGGGCATATGCTTTAGCTCTGTTGTATTTAAAGGAACTATCGCCATCCTTATTGTCAGTCTTTGCCATTACTGCATCAAACTCAGTCTTTGCTGCTAAAACTTGATTGAGGTAATTACTGTAAACCTCATCGCTCTTTTTGCTAACGTTTTTACCTTTAATATATTTATCGTTCAATTCAGTGTATGCCCCGTTGCCGTCTTCTAACATGATAATACGGAATTTATTAAGAGCAAGACCTGCGTTTGCGGCAACTGCCACTCCACGCAAAGCACTACCTTCTTGCACATATATATTAAAAAATGAATTATCTTCTTTTGTGCTAAGATCTTTTACAGTATTTACTAATGAATCAAAGCCGGTTGTATTAAAACCTTCGCCTAAATTGCTTGTGGGATCAAAACCGACATTGTGGAAATTATCAACATTATCAATGCCGTTATAAGTTTTGCCTCTCTGTATAAATGCATAAGTTTGATGACCGTTTTCGATACAGTCAAGAGCAGCAAGCACAGGCGGAACAGTTGCTACAGTAAATATGATATTATAAATTTCTGCGCCTTCGGGTGGAACAACTGGTTCTCCCAAATTTGCAATGAGCTCATTGTTCAAAGAGTTTTGTGTTGCACTCTCACTTTTCGATTTCCCATCACAAGCACAAAGACACAAAAATAACATTGCCAAAGACATTGCTGTTAATCTTTTCAATACACTTTTAGATAATATCATGATAGCCCCCCTTTATTTCACTCAATAAAACAACACTTATATTTTTTGCGTACGTGATCATTGATTTCTAAAAAATAATAAGACTGATTTTATCTGTTTTTCTAGGAAATTATTATTTTTGTAAGGATTAAATAACATATATACATAAAGACCCTATGTTCTAGGGCCTTTGTGTGTAAAAATATTACGACCAGAGCTATAAGCCGGGTTCTGTCTTGTGCAGCTATCTATCTTGGCCAAACGTTACCGTTATGGCTCGGTGCCACCTCTGAACACGCCGGACAAGCGTCTTGAAACAATTCAAACGTTCGTATGCGGTGTTGCTCCGAATAGGGTTTACATGGCCACACAGTCCCCTGTGTGCCGGTGAGCTCTTACCTCGCCTTTCCACCCTTACCCCTTGCATAAAGCAAAAGGCGGTTTATTTCTGTTGCACTATCCCTAGGGTCACCCCCGGCGGTCGTTAACCGTTATTCTGTCCTATGGAGCCCGGACTTTCCTCGCGTGCGTTCTTTCGAAACTGCACCCGCAGCTGCATACTCTGCTCGCAAAAAACTATATATAAAATTTTAAGCCTTATTAGCTGAACCTAAAACGTCTTTGATCTTATGTTCAACAACAGTCTTAAGAGCAGCCCTACCCTCACCAAGATAAAGCCTTGGGTCAAAGTTTTCAGGCTTATCATGCATTGATTTTCTTATCATAGCAGTCAAACCTAAGCGCAAATCAGAATCTATATTTATCTTGCAGACGGCCATGCTAGCAGCTTTTCTCAGCATATCCTCTGGGATGCCTATAGCATCAGGCATATTTCCACCATATTGATTTACTATTTCTACATATTCAGGCATGACTGAAGAAGCACCATGAAGAACTATCGGGAATCCAGGGAGACGTCTTGCGATATCTTCGAGTATGTCAAAGCGAAGTTGAGGTTTTTGTCCAGGTTTAAATTTATATGCTCCATGGCTTGTACCTATTGCGATTGCGAGTGAATCTATGCCTGTCTCCTTGACAAAAGTTTCAGCTTCTTCAGGGTCTGTGAATAAAGCATCTTCACTGGAAACCTGAACATCATCTTCTATGCCGGCCAAACGGCCAAGCTCAGCTTCTACTGTTACATTATATTTGTGGGCATATTCTACAACTTTCTTAACTTCAGCGATATTTTCTTCAAGTGGCAAATGTGAACCATCTATCATTACTGAAGTAAATCCTGAGTCAACACAGTCTTTACATGTTTGGAAATCAGGACCATGATCTAAATGTAAAGCTATAGGTAAGTCACAAAGTTCATTAGCAGCTTCTACCAACTTAACAAGATAAACACCTTCGGCGTACTTGCGAGCACCAGCTGAAGCTTGAAGAATAACTGGTGAATTAAGTTCTTTACAAGCCTGTGTTATACCCTGAACTATTTCCATATTATTTACGTTGAAAGCCCCTATTGCATATCCACCTTCGTAGGCTTTCTTAAACATTTCTTTAGTATTTACTAAAGGCATTTTATCCACTCCCCAAAAATCATTTGATAACAGTCATGAACAACGTCACAGGTGATATTATATATGAACAAGATTGATTTTACAATTGAATACATGATATCAATACATCTATTTTGCATTTTGTATCTTTATACATATTCTTTCTGTGGAATGAAGTATTTTATACTCTCATATATTTTTCTGCGGGATTTTTTTATGTGTATAGAGACAGTAGGAGCTGATATTTGAAGTTTTTCAGCGATTTCATAAATTGTCATTGATTTTTGATAATACATATCAAAACATTCTCTCTGACGTGAGGTTAATTCATTTCTTACAGCCTTTTCTATGGCTGGCTTAATTTTTAGTACATATTTAATTTTGTGAGCGCGCTTTCCTTTATAAATACAGTTTAGTATAAGTTTAAAATCTTCATATTCTACCTTTTTAAGCATTAAAATCCTCCGCATATTTGAATATTTTTCTGGCAGTATCTTGCAGTTCATAGTAAATTTGGTAGAATGCACTTATTTTGTAATATATCTCAGTTGCCTGTTTTTTTGATTTAGCAGCTTTAAGCTCAAGTCTTATTTTTTTGATATAG
>JAZUOT010000027.1:0-3267 GCA_045604805.1 Acutalibacteraceae bacterium | reverse complement strand
ACTGTCTGGTATTCCATTAGGTAATTCTAATCGTTTTTTGAACCATTCTATCTTTCCGTATCCAGTGTCTTCCATGTGTTCAAAATCTGTTCCTCCGCATATCACTGATACCAATCCGATGAATACTATATCTACTAATTTGTGTCGCAGATTTCCCCATTGCCTTCGTGTATCCGTCAATTTGCCTAATCGCTCTATTAATTCTTTCATCTATCTTCCCCTCCTAGCTTTATTTAATATCATGTCTTTGTTTAATAGTAAATGCTTTTGCCGTGATAAACGGCTTCGCCGCCCTTGACTTTCGTCACCCATCGGCGTTATTGTGTTGAAAAGGATGTAGCCGGAACAAGCCGGCCACATACCTCAATTAATTTACTCTATTCTAACTACCATTTAGAGTTTACACAGAATTCGGGATTCTGCCATAGTTTCGAGCGAATTTTAATATAGGCCTAACTAACTTGGTATACAACATGTTCCGGTATAGATTCTCGCTGCGGAATACTCCTGTCAGTAAGTGAATTGTACCCTTTTGAGGAAAAATATGCAAAAAAATAGCCAAAATACCAAAAAAATGAGCGCTAGAGATAACCTTTTCCTCTCTTTTGATGTTTTGACTGTTCTTTTATTTTATTTTAATGGTTTCTAGAGATACCCAATTGGGATTGTCCATAGTGATGATTTCATTCGAATTGGTTTGTGGTAACTCAATTCTACTACAAGAGTCTTGCTATGGGTACCTTTTTATTCCAAACTATTTCAACTTCATTTTACAAACGCGCGTACATTTTTACCTGTTTTCTATAACCATTTCTTTAACTTTCATGAGCCTTGTTATGTTCGAACGCTCATTGTCATCTAATTTCATAGTTATATATTTTATATTTTTTTTCATTTGTGGGATCATAACATGCTCTAAAGCATTAACACGTCTTCTAGTTTTTTCCATTTCTCTTGAAAGCATATCACAAGTTTTTTCCACATGGGCAAGCTCTAGAAGTTCTGGCAATATCTCTGCAAAGTCTAGCACAGCCTTATCCAATTCCCCCGTAGAAGATATGAAACTGTATGGTAAAGTAGTTTTTTGTTTGCTTTTTTTGACTTTCAAAACAGGTACATTTACACTCATTATGTTTTTACTGGAAGTTTCTACTTTGGCTGAACTCATAGGCACCATCAGAGCTTCACTGAGCTGTTTTTCACCCATTTTTGCTGAAACCATAGCTATTTTGTTCATAGAATCAGAAAGTTTTGATTCTACGATTTTTCTAAGTTCTAGATTTTTTCTGGCATAAATCATAAACTGACGCGCCATCTCATCTTGCTTGTCTTTCAGGAGTTTATGTCCTCTTGTAGCTGTTGACAATCTTTTTTTCTGGCGGCTCAGTTCCATTCTAGTAGTTGCAACACGATTTACCACAGCTATCCTCTCCTTAATAGTAATTTATCTATCTTTATTTTTTGGGGAAAAATTCTTCGATATATTCGCTCTTTATGCGCTTAAGTTCTGTTTTCGGAAGTATCGATAAAAGTTCCCATCCTATATTTAAAGTTTCCTCTATACTTCTATCAGTGTAGTAACCTTGAGAAACATATCTTTTTTCGAATTCATCTGCAAATTTTGCATATATTTTGTCGGTGTCAGAAAGTGCAGATTCACCCAAGATAACCGAAAGTTCTTTCGCTTCCTTTCCTCTTGCATAAGCAGAAAAAAGCTGGTTCATAGTATCAGAGTGATCTTTTCTTGTTTTTCCTTCGCCAATACCCTTATCTTTTAAACGACTAAGTGAAGGTAAAACATCTATAGGTGGAGTTACGCCTTTTAAGTGCATCTCCGGAGATAATATTATCTGGCCTTCTGTTATATATCCTGTAAGATCTGGGATAGGATGGGTTTTGTCATTTTCTGGCATAGTCAATATCGGTATCTGGGTAATAGATCCCTTTTTGCCGTTTATACGCCCTGCTCTTTCATAGAGACTCGCTAAGTCTGTGTACATATATCCTGGGTAACCCCTTCTACCTGGGACTTCTTTTCTAGCTGCAGAGACTTCTCTTAAAGCTTCGGCGTAGTTTGTGATATCAGTAAGTATAACTAAAACGTGCATATCCAGTTCATAAGCTAAATATTCAGCACAAGTGATAGCCATTCTAGGGGTGGCTATTCTTTCGACAGCAGGGTCATCGGCTAAGTTTACAAACATAACAGTACGTTCTATCGCACCTGTTTTGGTGAAATCCTGCATAAAGAAATCCGCTTCTTCGAAGGTTATACCCATAGCGGCGAAGACAACCGCAAATTTTTCAGCAGAGCCAAGTACCTTAGCCTGCCTTGCTATCTGAGCGGCAAGTTCTGCATGAGGAAGACCAGAACCTGAAAAAACTGGCAATTTCTGACCTCTTACTAAAGTATTAAGACCATCTATAGCAGATATACCTGTCTGTATAAATTCCGCAGGATAGTTTCGTGCTGCTGGATTTATCGGGACACCGTTTATGTCCAGATAATCTTTAGCTATTATCTCAGGGCCCTCATCGATAGGTTTACCCATACCGTTAAATATGCGTCCTAGCATATCTTCGCTCACAGCAAGTTTCATGCTATGACCTAAAAACGCCGCTTTAGAACTTTGCATATTCAGGCCATGGGCACTCTCAAAAAGCTGTACTAAAGCTTTATCACCGTTTACCTCAAGAACTCTTCCCTTGCGGCTTTCACCGTTTTCTTGCTTTATCTCTACAAGTTCATCATATTTTATACCACTTACGCCTTCTACCAACATAAGAGGTCCAACTATTTCTTTTATCGTCTTATATTCTTTAAGCAAAATTTTCACCTCCGTTTTTTAGTTCTTCAAACTGTCTATTTAATTCATCTTTCATATTGGCATATTCTTTATCCCAATCTTTTTCTGGAATATACTTCATTCTACCTATCCGCTCAACTATTTCCATTTTTAAAATAGTAGCAAAATCAATATCATCATCCAGAGCTGAAAGTCCCATATTGTACCAAGATAGTATCATATTCATCATGCCATATTGCTTTTTGGGAGAAGTATAAGTATCGACTTCATTAAAAGCTATCTGGTGTAAAAAGTCCTCTCTTATGCTTCTTGCACATTCTAGAGTGAGTCTATCATGCTCACCCAAAGCATCCACCCCTACAAGCCTGACTATTTCATTAAGATCTGATTCCTGCTTTAATAATGCTACAGCCTGCTGTACTTGTTTTGACCAATCTATACCTATATTTTTATCAAAATA
>JAZUOT010000026.1:0-63189 GCA_045604805.1 Acutalibacteraceae bacterium | reverse complement strand
TCTTGGCTTTGCACTCCTATCTCTAATAAGCATAAAAAAATTGAAAATTTATAATGAATAATTAATAATTGATAATTTATAATTAATAATTTATAATTGATGTGGCAGAGTGGGAAAAAAGTTTTTCCCGCTCTGCTTTTGATTACCAGAATTAGTAAGCGGAAAACATAAAAATATTTCGCGCCAGGGGATGTTTTTTTGATGGTTGATTTTAAGCTATCGCTTTTTTCTATCCTTTAGGTCGCACATATATTGTAACGTTACATTTTGCCGTGAACATTTCGTTGATTCATTCTTTACAAATAAATTGAAAATTTATAATGAATAATTAATAATTGATAATTTATAATTAATAATTGATGTGGCAGAGCGGGAAAAAAGTTTTTCCCGCTCTGCTTTTGATTATCAGAATTAGCAAGCGGAAACCATAAAATATTCTGGGAAAAATTTATTTTTTCCCAGAATACTACCACAATTATCAATTTTTAATTTTTAATTATAAATTATAAATTAATATGGTGCTGTGATAGGAGAGAGAAAATCTCCCCTCCTCGATTTTTTGCAAAATTTACCTTTAATTATTTTCTGTTTTATTGATAAAAATATATCCGGGGTGATTAATAAATGCCAGATATATTTAATTTTAATAATGAGATGAAAGAGTATTTTAACACATTGCCAGCTATAGTTCAGGAAACAATAAAACAAACAAATATAAAGCTTAATGATATAAACGATTTGAAGAGCTGTGCAGAAAACTTAATGGCAAAAAAAATGCCACAAAGAAGGTAAGTGTAATGAAAAAATATAACGATGTATATTCCTTGATGAAAGATAATCCTCAAGCGAAAAAATATTTTGACAGATTGCCTTCTTATGTCCAAGAAGAAATCAAAAAACGAGCCGCTAGTGTAAACTCATACGAAAGTATGTGTCATTATGCAGAAAATTTAACTCAGGGCGATAAATAAAAGCTTATTCAAAAATCGAGTAGGAGAGGGCAAGTAGCCCTCTCCTACTGTACTATGGAGCAAATTATTGGGAGAATATACAAACCGTAAAGCAGCCCTCATCCCTTAATTAATTTACTCTATTCTAACTACTACTTAGAGTTTTCACAGAATTTGGGGTTCTGCAAAAAAATGACCATTCTACACACATCAGGTTGCCGTTTAACGCATGTTAAACAAAATATATATTCATAGTCCGTCTACCGAAAGACATACACTCAGCTTTTGAATTAAAAAATAAATCTACCCTTGCTCCACCGCTTCTTATAGCACTACCTGTATCTGCAGCGACACAGTAACCATATACATACGAACCATCGGCAGAACAAATATACATTTTTGTGCCATAAGGTATATCTCTTGGATCTACAGCGACCTTGCCAACACCAGAACGAACACCTGTAGAAGTAGTTCCTTTATCACAGTAGGCAGTACAGACTCCTGTTTCGACCTTTTTGTAATTACTTGGAGCACCTTTACCGGCCTTAGCTTTAGTCTTAGGGTTTGCTGTTCCGACAAGAACAACTTTTTTCTCAGGTTCCTTTGTCACAGCATTGCTGAGTTCCTGTTCTTGCAGTACAGAACCATCAGTTGTAGAAACTTTAATCATTTTTTTTATTACTCTTTCTCCCTCTTTACCATCGGTTTGCACCTGTTTATGGTCTTTGGGTAAAGAATCTGTCTCAACATACTCTGTTTCAAAAGGAATCTGTTCAATAACTGTCTGCTCAGAAGACTGTGCTTGTTTTATATCTATTGTAGTATCTTCACTCAAATGCTGATTTAAATCTATGTTGCATATATCCTCAGCAGCTAAACTGAAATCTATAGATTTCAATGCACTTGAAGCTTTAGTACCGCTTGGAACCTGGACAGTAGTTCTAGAAGTGCCATTTATAACTATATCAACATTTACC
The DNA here is from genome assembly GCA_045604805.1 of Acutalibacteraceae bacterium. Classification (GTDB taxonomy): domain Bacteria; phylum Bacillota; class Clostridia; order Oscillospirales; family Acutalibacteraceae; genus JAZUOT01. Next base: position 61,262 of record JAZUOT010000026.1, on the reverse strand, counting down.
CAATGCATAACCACAACCTGAGTTGTATAAAAATCTAAATCCGTTCCCAATGAAGGTGAAACTGTATCATTTTTTCCTAAATTCACTTTAGCTTTCTGCAAAGCTTCTTCGACTGTACACTCATTTGTTTTTAAAGTTACCCTTCTTCCAGCCTGATCAACAACATCAAACTGAAACTCAGGTTTTACAGTGATGATATTGTATTCTTCATCAACTTCTACCTTATCATTTTCTGCAAGCTCAACACCTGCTCTTTTGACCATTTCTTCCGAACTTAATTTTAGGCAATTGATCGTGTAGGTGTCTCTACCCCTGACTATTGTATAAGTATCACTCATAGCGTATACTGTCATAAACGAACTAAAAAGTACTAAAAAAACGCAGACAAAAGCACTTAACTTTCTGGCTAAATTTTTAAGCGTAGAGAAGCTAACACTAAGTCTAAACTTATCAAACAAAACAAAAATCTCTCCCTTTAAGTGATGTCACACTCTTGTGTGTTTCAGCTTTAACTATTAATCACAATAAAATATGTACTGGTAACAACTTTTGTAACTTCTTACAGTAACAATATATCCATGTTGTACATATTGTTTGAGTGGCTAAATTTTCACAGTAATTTACGGCAGCACCAAACAACAATTCCTATTTTATCAGGTTTAAATCTATTGTCAAACGGAGAGCAAGCCTATATTTTGTGCAATATTAACAATAATTTGAGTAGATAGGTCTTTCTAAAAGCCTTTTGAGCGGAGTATCCGCATTTATTTCAATATTTTATTGTGCAATATGCAGAAATGAAATATTACAAAAAAGTTACAAATATTTCACACATATCCTTAATAGACCCAGTTTTTGAAGAATAAGGCTATTTGCACAAGGTTAAAATACTATTACCCTTTTTTTCATTTCATGGTAATATTACATATGAAAGGAGCTGAATACAATGAGTCAATATGTTTGCGATACTTGTGGATATGTTTACGACCCGCAAAATGGTGATCCTGAAGCTGGAATAAAGCCAGGAACACCTTTTGAAGATCTTCCAGAAGATTGGGTGTGCCCTTTATGTGGCGTTGGCAAAGAAGATTTTAGCGAAATTAAATAGCAATCTGTAAATTTAGCCAAGAGAGCAAACAAGCAGGAGCCCAATACAAGGGTGCTCCTGCTTGTTTTGACTTAAGGTGATTGAAACTTTAAAAAATTCAAAAGAATCGAAACCATAGGTAAGAAAATACTATAGAACAAATTATCGATAAAATAAGAACAATGAAGTGCTTGTTTTTTAATGCCAATGCAACTTCAGAATTTGTATCCTTGGAAATTATTCCAAAACGTCTGCATAAAGGTAGGATAGCTCTAAAAAAATTTATCAATAGGAATATTTCAAGCGGAAATATAAGTATATTTTTTATCACTCTTGGAACAAAATAAATAAATATGGATTTTCCATACATAAAGTACAGCAGTACAGGTGTTAAAATACTATTTATTAGAAAGTTTACAGTAAGTCGAGATAGAAGCAATCTTGGAACTGATATTTTACTTTTGTACAAGAATAGTGCATATATCAGGGAAGTGAGCATTTCCAATATAGTGAAGGGAAAATAATATGGTCCCTTTGGGGATATCATGTAAGCTAATATATCTGTAATACCGCTACTCAAAATAGCAACAATAGGACCGTATATGTATGCGCCAAGAGCGTCAAAAAGAAAGTGAAAGGATACATATAAACTCTCTGCAAAAGGGAAAGGTATAGAGAATGTATCCAAAACTACCCTTGCCGCGATAATATTTGCAGCGAAGACTATCACAAAGCGCGACGAAAGCTCTTTAAAAGCACAATCCCAATACGAATAGCTAAAAGGCCCACAGAAGCTGCTATTTTTTTTTGAGAAATTCATCGCGAATCAGTTCACTCCAGAAATATTATGATAGACAAAGTGGAACAAAAAAATGGAGCTGATAGTCGGACTTGAACCGACGACCTGCTCATTACGAGTGAGCTGCTCTACCAACTGAGCCATATCAGCGAAAGTATTATTTTTGCGTATATTATAAAAAAATCCAGTAAACCTGGAAATTGTAACGTAACAGAAATTCTACTAAAGGGTGGAATCTCAAACTTCCCAATAGTATTAGGGGGTATGGAGCTACTAACCGGATTTGAACCGGTGACCTCGTCCTTACCAAGGACGTGCTCTGCCGACTGAGCCATAGTAGCACAAGGTTTTTATGAAGCAAGGACAAACAAAAGAATGAAAAAATGCCCTGATATTGAGAAGTTTGAGATTGGGAAGCCAATGGAAGAAAGATGGCTTCGAAAAAAGGTTATTGAGTTTTAAACTATGTCAGATTTTTTTAAAAAAGGTACAAACTATACAACTTTAGCTTACATAAAAACCTTGTGGCAGGGGTAGAAGGCTTCGAACCCTCGGCACGCGGTTTTGGAGACCGCTGCTCTACCAACTGAGCTATACCCCTATGCAAATCAAAATCAGTACTGTCGTTAAGTTTACCATGAATACAATCAAAAGTCAATCAGAAAAAAGCATTTTTTTAACATTATAATAACAGAGGTGAACTCCATATGATAGCAAATCTCTTTTTTTTTATGGCTAAATGTTCTGAATAAATTTATAGAAAAAGTTTTGGGATTCAAAAAAATAGCTATCATGCTGTTTGTATCAGAGATGAGCTTTAATTCGATTGTCCCATCTTTTGCTATGAATAAATTTATTAAATATACAAACCATATCTTAAGAAAGTGAGGTTTTTATATTTATGTTCAAACATGAAAAAATGTTATTTCATCCGGTTGCAGTAGAAAAGCCAAATCCTCAGTATGCTGCATTGTTGCAAGAACAGTTGGGGGGAGGCAATGGAGAACTCAAAGCTGCAATGCAATATATGTCTCAGAGCTTTAGAGTGAAAGATCAGACTATAAAAGATCTTTTTTTAGATATTGCTGCTGAGGAATTAAGCCACATGGAAATGGTTGCACAGACTATAAATTTGCTGAATGGGCATGACGTAGACGCTAAGGCAACTCAAGCAGGAGAAGTCCAAACCCACGTACTTTTAGGTCTGAATCCCGGTCTGATAAATGCTTCTGGTTATTCCTGGACTAGTGATTATGTAACTGTTACCGGTGATTTGTGTGCAGATTTGCTTTCCAATATTGCTTCGGAACAAAGAGCGAAAGTTGTGTACGAATATCTCTACCGTCAGATAGATGATAAAAAAGTAAAAGAAACTATAGATTTTCTCTTGAATAGAGAAGAAGCTCATAATGCTATGTTTAGAGAAGCTTTTAATAAAGTGCAAAATACAGGTTCTAATAAAGATTTTGGAACTACAAAAGCAGCAAAGATGTACTTTAGTATGTCGGAACCTTCGCCAAGTGATAACAATTTTAAAGATACAAATGTAGCTCCACCATCTTTTCAATAATATATGTCGGAAATAGTAAAAAAGGGTACATCTAGGAAGTATTAAAATAAAAAATGAGTGTGTATTAAACTTTTTTGTAAATAGGATTTCTATGACAAAAACTAAATGATGAACATCTAATTTCTCAATTATTCAAATTTATAATATCTAAATGTGGGCATGCCAAGAAAATTCTTTTCTAATTTTTTTAGGATTTCTAACATGCCTGTTTTTTTTAACCTTTGTATATGATACCCGGTTTGTTGCGACCACGGTTCCACCTTAGCATAGTAACAGAGCATTTTAAAAGTAACGAGAAAATATAATATAAAGCATTAATAGAAGCTGTATAACTAGAAAATACGTTTCCCTATGCAATCAAATCGACGGTAACTACTTTCTATATGTTTAACATAGGCAAAAAAAAATTTTTGAAATAGAAGACTGTGAAAAAATCAGCAAAAATGTGCTTTTCTGCCTACAGCAACTGTCTTTGAAGGATATTCATAAACTTCACTGCCATGTATCAATGCAGCAGACACTCGGTAAATCCCACTAGATTGATAAGAACTTTCTTTGTAAGTAAGTTCTGTTCCAGATTGAATCTGAGCAATTCGCTCCCATTCTCCATTATTTAATAATCTATATACAAAATAATCACTCGCACCTTTAACTTCAGTCCAAGAGATAATGTTTTCAGCATCATGTCTCTCTGCTTGTATTTCTGGTGCTGCTATTGGCTTATTCCTGAGTAATCCATTCCTATCAGCAGAACCCGATTTTTCCTTACCGTCTTTCTTCGCATACGAAACAACTGTATAAATGTATGGCAATTCACTCTGATATGAATTATCAGTGTAGGTAAGGGTATTCACATCTACCGTAGCTATCCTGATCCAATCTTGACCAACAATTTTTCTTTCTATATAGTAACCTTGAGCTCCATCTACAGGATTCCAATTAATCGTAATACCTTGTTCACTCTCATCTAAAGATAACAATTCAGCCGCATCAAGAGGAACAGTAATTGTTGTTCCATTAACGCTAAAGTTACCATAAGCTAAAATATTATTATTGTTTGACATAGGTATAACGGTATAGGTATATTTGGCATAGCGCTTTAGTCCAGAATCATAGTACATATTTGCATCAGTTTCTGCTATCTTTTCCCAAGATGCATTTTTGTATCTTCTATACACTGCATAAGCACTAGCACCTTCTACATTGTCCCAAGTCAAGGTACAACTACTGCCATAAACTTCGCATTTTTGGTTCTGAGGTATCTGCAAATTATAATCCCTAGGAGAATTATTTATTTCAAAATCAAGCGTGTTGGGCTTAAGCTTTTCTAAGTATTTTTCATAGGCTATATCCCAGTCAGCATAATCAGAATTTCCGCGCTTATCAATAAATCCATATCCAGCATTAAGCAAATATTCGCTCAAGTAGCGAGTATATTTCAGCGAACCATGAACATTTGTGTGAGGGGCATTATAATAGTCTGTTGCTGTATTGATGCCTATCTCTTCTGCTTTGCCTTGTAAATCCAAAACATCAAAACCATTTTCACGGACTATGTTGCATAAAAAATTTATTTTAGCAACATTAGTTGCATCTTTCAGAGGAACTGGTTCAATTATAAATAGTACCTTAATTCCATTCTCGCTTGTATAACTAATAAAATCAAACAGAAGTTGCAAACATTCATCAGAAGGCTTTATACATTCGTTAGTTTTACGGTACTCTTGCGATACATCTTTACTATCGGCCAAAAATGAGAGATATGTAGCTCCTCCTTTCAATCCGTTATAATTCCGTTCCATATATTCTGGTGTTAACTTCTTCCAAGCTGAAAGAAAGCGTATAAAGGGAAAATAAAATTCAAGCTTGTCCATTCCTGTTATACCGGCTCTTGCACAAAGATCTTCCGTAAGCTGCACTTTTGTCTTGGAAAATGGCATATAATCTAACAAACAGTGTATATCTGTCGCATTAATTGACGTCTTTATAAATGTAAGGAGACTTACCAAGTATAAAGCACTTGCTTGCTTTTTTGTACAGTCTTGTATGATGTATTTAAAGCTTGCAGCCGGCATATTAGGTGATCCAATCACAGATGTTGCCAATCCATATTCTCCATATGAAATTGGTGCTTGATAACATGAATATACATTACTGGCACCTATGTACACCGCATCTACTGTGTTTTCTTTGTTGCTATGAAAACTCTTAAAGTATTGATTGGTTCTAGTGTCAGAAACTTTAAATATTGAAAGAATTTCGACAAAAATAAGTACAATCAAAGCAATAATTACATATTTCGTAAGTTTTTTAAACATCTACATGCACAACCTAAAATATATCACTTTTAAATCTGCCCGATAAATAAAAACACTACGTGGGACAATTATTTAAATACAGTATTTTTCAATTCTTTTTTACCACATTTTTAATATCTACCACATTGGTAACACTATTATTGTGAGAACCCTCTTTTTTCACTACGATCTTTTTATATGTAATAGTCAAGATATTTTGGCCACAAAAACATGAAATAGAAAAATCAGCCCAAAAATATCAGTTTATACGACAAATGTATAGTGCTACATTAATTTACTCCTCCAACAATCTCTGAGAATGTTCGTTATCCAATTTTTCAACATTCCTAAGTTTTCTTTGAATAGCTCTTGTTCTTACCCCAACTAATTTATCTAGTCTATCATTAGCTTGTTCTAGTTTAAGACGTGTGTCACAAAGTACCGAATCGAACTTGTCAAATTCATTCTTTACAGCGCCTAAAACTTCCCATACCTCACTGCTTCTTTTTTGTATAGCAACAGTTTTAAATCCCATTTGAAGGCTGTTGAGCAGAGCTGCCATAGTACTGGGGCCAGCGACATTTACATGGTAATCGCGCTGCAAAATCTCGACTAAACCTCTGTTTACAACCTCCGCATAAAGCCCCTCGAAAGGTAGAAACATTATAGCAAATTCAGTAGTAAATGGAGGTTGTATGTATTTTCTACGTATATCTTTAGCAAATGTTTTGATCCTAGTAGAAAGTGCCGAAAAAGCCTTATGTAGATTTTCTTTAGAGCCAGATTCATATGCATCTTGTACATCAACAAAAACATCTGCAGGAAATTTAGAGTCAATAGGAAGATATACGGGATTTTCATCGTCTCCTGGTAATTTTACTGCAAACTCTACTCGTTCACCAGACTTTGGTACGAGCTCTATATTTTCCTCGTATTGTTCAGGGGTCAATATTTCTTTGAGAATAGCTGCAAGTTGTATTTCTCCTAATATACCACGCGTTTTTATGTTTGATAAGACTTTTTTTAGGTCAGATACCCCAACAGCTAGATTTTGCATTTCTCCAAGGCCTTTGTAAACTTGTTCCAATCGGTCATTAACTAAACGAAAAGAAGTGGCCATTTTGTCTTCAAGGGTTTTCTGTAGCTTTTGGTCTACAATTTTCTGCATAGAATCTAATTTTTTATTATTATCTTCTTGAATATAATTAAGGCGTTTTTCTATTGTTTCTCTCATGGCATCCATTTTTTGTTGGTTGGTGATTTCAAAAGTTTTAAAGCGATTTTCAGATTGATTAAGCATTGCTAGTACAGATTTGTTTAAAGAATCCTGTTTTTCTGATATATTCTTATTTAAATCTTCAAACTTTTTTAATTGTAATTCATCTGTGTTCCTTTGATTTGTCGTAATTATGTCTCCTAAATTTTTAACTGAGAGTTGTATGTCAGATGACAGTTCAGAATGTACTTTTTGTTGTATTTGCGAGAACATTTGCTCCATTTCTTTTCTGAGATTTTTTGTTTTACTAATTAAAATTATTGTGCAAGTTACAGCTAATACAGTAGCAAAAATACTGATATTTAAAATAATTATTTCCATAGATGAGGACCACCATTATGTGCAATTGTATAAGTATTAATGTAATGAAATACAAATTACTATTATTAAACACAGCTTTACTGGAATTGCGCAGCTGATGAATAATACAGCTCTGAATCTCAGTTTTGTGGGGGATGTCGTATGGATTGCTGCATCAAAACCAGTCAGATTATCCCTTACATGCGATAAAAATATCTTCAACGCCGCGATTGCTCAAGCTGTTGAGTAGTGAAGCCTGAGCAAATTAATCTCTAAACCATCATTTAATTCAAAATGCTTTTATTTTATCTTGCCGTTTCTTACGAGGTGTAACCTTAATTTAATATTATTTTAATTTTTTAGGGGGAGTTCGCAATTATATGGTTTCAAGTCTAAATCAAAGCTCTTGGAAGCGTCTAAAGAAAATCCAGGATTATAATATGGGTCACCGTTTTCTAAAAGTTTATTCCAGCGCTGTCTGAAATTTTCAGATTCTTTTTCTAGGCGTTTTTGTTTTTCTTCAGATGTATCGTAACCGCGGCTTTGAGATTCGTAATGAAACAACTCGGCAAATGGTGTAAAAACATTTATATAACCAGCCTCTCGCAGTCTTAAACATAAATCTACGTCATTATAAGCCACTTTAAAGTTTTCAGCATCAAAACCGCCAATTTTTAAAAACTTATCCCTGCTGACCATCATACAAGCGGCCGTTACTGCAGAAAAATTTTGGGTATATTTTAGTCTAGCCATATACCCGAAATTGGTGGTATGAACAAACAGATGTGAATGTCCGGCTATACCCCCAAGTCCTAATACAACCCCTGCATGTTGAACCCTTAAATCAGGAAAATATAGCTTGGCACCAACAGCTCCCACTTCATCTCTGCAGGCTTGCATAAGCATGTTTTCTAACCATAAGCTATTTATCACCTTTGTATCATTATTTAAAAACAACACATAGTCTGATGAAACCTGTTCTACAGCAAAGTTGTTGATATCAGAAAAATTAAAATCACCTTTATAATTTAAAATTTTTATATTTTCTTTTTTCTCTAGTTCTTTGTAATATTCAAAGGTTTCTTCATCTTTGCTATTATTCTCAACTATAACTATTTCGTAGTTTTCGTACGAAGTTTTACTTAAAATAGAATCGATACATCTTTTTAAATCTTGAGCATGGTCACAATTCGGTATGATTATGGATACAGACGGTTCTCCCTTTATTTCGTACATGACATTATAGACACCATATTTTATTTCTGGGTGTGCAATAACTGCAGCATTTAAATTGCATCGTTCAAAGTGTTTATTCAAAGCCTTAATAGCAGAAGTTATACAGTATGGTTTTGTATCTATAGTCGAAGCTACAGAAGCACTGTGTGAACGCCAGAAATATAGCACTTTTCTTATATGGTAGATACACTTAGCTTTTTCACTAAGCCTCAAAACAAGGTCGTAATCTTGGCTACCGTTGCAACCTGAATCAAGTAATCCTACTTCGTCCAATAAAGTTTTCTTTACACAGGTAAAATGGCAAATGTAATTATTTGCTCTTAAATTATCTATGGCAAAATCAGGTTTAAGATGAACAACAACTATATTGTCGATATCTTTTTCAAATGTTAATTCATCAGTATATGTAAAATCTGCATTATACTTGGTTATGGCAAGCATATTTTCAAATAAAGCGCAAGGATGAAGAACATCATCGTGATCTAAAAACGCAACGTAGTCTCCACTAGCAATTTCTATAGCTCTGTTCGTGTTCTGTGATATATCTATATTTTGGTTAAGCTTGAGATATTTTATTCTATTATCTATTTGAGCAAATTCTTTGCAAATATCACAAACATAACTGTGATCTGAATCACTAGCATCGGCTAAGCATAATTCCCAATTAGCATAAGTTTGATTGATTACAGACTGTATCATCTGCTTTAGAAATAGTTCAGGAGTATTAAAAACCGGAACCACTATACTAAACTTTATATCTACGTCAAACTTATGGGACTTTTGTTTTTCTATTATTGAACTATCTACCAAATTATCTAGGTCATCTAATGTTTTATTTTCTAAACCCAGTGATTTTGCTATAGAATAATCTGGTATATCTACATGCGAACCCCAAATTTTAGACACTAAAGTTCTAATTTTTATTGGGAGATTCTTGATGAAATCAATGACAGAGCATATTCTTCTGGCTAAACGCCAACTTCTGCTATTGTTTATGTTGTTAAGATGAAGTTCCAAAAATTCGTGTTGGCTTTTGAGCAAGAAAAGTTCGGTCATTAATTTACAAATTTTTTCATCTTTTTTCTTAAGCTCAATCTTACATTGAGCCAGCTGGTCGTTTTTTTCTTCACACAAAAGTAATAGCTCAGCATTTTTATCATTAGTACTTGTGCTGAGCTTATCATAAAAGTTGTTATTCATCATTATGCACCACTGATTTGCGCTAAAAATTGGTGGACCCGAAGAGGTTCGAACTCTCGACCTCAGCATTGCGAACGCTGCGCTCTCCCAACTGAGCTACGGGCCCCAAACAAAGACCATACCTTAGAAAAGATACCATATGCTCAAAGTTGTTGTCAAACCAAGATCTCTGAATAAAAAAGGCATTTATTAAGTTTTTACCTGTTGAATTGACTACTTTCGCACACACTTATGCTAAATACATGGTAAATTTACGATTATTTTATTGTTCTTCTGCCAATACATACACTAGGCAAAGGAAAGTTTTTTGCCCGATGATAGCACAGCATTTTCTCTATACCCATAGTTGGACGACCTCGTTTTTTTGTTGAGATAGTAGGGTTCGATAACATCGCCCCATTCATCTCATGGAATGATCTCGTCCATAATTTCTAAGAATTCCTCTCGTTTCATTTTCTTCTTACGAAATCTATATTTAATATTCATAAATGTTTCTTAATTTATATGCACTTTTTTTTTACATTCACTCTCTAAATTTGCCTTGACATGATTGTACTTAATTAGTATCATGTAAATATAGTTGTTTGTATTTTTAACCTGTTGTATAGATTGAAAGGTAGTGAACATTATGGTAAATACTAATTTACGCGAAATATTTTCCAATAAAAGAATAATGAATATTCTAAAGATGAGTCGGGACCAAGCGGAAGCAAAAAGCAATTTAGCAATAGCTGGAATTTGCCTTAGCGACGAAGAGCTTGAAGAAATTCGCAAAGGATATCTAGATTCTAAACTTAAATCAGATAACTGTCTACTAACAATGCAAGATCTTGATAAAGTTGCTGGTGGCATCCTATTTAAAGCTTCAAAAGGCTATCGACATATGAGAGATGCGATTTGTAAATTAGGATTTGGCATGCCATTTGAAAATACTAATGCGGGCTCAGACAAAGCTGACCATGGCGCCCCATTAGAACTAAGTGATGGTGAACTAAAAGGGGCAGTGGAAATATTTAATGAGGCTACAGGTTTAGGTTTAAATGTAGATGCAGATCAAAGCTTGTTAGAGCAGCCTGAATTTAAGGAAATGATGCGCAACATTGCAGAGATGAAGGCGTGTTTCAATGAAAATGGAGTAGTTACTTGTGAAAACGGATTGCATATTCCCGAAAAAGAATTGCATATTTCCGAAAAAGGATTGTATATTCCCGAAAAAGGATTGTATATTTCTGGAGAGGGGGCATATCATCTTTATGAAGACGGGCAGCATGCCTTTATTCATACTGGTTATCATAATGAAAGGTCACGTTTTTTTGAAAGCGAGTTAATAGTCGAAGCTGTAATTAGTAAAATGGAAGAACGTACAGGTAAAGGTGTAGAAGTTGACCTGCATGAAGGATATAATGGAGAATTAACAGATCAACTATTACAAACAGATTTAGACTTTCTTAAAGCAGTATCACCTGGTGAAAATACTGTGCTGGGAGAAAGAGATGTGCTGAGTTTTGATACAGTTAGAGGCCGGATGCATGTTAACTTAGAAAAGTTGACAGAGTCTCCACAGTTTAAACAGATTGCTGAAAGGAAATATTTTGATGAACATATTTTTGACAAAGCCAGAGAAAACGAAGAATGTATCCCTGAGTTAATTGAAGGTTTGGAGGTATATGAAAGAGAGGTTTCTAACGAACTTAACCGTGCAACTGATTTATTTCATAAAACGGAACACAAGGAACACCTAAGAAATTTTCAGGAAAACATTAGATATTCTATTGCTGAGCTCAAGATTATGAAGATGCTCAATGAAGGGAAAGTAGATAACTATACTCTAGTGAGAGATATAGGCATAATAGGAAACATAGACAAAGGCGAAAACCTTAATATGAATTTTTTTCAACATGTATTAACAGTGAAACCGGATGTGTTTTTTGAATTTTTCAAATCTTTCGAAGATCGAACTACTTATAGAAAACCATCTCAAGGTATTTATGAATATGCCTTGCGTAGATATATGGAAATGCCTGGTGCTGAAGAAGAAATAAAGAAATTGAAAATTGCTTATCTTCGGTCTGTTTGCGAAAGAAAATATTCTAGTTCGGGAGAAATATATCTCGACGTAGTGAACGTAACTTCAGTTTATGACAAGTGTTTTTCAGATGAGAAGTGGACCACTGAAGAAAGTGAAATCTTCGTTAAGGGTATCATCGAACCATTAGTAAACGCTGGTAAATTCCGTTCTGCCGCGGAGGTATGCCAGTCGCGCTTTCCCTTTAAATATGCCGATTCCCCGCAGGAACTTTTCGTATGGTTCCGTGATATTTTCAATCGTATTGATGATCCTCATCAAAGAGAATTCCTTGTATCTGTTATTTTTTCTTACAACCTTAAAGAGTGTCGTTTTGGTTATTTGAACAAAATCCTTAGTCTAGCATCTGGTTGTGAGGATACTGAATTTAAAGATTTAATATTTTCTGCAGCGTTTAAAGAAACTAATAAACACTTTAAGCACGCTTCCATGCGATTTAAAGAAGTCTTTGGCAATGAATATAAGAGTCCAAATAATACACGTGAAGCAGTAGGTTATTTGCATAACTTTAAAGAATTAGCTAATAAAGACTCTGTTATAAACAATCACAAAATGAGGGAAACAATACATAAACTCCATTCAAGAGTTTCGTATTTGAAGGAAAATGAAAAAGTGTATCAAAACCCTCCCCTTTATTTAAGATTGGTTCATTCTGCTGTATTTGCTGCTAACTCAGTTTTAAGACTTTCTAATTCTGTTGTATCTACTACTGTTAACTCAGTTTTAAGACTTTCTAATTCTGTTGTATCTAATGTTAACCACATGCTTGAAAAATTTAGGGACTTCTTTTTGCCTTCACACAGTTATGTCCAATTAAATGTCATCAATGGAGAAGAGGTTGAAGATTAGCTTTAAGTAATGGATCTTTGTACTGTTCCTACCGTATGGATTAGAACAAGCACCGCCCGCGCTTAGATATGCCGAATATGTGGTAGCTTATCTGCCACTTGATTGTATTTCTACAATCTTCATATATCATCTCCTCTCATTTTTGCCTTCCTTATATACACATTATGCTATTGACTTTTTGCTTTTTTGTTCCGTCTTTTTGACCATCTCAACACAATAAAACAACCTAAGAATAAGTTTTGAGTTTCCCCAAAATAGCTGTCACACAGTTTCTAACAGGAACTGATTTCCATGAGTTTCGCTACCCAAGAAAATTTCTCAGGATAGGTTTACTTTTTTATATGTGTATAGTATAATAGCAACATGTGTTGTTTTACTTAGTTTTGTGGATATTTTATATTGGGTGTTTTTTGTAAGTGCTTAAGGAGTATAGATGAGATTAGTTTCTTGGAATGTTAACGGATTGAGAGCGTGCATAAAGAAAGGTTTTATGGATGTTTTCCGTGAGATGAGTGCAGACTTTTTCTGCCTACAAGAAACAAAAATGAACGAAGAACAATCCGAAATATTTACAGAAGGGTACAAGCAATACTGGAACAGTGCAGAGAAAAAGGGGTATTCCGGTACACTTATATTTTCAAGACAAGAACCGATAAGTGTAAAGTACGATATCGGTAAAGAGATGCACTCGAAAGAAGGAAGAGTTATAACTTTAGAGATGCCTTCCTTTTATCTCGTTAATGTGTATACACCAAACTCTCAAAATGAACTTGCTAGGCTTGACTACAGGATGCAGTGGGAAGATGATTTTAGAGAGTATTTGTTGTACCTCAAAAAAGCTAAACCCGTTGTCTTATGTGGCGATATGAATGTTGCCCATCAAGAAATAGATTTAAAAAATCCTTCCACCAATCACCACCACGCAGGATTTACCGACGAAGAACGCTATAAATTTTCTCGGCTTTTAGATAGTGGGTTTACTGATAGCTATAGATATAAATATCCTGCCAATGTTAAGTATAGCTGGTGGTCATATAGGTCTAACGCTAGGAAAAATAATTCTGGATGGCGTATAGATTATTTTTTGGTATCTGATGAAATTGCTAAAGATATAATTGATGCTCGTATACATGATGATATATTTGGAAGTGATCACTGTCCTGTAAGCTTGGATATAAAACTGTGATATTTATTTTTTAGAAAGGATGGAAGTAAGGTGTCTGATAGACAAAAAACTGCGACAAATGAAGCAATGGACGGAAAAAATTACGTCTGTGTTATTGGCGGTTCTACAGTTGATGTTTATGGTTGCGCCAGGAGCCACTTTATGTATGGAGATTCAAACCCTGGTGACGTCCATATTTCATATGGTGGCGTTGGTAGAAATATGGCAGAAAACCTTAGCAGATTAGGGGTAAGAACAGAGTTTTTGACTCTATTTGGAAATGATCAGCATGCAAATAGCATCATAGAAATTTGCAAAAAAAACAATGTAGGAATAAGTCACAGTGAGAAATGCGATGATTGTAATAGCTCGTTTTATATTTGCATAGAGGATAGTACTGGCGATATGTGTGCCGGCATCTCAGATATGAAATTATACGATAAATTAACGTCCGATTTTATAGAAAAAAGACTGGACATAATAAACAACTCAGATTTATGCGTCATAGATACAAATTTAAAAATCGAAGTCCTAGAATATATATCAAGGAATGTTAAAGTTCCTATATTTGTAGATCCTGTGTCAACAGCAAAGTCTAAAAAATTAATTAACTGTATGGATAATATACACACTGTAAAAGCAAACCTAATTGAAGCCGAATGCCTTAGCGAAATGCATATAGATAACCATAAGGATCTTAGAGCTGCAGCAAGACATATAATCCAAAAGGGAGTAAAACAACTTTTCATAACTTTGGGCAATAAAGGTGTATATTACAACAATGTTGTAAGTGAAGGATTGCTGGAAGCTCCTAAAAGTAAAGTCAAGAGTACTACAGGTGCCGGTGATGCTTTTTTTGCTGGAGCTTTGTGGGCTTATGGTCATAATAAAGACATCAGAGAAATGGCACAATACGGACAATCTGCAGCATCAATTTTGATAAAATCTGGAACAACTTTCAGTAACAACTTGAATATACAAAATTTGCAAATAGAACGTGGTAATATGGCTTAAGCTTTTATCTAGGGGGAGAGTTTTAGCTTTGAGAAGCAAAGAAATGGTTTTTATATCAGAAGATATTAAAAAAGCTATAAAACAAAATAAACCAGTCGTTGCGCTGGAATCTACCATAATATCCCACGGTATGCCGTACCCTCAGAATGTTGAAACGGCTCTAAATGTAGAAAAACTTATAGCAAAAAGAGGTGCCCTCCCTGCTACTATAGCTATAATAAAAGGCATCCCTACTGTTGGACTTAGCAAAGAACAAATAGAATATATTGCTAAAAAAGGAAATGAAGTTATAAAAGCAAGCAGGAGAGATATCCCTGTACTTGCAGCTAAGGGTTTGGACGGGGCCACTACTGTGGCTGCAACTATGTTGATTGCAAATATGGCTGGAATTAAGGTATTTGCAACAGGTGGCATAGGTGGCGTTCACAGAGGTGCCGAAACTACTATGGACATATCTGCTGACCTTGAGGAGCTTTCATCAACTAATGTAGCTGTTGTTTGTGCTGGTGCAAAGTCAATACTAGATCTTGGCTTGACTATGGAATATCTCGAAACCAAAGGCGTTCCAGTCATAGGCTATAAAACCGATTATTTGCCTGCTTTTTTTACTCGTAGCAGTGATTTTAAAGTAAATTACAGAATGGATAGCGCCAAAGACATAGCAAAAACCATAGAAGCAAAATACAATATGGGAATAAACGGTTCTGTCCTCATAACAAATCCCATTCCTGAGGAATTTTCTATGGATAGAAAATTCATAGATGATGTCATAAATGATGCTGTCAAAGAAGCAAATTCAAATGGTATAAATGGCAAAGATACAACTCCATTCCTTCTGGATAAGATAAACAAAATAACACACGGTAAAAGTTTAGCTGCTAATATCGAATTAGTTTATAATAACGCTGAATTAGCCGCAGATATCTCTATGGAAATGTCTAGGCTCTATAATCAAATAAAATAAATAACTTTGTGTAATAATCTGATGTTGTTTTTAAATATTCTATTTTTAATTTTGTCACCCCCAATAGGTAACTTTTGTTATTCTGTTTTTGAAAGCAGAACCACAAGGGAAGACTTTTGGCTGAGCGAGAGAAAACATATCTTCAGCTTTACTTTCTAATGAAAATATCCTTTTTGCATCATCGTCTAAAGATTCTATATCTTTTACTTTTGCTATTAATGGCAATTTTGAACTGTTTTTTAGAAGCTTTACTAGTTCTTCTCCTCTCTTATCGAATCCCAGGATTCTTGCATATTTAGGCAATGAATCTTGGATATTTTTGTTTATGCCGAGTACTGCAGAAAGCAGAATTCTTCTTATTCGAGAATGTGTATATCTTTTGGTTTTTATGCTGTCAAAAAGTTCTGCTAAATTACCGGCTTTGCGAACACAGGAATATATCCTATTTTCCAGACCTTCTGAAACATCTGGACAAGATAAAAAATCAGCTTTATCCAATTCCCGAAGTTTCAATAATATAGCACGCTCAATATTTTTTACAGCTGCAGGGGCTGCCTGATTTTTAATTTCATCTTTTATTATCTTACTGACTTCTAATGGTATAAACTTACGAAAAGTATTGTCGCAACGAAGTATAAACTCTCGTAACAAACTGGAACTGCAAATATTTTCGCACTTATCTTTGCTGTCGTGGGCTACATTTCTCAAAATCGGCATAATATCTAACTTAAAGTCAAAATCTTTTATAGCTTTTATGTATTCAAGCGCAAGTATTGCATTAGGCTTATCAAGTAAAACACAAGCACTTGGCGGTATATATTTTTTTAGTGCTAAAGCTCTAGCTCTGGGATAACTAAATCCTTTACATAAGTAATTTTTTAGCTCCTTCTGGAATGAAATTTTACTTTCTGCATCAATTATGCTATACAAATCATCCACATCCGTGCTTTCGCATCCAAAACAAATGCCATCTATCACAGACAAGTTTCCGGCTATATATATAGCCGACCTAGCAAAACGTTCAGCCGAGGCTAACGACCATATTACCGGCAATTCTAAAACTAAATCTACTCCACAAGAAAGTGCAGCTAGAGTTCTTGCTTTTTTGCTTAAAATAGATATGTCTCCCCTTTGTACAAAGCAAGAACTCATAATAGCAACTATGTGAGTAGCCCCTTTTGCCTTTGCCAGATCTATCTGGTACTTGTGCCCATTGTGGAACGGATTATATTCACAAATTATTGCATAAGGTTTTAAGTCTTCCAATGCAGTATTTTATTCTCCTTGAAAAAAATACAAGTTCATATTATCATTTATTATATTATGGCTTAGTTGGGTTTGCAAATCTTTTGCAGGCCAAATTGCATATTGACGGGGGAAGTTAAATGAATATATTAGTTATAAATGCTGGCAGTTCATCTCTTAAATATCAGCTGATAGATATGGCAAATGAAGAAGTTATGGCTAAAGGTAATTGTGAGAGGATAGGCTTATCGGAAGGCATATTTTCACACAAAACCTCAGATGGCCGGACTATAACTAACAACAAACCTATGAAAGACCATATCGAGGCGTTTTTACAGGTAAAAGATGCACTTGTTGATAAACAAAATGGTGCTATTTCTTCTCTATCCGAAATAAAAGCTGTTGGACATAGAGTTGTTCAAGGTGGCAATATTTTCCACGAGTCGACATTAGTGACAGATAAAGTAAAGGAAGGAATCAAAGAGCTTATACCTCTGGCTCCTCTGCACAATACCGCAAATTTGCAGGGTATTGAAGCATGTGAACGAGTTTTTGGAAAGGATGTTCCTCAGGTAGTAGTTTTTGATACAGCTTTCCATTCCACTATGCCACAGAAGGCACACGTATTTGCTATTCCATACGAATATTATGAAAGACACAATATTCGCAAGTATGGTTTCCATGGAACATCACACAGATATGTAAGCAATAGATGTGCGCAATTGATGGGCAAAAACATAGAAGATTTGAAAATTATTACTTGTCACCTGGGCAATGGTTCGTCTCTAGCTGCGATAAAGGACGGAAAAGTGCAAGATACAAGTATGGGACTTACTCCTTTAGACGGACTTATGATGGGAACACGTTGCGGAGCTATTGATCCATCTGTTATAAAAGCTATTGCCGAGATTGAAAATTTAAGCCCTGCCGAAATAGACAATATGCTTAACAAAAAATCTGGTTTATTGGGGATTTCTGGTGTTTCAAGTGACGACAGAGATATTACTAAAGCAGAAAAAGAAGGAAATGAAAGAGCTAAACTCGCTCATGATATGCTAAGATACCAAATCACTAAATTTATAGGGCAATATGCTGCGGTTTTAAACGGTTGTGATGCTATAGTGTTCACAGCGGGTGTTGGAGAAAATAGTCCAGGTCACAGGGAGGCTGTCTGCGAAGCTCTGACATATCTGGGTGTAGATATCGATAAAGAGGCCAATAATAAATTGATAAGAGGCAAAGAAGGCAAGTTCTCTACAGCAAACTCAAAAGTTGAGCTATTTGTAATACCAACAAATGAAGAATTAGTTATAGCTAGGGATACTAAAAATATTATTCAGAAGTAATAATTTTTTGCCTATTCCGGCATTATTCTTTCATGATTTGGATTCAGTAAAAAATTACTTAGAACGATTATAGTGATATCTAAAGGGAAAATCCCAAGAAAAACCGTAAAGTTCAGCGCGATTACGACAGAGATATTTATAAGCTTCGGCATATTGTTAAAAATGCTTTTTTGCGTATCAAAAAATGGCGCTGTATTGAAACTTGTTATACTAAAAATGTTAATTCCTTTATTGCTGCATTACAGATTAGGTGTATTGCTCTGTAGTTGAAGGTTTATTGACGATACACTCTAATAAAAGCAAAGCCTCCTATGGAATATAACATGGGAGGCTTTGAATTATGGCCAGAAAATATAAGAAATAGACGAAATATCTAATGACACCTAAGCTCTAGGCCAATCATCGTTACCATTAAAATTGGTGCTGTTTTGTAGTAGGGGGGGTGTTTCAGAAGATTTATCTCGAATGGCCCTAAGGGCCCCAAAATTTTTGTATGCATAGATACCGAAACCAAGGAAAAATCCTATTCCCAAGATAATAGAAAAAACAGGAAGTCCTATAGACACCGCAGATATCGACAAAAACGAAATAGCATGTGAAATTGGTGCAGCTATTGAAGCTGCAACAAAGGCCTTAACGGGTTCCACAGACAAAGCTATAATCCCTAATGGCGCAAATACTCCAAACCCAATCCCAGCACCTACAGTTTGACCAATAGCACGGCGTTCAATCTGCGATTCCTGTTGTTCAAACTGCGGTTCCTGTTGTTCAAAAAACTGCGTTTTTGGTTGTTCAAACTGCGTTTCCTGTTGTTCAAAAAACTGCGTTTCTGGTTGTTCAAAAAACTGCGATTTCAATTGTTGTTTTTCGAGACAAAGTCTAAATATACGGTTTGATGCGATATATGGATATTTGGGACTTAAAATTTCACCTTTAGACCGGTATGGCAAAAGAAGATCTTCATCATCCAGAACTATACTACAATCACTTGACATATCATCTGCCTCTATTGCCATTTTTAGGAAAGTTTTTTTACCAGATGGATATTTTTCCATGAAGTAGCCAACTTGAAAACTAGTGAGATGATAAATCGGACAGTTTTTTGAACTCGTACTGTCAGTTTGATTGTCAGTATCACTGTCACTGTCAGTTTGCTTGTCAGTATCACTGTTGCTCATTTTATACTGCCCAATACTATGATTATTGAGGGCGATGTAAGTATATATAGCTGCTTCTTCTCGCGAAAATTCTTTTCCAATTACTGGCACCATATGGTTATATCTATTATCACATCCTCCATATCCCGAAGAGAAATAAAAAGATTTACCCTTTGGAAGGCTTTTATAAATATTTTCAAGAGCTTTTTTAGAAAAAATAAGATAATTCGTTTCAGAGACACAGCTAACTTCAGTTTGCCATGGATCCCCATCAACAAATATTACGCTATCCTCATCAGTATAAAGAAATAATTTAGCCTTATCCGGTGGTGCGTCAGAGAATACATGAGAAAAGGCTTCGTGCCATTTGTACAAGGGATGCGATATATCAACACCAACACCAGAAGCATTATTATACGCAAGCTGTTCATAGTCCGGGATCGTGTAGTTCTCTTCTGTAACTTCTGGAGTCTCCGTTTCCATTACATTGGTAAGTATGTTACCGTCTTCGACAAGAACGTATCCACAGTTGCCGAAAAAAGCTCCTTCAGCTCTACAGAGCATACGAAGGTTACCTTTATCAATCGCTTGATTAAGTTTTCTGCCGATTATTGCCTTTACGCGCTTGCCACCAGCAACCTGCTCCAACTGGCTCATACTGAGGGTGTTGCCATTATTTTCACTGTCATATTCCTTTGAATACGATAGCCTTATCTCTTCGAGTTGCTCTTCATCTAGCGAATAACCAAAGTGATTAAGTAGATTTTTGACTTCTTGAATATCTCTGCATTCTGTGAGTAAATCTATTTCCCTTTTACTTAAGTCATCCAAATATTTGGACAAAACCTTTAAAGACATCTCAAAAACACTCCCAGTACGTATAAAATACCAATATTTACATTATACACTCCCCCCCCAACACTTGTCAAGTGTCAAGTATTTTTTATAAAACTCAAAATTTTTTTAGCTGAGTGGCTCCAACTTCATATAGCAGTTGCAATTTCAAAATATATAAGCAAAAAAAATAAAGAGGTGGCATAAATTTTACTATGCCGACCTCTATTCTGTGGGATCTTTTTGTATTCAATCACAAGGTACATCCTGCGATTCTTCGCAGCATGTATTTTGAAGTTTGGGTGGGAAAAATTCTTCCATAGGGAAATCTATATTACTGAAGAAGTCACAAGGCTCATTTGTGTAGTAGCAACATTCCTTATTTGGTATGCAGAAGTCATACGCAGGTATTAACATCTGAACATTTCTTTCTATTTGTACTATTGTAAAGATTCCAAATGTTGCAAGCACACAACGAGTTCCTGTTCCTATAGCTAAATCTGGAAATAAAGCTTGTATATTCTCGGGAATAGGGCAAGTTGGTTCTGTACATGCGGTCGTTGACAATGAAGCTGTCAAGGCAACAGGTTTTGAAATCTGTATAACAGCTCTTGGCACATTGCTTGAGGATGTATTTTGCACATCTGCAGCACCCTGGTTAAGATCTGAACTAAAGCTTTTTACACTCCCTTCACCGCCGTAGAGTATAAGTTTTTTACAAAATACTGAAAGACCACTGACCTCTGTCACAGTATCTGTTGGGGATGTATACAAATTAACAGTTACGTTAAAATAAAAGTTTAGATCCACAGAATAACAGCCTCTATTGAAAGGCAAAGCTTCTAAATCTAAATCAACGGAAATAACTTCTACATCTTTAATTTTTACGTTTGTTGCTGCATCAACTAAAGCCTGATCGCTTGCACTAAAATACACTGGTAAATCTTCCAGACAATCTCTTTCAGAACAAGAATCATACACTCTATAAGCGTCTATGCATACAGCTTCTTTGAAACATGATGAATCAGAACTACTAAAATTACCTGCCATAAAACTCCTCCTAATGCGATTAATCATTAACATTTTATGAAAGTTACTGGCAAATGTTCCAAATCAAAGGAAATAACAAAAAACGATAAGCCTTAATAATATAAAAATGGGTGGATTTTAAAATTTTATTTTTCACGTGATTAAATTTTCTAAAAGAAGGCAAAAATAATGGTAGAGCAAAAAGCTCTAAATGAAAATAGTTCGGAGCGTGAAATAATTGAATATAAAGCGAGGAGATAT
Source organism: Acutalibacteraceae bacterium (assembly GCA_045604805.1). Lineage (GTDB taxonomy): Bacteria > Bacillota > Clostridia > Oscillospirales > Acutalibacteraceae > JAZUOT01. The sequence continues at coordinate 39,547 of JAZUOT010000026.1, read as the reverse complement.
TTTTTACGCCGACTTAAGTCCAGTTATTGGTTCTGAGCAGGGAGGTATCCGTCCTGTTTTAATAGTTCAAAATGATATAGGAAACAAGTTTAGTCCAACTGTTATAGCCGCAGCAATAACAAGCCAAACAACAAAAAATAAACTCCCAACTCATATAGATTTAATAGCTGATTCTAGCGGCCTTTCAAAAGATTCAGTAGTTCTGCTAGAACAAATAAGAACTATAGATAAAAAGAGACTTAAAGAAAAAATGGGATGTTTAAGTGATATTTCTATGGGTAAAGTAGATGAAGCTCTGTCTATTAGCTTTGGTCTGACTAATAACGATATACAACAGGCAAGATAAGGTGTGCATTAACTTTTACCTGCCTGCATATAATAAAAAGTATTTGATGTAACAATGAAAAAAGGATTTGATACAGTGGGGAAAAAACAAATGCTAAAAAAAAAGAAACTAAATGAAAATATACGCAAAAAATCACTTCTTAATGAAATAAAAAAAACTTCAAAGAGTTTAATTTATACAGATATTTGGTTCAATTGTGAGACAGACCAAGATCTTATAGACTCTTGTATATATCAGCGTGAAGCACTTAATGCGAGATATTCCACCTTAATAATGCAAGCAAAGAATAATAATATAAGTTTGCCTCCTTTCAAAAATTAAAAAAACACACGTCACAAGTAATTGTCATGTGACGTGTGTTATATACATAGTAAGAGTAGGTGTAGGTAGATGTTCTATTTTTACTTATCATTGGCTATTTTAGGAATATTCATATTGCTCTGTGTGCTTCAGAAACTTTGCGGTGTAGAATGCTGTAGCAAAAAGGCAATTTGGCACATAGTTATAGGAATTTCAGCTATAGCTGTTGTAAATTTGCTAGGAAAATTCACCGCCGTTTTTTTACCAGTAAGTCTACTTTCTCTAGGAATGGCTGCTGTAGGCGGTATACCAGCTGTGACTATGATGTTATTATTAAATTTGGTAATATAGAGATATTAGCTATTTGTATCATCTGAAAATTCTTTTATAGAATCTAGGGCCAGTTCTTTATCTTCGGTCAAAATCGAAATTATGCACTTGTAGAGTAAATCAGGATTGTTGTAAAAATTATCTTCTACTTTTTTCGCCTGTAGCATATCTGGAACATAAAGTTTAATCTGCGCTAAATCTACCTCGCCACCAGATATACGACAAGTAACATCAAAGCCATTGTTATTTTTTTCTATATCAACGCTGTTTTCATTTTTGTGCTGAAGTTTTTTTAGCAATCTAAGAGCAGTATTCAAAGCTTGTTCTCTCACGCTGTATGGCAAAAATGTATCAAGTCTTTGGGATATCATTTCGGTTTCGTTATTTGCCATGTATAAATTTTGCTCTTTGGAAAAATTAACATTTCCCTTACTTAAGAGATCTGATAAGCAATCTGCTATATCAAAATAATTTGCTATACTATTTTCTTCTATAGATTTTAAAATATCTTCTTTTTTTAGGCCAGATTTTATGCTTGTCAAAAGATAACAAATAAGTATTTTTATTTCATCTTTGTCTTTGAGCCCGCTAGGTTTTACATCAGCAGAAAATATATCTTTGCTCATAAAAGCATCCCTCTTCTGGGAAATTATATCATACAAGTTTTTAGCATACAAACAGCTAATTACGGGAATAATATTTTACTGAAAGAGCAGAAAAAAGGAGAAAAACCAAGATGAAAAAAATAGCTTTTTTTGATACTAAACCCTATGACAAAATATGGTTTGAAAAATTAAAAGGGAATTACGATATAGAAATAAAATACTTTGAAAACAAGTTAAATTCAGACACAGCGGTACTCGCAATGGGTTACGACGGTGTATGCGCCTTTGTGAATGATAATATCGATAAAAATACTATAAAGATACTCTCATCAGTAGGTGCAACTTTACTTGTGATGAGATGTGCCGGGTACAATAATATAGATTTAAAAGAGGCAAAAGATAGGCTAACCATACTTAGAGTTCCTGATTATTCTCCTTATTCAGTTGCGGAGCATACTATGGCACTCCTCTTGGCGCTAAACCGTCGCATTCCCAAGGCGTATATAAGAACTAGAGATTTTAATTTTAGTTTGTCCGGCTTGGTTGGATTTGATTTGCATGGGCGTACGGTAGGTGTGATAGGTACTGGCAGGATTGGCAGATGTTTTATAAATATTTGTCAGGGGATAGGTATGAATGTGCTGGCTTATGATAAGTACCCTGCTAAAGATCTAAAAAATGTAAAATATACTACACTTGATGAATTGTTTGAAAAATCAGATGTAATTTCTTTGCACTGCCCTTTGAACGCAGAAAGTTACCATATGCTAAATACAGAGTCATTCCAAAAAATGAAAGATTCTGTAATAATTTTGAATACTTCAAGAGGTGCTCTTATAGATAGCGATGACCTGTGTTGCGCTCTGAAAGATGGAAAAATTGGTGGTGCTGGACTCGATGTTTACGAAGAAGAAGCTGATTTTTTCTACGAGGACAAGTCCGACATAATAATGCACGATGACACCCTGGCTAGAATAATATCTATGCCGAATGTTATCGTGACTTCACATCAGGCTTTCCTCACGGAAGATGCCCTTAAAAATATCGCTAAAACAACTCTGGACAACATCTATGACTACTTTGGAGAGAAAGTTTTGAAAAATAAAATTTAGTTATGTTATTCATGCGAAATTTTGGATTTCGTTGATTTGCTTCTTGGTAGATATTTTTCTAAATATGGAGGTTGTAATTTTTGACCATTTGATTTTCCCAGCTATCATCATTATTTATAGACCTGTATATTTGAATGTTTAATTACTTTTTATGACAATACGCACAAACCAGTAACCACGAGGATAGACCCATAAAGAAGAGCATAAGTTTGTAGAAGCACTAGAATTCTTGGAGCAAATATTGAGCTCCACTAAAAATCCAAAAAATAAAATAAAGATTCCCTTAATTTTGAGTTACCTCTACTGTATACAGGAAAACAATTGGGCCTGTGCTTTTCGATTTACTTTTCAACATTAAAACAAGACTTAATTTTTTCGTAAAACTCCACACTTTTGAATTCAAGAATATATTTATCTTTATCAGTAACCAGAGCAACTTCTTGTTGACTTAGAACATCTTCTAATTTTTTTTCATTTTCGGCTGCACCTATACACAACTCAGGGAAAACTATGCACCACCAATTCTTTCCACTGGCTTCCCCTATACTTATTCGTAGAGCATCATATCTGCCTGCTGGCAAAGTGAATCTCCCATATTCTCGGTTTTCAAAATCCATGTTGAGCAGCTTGGCATTCACGCTATAATTATAATCATTGTCATATACTTCTTGTTGCGCTACGGCGCTTATATTATTTAAATTCTCCGATATTATTTTTTCAGCCTCCTCTTTTGTGTGAATATTTTCTAAGAGTTTTCCTACATATGTATTCACTTTATCTTTTACCTTTAATTTTAGTTCTTGATCGTATTCGCTATCTGAATTTGCAAGCACATGCAACCTTATGATCTTTGTACTTATATTTTCGCAACTAACAGTAAATGTACTAAGTGCTACAATAAAGCTTATGACAAAAGCTGCAATAATTGATTTTTGAATATTTTTAATCAACTGAATTTTACTCATAAAATAATCACCCTTTCATACCAAGGGTGATTATTGTCAATTATGCTAAATTTTATACAAAATAAAATTTTACTCAATGGTATTAACAGTTTTACAAACAAAAACTTCTTTGAAATCTTTGCTCACAGATTCCGCACAAATTTCAGCATCAACTTTGTTTTTAAACAAAGCAAAAACTGCAGAACCACTTCCACTCATTGCAGAAGCTAAAGCATTAAATTTATGCATTGATTTTTTAAGTTGTATTACTGGTTCAAGTTTCAGTGCATCTTCAAAGTCATTGTAAATATTTTCACATAAATTATTTAAGTCCCTTTGAGCAAATGCCTTTACAGCCTTTGAAGTAAAATCAGTTCCGCTCTTGCTATTTGAATCTATGATCTCATAAGCTTTCTGGGTAGAGACATTTATATCAGGCTTTACCACTAACAGAAAATAGTCCAGAGTATTCTCTATTGGTGTCAAAATTTCTCCTATACCTTCAGCCTTTGCCAAACCACTTATCAGACAAAACGGGACATCTGCTCCAACTTTTGACGCCACATGCAACAGTTCTTGCTTGCTTAGCTTATTATCAAATATTTTGTTGAGCAAAAGAAAAGTTGCCGCTGCATCAGCACTACCACCACCTAGACCTGCCTGAGATGGAATCATTTTTTGGATATCTATCCTAAGTCCCGGATTCTGTATATTAACATTCGAAAAGAAATGTTGTGCCGCTTTGAAACAAATATTATTCTCATCTATAGGTATATCCCTATTGTCACATGATATCTCTATCTCTTTTTTATTGGTAGTGTCTATTGATATTTTGTCGTATATTCCGATACCCTGCATTAAAGACCTCAGATTATGGTAATTATCCTTTCTCTTTTCTAATATTTCTAAAGTCAAATTTATCTTAGCCGGTATGTACATTTGTCTTTGCATTTTTTCCTCCAAGATTCAAGATAGACAAAATCATAGAATAAAAAAGGGCAATTTATTACACACAGTCCTTCAATCACCTGTCAGCACATAGGTTTTTACGCTAATATCATAATTTTCCACTGTACTAAAACTTAAATCTACTTTACTACTGTTTGAGTTCTCAAACCGACGTTTTCATAAGGAGACGGGTTAGCGCTTCCCCCATACAGTAAAAATACTTTTAAAGTCGAATCTGGAAAATTTTGTCTAAATCTATATAACGCGACAAGTGTTGACATTGCTACTATGTAAGTAGAGTTGCCAAAAACTCCTGTACCGATTAGAGGAATTGCTATACTATTTACTTTTTCCATTTTGTGAGCATTCACAAGAGAGATGTACATCGCATTAGAAATAAAATCGGTCGTACAAAAATTGGCAGATATGTTTAAATCTTGGGGTAATCCAGTCAATTGAGACAACCCACCATTATTCACCGGCGACAAAGCATGAAATACATATTTTGCTTCATCTTCTCCATAGCCAGCTGTAGGCGTAACTATTACCTGTCCAGGCAAAAGAGTTTCACTATTTTTATCTTCTACGCCGTATATTGTTCTTATGGCGCCAGCACTAGCAGCATTCATAGTATTCGCATCCGCACCGCTTTTTTTACCAATAGCCCCAGCAGTACCTAACCATCCTGGACCCACATTACCACATGCATTGGACGCATTTACAATAGCATCTACTCTCATATCCTGCATATGTATACAATTTGTTACCAAAGTTACTCCGTTATTCATATTTCTAAAGTTTTGGCTGTAAAAATTTTCGAGTTTTTTCCTATTATAGCCTTTCTGATCTTCACGTGGTGGCGCTGACATCTTTTGTACGCTCTCTCCGTTCAACCAATTGTAGAAATCTTCTGCCTCATTTATTGCATCTTCAAGTTGCTCGGTTGTAATTGATTTTAAATACGAAATCTTTTGCGCCATTTCTTTTGTGGAGTTTACGTTTGCCCGTTTGGCAGTCCATTCTCCACTTTCTTCAGAAACTTCTCCACATGAATTTAATGCATCTAGATAATCACGATTTACAAAACTAATAAATGGGCAAAGTAATGATATTACGTGGTATAGGATCTCAGTTTTATTATTTTGCTCATTACAATCATCTATAAATTTATTATAATTATTCTCCTGGAATCTTGCCTTAAAAAATTCGCTATGAGTTTCTAGTAAGGTATGGATTTCATTAATTGCGATATCAGAATTTCTGGCAAGAGAAAACCTGTAGCAACTAAACCAATGACGGTCTTTATCTGTTATGAAACATTCAGTATTAAACGGACATGATGGAAGATTTAATGATTTTATCTCAGAGCAGTCATTTGTTTTAATTTGTTGTATTTGGTCATAGGTAGACACTTTTGCGATAGATTTAGACGAACCATCACGATGACGACTGTCGTGTGTTGTTGTTTGTGCATTTTTAGGCGGTGTTGTTTGTGCATCTTTAGGCGGTGGGGATTGTGCGTTTTTACGCGGTGTTGTTTGTGCATTTTTACGCGGTGTTGGTTGTGCGTTTTTAGGCGGTGTGGGTTGTGCATTTTTAGGCGGTGTGGGTTGTGTATCTTCGTGTTGAGGAGTTTTGAACGCTAAGTAAGGCATAAATATAGCCGCAATTACCCCTACAGCTAGAAAAACTGGTGATATTAATGACGCACAAATGAAACAGGCACCGGTCACAAAACTATCAATCAAAAAAGCAGACATATATTTAGCAGAGGTAGATGGGTTCGTCTTGGTTAATTTCGACTGTTCGGTAGGTAACTCCGGCATAGATGCAGGAACGACTTCAGTATCATTGTTGTGATCATGCGTAGCAGCAAATATGGTAGAATGCATGAACGTACCATAAGAAACCGGAGTAATGTTAGTGTTCGGTGTCGGAGCAGGAGCTTGTGTAGCGTCAGTGTTCGGCATCAGAGAAGAATTTTGTGTAGCATCGGTATTCGGCATCAGAGCAGTATTCAGTGCAACATCAGCAAGAGATGGCGGATTTTCATTAACTAAATCTAGCATCAATTTTGCTTTTTCTTTGTCATTTTTTCCATTTACTGATTCAATTTTTGCGAGTTTTAGCAATAGAGTATGGTCCATTATAAAAGTCTTAACTGTTGTTGCAATGTAACTATCATCAAATTTTTCGCTTTCTCTTGGTTCAGAAGAACTGATCTCTACGTTGTCTTTCTTTTCTTGCAACACTTTTACTAAAGAAATAAGAGCACTTGTACTGAAAAGATTTGCAGTAATCCGACGGCTGTCTGGGTAATAAACAAATAAATTTTCTAAATGACGGCATTCTGAAGCTTTAATAACACTACTCAATATAGGAGAGGACTTAAGACCGGGATTCTGCAATAAACTATCCGCCAATACATCGCGCACTGCATCTGCATTCGAATCCACCCCATTACGCTCTTTACTAAAAAAATGAAAATCAGCAAAATCTCCATTTTTATTCGCATATATATTGGCCGAGATTCTAGCGAGAGAGTCTATATCTAAACTTTTAGCATCTTCATCCCTTTTAACTATGTTATATATATCAATCAATTCTTTTTCAACATCAATTTTTTCTGATTCAAATAAACTACTAAGTGGAGCATTACTCTCTAAACCAAATTTTCCTCTATCGAATTTAATATTAAATTGTTTAGCCAAAGCTATTCTTTCTTCTTGTTGAAGAAAGCCTTCTTCGACTGCTGTGAATGTTGTGGTACGTGGATATTTATCAACAATTCCTTTTTCCTTAACACTTAAGTTTGAATTACGGGTATTTCTCTTAACTTTTAACCCACCAGAAACCATGTCGAGCTGCTCGATACTAAGCAAATTGCTATGCATAGCATTCTCACCATGCATAAAAGAATTTTTTAATTCTAAAATCTGTTCGTCGGTAAGACTAAACCTATATTCTGTTAGCTTAGCCTTAAGTTCTGGTAAATCTCTGCATGTTACTAAAATACGCAGCAAATCATGATCATCCAAAATGGCTCTTATATAAGCATCCATATTTTCACACAACCTTCAATGGATATAATCTCCACCACACTTTCTACTTTCAGGATAATATAAATTTCCCATATATTCAAGGGTTCAAGTGATAGGATACTTACAGAACAAAGAACTAATTGCGCCAATAAATAATATAAACGAAATTTATTACAGAGCAATTCTCTTATAAAATGCCATTTTTTTCTACATAGGACTTGATGTTGCGATTTGAGATAATATATAAATGTTGTGATTTTCGAAAAATAAATTTTATCTTTAATGCTATTCCACTAGCTCAAAAACCTCTGCACCATGCTTACATAATGGGCAAACAAAATCTGCAGGTAAGAATTCACCCTCATATTCATAACCGCACACGGTACAAACAAATTTTTTCTTTTTGTTTTCAGACTTTTCTGTATTTGACTTGGGTTTTATATGTTTGAAGTAATAACTATATGTTAACGAAGGAGAAGTATCCAATATTTTAGACTCTGTTTGTTTTGCGATAAACATGGTATGAGTATCACAATCCACAGTTTCTATAACTTCGCAAGAAATATACGAATTAGAATATTTATTTAGATAAACTAATCCGTTGGCAGAGCGTTTCACATCGTTAAAATTCTCAAATTTATCTGTATCTCTACCACTTTTGAAACCGAATGTCTTAAAAATATCAAAGGGAGCATCTTCATTTAGCATAGATATATTAAATTTTTCTGAATGCATTATCATATCATGACTATAATTTTGTTTGTTTATGGTCAAAGAGAAAGTTTTTTCCTCAGCATCACTTATCTGAGAAAAAGTGTTAATAATACAGGCGTTATCCTTATCATTATCTTTGGAGATGAGCACATATAATCCATAGCTTATATTAAACACGGCATTTTCATGTTTAAAAGCTTTTTCTTTTTCCGTTTCAGGCTTTATAAAATCTTCTGATATAGAAGTAAATAATTTATCTAAATCTTGCATTTCATCTTCTTTCAAAGAAGAATTTACTGTAAGTACGTCGCTTATAAATTTCATATTTTTACAAGAAGACAATATTTCCCTCATAAGTTTTGCACTTGTCGGGGCCCAGGAACCATTTTCTATAAGAGCTACAGTTTTATTTTGTAAATTATGCGCAGCAATGTCTCTCAGGACTTCGTCCATGCTTATAAATACTCCGGCATTGTAGGTAGTGGAAGCAAAAACCAAATGACTCCACTTGAAAGCCTCAGATACTATATACGAAGATGGAGTCACTGAAACATCGTACATAGCTGTTTTTATGCCTTTATCTCTTAATCTGCTAGATAAAATTTCTGCTACATTTTCGGTATTTCCATATACTGAAGCATAGGCTATCATAACACCATTTTCTTCAGCTTCATATCTACTCCATTTGTTATACTTTTCTAGAAAATAAGCTATATTCTCACGCCAAACGAAACCATGTAAAGGGCATATTAATTTTATTTCTAAATTTTCAGCCTTTTTCAAAAGTCTCTGGACGCTGTCACCGTATTTACCTACGATGTTGCAATAATACCTTCTGGCTTCATCTAGATAGTCCCTATCAAAATCAACTTCATCGGCAAATATCGCTCCATTTAGAGCCTTAAAAGTACCAAAAGCATCTGCAGAAAATAATATTTTATCTACTAAATCATAACTTACCATGACCTCCGGCCAATGTACCATAGGTGCCATCAAAAATTTAAAACTATGATGCCCTGTTTCAAAAATGTCGCCTTCTTTAACAATGACTAAATTCGAATCCACATCAATCGAAAAAAATTGTTTTAGAAGCTTTGCAGTTTTTTGGTTGCATATGATTTTGACATTGGGATAACGCTGTACAAGCTCGCATAATGTCGCAGAATGGTCCGGTTCCATATGATGAATGACAACATAATCTAAGCTACGCCCATCCAAAACATGATTAATATTCTCAAAAAAAACTTTGCTTACTGCTTTATCTACTGTGTCAAACAAGACCGTTTTGTCGTCAAGTAGCAAATAAGAGTTGTACGATACGCCATCCGGAACAGCATAGACTCCTTCAAACATTGCAAGCCTTCTATCATTTGAACCGACCCAAGTTATATCTTTAGTTATTTTTTTTGTACAATGCATAGTATTCTTACCATTCCTTTAATTTTAAAATCTTATTTTGATAAAGATAGTATCACCATATATGTTTTGCAAAAAATTACAATTTATTCTGTAAAGAATGAATTCTGACCCTCTAATTAATTTGAACACTTTTATACTGATAAAAACTATACTTCACATTCTAGAATAATATTAAAAATTTCACTTAGTCTTTCTGTTTTTTTACTGAGATATAAATAGCCTATCAAAGCTTCAAACCCTGTAGCCCTTTTATATTCTATAGGAGAAGCTTGTTTTGGCACGTGGGATATGTTTGCATTTCGTCCTCTCTTGTAAAATTCCATTTCTTCTTCTGTGAGTATAGGCATTAGCCTTTCCATATATGCAGACTGAGAAGTACAACAAACCACAGCTACAGTTTTTTTGTGTATTGATTTTAGATTCACTTCACCGGATATAAGCATTTTTTGCTTTACCATAAGATCGAAAACACTGTCGCCAATATAAGCAAGAAGTAAGGGATTTATGTTTTTAGGTTCTATACCTTCATTTTCTAACAAACTAAACATATAATTCCTTCTTCCTATTCCCTATATTCAAATTCCATATCATCTATAACTACAGTATCTTCTTCTTTGAGGCCTAGCTTTTTTAGTTTTGAAATAACACCTTTTTTCAAAAGCAATTGGTGGAAATATTGCAAACTTTCATAGTCATCAAAATTCACAGACCTCATAGCGTTTGTAAGCCATTTAGCTTCGACAGTAAATACATTATCTTCTATGTTTACTTTTATATCGTTATTATCTTTTTCGTCATTATCAAAAGTTTCTTGTACAAAATCCTCTTTATAACGCTTTATTGGTGGTAAGCTTGAAAGTTGTTTTAAAACTTCATCAAGCAATACATCAACATTGTGATTTATTGCCGCCATAATTTCAAAAAATTTATATCCTTTGGATTCTACATACTTTTTTAAAGCAGATATTTGTTCGTCACTAGCTAAGTCAACTTTATTAGCCACAACTATCATAGGACAATCCACTAAATCTTTGTTAAATTTCTCTAACTCTGTGTTTATGGTATCAAAATCTTTAATGGGATCTCTACCTTCACTACCAGAAACATCGACCATATGAATAAGTAGTCTACAGCGTTCTATATGCCTTAAAAATTGGTGGCCCAAACCAGAACCATCGCTGGCCCCTTCTATTAGACCAGGAATATCTGCCATTACGAAAGACGTTTCTTTGTGCGAAACTACACCTAGATTTGGAACTATAGTCGTAAAATGATAGTCAGCTACTGTGGGTTTAGCATTACTTGTTACAGAAATAAGAGTAGACTTACCAACATTCGGGAATCCTATTATCCCTACATCTGCTAGTAATTTAAGTTCTAATACAACTGAAAGCTCTTGCCCATATTCCCCTGGCCTTGCAAATCTAGGAGCTTGTCTGGTTGATGTTGCAAAATTCATATTGCCTGCACCACCTTTGCCACCTTTGGCTATAATCCTAGGATTTTCATCAGATATATCAGCTATAATCTTTTTTGTGTTTTCTTCTCTTATCAAGGTCCCTATCGGCACATTTATTATTAAATTTTCCGCACTTTTTCCTGTCTGCCGAAGTTTTTTACCATCTTCGCCGTTAGAAGCTTTATAAATTTTCTTATACCTGAAATCAGCTAAAGTGCTTAAGGACTTATCACCTTTAAAAATAATGTCTCCACCATTTCCACCATTTCCGCCGTCTGGTCCACCATTAGCTATAAATTTTTCACGGTGAAATGATACTGCACCATTTCCACCATTTCCTGCTTTTAGTTTGATTTTTGCTGTATCTATAAACATGAGCTTATGCTCCCTTTTCTCTCGTAGTGTATCAAGATTAATTATACCCTAAAATAAAAATAAGACCTAGGGCTAAATTAATAACCTTCGGTCTTGCTTGAAATTTTAACATATGTACTCCTAGTTACTTACGGTGTTATTTGGCTTTAGTTGCCCTACGCTCATTATGCATACGCAATTCTCTACCTAGATAGACTGTAACATAATTCGGAGGCGTCAATAAAAGATAATCCGGCGGTGACACAGTAGGAATTTTCCATACTTCAAATAAAAGATCAAAGCATTCTTTTTTCCCCAGTTCGCAAGCTAGACGGCCCATATCTCTCAATTGTTGCTTTGGTAAAGTTTGCAAAACTACATAACGTTCTGTTTCAGTTTCCATCTTTTCCAATGCAGCTAGAGACATCATAGTTCCTTTTACTCCAGGGTAACTATCATATAAACCTTTGACAATCTCAAAAGGTCCGTAAAACGTCCTATCTTCATGTTCAAAAGAAATCAAATTTCCAAATTCATATGTATGTTCAGGTTTTCCTTTATCTGCATACTCACCAGCAAGTATGGAAAAACGGCGATCCAAATAATTATACGCAAGTGATAGGTCTGATCTATGACGAAAGTCAGCTAAGTTAAACTCAGAGAAGCGCCCAAAGCAATCTCTACCATACTCTCTTTGCAACTCTGATTTATATGCATAGTATCTTCTCATATAAGGTACAATACCTGGGTAATGCTTTCCCACCACATCTATTTCGTAATTAATACAATCTTCCCAGCCCATGTCAGGATCCTGAAAGACTTCTTCTACTAAATCAACGCTTGGACAAAGTTCAGCCAATTTTTTGCAAAAAACTTCAATATCTTCAATAGGATCAGAGCAATACGACATTATAAACGAAACGCTAAGTTTTTTATAGATGTCCACTTTTTCTTTGAATTCTTCCTGGTTATTGAAATTAGGAGAAGTGAGATGAAGATTTGATGCGTATCTTTCATTCAACACTCTAAACTGAGCGCCCCAATCAGCTTCAGGCTCCTTCTCAAGTTTTATTAACTCATTGTATTTTTGGTTTACATTGAAGGACATACAGTCTGATAATTTGGTCTTAATATCAGATTCATCAATTTCTTCTTCATCAACTCTAGATACTCCTGTCTGCAACATTTGAAACCCTAAACCTGCAACTACATCAAACCGTGCAGGATGATCTTGCAACGCATCAGGAAGAATAAAGGCTTGATTTTTCTCCATATCTTCTAAAATTTTAGAAGATAGTTCCGGCCCAAATATTTGCTGGAAAAAACTATCTTTCGCTTCCTCAGACAAACTATGACTTTTGGCTACTCCAACAGCTGAAAGAGCAAGACCAAATGCTAATAACCCTTCATTCATTTCACCAGGTATTTCACCGGTTTTAGCCGTACGTGTAAGTGCTTGCTTCTTTCCTTTTTTGCCACCCCCAGCGACCTGATCTAAAATATCTAGTGCTAGGATGTCATCATTCATAACATCTTTCTTTTGGCCATAGAAAGATGAAAAATCTTCGATTGTAATATTATTTGACTTCAATAAACCTAAAAATTCTTTTTCATCACGACATTCTTTAAGGCAATATTTAAAATCTAAAAAAATAGGTTTATTATTGACATACATTCCCTTGTCCCCTAAATCTTTTCTAAATTTTACGCACTATAAACGCTAACTTTTTTACGGCTTTTGCCCATGCGTTCGAACTTTACTTTACCGTCAACCAGAGCAAACAATGTGTCATCTGAACCACGACCAACATTTTCACCTGGATGGATATGAGTTCCACGCTGCTTTACTAGTATATTACCAGCCAAAACAAATTGACCGTCTGCACGCTTTACACCAAGGCGTTTTGATTCTGAATCGCGACCGTTTTTAGTCGAGCCCATTCCTTTTTTGTGGGCAAATAACTGAATGTTTATTTTTAACATTTATATCATTCCCTCTCTACTGCTCTACGCTCGAACAGTTTATGTTTATATTTTCTCCATATTGCTCTTGCAGAGATGACAGATGCAACATCAACCCCAGCAATAAATCTTTACACTTGTGTGCAGAGGCATCATTAAGAAGAACATGCATTCTGCCCTCGCTTACGAACACATCAGCGTCTATGTTCAGAACATCTGTAATAGTATTGACAGTCATATACGCAGCAGAAGAAACAGCTGCACAAACTATATCTTCTCCTACAAAGTTAAAACCAGAATGTCCCTTCATATAAAAACCTAGAAGTTCGCCTTCTATATTTTTCACAAAATCAATGTAAATCACTTTTGTAAATCTCTCTACTCCTGATTATTATGACTCTTTAGTTGAAACTTTATCGGCAGAGGTTTCATCAGCTTTGCTTTCTACAATATCTTTGTACTTAAGCTCTGTGATAACAACCTTTGAATATGGCTGCCTGTGACCTAGCTTTCTTTTTTCACCTTTTTTAGGTTTATATGTGAAAACGGTTATTTTCTTTCCTTTTCCGTTTTTAGAAATCTCTGCGGTAACGCTTGCATCATTTACAAACGGAGAACCATAAACTAATGTGTCTTCTCCTGTATTCATTGCCAACACATCAAAACTAACCTTTGAACCTACTTCTGCTGATAACTTCTCTACAAAAATCTCATCACCAGTAGAAACTTTGTACTGCTTACCACCTGTTTGAATGATCGCATACATAATAAAATGGCACCTGCCTTAATACAAAAAAACTCGCTATTAATAGGCGGAAAATAATCACTTAATAAGCCTAAAATAAGCGGCTTATCAAGCATAACATGCTGCAATCACTATTGTCAAATGAAGAAAGTTAAAAAGTTCTACAGTAACTGTAAAAAAGGACAGAACCAAATGAACACATATATGAGCATGATACTTCGTGCTACAACAATAGGCTTGTGAAACCTATAAACAAATTGTATTTGTTCCATTCATACTCGATGAAAATGAGCTATCGTTTTCACTTGGACCTGTCAAATATAATGATAAATTAGTTATTATTTAGTTGTTTTTTCTGCACATAGACATTATTACCTATATATCATAAATGCCATTGAGCTGCTGAACTCAACATATCGTAAGCATAACAGACATAAGAAGCGTCTTTTAAGACGCCAAAGCACTATACATTACATAAGTATGAATATAAAATAATCTAGTGTATAATATCTTCAGGTATAAATTCTTGTTGAGGAATGCTACTGCCAATTTCAGACTAATTATATTCTTTATATTCTCTATGAGAAAAATATGAAAAAAATAGCTAAAACATCAAAAATTGCTACTTGGTCTACCTTTTTCGATGTTTTGGCTAATTTTTTATTTTACTGTTTTCTAGAGATACTCAATTTGTAAATTGATCGTTCCAACCTCTAAACTCCAACCTCTAACCTCTAACTTCTAATACGCTACTTCACTTCTACTATTTTTATGTTTGAGTATGAGAGGCCTGATTGGGAAGCGACGATATCCTTAATGACGACAGCTTCGCTATCCAGGAGTCCGGTAGTAGCTACAGCGATATTACACTGACCGTTTTCGATGAAAGCCATACTATCTTTAAAGCCTTTAGCCTTGATTAGATTCTCTATATTAGCTTCAGCTTCTATATTTTCGGCTATTTTAGCAGACTCATCGACAGCGGTTTTTTTGACATCTTCAGAGACATTTGTGTCGCTGATACTAGTTTTTAAGGTTTCGTTAGCGGTATCTCTGGCTTGTTTTCTAGCAAGGCGAGCAGAAGAGAAATATTCGGTAGCAGTACTTGTCATGCCGTTGTCGCTTGAACTGCTGGTGGCTTGCGAGTTTGTATCGCTTTGGGGATTTTGAGCTGATTCATCAGCTTTGGTATTTACATATGTAGTATCACCCAGAGCTTTTTCACTGCTTATGCTATTTTTTATAGTCTCAGTAGTAGCAGTAAGTATACTAGAGTTATCCGTAAACTGCCAGTTCAGGTAGACAGCGGCCCCCAAAGCTATAACTAGAATTGCTAATATTAATTGTCTTTTTTTTAGTTGCATGATAGATTCCTCCATTTTATATAGTTATCGGGTAACACAAACATGATTAGATGAGACATCAACCGCCGCGACTACTGCTTCTGTTACCCGTTCTTTTATGAACGGCTGATCTCCGCCATCGCATATGACCACCACCCCCCGAACTTTAGGTGCATATTCTGTTATAGGTATAGCGTGTTCAGTACCGTCAGAATCTTTTACCTTTATGTAAGCAGTTTCTGTTTTGTCGCTTGTTTTGCTGGAAGCAGTTTCTGTATTTATTTTTTTCTCTGTAGCGTATTCTTTCTGATAAGTGCTTTCCATAGTAACCATCACCTTAGCATTGCCTACACCGTTTATATTGCTTATGACTTCATTTAAACTGTTTTCTAGATTAGTTGCGTATTCTTTTTCATTAACTATGTTCGAAATTTCCTGATTACTGCTTGATTTTTTGTTGTTAGCCTTTTTTTCGCTATCGCCAAGAAAAGTAGAAAGAAATATTAAAATTATTCCGAATATACCTGTAGCCATAATTATATTCTTATATTTTTTACTTATGTTTTCGAACATTTTAATTCTCCTGAATAATTACTACATCACAGTCAAGCCCTAATTCTCTTTTTGCGATACTTTGAGCTCTTAATTTTAAATCCTTATTATTTTCACTGAGAAATATCACAGTCTTGTTTATACTTATGCTGCTAGTTTCATTTATATCCATACTTGTCTCAACTTTTTTTGCTTTTACTCCATTTTCGTTTAGGGTTTTGAGTACCAACTTGTTAATTTTTTCTTCAGCGTAATTTTCACAAGTTTTGCTGTAGGACTTACTTGTTTCACTTAGGCTATTGCAGCTATTTGCAAATTTATCTAGGCTCAAATCTATAGTTGATATAATTTTTATTAGGGGGAAAATTATACTGCACAGCATAAACATAGATATAACTGTTTTCATAGTTTTTTTCATGTTGCCATCTGGAGCCAAAAGTTCTAGCAATGTACAAACTATAGAAACCATACAGATTAGAGTGGCCCAGCTGTCTATTTGCTTCATGTTGAAATACCTCCCCCTATAATAAGCATGAGAAGTG
This sequence comes from Acutalibacteraceae bacterium, assembly GCA_045604805.1. GTDB lineage: Bacteria > Bacillota > Clostridia > Oscillospirales > Acutalibacteraceae > JAZUOT01. The sequence goes on along the minus strand of JAZUOT010000026.1, from coordinate 22,831 downwards.
ATGATATAAGGAATACAGAAACACAGGATATGGTAACAGCCAACAGCACAGCCAAAACTTTGGATATAGAGGATAGTAGATTAGATATAGTTTCGATATCCAGGATATCCCCCATAAATTTTGCGATATTTATTGTCAGAATCCAGACTACACACTCTACAATGGCTGGTAGAAATATCAGGGCTATTGCTATGATAGCAAAGGCTCCAACCCCTGATTTGAGCAGCCGGATGCAGCTTTGCATAGTTCCAAAAGCTTCGCTTAAAGTTCCACCTACCAGAGGCACAAAACTGCTTACAGCTAATTTTATAGTTTTGCTGTTAAAGCTATCAGCTGATGCGGACACTATACTCTGTATCCCCAGCAAACTCACAAATATAGTGCTAACTATACCTAACGTCCACTTAGATATACTTGAAAACATATTCGTCAAAGAATGCAATTTTATCCCAGGGGAAATTGAAGAGGCTACTGATATAGCCAAAAAAGCATTCATTACTGGAACTATAAATTGCGAGCTTATCTGAGATATGAGTTCCATAGCTGAAAGCAAAAGTAAATTTAATGAAGTTGCAGAGAATGTTTGTCCGCTTGCGAACATTATAGCCACTGAAATAGGTATGAAACTCAGCATAAAGTTTGAAGCTGTATGTATTATGCCAGATATGTAATTTATGCAGTTTACTATAGGGTCGAGTATAATCAAACTCAGGCACAAAGTTGTACAGACAGATATTACTTTTTTAGTAGAACTTTCTTCAAAAGATAATTTTAATGATGATACCAAAGCACATAGCAATATCAAAGATACTACTCTTAGCAATATTTTCATAGGGTTCTGAAATGACTTTTTGAAGCTGCTAAATAAATTTGAAAATACTGAGCCAGTGTTCAGTTTAGCTAAATCCTGAATATTGCTGCTTTCTACACCTAGATTTTCCAGTTCTTTTTGAACTTCACTTGGCAACTTATTAAACAGTTCAGGAGCTTGACTTGACTGATATGTCTGCTCATATAAATCCTGGAGTTGTGTAGTAGGATTTTCTTTTTCTGCTTGCACAGTAAAACTTAAAAAGCCTAGGGCAAACAAAAACACAAGAAATAAGAGCTTAATTTTTTTGCACATATTTTAGCTCCCATCAAAACTCAAAGCAGAAAAAATAACTATGTACTGCTGCCCAGAGAAACAATTATTTCCAGTATTTGCCTGAATAGCGGCAATGACATAAAGACTATAGTTACTTTGCCCGCCAATTCTACTTTCGAAGCCATCGCTTTTTGGCCGGCATCCAGACAGGAGTCAGCACAAAACTGTGTAATCAGGCAAATACCCAGGGCTTTTAGCAATAAAGATATATTTTCAGAATCTATGGAAGAGATTTCCACCAGGTTTTTTATTTCGTTGATTATTGGAACCATTTGAGCAATTATCATGAAAATTATGACAGCACCCGCTGAGAGGCTTATGAGCATGGAAAATTCCGGATTTTTATCTTTAACAACAAGTGAAATCAATGCTGCCATTATAGCTATTGCAACTGTGAATATAATTATCATAAAATCACAGCCCGAATACAGATTTTATTTCTTCGAATAGTTTGCTTATCTGTTCTATTATCATCATCAAAACTACTATGAGCCCGGCTATAGTAGTCATCATAGCTTGATCTTCTCGCCCGGAGCGTATTAGAAGCTGGTTCAAGACTGCAACGATTATACCTATAGCAGCTATTTTAAATATCAGATCTACATCCATAATATCTTTCTCCGAAAAGCAAATAAGATAAGGCTGTAGTAGCTTAGCAGTGAAATTAGCCTTGTTACACTAAGAAAAGCTATACCATAAGCAAAGCGACACAAAGCCCTAAGCTAAGACCTAACATTTTATAAAGTTTACTCTTTTTTTCTTTTTCTTCCCTGGCAAGTTTCAATTCTTCTTTAGCCATATTGATACTCAACTGACAATGAGCTGTTTGTCCTTTGACATCGCTACTGCCAAGTTTAGTACCGAATTCTTTTACAAGGCTTAAATCTTTAGCTTTCAAAATATTTTCATTTTTTAGAACTATAATAGAATCCTCCCAGGCTTTTCTGAAAGGAATTTTTTTTTCAAGTTTAGCTGAAATTGAATTCACAAAAGATAATAAATTTTCACACTTACCGCAGTCTTTGATTATGTATTCTATCGGCTGCATGCTGTAGCGTATTTTTGTATTTATGTCATTTATGAAGCTTATGTAATTTTCTATAAATTTGACCCGTTTGTCTAGTTTATCAGACTGCAAAAAACCTGCTGTTGCTCCCGCTATTATTATCAAAAACATCCCTGTTATTTTTAGCATATATATCACTCACTTCATAAATTTTTTCTATAATTCCTGGATATTCACTGCCCTTTAGTTGTATTACATTGTCAAATGCACAGCTTTCTAATAGAGCTTTTGTTTGCTCTCTTTTTAAAAATTCTTCCAAACTGCTAGCGTGCAGGGTAGTTATGAGCCCTACACCACTGTTTAAACACTGCTTTACGGCCTTGACTTCAGATAAAGTAGAAAGTTCATCGCAAACTATAATCTCAGGTGAAAGTGAACGCAGAGCTAACATTATAGCCTTGCTTTTTTCATAGCCGTTTAAAACATCACAAAAACCTAAGTCATTCTGGCTCATGCCATCATACTGCGCTGCAATTTCACCACGCTCGTCTACTACACAGACTTTCTTCATATCAAGTGAAAGCTTTCTTGCGATATCTCTTAGTAATGTTGTCTTTCCGCTTGATGGTTCTCCAAAAATTAATACTCTCCCACGTGACAGATCAAGCTGTTTGAAGATGTTGTTTGAGAAAAAGCTTATATTTCTAGCTATTCTTATGTTCAGCGATGAAATATCTCGTATTCCTACAAGCGTGCTTGTGTCATAAACCGCACTCGCACAAATTCCAACTCGGTGCCCGCCTCTTACTGTTATGTAGCCATTTATGAATTCGTTTTGATAGCTATATAAAGAATAATTGCATATGCGTTCAAATGTTTCCCTTAAGCTCTCCTTAGTAATGAAAAGACTATTATTCATCTTTTCACAGCTAACATATCCATTCCCAGAAACAAAATATGACTGCATCCCAGCGTATAATATTATCTCTTTCCCCACTCGTAACCTTATTTCTTGGACTTTTCTTTTAATATTGCTTGGTACTTTGAGTAACGCTTTGCTACTATTTCCTTCAAGTAGTTCAGCGGCACTGTCAAACGGCGCAGTGATATCGTTTTGTACTTTCTCATCCATTTTGGCCTCCTGTTGTTTTCAAACTTCCTACTTGCTAAATACTATGGGAGGCCTGTACTTTTTAGAACTTGATTTAATTATTCCTATAATATTCGTGAGTACAAATAAATGTAAAGTATGCGCCAAACTGAAAATTCAGCTGGCGCATACTTTCAATACAAATATTTGAAGTAATATTTTTTATAGTTAAATATCTCAAATCTTAGCTAGGCTTTTTTGGCTCCATACTTTCTAATGACAATAACTATCAAAACAATAATAAGTACGATTATCGCAGAAACCGGTAATAATATCACTGGTCTAAGACCATGTTCTTGATATAAATTTACTGTTACATCAATATAGCGTGCTGTATCAGCTGCGGTGAGGTATGAATATGTTAGCTGACTTTTATTTGGCACTACGTCAATATCGCTAAAACTCAACTTACCATCATCACTAATAGGAACTGAAACACCATCTATCATTAAATTTTCAATGTTATTTAAATTTCCACAAGGTACTATTTCTGCAAGATTTATATAATTTTTTCCAAAGAATTTGAACGTAGAAAGCGAAGGAGTTTGTTTTCCGGCTATATATATTTTATCTTGATTTTCCCCGTTAGTAGTTGCAATCTGCCCATTTGTAGGAAGATTTACATTGTAGCTCGTATCAAGACAGGACAGAAGATTATCTTGGCAGTTTAGATATACTAAGCTTATACATTGAGATAAATCTAATTCCTTCAACTTGTTGTTAGAACAGTCCAGCCTAAGTAATTGAACATTATTACTCAGATCCAATGTAGCGAGCATATTGTTATAGCATTCAATGTGTGTCAAAGAGGGACTGTTCTGTACAGCTAGATCGGTTAATCTATTGTCATGACAACAAAGAAAATCTAAACTAGTGCCAAACCTCAGTTCTTGTAGATTATTCTGGCAACAATCCAAATGTGATAAATTTTGATTTTGATTCACTCTAAGTGAGGATAGGTTATTACTGTAACACTCTAAACTTTTTAGTTCTTTATTAGCACTTAGCTCTAAAGTAGTTATTTGATTAGAGGAACAGTTAAGCTGTGTCAAAGAGGTAAAAAATCCTATACCATATAGATCTTTTATACTTCTTGAACTGACATCAATTGAACGCACAGAAGCTATTTCCGATTCTGAAAGAATGCCATCCTTAGGTTGGGATTTGTCTAAATTTTCCAGAACAAACTGCCTAAAGTTGTCATCTGGAAAATTTGTACTGTTTATTGTAATCTCATGTCCATTATCTGCATAAAATACATGTTGTTGAACCGAGAGGGGGGATAAGCTGATTAAAAGCAGCAAAAATAACAATGAAAATCTTTTAAACATAACAATTACCTCAAATCATAATTTCACTTTGGCAACGTCTAAAAACACCACAAGTGTTATTATAACTCTCCCCCTACCCACAGAGTCAAGAGGGTAATTTGAAAATTTTAGCTCAGAGCAGGCATTGGTATTTAGATGGAATTACCCACAAGAATAAAACATCAGCCAACGAATGACAACTAGAGCCTATTAGCTTCCCAGAATTATAAAGAATTTTCCGATTCATCGCAAACTTTCTCATTTTCACCCATCAAAATAGACGTACAAAATCTACAACGCTTAGCGTCTTTAGGAATTTCACTAAGGCAATAAGGGCATTTTTTCTCAAAAACTTCTTCTTCTTTTATTTTCAATTTATTTCCCCAAAAAGTGATTTTATTTATCATACGGACGAACATGAATATGACAAAAGCCATGATAAAAAAATTTATAACAGCGGTTATAAATGCACCATATCTAATATCGACATTTTTTATAGTGATTACGACAGCGCTAAAATCAGTTCTGGCAAAAAGCCCAATAAAGGGAGAAATAATATCATTAACCAATGAATTTACAATATTCTGGAAAGATGCACCTATAATAACACCGACAGCAAGGTCCATTACATTGCCACGGAGAGCAAAATTTTTAAATTCTTGAATAAATTTACGCATAATATTTCTATTAAAAGGCTAAACCATGCAAAGCATAGCAGCCATACCTCCACGTTGACCTTTTGTTTTTCTATGTGAAATAAGCAAACCATCATTACAACTAGTACACACATCTGCAACTTCTACATTTTCGGGTAAAATCCCGCTGCTTTCAAGCATTTTTCTATTTGCCAGCCATAAATCTATATAATACTTTCCATTATCCTTTTTACTTATAAATTCATGAGGCTTAAAGCTTTCCAATTTTTTATGGAACTCACTAGCCACAGTTGAATCCACTTCAAAACAGCAAGGTCCTATTGAAGGTCCTATTGCTGTCTTGATATTTTTTACATCTGAGTTAAACTCGTTGGTCATCTTATATATCATTTTTTCTGCAATTTTATTTACAGTTCCTCGCCAACCTGCATGAGCTAAAGCTATAACTTTATTTTTGTCATCATAAAAGTAAATTGGTACACAATCTGCGTAATATGTTACTAGTGTTATATTTTTCTCATTGGTAATTAAACCATCTATATCATTTAAATCTTTCGATCTATATATCCCTATACCTTTTTCTTTGATAGTAACTTTTCTTATGTTGGTACTATGAGTCTGAGCTGCTGCCACTAAGCTTTTGATATCTACCCCTATAGCTTTAGATATTATTTCAAAATTCTGGCGCACATTTTTGACTTTATCGCCTTTATTAAAATTCAAGTTCATTGATTTATAGATCCCATCACTCACCCCACCCAGACGAGTAGAAAAACCATGACGAAGATTATCATATTTTTCAAAGGAGGGGAAAGTTAAATAGCATACAGCATCCGAAAAATTAAAATTCATATTTCCACACTTAAAAGCCATATTAACACCTACATAAATTTTATTTCTGTTACCATCGATATTGCCTGATTTACACAGCAAACAAAAAAAGCTACAGAAGTTAAAACAGTAAAAATACACAATATAGATTCATTTATGAAGTTCCTGACCAGCGCAATGAGTTTAGGGAGAAAAAAATATAATATGAATTCTGACAATATAAAAATAATAGCAAATATTATTGTTGATAATACGTAGCTTTTTGCCCCAAAACTAAAATTTGTCTGAAATATAAGAGACGGTATGGATGATGATAAAAATCTAAATACAGACAAGCTAGTTATAGTTAATAAAAAAGAAGCGAAAAAAGCATTTCTTTTTGCACTAGATAAATTTGTATACAGAAATTGCTTTTTTTCGTATGTTTGTTCATCAAATTCATTTTCATTACTATATTCTAGTTTGCTTTTATTCAATTTGAATCGGTTTAGTTTAAAAGCCATAAGCATTAGCTTTAAAGAATAAGAAAAGCATACTATCATAGCGGCAAAACATAAAATAGCTGAAAACATACTGTTTTGTACTAATATGTTTTGGAAAAACAATGTAGATATTAATATTAAAATTTCACCTAAAAAATGACCAGCATAGAGAGAAAATCCTATTTTACCAGAATTTTTTACTGAGGCCCAAGCTGTGTAAATAAAAATAACAGAAGGCATTCCTACCCCCTGTATTCCCAAAAATGATATTTTTAAAATTGAGTTTATGGCATCCATTTTAGAAATTTTACCTTTCAAGTACAATTTTAATCACAGTACAGATAATATTATTTTCTTCAAATCAGACAAACCTTCTGAATTTTCTGAGGAACAGGGAATAAATGTTACACCATCAAAATCAGAAAACTCACCCTTCAAAGATAACAATCTCTGTTCTCTATTAGTCTTATTAAGTTTATCGCTTTTTGTAAGTACTATGACAAACGGTATTTCATAATCACACAAAAAATTTATCATATCCATATCTTGAGAAGTAGGTGGATGTCTCATATCTATAAGCTGTAAAACCAAAGGTATATTTCTTTCGCTATTAAAATAGCTTTCTATTAATTCCGCCCATCTTTTTTTTTCTTTAAAAGAAACTTTTGCATAGCCGTAACCCGGCAAATCAACCAATCTAAATTTTTCCAGCTTGTAAAAATTTATTGTAGCCGTCTTGCCGGGCTGTTTACTTACTCTCGCTAAAGCCTTCCTACCTATAATTTTATTTATAAGTGAAGATTTGCCTACATTAGATCTGCCTGAAAAAACTATTTCAGGCAGAGTGCTTTCCATCATCTGAGAACTTATTCCAAATGCTGCTTCAAATTGAGCATTAAAATCCATAACATATTACCTTTCTCTAATTGGCAGTAGCTGTGGAAGAATCGAGAGATTCAGTTGTATGCGGAATAAAAAAATCTTCATCTGTTTTTTCAATATTTTTGCTTTTGTGTTCTCTTTCTAAGGCACAGTTCAAAACAGATTCTATATTATCCACTATTACAAAATTTAAATTTTCTTTGACAGTAGGATCTATTTCCTGCAAATCTGCTTCATTGTCTTTTGGAATAATTACAGTTTTAATTCCATATCGATAGGCGGCCATTGTCTTTTCTTTCAAGCCACCTATAGGAAGAACTCGCCCTCTTAATGTAACTTCCCCCGTCATTGCAACATCATTCAGTACAGCCCTGCCACTTAAAGCTGAAACTATAGCCGTAGTTATAGTTATACCAGCAGAAGGACCGTCCTTTGGTACAGCTCCTTCTGGAACATGGATATGTATGTCATTTTTTTCGTGGAAATCTGGATCTATATCAAAATTTTTGCTTCTCAAGCGAACACAGCTTATAGCGGCCCTTGCAGATTCTTTCATAACATCGCCAAGTGAACCTGTAAGCTCTATATTTCCGCGACCTGGCATTATAGCAACTTCTACCGGTAAAGTTTCGCCACCGACAGCTGTCCAAGCCAAACCAGTTGCTACCCCTACTTCGGATTTTTTGCTTTTCTCGTCACGCTTATATTTCACTGGTCCAAGCATAGTGCGCAAGGTAGTTTTATCTATCTTCATGCTTTTAACTTCATTACTGGCTATTTTTCTAGCAACCTTTCTTAAAACAGATATGATAGTTCTTTCTAGATTTCTTACACCAGCTTCTCTAGTATAACTGTCCACTACATCTCTCAAAGCTGAGTCACTAATTTTTACAGTTTTCCCGTTCATTCCGTGGCGTTTTAGTTGTTTTGGTAAAAGATATTGTTTCGCTATTTTAAATTTTTCTTCGCTGGTGTATCCTGAAATCTCAACAACATCCATCCTGTCATATAAAGGAGAAGGTATATTTTCTGGATTGTTTGCTGTTGTTACAAATGTGACTTCACTAAGATCGAATGGCAAATCAATGTAATGGTCTTGGAATGTATGATTCTGTTCTGGGTCAAGAACTTCAAGTAATGCAGAGGTAGGATCACCTTTAAAATCGCTGCCCAATTTATCTATTTCATCCAGAAGAATAAGTGGATTTTTGCAGCCAGCACCTTTAATGGCTGACATAATTCGACCTGGCATAGCACCTATATAAGTTTTTCTATGACCACGTATCTCAGATTCGTCTCTAACACCACCTAGAGCAATACGTACATACTTCATATTTGCTGATTTAGCTATGGAACGGGCAATAGAAGTTTTTCCTACTCCAGGAGGCCCAACTAAACATAATATCTGTCCCTTGATTTCAGGAGCTAATTTTTTTACCGCCAAATTTTCTATAACTTTTTCTTTTACCTCATCCAATCCATAGTGATCTCTGTCTAAAATTTTTTGGGCCTTGTTTATATCTAAACTTATTTTTGTATATTTATTCCACGGCAAAGCTAGACATTCATCTAAATAATTTCTTATAACACTTATTTCATGTGAACCACTTGGCATCCTGGAAAGTTTGTTGCATTCATTTATGAGTTTTTCTTTTATATCTTCACTTACAGCCAAATCATTTATCTTATCTTTGAGTTCTAAAATTTCTTCTTTAGTGTTATCAGTATCTCCGAGCTCTTCTGAAATTACTTTCATTTGCTCCCTAAGATAATATTCTTTCTGATTTTTATCTATTTTTTCTCCTATCTTGTAATTAAGTTCGCTCTCTATTTTTAGAATGTCCACTTCTCTTTTTAAACATTCAAACATCTTTTCTAACCTTTTGAGTGGACTGGTCTCATTAAGGAGGGCACGTTCGATTTCAGATTTTAGCATTATATTTGCAGCTATATAATCTGATAAATACCCTGGATCCTCTATAGTTTGTAAACCTATAACTACATCTGTGGGAATTTTAGGTGCAAATTTCAAATAATGACTAAAAACAATTTTTACTTCTCTAAATAAAGCTTCCGCACGAATTTTATCACTTATTTTTTTATCTTTTACTTCTTCTACATCTGCTACCATAAAAGGTGCGGTTTGTATTATTTTTGACACCTTTGCACGGCTTTTTCCTTCCACTAATATTCGAATAGAATCATCATTTTGTTTGACAAATTGACGTATCTCAGCAATTACTCCCACGGAGTTAAGCTGCGAAAAATCTGGGTTATCAACAGCGTAATCTTTTTGCGGAACTAAAAAAATCGCCTGATCTTTTTCTGCTGCTTCCTTTAGAGCAAGTAATGATGCTTCTCTACCTATGTCAAACTGTAAAATCATTTTTGGATATACTACCATCCCTCTTAAGGGAATTATCGGTGTATCAAGCCAAACATTCAGCTTATTATCTATCGTTTTTTTTTCTTGCATTTTGCTTTTCCTTCCTGTTAAAGCATATAAGGTCAAGTCAACCTGACCCAATTATACAAAAAACACTTCCCCTTTTCTACAAAAAACAATCAATTTCAAAATATTACATAGTGTTTTGGAAAAAAAAGAAAGGAAAAAAGCAGATTTTAAATGCGGTTACACAAAAACACGAGAACCCGGCTATATGCCAGATTCCCGTGTGCAAATAATTTATATTTCAACTGTCCCAGAAGTCTTCTCTTGGTCCAATCATGGGAGTTGGAGGAGCTATGGGAATCCATCTATTTTCATTCACTAGTGGGGGGGCGGAATCATCATTGGTAATCGCAGAAGCACCAATTATCTCAGGAACACTTGAGACTCCTGTCGCCGTATGACTCATAACGCGCCAAATTACAACTGCAGTAAGAGCTGCTATCCCAACTCCAGCAGTAATTGCAGTACCTGCTAAAAATGCAGCACCTAGACCAAGCATTGTAGTATTACCAGCAAAACAGCCAACAAAAGCTGCAATGCCTCCTTTAAATAGTGCTGGCAACGCTACCGCAAAGCAGTTTCCAAGTATAGCTATTGATCCATTGAGAGCTGCACTAACAGTAGCCACCGCCATTGTAATAAATGCCCCTGCTCCCGTAGCAATACCGAGCCCTCTTGCTGTATTCTTAGCTGTTGTTAATGGATCGCTATCATTCACAACATCAGTAACCTCATTTATTTTTAGTGGTTCTTCAGGCATATATTCATGTGTTTGATCTATTACAAGGTCCGCAGCATGAGAGTTTATAAACTGAGCGAGCTCTAGCTGTTTTTCGGTACTTAAACCTGCCCATGACTGTAAGGAGTTCCATTGATATGGTGTGGCATGCCTTTCCATAAGATAAACTGCTTCCATTACTGTCATATTGCTTGCTGCATTATAGTTCGATTTTGCCGTTGTATTCGCCGTATTTGTCAATTCGATCATATTCTCAAACATGTCGAACCGTAGCTTAAAGAAAAATTTACCTTTGTCTATCTCAGCAGCAGCAAAATGAGTTAACAACCCTTTATCTGACACACCTTTACCAGTCAGCTTGACGGCTCCTTTGATGTTATTGTTTGCAGTATATTTGTCAAAGTGCTCGCTCATAAGGTTGAACAGAAATTCACTGTCATCAACTCGATCGATATTATGTTTAGGTGTTAACACATCTAAATATGTTGTGCCATGAGGCGTCCCATAGCTGCAGAAAATATTATTTTCTTCTTTAGCGAGTTTTGAACCAGGCACTTGAACTGTATTAACGTGTATATCATCAATATAAATTTTAGCATCGCTCTTAGTAAGGTCTTTAAAGGCACTATAACTATGTAGCAAGTTGTTGTCTGTGTAGTGAAGAGCAATAATTTTTGCTGCATGTGAAGCAACTCCTTTATAATTTGTCTCTTCTTCACTTACAAATAGTTTTGCGTTTACAAGTACTTTGCTCAACGCTATCGTCTCCTTAACGATGCGTTCATTATTTCGAAGCTCAAATTTTCCTATATTATCCTTTCCATACGCACATTCAACGTATACGTCTTTTACAGCTTGGACAATGTTTCTTTCATTTTCATCTGTTAGGTTAAGATTTATTTCCGTTTCTTTAGCTGCGTCTGTAACTACATCAACGTAAGCCAATATTTTTCCCCTTTCATCTATATTACCGCCTAACTTTCCTAAAATTTTATTGCCAAGATCTGAGTGAGTATTCAGTAAGGTTTGTACGTTTTCACTAATTATGTCAAGGTCTTGTTTTTCTATCAAATGTTTCAATTTAGACCTTGCACCACCAGCTACTTGCTCTAGCTGCTCAAGGCTCAAGCTGTTTGCGTTTGATACTTCATCTTTTCTTTCATACACAAGCTTTATCGCATCTAGATCAGCAGAATCTACCTCGTAACCCAGAATTCTAAATTGCTCAATCGCTTCTTCTTTGTCTCTGCATTCTGCGAGTAGTTTTATTTCCTTTTTGCTTAAGCCACCCAAATCTTTGGACAAAATTTTCCCAGCCATCTCAAAAGCCTCCAAAATACAAACAAACCACACACATAAACGATATACCAACATCCACAAACAGTCAAGTAGGTTAAGTCTCGCAAGTTCTTTTCAGATTCCCAATGGCCGTTTCTTTGGTACTTTCCATTGCTTCCAAATGATGATTCTGAGCCTCATACGTAAATGCACGTCGATTTCTGACATTGCCGTCTTCATAAATCCAATGGCATTATAGTTAATCCATCCCTTTGTTGCCTGGGTTGACTTTCGCAATCTTACTCGTGACTGTTCTAGGCATCATCTTGCAGGTCAGCTTCTTTATATCGTCTATACCGTCTGCGAGACCTCATAGGATAAGTCTCCAAGTCTTTTCTCGTCTGCCCGCCTGATCTGCGCATATGGAGCAAAATCCAATAAATCTATCAACATCTATACCAAAAGTTTCTTTCTATTTGAGTATATTGCACCTCTGACATAATCTTTTTACTTGCATAGAATGGTGTATGTCTTAGTAAAAAGAGGTGTTTTTTAGATGTCTGAACTGGTGGTCAAAGGACCTTGCAAAATAGCTGGAGAATTAGTATTGCAAGGCTCAAAAAACAGCGCATTGCCAATACTCGCTGCATCGATTTTATGTAAAGATGAGAGTATAATACATAATTGTCCTGATTTGAGCGATGTAAGAGCAACTATAAAGATATTAAAGTATTTGGGGTGCCTGGTAGAGAAAGAAGGTAATACTATAGTAGTAAACTCGAAACATTTAAAGAATGTTGACATTCCAGATGTACTTATGCGAGAAATAAGATCTTCTATAGTGTTTTTAGGCGCGTTGATTTCGAGAACCGGTAAAGCAAAACTTTGTTTTCCCGGAGGATGTGAGATAGGGCTCAGACCGATAGATATACACATAAAAGCTTTGAGGGAAATGGGGGTAAATGTTCGAGAATCTCACGGATATTTAGAATGTTTTGCCGATAGGGGTTTACAGGGGGCTAATCTATCGCTTTCTTTTCCTAGTGTAGGGGCTACCGAAAACATAATACTGACAGCAGTTTTAGCGAAAGGTACAACAACTATCACAAATGCTGCACAGGAACCCGAAATAATAGATTTAGCTGATTATTTAAATGCTTGTGGAGCTAAAATAAAAGGAGCAGGAAAAAGCACTGTGATCATAGAAGGAACAGATAGACTTCACTCAGCAGAGCATACAGTTATTCCTGATAGAATTGCAGCCGTGACCTATATGTGTGCTGCAGCTGGTACAAGAGGAGAACTATGCTTAAAAAAGGCAAGGCCAGAACATCTATCACAGGTCTTGAATTTATTTAGGGAAATGGGTTGTAAGATCCTTGTAAGCAAAGATGAGATTTTCATAAAAGCTGAAAATAGATTAAAGGCTTTGAAACTTGTTAGAACTATGCCTTACCCTGGATTCCCAACAGATGCACAGGCATTGTTAATGGCACTGACTTGTGTAGCCGAAGGTACAAGTGTCTTTATAGAAAATATATTTGAAAGTAGATATAAACATGTAGTAGAGTTTAATCGTATGGGCGCTAATATAAAATTGGAAGGTCGTATGGCTGTAGTGGAAGGTGTGGCGGAATTGTATGGTACGAATGTTAAAGCTACAGATTTAAGAGCTGCAGCAGCCCTAGCAGTAGTAGCACTTATGGCAAATGGCGAGACTAATATATCTGGAATATGTTACGCTGATAGAGGTTATGAAAATTTAGAGAGAAATTTAAAACTTTTGGGCGCAGATGCGATCCGAAGATACAAAGAGGACGTTTTTTATGAAAAAAACAGATAAAGAAACAAAAGTAAGATCTCAATATAGGGAAACAGCTAGAATGAATACAAAACAAAGGAATATAAGGCTTTTTGTTTTATATTTCATTGTGGTTCTAGCTGTTATTTCTATCTGTGTTGTTTTATCTCTGACAGTTTTGTTCAAGATAGAAAACATACAGATTGAGGGAAATAGTTTTTATGATAGTACATCGATAATAAGAGAAAGTGGTGTAACTAAATATCAAAATCTTTACCTTTACCGCACGAAAATAGTAAAACAAAATCTATGTACCAAATTTCCATATATAGAGGATATAAGATTGGAAAGAAAGATACCAAGTACACTAGTCATACACGTAACAGAAGCAAAAGAGGCCGGGATAATAGATGTTGAAGATAGAAAAATATTAATAAGTTCAAAAAATAAGGTCCTTGATATAATGGACACAGCAAAAGAAGGCGTTGCCATTGTGAAAGGTGCAGAGGTAGAAAATGTTCAGATAGCTCAAGAATTAATATTCAAAGACCAAAATAAATCTGTTGTTTTGAAACAAATAGAAACCACACTGAAAGACCAAAATCTGACAGATATAACCTACATAGATGTCACAAATTTAGAAAATATATCTCTTACATATCAAAATAGAATAGTTGTTGATATGGGAAAAGCTGAAGAAATAGAAAAAAAGATAGAATTTGCAAATAGTATAATTAAAAACTCTTCCAATTTGGCTAATAGCACTGGAACGCTGGATGTATCTAATTGTACAAGTGACAATAAAGTATATTTTTTACCTAGCAATAGCTGATGCTACAATATTATATACATGAGAGCTAATATAATCCCGGGATCGGCATCTTCGGTGGATAATATTAAGATAAGTATGAGTATCAAACTTTTATCACTATCTTCCATGAGTGATTCAAATAAATTTGACATAGCTTTCTTGTGTTCTGCTGGTGGTTTAGAAATTTGTTTTTGATCCATTTTGAATTTTGAGGGATTTGCTGGTTTTCTTCTACTGTTTGCTGATTGTTTGCCTATATTTTGGGCTTTTTTTTGCATCTCGCGCGCTCTATTCATAGCTTCATTCTGCAAACGCTGCAGTTCATCCATGCTAAAATTTTCAGGCATTTATTTAAATGCACTCCCTTAGAATAAGTTGTTTAGTATTCCTGTGTCTTTGAGTAAAGGTATAATTTTAATCAGCTGGAGTATCTTTATCGACTCATCTAGTTTTTTCTTCCTAGCATCACTTAAAAAAGGTCTCAAGGAATTAAGCAAGTATGTATTTTTGTCCTCTTGTTTTACAGAGGAAAGTATAGGTGCTAGTTTACTTATGGTACCGATTAATTCAGGATTTACGCCCGGAGCCTCAGCAGAATCCTGAGGCTCTGGGTTTTCTTCATTTTGTTTGTCTATAAATCCCGAAAGCAATGATACCAGGTCAGCTGTGTTGCTGGTTTTGTTGTTAGTATTTTGTTCATTTCCAATCATTCCAGAAAGTGCCTGTACCTGTTGCATTATATCTGGATTCTTCAGTAAAGAATTTATTGCGTCGGATATGTCTTCCATAGGTCCATCCTCGTTGAATTTTAACTGCTAAAAAGTTTATTTAGTATGTCTTGTGCTTTTTTGGAATTTAATATTTTTTTAGTTGCATCAGGGTTATTTAAAACTGACTTAAGTTTGTCTGCACTTTTTTTATCCATGTTACCAAGGAGTTTTGACATATCTTTTAGGCTTGATACAGACTGCAAATCGGATTTTTTGGTACCTGTTTTTTTCGAAACTTGATCTATTATTTTTTGTAATTCTCTTTTATCCATAAATATAATCCTCCAGATTTAAGCTCAGTAGCAGTATATTCAATTTGATATAAAAGGGTTCTATCTTGGCTTTTCACCTCTAATCATTCAATTTAAGTTTATATTTACGCTTGGTTGCCATGCCACCCCTTATATGGCGTTCATTTTTATTTGCTTCGAGGATCAGTTTCACTTCGCTGTGTAATATGGGATTAAAATATCTAAGTCTTTCTGAAACATCCTTATGTACAGTAGATTTACTTATTCCGAATTTTTTTGCTGTTTCGCGCACGGTTGATTTATTTTTCGCAATAAATTCACCTAGTGCAATAGCTCTGTTTTCAAGAGTGCTTTTCAAGTACTGTACCTCCAATGCAAGCTTACTTGTTCATTTCTATGATTGGAGATATTTAATTATCACGGCTAGATAGAGAATTACAAAAAACTCAAAATAAACTCTGTTTGATCTTTCGATTATAAAGTTTAATGAGAGTAAAAAAATAAATGCTAAAAACTTTGAAATACTAATTTATGATAATTTAATATATATTATTATGAGAGCAATTAATTTTAAATAAATAATATATTTATATAGTAAAATTAATCAAAATTTATATTATTTATTTTTTTATAGCATTTAGCTTGTAATTATTATCAACGAAAATAAGCTTTAAGGACTTATGCTATAATTTAAGTCAAATGTACTATGTTGTTGGAACAACAACAATAAAGTTCGCTCTAATATTTTTTGATATAAATTACTGAAGGGCACAATATTTTTGATAGAGGTATTGCCAATTGAAAAACAATTCAGACAAACAGGACCCGAAATATTTGTTTACAAATATTTCATTTGTAATGGTTGTAGGTTTATCACTGTTAGTTGTAGTTTTTCTTGTTTTTATTTCTATACAGTCAAAAATTCAAACTAATAGAATTGAACCACAATCAAAAGAATCTAGTAAAAGTCTATTAGATTCGTCAACACTCAACGAATACATAATACATCTCAATGCAGCGAATGCAGCTGTAGATGCAGGAGAGTACGAAGAAGCCATAGAGTCATACAACGAAGCTATAAAGATATCAGCTAATGAAGAAGCAGCTTATATCGGCCTTGCTAATGCTTATAGGTATTTAGGCGATCTAGAAAAATCTCGACAGATATTGGAAGAAGCTTACAAAAAACTGGGTTCTGATAGTCTAAAAAGTTATTTACATGACCTTTCGTGAAGCAGGAATGATTTTTGATTTTTTTGCATACCTATTTTTGTACCTAAAAAATATAAAGGTAGGAAAATAGTGTGTTTGTTGTAACTTTGAATAAATCTAAACTTAAACTCTGTCTTATAATATGCACGGTAATTTTTAGCGTAGCTTCATTAAGCCTTTTATTTTTCGGATTAGGCAAAAATTATGAATTTTTCAAAAAAACAGACTCCAATTCATACGAAGTTGGCGTAGATGACAACGCAGCCAGAATAGATTTTTTAAAAAGCTTTGGTTGGGAGGTATCGCAAGAACCTGTAGATGTATGTGAGATAATAATACCAAGTGAGTTTAATGCTACTTATGAAAAATACAATGATATACAAAAATCTCAAGGGTTAGATCTATCTGCTTACAAAGGGCAAACTTGTACACACTATAGCTATAAAATAAGTAATTATCCTTCAACTGACGCGAACATATACGCAGATATATTAGTGCTCAACAAAAAGGTGATTGCTGGTGACATATGCTCTACTGAAATTGGAGGTTTTATGCACGGGTTCAAATTGCCTGACAGGAATGTTATTTCAGAACAAAGCGATGTTAGTAGCAAGTATGAAGTAGAAAGTACAACAGAAAATGATACATTAGTTTTAGATCCTCAAATGCCAAATGCACCAGTAGATTAAAGCACGAAAATGCTCTTATATTAGAAATTTTTTCTTGTGGAATCTTGACATAGCACAGCAAAATTCGATAAACTTATTAATATGGGTGCTTGATTTTTGTTTTTTGTGTGGGAGGCATTTATGTCAGGGTATTTTAGCAGGGTGAAAATTCGTATTACTAGGAAAATTTTAACTACTGTTTCGCTTCTTGTGTTGCTCTCGGCTTTTTGTGTGATTTTTTTATGTGAGGCTAATATTGACAAATTGTCAAAATGGGAGGATACTTCAGAAACAAAAAAAGCCATCATTAGCTATGTTTCTGAAGTTACTGATGAAAATAATGAGAATTATATACCTGTCGAAGACAGGGTAGCTGTTTTTGATTCAGACGGAACATGTTGTTGCGAAAGAGGAGACTTTATGCCTAATTATTTTGCAAAATATGTTGCTGATTATAGGTTGAAAAATGATCAAAGTTTCGTTCCGTCAGAGGATTTATTGGCAGCAATAAACAATGGATTTATCACACAAGAACAACAAATACAAATCCTTTCTGACTTAGAAACAGCAGAGTTTGATTTGCTTGTGGACAAATTTAAAGAAGAAAGCTATCCTTGCTTTAACAATATGAAATTTAGTGAAGCCTTTTATACTCCTATGTTGCAACTTATAGAATATCTCAAAGATAATGATTTTTCAGTGTATATTGTATCAGGGACAGACCAGGAGTTCCTAAGAGATATGGAGCAGTCTGTGTTAGGTTTAGAAGCTTCACACATAATTGGTTCGTTTGTGGAAATAAAAGCCTCAAATGAAGGAAATGAGGTAGGAAGATACTACAATTTAAAGTCAGATGACAAAATAATTCGGACAGGCACTAGCATAATCAACGATAATTTCGAAAAAGTTTCTCTGATTTCAGACCACATAGGGAAAATTCCTGTTTTTTGTGCGGGAAATTCGACAGGTGATTTTTCTATGATGCAGTATTCCAATGCTAATAGTAAATATAAGACATTTGGTATGCTTATTTCGCATGATGATAACAGCAGAGAGTTTGTATATCCTTTGGGAGAAAAACTGAATTTACTCAAGGAAACTGCAAAAGATAAGGGATATTGCTATGTTTCAATGCAAAATGAATTCAAGGAGATTTTTAAAAGTGGAGTTACTAAAAAGGAGCCTTCGGAGTTCATAATGTATCAGCAAGATACGCAAGTGTAAGCTTTAGCCCGAAAATCAATTATCAAGTAGCATTATTCCAACTATAAATTTTGTGTAAGATAAAAGTTATGAAGTAAAGATGGAGAAAATGACTATCACCATTATAGTAAGGTTTCTGTTCCGATATTAAGCATAATAAGTGGAAAAGCAAATACATACACACCAGCGGCAGTGACGTAATTGTCACTGCTCATTTATATTGCGCTGTGAATTTTTGCAATTATTTTAATTTTAGTCGATAACTGTAACTTTTATGAACATACACACTTTTCATCTTTAAATAGCCTTTTACCCCCAAAGGTTATCATATAGGGTAAAAGTATATTAACTTTTTATATTGTCCCTCCAATCAAGGTCTCCGCGCTCAAGTCCATGAATGAG
The DNA here is from genome assembly GCA_045604805.1 of Acutalibacteraceae bacterium. Lineage (GTDB taxonomy): Bacteria > Bacillota > Clostridia > Oscillospirales > Acutalibacteraceae > JAZUOT01. The sequence continues at coordinate 3,780 of JAZUOT010000026.1, read as the reverse complement.
CATTTCTGCTGTAGCTATATTCGTCGCCACCGGTATTGTATGGACATCACAAAGTCTTAAAAGATTCATTTCATTAGGCTCATTTGGTTTTGGGTTTAAAGGATTCCGAAAAAATATTAACATATCAATCTCATCACAAGCTATTCTTGAAGCTATCTGCTGATCTCCACCTTGATTTCCTGCTAAAAATGTCTGTATATCTAAACCTGTAGCTGATGAAATCATCTTTCCTGTAGTTCCTGTGGAGCATAAATTGTGTTTACACAAAATACCTTGATATGCTATGCAAAACTGAATCATAAGTTCTTTTTTTGAATCATGAGATATCAGAGCTACTTTCACGTCAAACCAAACCTTTCTGTAATAAATGCACAATATTCACAAAAAACCATGAAGCTCAACTAGTATAATTTTACATAAATAAAATTCAATGTCAAAGTTGTACAATAAGCACATGACAAATAGTATGAAGTTGCAATAAACTTAATATGATGAAAAATTAGTGTAATTAGATGTTATAGCGTAAAAACTAATATCACAAATCGAGAATATAGTATAAAGAATGTATGTTATTCGGGACAGAGTGTGGTAGAAAAAGACAATGAAATAAATCGCAGCAATACCAGCAAAAAGCCAAAGTAAAGCTCTGCACTAAATTTTTTTATTTTTCCTATTGACTTCATGTGGGGGGGGTGTATAATATAAATATAGAGGTTTCGTTTGTGCTTTAGGAGGCTTTTGAGATGGCTGGGAAAATTTTGTCCAAAGATTTGGGTGGCTTAAGCAAAAAGGAAATAAAACTACTCACAGAATGTAGAGACAAAGAAGAAGCGATTGAGCAATTTAGAATTCTGGGTTACAAGGTAGGTTCTGATGATTTAGATGCGATAAAGCTTGCATACGAAAGAAGAAATGAAACATCAGATGCAAGCATCTTGAGCTTTGAGCAGCTAGAGCAAGTAGCTGGTGGGGTTTCTAGGCGCGTAGAAAATAAAGCTGATATTGAAAGGCTTCAACACGTTTTTTCTACCGGTTCAGCTGAAAATGGCGATGCAGCTGGTACAAAATTAGAATCTCATTCAGAAAACCTGGATAATTTAATTGCTCAGGTAAGGGATTTTGTACATACTACCGACGAAAATGAGTTTCTTAATACTGAAACCTATGGAAAATGTTTGCCTCTTGTAAAGCAGCAATTGAATGAGATTGCGACCAAAGACCCTAAAAATTCTGAATTTATTCTTAGAGATAATGAAACGTTAATTCGTACAACCACAGCAGTAGCGGCAAGACTTAAGAGCGAGGGTAGAATTGGAATTGGAACTGAAGAAGAAGGAGCAGAAACAGCAGTAAAAACAGCAGTAGACATGATGTCGATTACAGACGGTGCAATGCTAAATGGAGAGGAGCTTCAAACTTCCATTCATGTGGATGTACGTTACATTGATGCTGAAACCACAGCCAAAGGAGAAGACGGAAAACCTAATCTGCTAAACCATGAGGATTTTGTCATGATATTGAATGAAGAAATAGGTAAAAATAACAAGTCTCTCTGTATACAGAGAGATGAATGCTCTCCTGAGAAAATAGATCAATTGTCAGACCTGCTTGTTTCTGTTGACGAAGGAGGTAATGCGGAGTTTAATCGGAATATGTTATCAGCCCTATGTAGCTTAACAGAAAGCAGAAACTCTTCCTCAATCGTAGAAACAGCATGTATTATCTGCCAACATGCCACATGGAATCAGCTGAGGCTATTGAGTGAAGGATTTCTTATAGATGATCATCAGTTTAACGAATTATTTCCTAGGGATATATCTGCAGAAACTCCACATAACAACCAAGAGGATGAAATAGAAAGAAACGTAAAACCACCGGTTCCTGAAGTAGATGTGAAGGGAAAAAAAATAGCAGACGGAGTGCCAGAGGAAGAGGACTCGGAAATGGGAAGGGTAGATCCAGAGAACGAGGACTCGGAAATGGGAAGGGTAGATCCAGAGAACGAGGACTCGGAAATGGGAAGGGTAGATCCTGAGGAAGAGGAATATGATGGTGCGTGGAGGAAAAATTTAGCACCAGGAAGCCGTACCGCTTTTGAGATGATGGAGTCGATAGCTAGAGATTTCGATATCGAGCTTAGCCAGAATTTCAATTCGGATGAGGGGAAAGGCGATTTTTTTACTTTAGAACAGGGCAAATATGTGCACATCGACACTTTTAAATTAATAAATCAATGTCCAAAATCAAAACGTAGTACCCTTTTTGAAAAACTGAAAACAAGTGGATTACAAGATAGTGAAGTAGGTAGATTTATATGTAGTGAAATGCAATTGATAGAATTGATTTATGAAAATGAAATAGATTTTAACGAACTTAGCGAAGTAATAGAAAATATAGTTTCCTACATGCGCCTCCATTCAGATAGGAAAGATTCTCATATGTTCTCCTTTAACGTTGACATTTTTCGTGAATTTACAAAGAAACATCCTGAGGCATTTATTACTGCAATTGAAACTGCTGCATCAAAATTTAATGTGTTCTGCTATGCCTTCAAAGGGTTTGAGTTTACCGGTGAGTTAGAAAGAAAAGAAGCTGCTTTAGTACAAGCTCTAGCTGAGCAAATAGCAGCAGCAGAAAAAAGAGATGGCAGTATTATTGGAGATATATGTTTTTACAGAAGTTTTGGTAACATATTTTATGGAGAAGCTCTTAAAGAAGCTCTTAAAAAAGCTCTTGAAAAAGCTTTTATTATCCATCTAGAGAAAGAAAACTTTGAAGCAGCTGCTTTTATATTCTATAAGAGTGAATATTATCGTTTTAAGATTTCTTTAGACTACGAATGTTTAAATTTTCTTAATGAAAAGAATAAAGTGCCATTTATTACTGCATTATTAGATATGTATCCAATCATCGACAGAGATGGTGATATATCACGGACAGAAGAAAATCTCGGATTATACAAAATGATTCGTAATCACAGCGTATTTACTGAATATGATAAGCTTTTAGTGGATATTATCTATCTGGGACGAATTAAGGAAGATCTCGCAAAGATAAAATACAATGTATATTTTCGCGCTATAATTTATACCCTAATAGAAGTTCTGGGAGAGTACCAGGAGTTCAAAAATGAGATAGAGTACCTAAGCAACCTAACCAAGGATAAATTAACAGAACAGAATATGCGGGAAATACTAGAAAACATATTGCAAAAACTAAAAAGCATAGAAGCAAGAGAACAGCGAGAAAGAGAACAGCCAGAAAGAGAAGCAAGAGAACAGCAAGAAAGAGCAGAAAGAGCAGAAAGAGAAGCAGAACCAAGAGAAGTAAAAAAACAGCGAGAAAGAATAGAATTTAAGGAAACAATGAAGACGTTAAATCAAAAAATAAAAGTGGCCAAAAAAGCAAAAAACGATGTGGACTTACAATCTGTATGCGAAGAAGAAAAAACGTTTGTAGCTGAAAATCTCGTTCGAGCTAAACAATGGCTAAGCTATACGCCTTTTGAGAAATTCTCATTTGTAGCAAAAATGCTGAATTTTATATCAGGCGGAATAGGGCTTGCAGGAGTAGTTGTGCTTGTAGGACTGGGATTAGGAGGAGTTATATCACTTCCAGCTATCGGTGCGGCAATACTCGGAGGGACAGCAGCAATTCTCGCTTTACCTCTTGGGATATTGATACCTGGTGCCGCTATAGCTGCGTTTTGTGGAGTGTATGCCATAACAGGCTTGATTGCTAGCGTAGCTGACGCTTGGGATTGCGCCAATGACATTGTTG
>JAZUOT010000025.1:0-3241 GCA_045604805.1 Acutalibacteraceae bacterium | reverse complement strand
CGACCAAGAGAAAGAGCACGCTAAAATGTGGTTCAAATATGTTCACGGCATCGAGGGCACAGCCGAGAATCTTACCGATGCTGCCGCAGGCGAGTATGAGGAGTGGACAGATATGTACCCCACAATGGCTAAGGAGGCTCGCGAGGAGGGCTTCGAGGAGATTGCCATCCGCTTCGAGATGGTGGCAAAGGTCGAGAAGACCCACGAGGAGCGCTACAAGAAACTGCTTGCAAATGTCGAGGGTAACCTTGTGTTCAGCCGCGATGGCGATTGCATCTGGCAGTGCCGCAACTGCGGACATCTGCACTTTGGCAAGGCTGCTCCCGAAATGTGCCCCGTGTGCGTACACCCCAAGGCTTATTTCCAAATTAAGCCCGAGAATTATTAAAAACAATCGAATTTAAACAAAAAATCCTGCTCTCTTAAAAGGGCAGGATTTTTTAGGAATAAATTCGAGGATGAACTTCCTAAGTTTGGAGAATCCCAAACGGGTATTGGTGTGATATCCGATAATGAATCACAGCCAATTACCATTACATCACATTTAGGCAGATACGCTGTAGTAACGGTTGCCCGTATTGTATCCAATACATATCTCCGCATCTTCGGCAAGCCTTTCACTAAGGTAAATCGTCGTATTGGTGTTGTCGTAAGCTATGCTCCTAATGGGAGCAATCTTGATGCTTTACGCGATAAGTGCAAGGCTGCTGCATCAAAGGTAGAGGTATATTAATTTTAACGGATACTTGTTTTTTGTATTATAAGCAATATTTGTTTAATTTAATGATAAGGTTATGAGAAATATATATATGATGGCAGTACTTTTGTCCCTTGTACTGCTATTCTTCAGCAGTTGCAATAAAAACAATGGGGTAGAGACAATTCCTGCTAAAGAATTTGCAAAAGTAATATCGAATCCGGATGTTCAACTTATAGATGTACGCTCGACTGAAGAGTTCATTGAAGGCAATATTGAGGGAAGTGTTAATATAAGTCTTGCAGGGGAGGATTTTTGTGGTCAGGTTGTTAGGACACTTGACAAGGAACGCCCTGTAGCAGTTTACTGCCGTGGCGGACGCCAGAGTGCGGAAGCTGCCGAAAAACTTGACTCTATGGGATTTAAAGTCTTTGAGCTTGAAAATGGCTACAAAGAATGGGTTAAAGATGCGAAATAGTGTACAGGCCTATATAGAGTAAATAACTGTTTGACAATGTTGTTATGCGTTGTCAAACAGTTGTGTTTATAATACTCGCTTTTTATTGTTCTTGATATGAATTAACTTAGAAGCTGTTTAAATTTCTAAAAAAAATATTATATTTAAAGTTGCTATTTCGTTGTCTTTTATGTTCAAAAATGCCTGTTTTTCTCTTTTTCTCGGTTACGTAGTCCGCTACGCGCCCTCAAAAAATAATAAAACATTCTATTTTTGACCTATAAAAAACTTAACGATATAAATTTAAACAGCTTCTTAGACTATAAGTTGTTTATCATACAATTCCCTATTTTATGAAGTTCTCTCAAACACTGTGTGCAATGGCTCTCCTGTCGTTTGTCTCAAATGTGCAGGCTGAATACAAGCGCCCCAACATAATACTCTTCATGGTAGATGATATGGGATGGCAGGATACATCTGTACCATTTCATACTCAAAAGACACCGTTGAATAATCGTTATAATACCCCAAATATGGAGCGCCTCGCTGCTATGGGAGTCAAATTTACCCAGGCCTATGCTTCAAGTGTCAGTTCACCTTCAAGATGCAGTTTGATGACAGGTGTAAATGCTGCACGCCATAGGGTAACAAATTGGACTTTTACAAAAAACGTGCCTACCGATGAAAGGCACGAAACACTTAAAATGCCCCAATGGAATGTCAACGGTATACAGGCTGTTGAGGATGTACCTTATAGTTTTCCGGTTACATCTTTGACCGAAATCCTCTCAAATAATGGATATATTACGATAAATTGCGGTAAGGCCCATTTCGGTGCAACTGATACACCTTCGGCCAATCCTGTTAATTTGGGATTTAAGGTCAATATAGCCGGGCATGCAGCCGGTGGACTTGCTTCATATTTAGGCACCGAACGCTTTGGCCACAATTCAGATGGTGAGCCTGTCAGTCCTTTTGCAGTTCCGGGGCTTGAAGAGTATTGGGATAATGATGTTTTTATCACTGAGGCTCTGACACTTGAAGCCATAAAGGTGCTTGAAAGTTCTATTGAAAAGAATGAACCGTTCTTCCTTTATATGTCACACTATGCAGTACATGTGCCTTTGCAAGCCGATAACCGTTTTGTTGATAAGTATCTGCAGCAAGGACTTGCGCAATCCGAAGCTGACTATGCGTCTATGGTAGAAGGAATGGACAAAAGCCTCGGCGATATTATGGATTATTTAGAGAGCAAAGAGGAACTTGAAAATACTATCATAATCTTTATGTCTGATAATGGGGGATACTCGCTTTACGGGCGTACGCCTCCATTGCATACTCAAAACCTTCCGTTGCGTTCCGGTAAAGGCTCTGCTTATGAAGGGGGTATTCGAGTGCCTATGATAGTCTACTGGAATGGAACTGTAAATCCTGGAACGACTATTAATGATTATGTGATAATAGAAGATTTTTTTCCATCAATTCTTGAAATGGCTGAGGTTGACAGCTACGACACTAAACAACAAGTTGATGGTGTGAGTTTTGTGCCAATTCTTAAAGGCAAGAATATTGACAATGATTCTCGCTCCTTAATTTGGAATATGCCAAATAACTGGATTGCGGGCGATAATAGAATTTACGGGATTGGTGCTACATGTACAATCCGTCAAGGAGATTACAAACTGATTTATTGGTATGAAGATGGGAAGAAAGAGCTATATAACATACGTACAGATATCGGCGAGACTGATAATATTGCAGAATCATTTCCTTTACTTACTAAACAGCTAAGTGAACTATTGTCGGACAAACTCCGTAGTGTAGATGCACAGCGCCCATTCTTCATATCCACAGGAGAGCCTTGCCCTTGGCCGGACGGTCGTTAACATCGAAAAAAATATAAAAACATTATATGGCCTATAGTGTATAGTAATATAAGAGAAAAGGGCTCAGTAGCAAAAAGGTGTGGTCGAGATAATTCTATTTATCACCCTCACGGACTACTTGTGCGGCTATTCTCTCTTTCACTTTATACTTTAGGACTTACTTTTTTTCAGAAAAAAGTAAGCAAAAAAAACTGCACCTAA
>JAZUOT010000024.1:0-3867 GCA_045604805.1 Acutalibacteraceae bacterium | reverse complement strand
CTTTACTTCTTCAAAGTCCACATCCCCTGTAAGCTTGTTATTCTCATCTCGATTTATACCAACGTCTATTATTACGGCGCCTTTTTTTACCATATCAGCTTTTATGAGCTTTGCTTTGCCAACTGCACAAATAAGGATATCCGCTGTTTTTGTTATGTTTTTAAGATCTTTTGTTTTACTGTGGCATATGCTGACTAAGGAACTACCTTTCACACCGTTTGGGACATAGTGAGCTTTTGTGCACGTTTGTGTAAGTTCGTAATTTCTAAGTTGACTACTCTTTGATTTAGGATTAAAATTAGCTGGTGGTGAGTTTTTATTTTTGGGCTTATGATAAGGAAGTACGGTGAGAATCCGTCGCAACAGCCATTACCGTGTTATTAGTCGGGAACTTATATAAGCTTGTAAGTTTTGCCATAGTGGCACACTTTTGGGCAATGAAAAGTGCAAAACAAATGTTAATTTTCGGATTATGTATATTTGTTGCTTTTTTGCCTTTTTTTGGGTGGAAAAGCATTTTTTATTGCACATATTAATGTGATTATTGTAGGTGAAAGCATGAAAATTTCTGGTCTTCAAAAATTAACTTTGCTAGATTTTCCGTCACACACAGCTTGTACAGTTTTCACACAAGGCTGCAATATGGCTTGTACTTTCTGCCACAATTCTCAGTTTATTCCTAAAAACAATAAAGATTGGTGTCTTATATCGGAGTGTGATTTTTTTGAATTTCTAAATAAGCGCAAAAAAGTTTTAGAAGGAGTTTGCATTAGTGGTGGTGAACCCTTATTTCAAGACGATATTTTTGACTTTATGAGGGAAATCAAGAAAATGGGATTTTTGATAAAGCTAGACACAAATGGATCATTCCCAGAAAAACTACAATTTGGTTTAGAAAATTCGCTATTTGACTATATTGCTATGGATATAAAAAACTCGCAAAATAAATATTTTATGACGACAGGCACGGATATATTTAATAAAATCGAAAAAAGCGTCAAATTAATTCTTAGTAGCAATATAGATTATGAATTCAGGACAACCGTAGTCAAGAACTTACACACGGAATCTGATTTCAAAGAAATGGGGGAAATGTGTACAGGTGCTAAAAATTTCTACTTACAGGAATTTGTGAATTCAGAAAATGTTCTGGATAAGACCTTGGAAGCTCCCAGTAAAGAGGAACTATCGAATTTTTTAAAAATAATAAAAAACTATATCCCTGGCGCTAAGTTAAGGTGATTTTAAAATGGAGGACTTGAATATGTACTTAGTTCAAAAGAGAAACGGAAAAACTGTAGAATTTGATTTGCAAAAAATAAAACAGGCTATAAAATTAGCTTTCGATTCCATGAACAAAAATTATAATGAATCCATATTAGATTTTCTTGCACTCAATGTAACCGCTGATTTTGAGCCAAAAATAAATAATTCTGTGATAAATGTTGAACACATACAAGACAGTGCAGAGAAAGTTCTGATAAAATCCGGCTATGCTGATGTTGCAAAAGCCTATATACTGTATAGAAATCAACACGAAAAAATACGCAATACTAAGTCTACTTTGCTAGACTATAAAAAAATAGTCGATAATTACTTGAAGGTTAACGACTGGAGGGTAAAAGAAAATTCCACTGTAAGTTATTCATTAGGTGGGCTTATACTTTCTAATTCAGGTGCCATTACCGCCAACTACTGGCTTTCAGAGGTTTACGACGAAGAGATATGCAATGCTCACAAAAATGCCGATATACATATTCACGACCTATCTATGCTTACAGGCTACTGTGCTGGCTGGTCTTTAAAACAATTAATTCAACAAGGTTTGGGCGGCGTTGCCGGCAAAATAACTTCTGCTCCTGCAAAGCATCTAGCTACTTTATGTAATCAGATGGTAAATTTCCTGGGAATAATGCAAAATGAATGGGCTGGTGCACAGGCTTTTTCCTCATTTGACACCTACCTAGCTCCATTTGTTAAAGTCGACAACTTGGAATATAATCAGGTGAAAAAATGTATAGAATCCTTTGTTTATGGCGTAAATATACCTTCTCGCTGGGGAACACAGGCTCCTTTTTCGAATATAACTCTAGACTGGACTGTGCCTGATGATTTAGCAGAAATGAAAGCTATAGTTGGCGGCAAAGAGACAGATTTTTGCTATAAAGACTGCAAAAAAGAAATGGACATGATAAATAAAGCTTTCATAGAAGTTATGTTGGAAGGAGATGCTCAAGGCAGAGGTTTTCAATATCCGATACCTACTTATTCTATATCTCAGAATTTCGACTGGTCTGAAAGTGAAAATAACAAACTGCTCTTTGAGATGACAGCTAAATACGGCACACCATATTTTTCGAACTACATAAATAGCGATATGGAACCTAGTGATGTTCGCAGTATGTGTTGCCGTTTGAGATTAGACTTAAGAGAACTGCGCAAGAAAACTGGTGGATTTTTTGCAAGCGGTGAAAGTACTGGCTCTGTCGGTGTTGTAACGATAAACTTACCAAGAATTGCATATATATCAGAAAATGCAAATGATTTTTACGCAAGGCTAGATCATATGATGGATATCGCTGCTCGCTCTCTCAAAGTTAAGCGCACTGTTGTGAGCAAACTTTTGAAGGAAGGACTTTATCCTTATACTGAACATTACCTAGGTTCTTTTGATAATCATTTTTCTACAATAGGACTTGTGGGTATGAATGAAGTTGGACTAAACGCTAAGTGGCTTAAAAATGACCTCAGCCATAAAAATACTCAGGATTTTGCAAAAGATGTTTTGAATCATATGAGAGAACGTCTGTCTGATTATCAAGAGCAATATGGGGACCTTTACAATCTAGAAGCGACCCCTGCTGAGTCGACTAGCTATCGTTTAGCTAAACACGATAAAGAAAAATTCCCGGATATTCTCACCGCTTCTAAAGACGGTACGGCTTATTACACAAATAGTTCTCATTTGCCTGTGGGTTTCACAGAAGATATATTCGAAGCACTAGATATACAGGATGAGCTTCAGACTTTGTATACTTCGGGTACGGTCTTCCATGCGTTCTTGGGCGAAAAACTGCCAAACTGGAAAAGTGCTGCATCACTTGTGAGAAAAATAGCCGAAAATTATAAGTTGCCATATTACACGCTTTCTCCAACATATTCTATATGTAAAAATCATGGCTACATAAACGGTGAGGTCAAAAATTGTCCTACTTGTGGCGAAACTACAGAAGTGTACAGTAGAATAACTGGTTACTACAGGCCTGTTCAAAACTGGAACGATGGAAAATCCCAGGAATTTAAGGATAGAAAAGTTTATAAAATAAACGAAACTCAGAATGTTAATGTGACTTTGGATTCTAGCACAAATAAAACTTGTAATGAACCAATAAATACAAATTCAAAACATATGCTTGTAACTTCTAATTCTTGCCCTAATTGCAGTCTGGCTAAAGTTTTGCTGGATAAATCAGGAATAAATTATGAGCTTATAAATGCCGATGAAAATATAGATCTAGCGACTAAATATTCTATCCGACAAATCCCCGCTTTAATCGTTGAAAACAAGAATAAATCAGAAATAATTATCCAGCTCCATAATATAAAAAATTATGTAGAGAAAATATGAAAATTATATTCTGTCTATAATGCTATCAAATCTTTTATAACTTCTGAAGCTAAGATAAATCCTGCAACAGGAGGAACAAAGCTTATACTTGCAGGAATTCGTGTTTTGACATTAGATTGAGGTATTTCTTTTGAGTATACAACTTTAAGTTTATTTATATTGCGAGCTTTAAGCTCTTTTCGCATAACCCTAGCCAGTGGACAAACTGATGTTTTGTATATGTCCGAAACCTCAAACAT
>JAZUOT010000023.1:0-6564 GCA_045604805.1 Acutalibacteraceae bacterium | reverse complement strand
GACAGAAGCATTCCGCAGCAAGAATCTATACCGGAACATGTTGTATACCAAGTTAGTTAGGCCTATATTAAAATTCGCTCGAACTATACCTCTGGAACGCATAGTAAGTCCGCGAAAGACGCCGGTCATAAATCCAAAAATATGTTCTACTCTACATCTAATCTTTGATTTTTCCTGATTCTTTTTGCGCTGTGCTTTGCTAAGACCTTCTTTTTTAGTTCCTTTTTCGTGGATACAGTTTTTCACATTTGCCGGAAGTGCTTTTTCATTAGGCTTTCCCCAATATGCACTGTCTGCATATATTGCGTTGTCGCTTTCATCCACAAGAAAAGGTAGCATTTGACCATCATGAACTGCTGCATTCGTGACTTCATAAGCCACTATCATCTTGCTTTCTGCATCAGCTTTTATATGATCTTTGAACCCATAATACCTATGGCCTCTCTTGATTGAATATCTCGCGTCAGTATCTTTTTGGGCAAGCTTATGCTTGTTTTCTTTCCACTCTTGGGGTACTTTTCCTTCCTTGAGCTTTTTGTAATCCTCTCTGTCTATGTGCTGGTTTGGTGTTTCCACAAATGTTGCATCTACTATCGTACCGGCTTTTGTGATTATATTTTCATGCTCTAGCTTCTTTTCAAACAACTCAAATAATTCTTTCATTATGTTTGCTTTCGCTAATGTGTCTCTATACAGCCATATTGTTTTTGCGTCTGGTACTTGGTCACTTATGCTTAGTCCCAAGAATCTCATGAAACTCATTCTGTCGTTAATCTGAAATTCTGTTTGATCGTCGCTCAGATTATATATTCTCTGCAATACTAATATCTTAAACATCATTATGTAGTCATAGTGGGGACGTCCTCCGGGACCTTTGCTTTGCTTTGCTTATTAAATACCTTATTTATTAACGGTCTAAATATTTCCCAATCTATTACCATGTTGAGCTTTTCTAGTGAATCTCCTAACTTACTTAGCTTTGCCAATCTATTCTCTTCATCAAAAAATCCTATCTGTTTCATTCTTTTTTCCTCTTTCAGCTTTTTTATCTCCATTATACCACATACCACTTTTCTTCCAGAGTTTTTTAATACCCAATTTGTGATATATCACCCTACCATAAAAATCAAGGATTGTAGTAAATTTCCGAAGTGCCTGTAACGTTACAATTTATGGTACCAAAAAAGTATTTTCTACTTGCTTTATATTTCACATTATAATATACTTGAAGATGCACATGGGATGGTGAAATTTATACTTTTTATGAACACTAATATGTAGGCTCTGGGCGCTGTGCGACGTTGCGTCGAGAACCATGTCAGGCGGGGAACCGAGCAGCATTAATCGAAGTTGCTTCGTGCGATGCAGTTAGTCTTGAGTCTACATATTAGTGTTCATATTGGTTTTGGGTTTTGGGTCTTGCTTTTTGTTTCTACGTAGGGGTGAGAGTATTGTATAAAGTACTTTATCGAAAATGGAGACCTTTAGTTTTTGATGATGTAATAGGGCAAGAGCAGGTAACCAAAACTTTAAAAAAAGAACTTGCCTCAGGTAGAGTAGCGCATGCTTATTTATTCACAGGTTCGAAGGGAACAGGAAAAACTACCTGTGCTAAGATTTTATCGAAAGCTGTGAATTGCTTAAATCTTAAAGATTCAGATCCTTGCTGCGAATGTGAAAACTGCAAAGGCATACAGAACGGTTCCATATTAGATGTTGTAGAGATAGATGCTGCCAGCAATAATGGTGTTGATAATATAAGAGACTTAAGGGAAGAGGCATTTTTCACACCTACTGTTGCTAAATTTAGGGTCTATATCATTGATGAAGTACACATGCTTTCTATCGGTGCTTTTAACGCCTTACTTAAAATTCTAGAAGAACCTCCTGAGCATGTTATTTTTATTCTCGCAACCACCGAAGTTCACAAACTACCATCAACCATTTTGTCTAGATGTCAGCGCTTTGAGTTTAGGCGGATAGATGCAAAATTAATCGCTCAAAGGCTAGAATATATTGCAAAAAATGAAGATATTAAATTAAGCCACAATGCGGCTCTTTTGATTGCCAGACTATCCGATGGTGCGCTAAGAGATGCCTTATCCTTACTTGATCAGTGCATGAGTAAAGCTAATGATATAGATGTTGATTTGGTCTGTGAAACAGCTGGGAATGTTAGGAAAGAATATTTGATAGATCTAGCAAGCTGCATCGCACAAAGGAATACACCTCGCGCTATAGAACTTGTAAATGAACTATATGAAAATTCAAAGAGCATGTCCTTATTGTGTGAAGAAATGATACATTATTTCAGAAACATAATGCTCATAAAAACCATGCAAGATCCCATGGACATGGTTGCATACAGCGAGGAAGAATTCAAAGAACTTAAAGCTTCTGCGGATTTGTTTGGGCTTGGTACGATTTTATTTGTTACAAGGAAATTTCAGGAAAGTTTACAACTAATAAACAAAGGCGTTTCGCCGAAAGTTCAGATGGAACTTACTTTCATAGATTTATGTGAAATTCCGGAAAATAGCGAGGATAAGTCAGAGCTTTTGAGTCGGATATGTATGCTTGAGAAGCAGCTACAAAATTTTTTGAACTCTAATTATGTGCCTGATACGCAAAATGTCCCTAAAATAGCTGGGCAAACATCAGAAAGCAAAACTTCTATCACTGCTCAAACAGTCAACACAGCCAAAGATAAGGCTAGTAAAGTAGAACTTGCTAGTTCTGAAAATTTTTCTGAACAGGTTGTAGTAGCACGAATCTCCAAAGCTCCAAATATTGATAATTCAGACTCAGAAAATTTTTCACAGTGGTCAGAAGTTTTAGAAAAGCTTAGCAAGATCAAAAGATCCTTAGCTACCTCGCTCAAAGGTTCTAAAGCATCTAAACAAGGAAATACAATATACATTTCTTCGGCAAAATCTAGTGCGTATATTCTGCTAAAACAGCAAGCTATGAGAGAAGCTTTGCAGCAGGCAGCCAAGGAAATTACAGGTGAAAATTATATTTTCAAGAAAAGTGAAGAGAAAAATGATAATATAGTAGATGTGGCTACTAAAGTTGATGGCTTCGATAATTTTTTAGACTCTATAAAAGATTCAAATATTGACATAAAAATTAATTAGGGGGAGTTAAAATGAAAGCAAGGTTACCACAAGGTTATGGAAAAGGTGCAGGAAATTTACAGCAGCTTGCAAAACAAGCTCAAAAAATGCAGGAAGATTTAGAAAAAGCTACTGCTGAACTGGAAGAGAAAGAATACACAGCAACAGCTGGCGGTGGAGCGGTTAAAGTATGTGTGAGTGGAAAAATGGAAGTAAAGTCCATAGAGCTTGAAAAAGAAATCGTTGATCCTGATGATATAGAAATGCTTTCAGATCTCATTATGGCGGCAACAAATGAAGCACTAAGAAATGCAAGCAGCGAAAAAGAACAAGTGATGAATGGAATTTCTGGGAATCTTAACATCCCGGGAATGTTTTAGAAAATTATGGCTGAACGTAGTACAAATCCCCTTGAAAAACTTACAGAAAATTTCGAAAGTCTGCCTGGTATAGGGAGAAAAACAGCACAAAGGCTTGCTTATTTTGTACTAAATATGCCAAAATGTGATGCTCAAGATTTTGCTAAGGCCATAATAGACGCCCACGAAAAGATACATTATTGTGATACCTGTTGTAATCTCACAGAGGGAAAGCTGTGTAATATTTGTAGTGATGAAAATAGAGATAAATCTGTTATCTGTGTGGTTGCAGATCCGAAAGATGTTGCAGCTATAGAACGCATTGGTGAATACCAAGCGTCATATCATGTTTTGCATGGCTTACTTTCTCCACTGAACGGTATAGGCGTAGATGACATAAGAATTAAAGAGCTTTTAAACAGGGTAAAACAATGTGAAATTAAAGAAATAATAATGGCGACAAATCCTACTGTAGAGGGAGAGGCTACTGCCATATACATATGCAAGCTTCTAAAGCCTCTTGGGATAAAAGTTACGAGGCTTGCCTATGGTATACCTGTGGGAGGAGATCTAGAGTATGCAGATGAAGTTACCTTGAGCTGTGCGCTAGAAGGAAGACAAGAACTATAGGGGTAATTTTAATGAACAATAGTACTAAAGTAGTTGCTGTTAACAAAAAAGCTTATCATGACTATTTTGTGAACGAAAGTTTGGAAGTAGGTATAGAGCTTGTCGGTACGGAAGTAAAATCAATTCGGCAAGGAAGGGTAAACCTTAAAGATTCTTGGTGTTCGGTCGTTAAAGGGGAACTTGTAGTAAATGCTATGCATATAAGTCCATACGAACAGGGTAATATATTTAATAAAGATCCTATGCGTGTAAGAAAATTGCTTGCTCACAAAAAAGAAACAATGCGACTTTTCGGGCTTGTAAATAAACAAGGCTTGACTCTTATACCATTAAAGTTATATTTTAAAGGTGGTCTTGTTAAACTTGAGATAGGTCTTTGTAAGGGCAAAAAAATATATGATAAAAGGGAGGAAATCCAAAAAAAAACTATGCAACGGGATATTCATCGCGCCATGAAACAAAATTACTAATATGGGGATGCAATGGTTTCGACGGGAATAGCGAGTATATATAAGCGAGCAGTGCAGTGCAGAACACTTTAAATCCTGCAAAGTTTATAAATTAAACAACAATAATAACAATTACGCTGTCCCTGTGGCAGTTGCTGCTTAATTTAAAGCAGTCGCGCTTGTGCAGTTTACCGCGGACTGTGCTTAAGCGTGTGGACTTAAGCGGTGAACGTGAACCCTAAAGTCTTGCCTTTGCTTAGGTTCATGAATTAAAAGGCAGTGACTAAAGTTTATTTGTCATTGAATATCTTTTGTCATCTATAAAAAAACAATGACTACGCTCGTAGAAAATATGTATAAGCTGTTTTCGGACAGGAGTTCGATTCTCCTCATCTCCACCAAAAAGATTGTTTTTATAGGCATTAATTTATAATAATAGTTCGCCATGGGAATTTATTTTTTCTGTGGAGAGATAGTTTTGTTGCTGTCATCGACTCTTTTTGTTAGTTAGATAAAAAATATGAAAATTTCTATTAAAACTTTACAAAAAAGAGGATGTTACAGCATGTAAGAAGTTGATTTATACTGAAAGTTTTGGGCTTAAGTATCAGTAACGAGCAACTAAAACAAACAAGGCTACTATATAGCTCTAGGAAACCTCTGTAATTTAATAGGCACTACCATAAAGTAGCTAGATATGAGATAATAAGGCTAAGAAATTGGTGGTGGTGCATGGTTATGAAGCAAGAACATTTACGGACATAGAGTATAGTTTCCGAAAGAAGAAAACGAAACGAGAGAAGTTCTTAGAAATTATGGACGAGATCATTCCTTGGGATGAATGGGTCGATGTTATCGAACCCTACTATCCCAATGGAAAACTAGATCGTCCAACTATGGGTATAGAGAAAATACTGCGTATGTATCTGCTTCAGATCTGGTTCAATTTATCAGACCCAGCAACTGAAGACACCATATACGACAGCTATACTATGCGAAAATTTATAGGAATTAATTTCATGACAGAATTTGTTCCTGATGAAACAACACTGTGCAAATTTCGCTATCTTTTGGAAGAGAATGAGCTGAATAAGCTATTTTTTGAGGCAATTAAACGTGTCATGGAACAAACCGGACATATGAGATGAAAGGTGGTAGCATTGTAGATGCTACTATCATCAATGCTCCAAATTCCACCAAGAATGATAAAAGGGCTAGAGATCCCAAAAATGCACCAGACAAAAAAAGGCAATGAACGGAAATTTGGAATGAAATGCCACATTGGAGTTGACGCAGGTAGCGGTCTGGTCCATACGATGACTGTTACAGCAGTAAACGAACACGATATTACCCAAACAGCCAATTTACTTCGAGAAGATGACGAGGTAGTATATGGAGACTCTGGCTACCTTGGAGTTCAGAAGTGCCCTGAAATAGCAAATAACGATAATTTTTCAAAAATAGATTTCCGCATTAACCACCGTTCTGGCAGTATTCCCAAGGTTAGCAATAACGTTCTTAATTGGGAGCTATATTGAAAACCGAAAATCTTCGGTGCGTTGCAAAGTAGAACACGCATTCAGAATAATCAAGTGTCAGTTTAATTACAAGAAAACAGTGTATCGTGGCCTCAAGAAAAACGAGAACCGATTGTACGCTAGGTTTGAGTGTGCAAATCTTTATTCCCTTGCAATCACCGGGCGAAAACTTTCTTTAGCCTGGTACAGTACCCCTTTTTAGAAAAATTAGCATAAAAATAATAAAATAATTCCTAATTTACCATTGTGTAACATGTATTACTAAAAATATCATCAGTTTTCTTGATTTTATGGCGACGTTGTGCTGATAAAACAACATTCCATATCCCTATTCCTATAGCAGCCAAACCCGCTACGATAAATATACCACCTGGAATAGCCGTTGCTGCGCCAGCTAAGCTGCCAAAAAAGGCTGCTGGACCTGATGTGAATAGTAGTGGTAATGATGTAGTAAAGAATGCTGGTAATGTAG
>JAZUOT010000022.1:0-5984 GCA_045604805.1 Acutalibacteraceae bacterium | reverse complement strand
CCCCCCGCAGGAAGAAGAAAGCCTGCTAACCATAGCTCTTAGAAATGGTAATGTAATTAAAAATGCAATATAAGCATATAGATACCATAATGGCGGTACATATTCGCTCTGATATGTTGTTTTCAGAAAATCTAAAATATTTAACTGTGTTTTTCCTCTAAATACATCTACAAAGTAATAAAGAAGCGAGATAAAAAAACAAAACTATTATCATTCTAAATATTCTCTTGGACCATATATCTTTTATGCTCTCGTCTTTTTTCAGAAGAAGTGCCCCTGATATTGCAAAAAACACTGGTACAGCAAATTTACAAAATATAGAGATAAATAAATACACCCAAAATGGTAAACTACCTATTTCGCGTTTAGAAAACAAAAAGAATCCCTTTGAAGCAGTATGATTAAAAATTACGAAAAAGCAAGCTATTATTCTTAGTAAATCTATATCCCAACATCTTTTTTTATTTGTCATATTATACACCCCACAAGTATAGCCTATATCAACGATAACTATGAGTAATTATACTTGTGGGTAAGAACATAGTCAAAATTACACCCTTATATTAATGAGATGAGCTACACCAGGAATGCTTTCACCCTGCTGGCTCGATGTTGGGGACATAAGAGCACCTGTTGCTATAAACAATATATTTTTAAATTTTTTTTGCATCATATTATTTAAGATATTCGAACACAAAACTATAGCTGAACAACCACAACCAGAACCTCCGGCATGAGTATCTTGTTTTTTTGCATCGAATATCATTATTCCACAATCTTGATACTTACTTCGGATATCTATGCCATCTTTAAGTAATATTTTTTGTAATAATTCACCACCAATAATTCCTAGATCTCCTGTTAATATTAGATCGTAATCATCAACTTTATAATTAGTATCATTAAAATAATTAACTATAGTATCACAAGCAGCCGGTGCCATAGCAGCTCCCATATTATTTGCATCTTTTATTTTTAAATCACATATTTTACCTATCGTTACAGCCTGTATAAAAGGCAAATTTTGTTTATTTTCGGACACAACAATTGCTCCTGACCCTGTTACTGTCCACTGTGCAGTGGGGGTACGCTGTCCACCGTATTCCAAGGGAAACCTAAATTGTCTTTCTGCAGAACAAAAATGAGAAGAGGTAACTGCCATACATTTTTTAGCCATATTGCTTTCCACAAAGATAGAAGCCATGGCGAGAGATTCTGCCATAGTTGAACAAGCACCAAAAAGACCAATATAAGGTATTTCTAAGTTTTTGAGGCCGAATGTAGACGAAATGCACTGATTTAAAAGATCCCCTGCAAAAATATAATTTATATCATCTGATTTAACATTTGCTTTTTCCATAGCCAACTGTGCAGCTTTAGATTGCATTTTACTTTCGGCTTTTTCCCAGCTATCTTGCCCCATTGTGCTGTCAAAGTATACTTTATCGAATGAACCCTTTAGAGGGCCTTCGTTTTCTTTTTTTCCGCACACTGCCGCATAACCCTCTATTGAAGGCTTATTTTCAAATACTAAGGTATATTTACCTACTCTTTTAGCCATGGTACTTTTACTCCTCAAAAAACATACTGACACAAGTAATATGCAATACCGTATATAACAGCAGAAATATTGGCAAAAACTATAACCGGTCCTGCGATTACAAACATTTTAGCTGTTACCCCTAGTATCTGACCTTCGCTTTTAAACTCAATAGCCGGAGATACTACCGCATTAGCAAAACCGGTTATTGGTACCAATGTTCCAGCTCCTGCGAATTTAGCAATATGGTTATACAGATGTAGGGATGTCAATAGTGCTGACAAAAATACTAGTGTGATGGATGCTAAGCTTCTCGCATCTAAAATTTCCAGACCAATTGTTTCATAAAAATTTATAAAAAACTGACCTAATGTACATATAGCTCCTCCCACAATGAAAGCAAAAAAACCATCTTTTAATAAGTTGCTTTTGGGAGCAAATTCTTCAACCATTTTGGAATATTCCTGTTTTTGTAGTTTCACTCATTACACACCTTCCACTTATATCTCATAGCTATAGTTTCGGAGTAATTTTTTTATTTATTCTTCTTTGAGTTTTTAACAAAACTTAAATTTATCTCATATCCTGAAAACAGCAAATATATCCTCAAAATATCAAAGGAGAGTTTTAATGTGCATCATCCATATACACTGGATCTCTTGTCGATTGGCAAAAAAGCTAAAATAAGTTCTTTATCATCTAAAGGCATTCAAAGAAGGCGCATGCTCGACCTAGGACTTGTACAAGGTGCTGAAATACAGGCCATATTTGAAAGTCCCTCCAAAAATCCTGTGGCATATTTTGTGAAAGGTACTGTGATCGCGCTCAGAAATGAAGATGCTAAGAATATTTTAATAAAGCAATGATTTGCAGGAGAGAGGCATATGAATTTTGAAATTTTAGAGTCTAGAAAAAGAGAAAAATTACTTGATGCTAAAAAATCAAAAATAATAGCTCTAGCAGGTAACCCAAATGTTGGTAAAAGCACGGTGTTTAACAAACTAACTGGAATGAAGCAGCATACTGGTAATTGGCCGGGAAAAACTGTTTCTAATGCCCGCGGAAAATATTATTACAAAAATAAAGAATTTTCCCTGGTAGATATACCGGGTACATATTCATTAAATTCTACGTCGAAAGAAGAAGAACTCGCCAGAGATTTTATTTGTTTTGGAAAACCAGACTGTACTGTTGTTGTCGTGGATGCTACTTCTTTAGAGCGAAATTTAAATTTAGTGCTTCAAATATTAGAAATAAGCAGCAAAGTTGTAGTGTGCGTAAATTTACTGGATGAAGCTAAAAAACAAAAAATAGAAATAGACTTAGATGAACTTTCTTTACAGCTAGGTGTGCCAGTGGTTGGAACTTCCGCCCGAAGTGGTAAAGGACTAGAAGCGCTAAAAGAAACTATAGACGCTGTAATATCAGGAGAAATAAAAACATTCAAAGTTAAAACTACTTATAATGAGCACATAGAAAAAGCCATAAATAACTTGGAGGAAATTTTAAATCAAATCATACTACCACAGCATTTAGACAGAAGATGGTTGAGCCTTAAACTTTTAGACTCCGACGAAGATTTCTTCGAAACAATAACAAAATATTTAGGTGCAAATATACTCTCAAACACAGAACTTAGTAATAGATTGAATAATTTAAAAAGTACAGATGAACAGTTTAAAGACGGAATAGTTTCAGGGCTCTTTAAAAGGAGTAAAGATATTTGTAATTTATGTATAAAGTCAAATAAATATCATGCGGACAGCTCTCAGAGAAAATTAGACAAACTTTTGACATCAAAAGCTATAGGAATACCGTTCATGTTAGTAATACTGGCTTTTATATTTTGGATTACCATAGTGGGCGCCAACTACCCATCTGAATTTTTAGCAAAGATACTCTTCAATGGGGAAGATGTGATATCTTCGCTGTTATTTAAAATCCACTCACCAGCCTGGCTAACGAGCATGATATGCGACGGTGTATACAAGACAGTGGCATGGGTAGTTTCTGTTATGCTGCCACCAATGGCAATTTTCTTCCCTCTATTCACTTTGATGGAAGATTCAGGGTACTTACCTAGGGTAGCTTTTAATTTAGATCACTTTTTTAAAAAATCTGGTGCTCATGGTAAACAAGCATTGACTATGTGTATGGGTTTTGGTTGCAATGCCTGTGGTGTTATGGGATGCAGAATAATCGATTCTACTAGGGAAAGATTAATAGCAATATTGACAAACTGTTTTGTACCTTGCAATGGAAAATTTCCCACATTGATTGCAGTAATAAGCATATTTTTTGTAGGGCAGCTGACGTTTCCCATTAATTCATTATTTTCATGCCTATTATTGCTATTTACTATAGTTATATGCGTGATTATGACTATGCTAATATCTAAAATTTTGTCAAAAACCTTGCTTAAGGGAATGCCATCGTCATTTATATTGGAGCTTCCTCCATACCGAAGACCACAGATAGGCAAAGTTATAGTTAGATCTATTTTTGATAAAACTTTATTTGTTTTGGGCAGAGCTTTAATTGTTGCTGCTCCTGCCGGACTTATTATTTGGCTGATGGCAAATATGCAAATAAATGATATTAGCATCTTGAAACATTGCTCTAATTTCTTAGATCCATTCGCAAAAATCATGGGCTTAGATGGGGTTATTCTGTTAGCTTTTATTTTGGGATTCCCTGCAAATGAAATAGTAATTCCGATAATACTAATGTCATATTTAAGTACGGCGTCTATAAGCGAATATGCTAGCCTAAGCGAACTAGGAAATATTCTCACTAATAACGGTTGGAACTTGACTACTGCCATTTGCTTTATGATACTTGTATTGTTTCATTTCCCCTGTGGAACTACTTGCCTTACTGTAAAAAAAGAAACTGGCAGCATAAAATGGACTATTGTGTCCTTCATACTGCCGTTGATAGTCGGAATAATTTTATGTGTTGTTGCAAATCTAATCTTCTTAGGGCTGTACTATCTGTGCTGAAGCTTCATTATATTTATCTAAAAGGTCATTATTAAATTTATTGAACGCTGTAATATCTGAATTTTCATCAGGAATTTCAAGATTTTCATCTGGCCAGATAGTCCTAAGCCAATCAACAGCCCTACTGGATAAAACAGATGTTCTACCTGCCATTGTAATGTCTTCTAAAGTGCTAACTCTCTCCCAAGTTTTTTTAGCATCACTGTTTATTCCATACATATCATATAATGTTTTCATACGTGCTGAATTATAAATGGATTTTGCTATAGTGTCAGACCCAAAAAATCTACCAAATACTACGTTGAAGAATGCTGCCAAGCAACCACAATTTGCAATCTCCATAGTATTTTTAACTCTTTTGGTAACGCTATTTGGCCGCATACCATTAGCGGCAGCTATTTCTACAACTGAATCTGCATGAGGTAAAATACAGCCACGATTAATGGATGCATCGGTTTTTTGCGAAACATAGCAAATGAACTGTGCTTCTTCTTTAGAAAATTGTCGGGCAGCAACATTTCCTTTTTCATATGCTTCTACTTTGTTCATTACTGCGGCAACTTTAGTTGCGGCAGTTGCTAAATATTTAATATCCCACTGGCTGGTAGATTTAAAATATTCTGCCGCTACTTTGGACATACCTCCTACCGTTTCTTCACTACTTTCATTAGTAAATAGTTCAAGTTTTTTATTCCAAAACTCTAATGGTATATATGTAGACAAGCGTACGAACGATTTGTTAACTTTGTTTAAAAGATTGTCTTTTCCTTTTTCCCACTCTTTGCAAAAGGTAACTCCCTTACCGGTTTTACTAGCCTCGGTCAATATATAAATATTTGTACTTGTACGAACTTCTTCTGAGTATGATATTAAACTGTAAGCTACATCACAAAATTCATCTGCAGTTGCATTTTCTCTAACTATTTCAATAGATTTCCAAAATTCTGTTTTATTGCACACCATATCTACCAGCGAAATATGGCTAACAGCATTTGCCACATCACGCATCATTTGTTGCGAGTTACTATCACTGCAATTCAGCTCCTTTTTCTCAAAAAGCAAACGAGCGGTCATTACCACAACAGCTGGTGAAAATCTTTCTTCTCTGCCTTCGAAAAAGTTTAATATGTTGCATACATTGTCAAAATGTTGTCGGTTGAGCTCAAACTTACCTGTTTCTTCATTGCGTGTTACGCAGTCATTTAAAAATGAGGTTAACTGAACACTCTTATTTCCATACTGTGAAATTATTTCGTTAAGATAAACTAGATCTTCTTCATCAAAATTTTCTTTATTTATTTCAGCAGTCAACCACACTTTTGATTTGGGATCATGTTTATGTGCTATCTCTTCTTGCTCTGCTTCATTTTCATCACGAGCTGAGCCAAATATAGCAGTAGTTTCTTTAGTTCCTTCATATACGACCTTGCCTTCTTCATCTA
>JAZUOT010000021.1:0-19974 GCA_045604805.1 Acutalibacteraceae bacterium | reverse complement strand
CTTTACTTCTTCAAAGTCCACATCCCCTGTAAGCTTGTTATTCTCATCTCGATTTATACCAACGTCTATTATTACGGCGCCTTTTTTTACCATATCAGCTTTTATGAGCTTTGCTTTGCCAACTGCACAAATAAGGATATCTGCTGTTTTTGTTATATTTTTAAGATCTTTTGTTTTACTGTGGCATATGCTGACTGTCGCATTTTCTTTGAGCATAAGCATAGATACGGGTTTTCCTACTATGTTGCTGCGACCTACAACCACACAGTTCTTAGAGGCTATGTCTATATTGTAATATTTCAAAATCTGTATAATGCCAGCTGGAGTACAAGCCGTTAGGGGTGTAGACGAAGATATTAATTTCCCCATATTTACGTCGCTGAACCCGTCAACATCTTTACTTGGAGATACGGTGTTTATTATTGTTCTTTCATCCATGTGCGATGACAGAGGAAGCTGGACCAATATCCCATGGGTATTCATGTCATCGTTTAACTTGCTTATCAAATTTATAATATCTTTTTGCGCAGATCCGGCATCAAATATATAGTTTTTGAAACCTATTCCCAGTTCTTCGCAGGCTTTCTTTTTATTGCGTATGTATATTTTTGAAGCATTATCATCTCCTACAGATATTACTGCAAGAGATGGGGAAATCCCATCTGCCTTCAAAGCTTCAATCTCAATTTTTAGTTTGCTTTTTATATCAGCAGAAACTGCTTTCCCATCTAAAATAACTGCCATTATATGCTCCTTATCAGTTTTTCGGATGACTTGTTTTTGTATCTAAGTATAATCAGCAAAATAATACTTACTATAACACTAATCGCAGAAACAAGTTGCGAAACCTTTATGTCTGTATCAAAAAAATATAGACTGTCTGTTCTCAGAGCTTCGATGAAAAAACGTCCCAAGCCATACCAAATAAAATATAACAATGCAACTTGTCCGTCGTATTTTTTGAATTTCAGGCTGTATACATGTAACAGTAAAAATCCTAAAAAACACCATAACGATTCATATAAAAAACAGGGATGCACACAAACTCCCAAAGTCGCTTCGCTTTTCATGCCCCAGGGTAAAGCCGTTTTGCTACCATATGCTTCTTGATTGAAAAAATTTCCCCATCGGCCTATGCTCTGCCCGATAAGTAAAGCTACACAAAGTATGTCTAAAACTAATGCTAAATTTAAATTTTTTAATCTAACCACAATAACTGTTGTAATAAAACCAGCAATTATGGCACCGTATATCGCTAAACCACCTTGCCTTAAGTTTATTATGCTCATGGGCTCTTTTAGCGAAAAATTATCCCCATAAAAAACTACATAGTATAGCCTGGCTCCTATTACTGCACTTATCGCCGAAATAACTATAAGGTCAAAAAGCTTATTGCTGTCCACATTAAAAACTTTCGACATTTTCATAGCATAAATAAGTGCTAACAAAAAACCAATAGCTATGATTACGCCATACCACGCAACCTCTAGTGAAAATACTCGAAATGCTATTCTCGATAATTTAATTTCTATTCCAATCTTTGGAAAACTAACATTATAAAAATCCAAAATACACCACCTAAGTACAAGTATACCGCACCTTACCATATTAAATATGGTTTTGGTTTTACTCTTAATAAAGTTTCGAACAAAATTATCACTAATAGTATTGAGAAAAATATAGGAAATACATTCTTGATAACATATTCATTATTACCTATTAAGAAATATAATACCTATACAGTTAGGGCCACAATGACTTGAAACGGTACAACCTGCCTGTGTTATATGGACATTTTTAAATTTTTTATATTTATCTAGTGCGTCAACGCAAAGATTTACAATTTCAGTATTGCATGGTGAATGTGCAATAATTGCCGTATCAAGATCAACATTCTCATTATGTGAAAATTTATCTTGAATGTAGTTTTCTACGCATCTATTTAAGGTACCCCTATATTTTTTACTTAACTTCAGTGTGCCATCAGTAAGTTGTATGCTTGGCTTTATTTTTAGTAAATTGCTACCAAATTCTGCAAGAGCCGAACAACGTCCACCCTTTCTAAGAAATTCCAAAGTATCAACAACAAAGCTTATATCAACTTTATCGGCTATACTTTTACAATTCGCATACACTTCTTCGGCAGTTAATTCTTGTTCTAACATCTGTGCAGCTTTCATTGCTACTATACCTTGTCCAGCCGAAACGCTATTTGAATCCACAATGTAAACATTTTTAAAATTTTGAGCTGCATGTTTTGCGTTTGAAAAACAACTTGAAACTTTTGAACCTAAGGCAATATGTATGACAGTATCAAAATTTTCACTATATGGAGCAAAAAAATTGGTGTATTCCTCGCTGTTTATAGCAGAGGTCGTACAAAGCTTGCCAGTTTTATCATAGAATTTGAAAACGTCCTCCGGTTTCATTTCTATCCAATCTTTATGTGAAATATCTCCTGCCAACACTGATACGGGAATTGTTGTTATATCATATTTCTGTAAAATATCTTCTGAAAGATCAGCTGTGCTGTCTGTTGTTATCTTAATTTTCATAATGTTATACCTCAAAAAATATAAACTAAACTAACATTATAAAACTTAATTTACATGATAGCAAAGATAAAATAAGCTGCGCATTAATGATGTTAGACCAAAAATAAGGAGATAAAATGTTAATCAGAGATGAGTTGATATTTTTACACTATCAACTGTGTTCCCGCTTCGATAAAGTTTTACTGCATGATATCTAGGTTGTAAGTTTATGTGGAATATACCTCTTTATTTATTGTATATTATACATGGCGATTGTCCTTCCTTTTTATGTTTTTTTCTTCTGATTAACATTCTAAATTAGGCAATCGCTTTTTCCTATCCTTCAGGTCTCACATCTATTGTAACATTACAAACATTACACGTGGCATTTAAAATTTTAATTTGCTCAATTCCAACTTCTATGTTAGAATACCCCAGTGATTAATTTGAGTGTAGAGGTGTTCGGCTTGTTAGATGGCAAACTCTTCAGAGATGCTATAATATCGGCAGCAAACAACATATATAACCACAGAGAATCTGTGAATGATATGAATATATTCCCTGTACCTGACGGAGATACTGGGACAAACATGTCCATGACAATATGTGCAGCAATCGAAGGACTTTTAGATTTTGAGAGTGAAAATATCGGTGAGGTTGCAAAAAAAGCAGCTCAGCTTATGCTCAGAGGAGCCAGAGGAAACTCTGGAGTTATATTATCATTACTTTTCAAAGGTTTTGCCGAAGGTTTAAAGGACTTAGAGACAGCTAATGCCAAACAACTTATGGACGCACTTGGTTTAGGTGTAAAAGCAGCATATAAGTCAGTGGCGAATCCTACGGAAGGTACTATATTAACTGTAGCTAGGATTGCACATGAAGAAGGCAGCTCTTTTGCAGATAATAACGATGATGACAGTGCTGTATGGATGGCAGTATGCACAGGAGCTAAAGAAGCTTTGGCGAGCACTCCGGAGCATTTACCTGTTTTAAAAAAAGCAGGAGTTGTAGATGCAGGTGGTCAGGGTTTTGTGCATATAGTCGAAGGGATTAAAACTGTTATAAATGGTGGAGATATTATCGAAAAAAACGAAAGTTTTGCAAACGGTTATTCTGCTTCTCAAGGTAGCAGTGATGACTTCTTTAAAAATGCAGCTGCAGAATATGACGGAGATATAACATTTACCTATTGCACGGAGTTTATAGTTGGCAAAAAGCAAAATATAAATTTTAACAGCGGTGATTTTAGCACAAAACTTCAAACTTTAGGCGACTGTGTAGTAGTTGTTGATGACGAAGAGATAATCAAAACTCATGTTCACACTGAAGATCCCGGTTTAGCTCTTCAGGAAGCTTTGCAGTATGGAGAACTTTTAACCGTAAAAATAGAAAACATGAAAGAGCAACACCGCAAGGCTCAAGAGAATGCAAAAAAACAAAGCAAAAAAGTTTTAGAAGCGAAAGAACCGGTTGAGGACTATGGCTTTGTGGCTGTCGCTGCAGGTGATGGCTTGGAAACTCTTTTTAATGATTTAGGTGTAAATCAGGTTGTAAGTGGTGGCCAAACCATGAATCCGAGCACCGACGATATTTGCAATGCTGTAAAGGCAACCCCTGCAAAAACAGTATTTGTTATGCCAAACAATAAAAATATATTAATGGCAGCCCAGCAGTGCGCAAAGATAATAGATGATCGTGAAGTAATTGTTATTCCTAGCAAAAATATACCTCAGGGTGTATCTGCAATGTTAGCTTTTGACTCTGATATGACAAAAGAAGAAAATGAAAATTTGATGAATAACGCAATAAATTCTGTAGTTTCAGGGCAAATAACTTTTGCTGCCAGAAACTCTGAATATGGTGGATTTAAAATAAAAAAAGGTGAGATTTTAGCTCTAAAAGATGGCAAACTTACCTATGTTGAAAAAGATATAAACAAAGCAGCATTGAAGCTCACACGTTCAATGGTGAATAACAATACATCCTTTGTCACGATAATGTGGGGAGAAGATGTTGATAGTGCTCAGGCTGACGAATGCTACAATCTTATAAAATCTAAACTGAATAAAGATATAGATGTAACTTTGGTTTATGGTGGCCAGCCAGTTTATCATTATTTAATTTCGGTAGAGTAAAGAATGTCAACATTATTCAATAGAGATATTAAATTTCTAAAAGGCGTCGGCGAAAGACGTGCTAAGTTGTATAAAAAACTTGGCATTACAAGTGTCGGCGCTTTGTTATATTTTTATCCTCGTGCTTATGAGGATTGGACAAGCCCTGTTAAGATTTCACAAGCTGTTTTAGATGAAACTTGCTGTATAAAAGCTAAGTTAACTTCACCTTTCCGGCAGCTCAGTACTAGGAGCGGATTGCGCATATATACAGCTGAAGTGAGCGATGGCAGAGATATTTTAACTATAAAGTTTTTCAATAATGCCTATGCAGCAAAAAGTTTGCAGGAAAACAAAGAATACTGTTTTTGTGGTAAAATCTCTGGTAGCCTATGTAGAAAAGAAATGCTTTCACCTGATTTCGGGATAGCAGAAAATTCTCAAATCATAAAGGCGGTGTATCAACAAACTGCTGGTTTAAGCAGCAAAATGATATCTACCAATATGAAATATGCTTTAAAACTTCTTCCAGAAGAGATAAATGATACTTTACCCCTAGAAATTAGAGAGAAATATAGTTTATGTCCTTTGAAAGACGCTATAGAAAATATCCATTTTCCTGAAAGCGAACACAGACTAAAAGCTGCTCAAAAAAGAATGATATTTGATGAATTTTTGAGTTTGCAGCTGGGTATGATGAAAATCAAAAATAAAAAAAGCGTACAAACTCTATCTACAAAAATAAAATATGATTATAGTTCAGAATTTTTTGAAAAATTGCCATTTGCGCCAACTAAAGCACAGGTAAAAGCTGTTGCTGAATGTATCCATGATATGCGTTCTGATAAAGCGATGAATCGGCTCATACAGGGAGATGTTGGTTCCGGAAAGACTGCAGTTGCGGCAGCTTTGTGCTATACTGCAGTAAAAAATTCCATGCAATGTGCGTTTATGGTACCAACTGAAATTTTAGCAGTGCAACATTTCAATTCTCTCTCGAAACAAATGAAAGGCTGTGGTATCAATATAGCTTTACTTACATCTTCCACAAAAGCTAAAGAAAAGCGTAACATATATGAATCCTTAGAACTTGGCTGTATAGATATAGTTGTGGGAACACATTCTCTTTTGAACGAAGGACTTTATTTCAAAAGACTAGGTTTAGTTATAACCGATGAACAGCATAGATTTGGTGTATCTCAACGCACAAGTCTAAGTGCAAAAGGAGAGCAGGCACATGTATTAGTTATGTCAGCAACGCCTATACCTCGCACTTTAGCACTGATGCTCTACGGTGACTTGGATATATCTGTGTTAGATGAACTGCCCGCAGGCAGACAGAAAATCGAGACTTATTGGATAGATAGCAAAAAACAAAACAGAGCTTTAAATTTTATAAAAAAACAATTAGACATGGGAAGACAAGCATATATAGTTTGTCCCCTACTAGAAGAAAATGAAAGCGAATTAGCTTCCGCGAGAGAATATTTTGAAAATTTGCAAACAGGCTGTTTAGCTAGTAATAAATTGGCACTTATACATGGTAAAATGCGTGCTAATGAGAAAAATGTAATTATGAATAAATTCCTAAATAAAGAAATAGACGTACTTGTCGCTACTACCGTTGTAGAAGTAGGTTTAGATGTTCCGAATGCAACTGCTATGATGATATTAAATGCTGAACGCTTTGGCCTTTCTCAACTACACCAGCTCAGAGGAAGGGTTGGAAGAGGAAAATATAAATCCTATTGTATACTTGTGTCTGACTCTAAAAGCAACGACAGTAAAGTTAGACTTTCTACTATGTGTAAAACTAATGATGGTTTTGAAATTGCTGATGAAGACTTAAAGCTTCGAGGTCCAGGAGATTTTTTTGGTTCGAGACAACACGGCCTTCTAAAACTAAAAATAGCTAATCTTTCTACCGATACACGAATACTTAAACAAGCTCAAGAAGCTGCATTATGTATATTAAAGGAAGATCCTCTACTTTTATCAGAAAAATATAAAGCCCTTAGGGCGAGCGTGAAAAGACTATTTTCTCAAACAGGATTTATTTTGAATTAAATAAATCCTTGACAACACAGCATGATAACTCTTTTTATAAGCTTAAAACACCTTATAGCAATTGAATAAGGGACGAAATTGTTCTCATTACCATATATTTAGTTTAAAAATAAGATTAAGAGAAAATCTAGTGGTGAAATTTTGTGCGAAGTTGACATGATTATTACTGAGTGGCTAAATTTTTTCACAAATGATACTTCGCATGCTTGTATTCGTTTGACAAGATTTAACATTGCATAATATACTTACCAGTGTATGGAGTTTTGTTTTTTTGACTTAGCCATATCAAATCTGCATATTTTAGGAGTGCCGCTATGAGTAAACGATTGTTTCTTATTGTGCTTGATAGTGTTGGTATAGGATTTGAGCCTGATGCTAGCTTGTATGGCGACGAAGGGACGAACACCTTGGCGTCCGCTTCTACCAGTCCATTTTTTGACATGAAAAATATGCAAAAAATGGGCCTTTTTAATATAGATAGTGTAGATTGTAGAGAAGCCGCTTTAAAGCCTTGTGCGTCTTTTGCAAGGCTACAAGAATCTTCAAAAGGAAAAGATACGACTATAGGTCACTGGGAGATAGCTGGTATTCATTCAGAGAAACCTTTACCGACATTCCCAAATGGTTTTCCGTTGCAACTAATAGAAAAATTCGAAGAGATTTCTGGTAGGAAAGTTTTATGCAATAAGCCATACTCTGGTACTGATGTGATAAGGGACTATGGAAAAGAGTGTGTTGAAGAAGATAAACTTATAGTTTATACCTCTGCCGACAGTGTGTTCCAGGTAGCGGCTCACGAAGATATAGTTCCGATTGACGAACTATATGATATTTGTTCCAAAGCTCGGGAAATGCTAAAAGGTGAATATGGAGTAGGCAGAGTGATAGCCAGACCTTTTGTTGGAACGTATCCGAACTACCAAAGAACTTCGAACAGACATGATTTTTCATTAGAGCCGCCTGCAATAACAATGTTAGATCAATTAAAAGAAAATAATTTCGACGTCGTTTCGGTTGGTAAAATTGTAGATATCTTTGCAGGTAAAGGTATAACTGAATATACAAGAACAAAAAATAATGAACATGGTATAGAAGTTTTAAAAGATATTATTAAAAACAAGGATTTCAATGGTCTTTGTTTTGTAAATTTAGTTGATTTTGATATGCTCTGGGGACATAGGAATGATATAGACGGCTACGCAAAGGGGCTTAGCTATTTTGACAGCCAGCTTCCTAAGATAATGTCAGAACTTAGAGAAAACGATATCTTAATGCTCACAGCAGATCATGGTTGTGACCCTGGATATACAAAGTCCACAGATCATTCAAGAGAATATGTTCCTTGGATAATCTATGGAAAACACATTAAATCGGGAGTTAACCTAAATACATTGCCAACATTTTCTGACATAGGTGCAACAATTTTAGATTATTTCGGCATAGAACAAAAAATACAAGGAACAAGCCGATTAAATAGTTTGTTATTTTAATTTATTTTGAAAGGATTGATAAAATGTCTAATACTCCTACCCCGCACAATGCTGCAAAACTAGGTGATATTGCCAAAACTGTCCTTATGCCCGGGGATCCACTAAGAGCTGAATTTATAGCTAAAAATTTTTTGGAAAACGTGAAATGTTTTAATCAAGTTCGCAATATGTTGGGTTTTACAGGTAAGTACAAGGGAAAAGAAATTTCAGTTATGGGTGGCGGCATGGGCATACCATCTGTTGGTATATACAGCTATGAACTCTATAATTTCTATGGAGTAGAAACAATTATAAGGGTAGGTTCAGCTGGTGCAATAGCTGATGAAGTTTCACTAAGAGATATTGTTATCGCTCAGGCAGCTTGTACAAATTCAAACTACGCAGATCAGTACAAACTTCAGGGAACTTATGCACCTATAGCCGATTTCGGTCTTATGAGAAAAGCTGTTGAAGTGGCTGAAAATAAGAATATCAAGACTATCGTAGGAAATGTTTTGTCAACTGATATGTTCTACGATGAAAGAGAGAATTCTTTCACCTCATGGCAAAAAATGGGTGTACTCTGCGCTGAGATGGAAGCTCCTGCTCTTTATATGAACGCAGCAAGAGCTGGAAAAAAAGCTCTTTGCATCTTGACTATATCAGACTGTCCGTTAAAAGGTCTGTCTTTACCTGCACAAGAACGTCAGACGAGCTTTACTGAAATGATGGAAATAGCTCTTGAAACTGCTTTAAATTAGAAAGTTTTTAGGAGGATTGCTTCTTATGTTTAAAAAACTTACGGCAGGCTTTTTAGCGTTAAGTATATTTCTTTGTCTTACAGCCTGTGGGGATGGCAATTATAATAGTCCTAATTTTAAATCTGCTATGGTGACAGATGTTGGTGGAATAAATGACCAGTCTTTTAATCAGGCTGCGTGGGCTGGTATGCAAAAATTGAGAGATAACAATGAAGTTCAAATCGCTTACATTGAATCAAAACAAGAATCTGAATATGCAACCAACCTTGAAGTTATGGCTGATCAAAATAATGATCTTATTTGGGGGATTGGTTATGCCATGGGTGAAGCCATAATTTCTGCCGCTCAAAAAAGTGATGACATAAATTTTGCGATAATAGATAATTCATATGAAAATACTCCTGAAAATGTTACAGGTGTTCGATTCAAAACTCAAGAACCGGCTTTTTTGGTCGGTTACATTGCAGCTCTCACAACAAAAACAAATAAATTGGGATTTGTAGGCGGACAAGCTGGTGTGGTTATTGATCAGTTTGAATATGGCTACAGAGCTGGTATAAACTATGCAGAAAAAGAATTGGGAAAAACTATAACTCTCATTTCTCAGTATGCCGATAGTTTTACAGATTCTGCTAAGGGTAAGGCTATTGCTAATAAAATGTATTCTGATGGTTGTGATGTTATATTCCATGCCGCAGGTGCTGTTGGATCTGGAGTAATTGAATCTGCAAAGGATAACAATAAATATGTGATAGGTGTCGATTGTGATCAATCTTATATGGCACCAGATAACGTGCTTACATCAGCTTTAAAAAATGTAGATATTGCGATAGAACAGGTAACTTTAAAACTAAAAAATGGTGAAAATATAGGTGGACATACATTTATCTTTGGTCTAAACGAAAATGGTGTAGGAATTCCTGAAAACTATGAGCTTATGGGTAAGGAAACTTACGATAAAGCTATAAAAGTTAAGGAAAAAATACAAAATGCCGAGATAGTTCCTCCTCAAAACAAACAAGAATATTCCAACTTTAAAGCATAAGTTACTTGGTTTTATGAAAGGGTATACATATGTTTATGAACATAAGTAAAGATTATGCAGTACAAATGCGAGAAATAACAAAAATATTTGGAGTTTCGCGTGCGCTTGACAAAATCAATTTTGATGTAAAGCAAGGAACTATACATGCTTTGCTTGGTGAAAATGGTGCCGGAAAGAGTACACTTATGAATGTCCTTTACGGCCTGTATCCTGCGGATCAAGGGGATATTTATCTTTATGGCAAAAAAGCAAATATAAAGGGTCCGAGTGTAGCGATAAAGCATGGTATAGGTATGGTTCATCAGCACTTTATGCTGATTGATAATTTTACTGTGACTCAAAATATGATTTTGGGTTTGGAGAAAACAATATTTGGTGGGATTTTAGATATGAAAAAAGCTCGCCAAAATGTTATTGATATAGTTCAAAAATATAATCTTAAAGTTGATCCAGATGCAAAAATAGAAGATATTTCTGTGGGAATGCAACAAAGGGTAGAAATTCTTAAGGCCCTATACAGGGGAGTAGATACCTTAATATTAGATGAACCCACGTCTGTTTTAACTCCGCAGGAAATCCATGAATTGGGCATAGTTTTACGAAATTTAGTAAAGCTTGGTAAGACAATAATAATAATAACGCACAAGTTGAAAGAAATTTTAGATTTAGCTGATAAGTGTACGATAGTAAGACGAGGGCGATACATAGATACAGTAGATGTTGCTAAAACCAATGAGAATGAGCTTGCAGAAATGATGGTAGGGCGTTCAGTAGATTTGGTAGTAGCTAAAGAAGAAGCTAAGCCGGGTAATGTAGTTCTTGATATAGAAAATCTAAGTGTAAAAGATAAACGTGGAATTTTACAAGTAGATGGATTGAATTTACAAGTAAGAAAAGGCGAAATATTAGGTATAGCTGGTATTGATGGAAATGGTCAAAAAGAATTAGTTGAAGCTATAACTTGTCTTAGAAAGAGCGAAAGTGGAACTATAAAAATAAATGGCGAAGAAATTCAAAACACCAGAGTTAAAAATGTTATAGATAAGAAAATTTCAATTATCCATGAAGACAGACAACGCAGAAGTTTGATTCTAAATTTTACTGTTTCAGAGAATATGATATTAGAAACATACAGTAAAGCAGAGTTTAGTAAAAATGGGATATTGAAACGTGAGAAAATAAACGAACATGCTAAAACTTTGATAAATGAATATGATATAAGACCGGAAAACTGTGAAGACAATCCTATAGTTAATCTATCTGGTGGGAATCAGCAAAAAGCGGTTATTGCTCGTGAAATATATAACGATCCTGATTTGCTTATAGCAGTACAACCGACGCGTGGAGTAGATGTTGGAGCTATAGAGTATATACATAAAACATTAATAAGAGAACGTGACAAAGGCAAAGCTATTTTGCTCGTATCATACGAACTTGATGAAGTTTTAAATGTTTCTGATACTGTTGCAGTCATATATGGTGGTAAAATAATTAAAACATTTAAACAGAGCGAAGCTAATGAAAATACTGTTGGACTACTCATGGCAGGAGGGAGCGACCGAAAATGAATATAGTAATAAAATTACTAAAAAAACCTATTGTTGCTACAATAACATCTATAATATTTGGATTCGTTGCTTTGACGGCCATATTATTCGTGGCAAAAGTAAGTCCCATAGATGTTTATGATGCTTTGTTTTATGGTATGTTTGGTAATGGTAAAAATGTTGCTAATCTCATTATAAAATCTACTCCTATAATGCTTACAGGTTTAGGAGTTGCCTTTGCCTATAAGACGGGACTATTTAATATTGGCGCAGAGGGTCAGTATATAATAGGAACTATCACAACAGTAATAATTGCATCTTCCATAAATTTGCATCCAATTATAATGGTTCCTTTGGTAATTATTTGTGGTGCAGCTTCTGGTGCTGTTTGGGGAGCAATTGCCGGTTTACTAAAATCTCGTTTTGGTATAAATGAAGTCATAACATCCATTATGCTCAACTGGATAGCATTTTATTTAAATAATTATGTTGCAATAAAAAGTCGTTTTAGTTCTCCTAATGCTTTTGCTTCTCGCAGTGTTAATGATTCATCGCTAATAATGCTATTGCCGCATTGGAAGAGATCTATAGAAGGAAAAAGTATTCTGAAAAATATGCCTTGGATTTACGGATTTATGACTAAAGATATTAACTTTGGCATAATAATCGCAATTATTTTGTGTATAGCAATTTGGTTTTTACTATATCGCACTACTAAGGGTTATGAACTTAGAGCTGTTGGTTGCAACAAAGACGCAGCTGAATTAGCAGGTATAGATGTAAACAGAAATATAGTTTTATCCATGATGATTTCAGGTGCACTATGTGCGTTAGCTGGAACTTTTATTATATTAGGTACAGGCGAACATAGAATAGCTCTACTTGGCGGTTTCGACAACAATGGTTTCAATGGCTTAGCTGTAGCCTTCATAGCAATGGGTTCTCCTCTTGCTTGTATTTTTTCTGCTTTTCTATTTGGAGCGTTGCTTACTGGCGGAACCTTTGCACAGGGTGCTACTGGTATATCTTCAGAAGTCATAAATTTGATGATAGGGACTATAGTTTTTTTTATTGCATTATCAAGTATATTGCCATCCATAGCTACGAATTTGCAAAAAAGACAAATTACCCGTAAAGAAAAGTTTAAGGAGGCAATCAAAGAGTGAGTTTTTTATTATTACTCATAGGCACTACGCTTATGTATTCTTCCCCGCTAATTTTTGGTTCTATGGCGGGTGTCGTATCTGAACGTTCTGGAGTTATAAACATAGGAATTGAAGGCATGATGACTATAGGAGCTTTTGTTGCCAGCGCTGTCACGTATTTCACGGGAAATCCGTGGATAGGTCTTTTTATGGCAGGCTTCGCAGGTATGCTTATAGCATCTTTGCACGCAGTTGCCTCGATAAGCTGTCATTCTGACCAAACAGTATCAGGTATCGCCTTAAACCTCATAGGGCCTGGTTTAGCTTCATTCTTGTGCGGGATATTTTTTAATGGGGCAAGACAAACAAAGTCAACAGCTATTTTACCAAAGATATTTGATATTTTTTCTATTAAATCAGACTCGATTATTATAAATCAATTAAATTTAAATATAACTGTTGTAATGGCTTTTCTTCTTTCTTTGCTTCTCTGGTTTTATTTATATAAAACTAAATTGGGATTAAGACTACGTTCTATAGGTGAACATCCTGCAACAGCTGATACCCTTGGCATTAATGTTAGAAAAATTCGTTATTTTGCGGTTCTTGCTTCTGGTTTTATAGCTGGTATGGGTGGTGCAGTTGTTACTCTTTCTGTTATATCCCAATTTACTCCTACTGCTGTGAGTGGGCAGGGTTATATTGCTTTAGCAGCTGTCATATTTGGAAAATGGACTCCATTAGGTGCTTATGTTTCCTGTTTGCTTTTTGGTTTATTTGAAGCTTTGGCAATAGTTTTACCGGGAGCTTTTCCTATAGAAATACCATCAGAATTTTTTAGTATGCTACCTTATGTTCTTACAATAATTATACTAGTTCTGTTTGTAGGAAAGGCGGTAGCGCCAAAATCGGATGGTAAGCCGTACAAAAAAGGTGTACGATACGATAAGAGCACATTATAGTTAAGAAAATCTTTTCTCACACGGTTTATTTACTGTGTGAGAAATTTGATTCTGCAATTTTCGAAAGGAAGATAAAATATGTTTTCATTAGATAAAATATTATCTATAGTTGATCATACATTACTTAGTCAAACTGCTACATGGGAGGACATAAAGCAAATATGCGATGACGGAGTAAAATATAGGACTGCTTCTGTATGCATACCAGCGTCTTATGTCAAGAGAGCCAAAGAGTATGTGGCTGGAGCTGTTAAAATATGCACAGTTATAGGCTTCCCAAATGGGTACTCTACAACTGAGGCTAAAGTTTTCGAAGCTGTAGACGCGGTAAGAAATGGTGCCGATGAGATAGATATGGTTGCAAATCTGGGCTTTATAAAAGATAAACTGTATAATTTGCAGCTAAGTGAAATAAAGCGGATAAAAGAAGAATGCGGAAATAAAGTATTAAAAATCATAATAGAAACTTGTCTCCTTACAAAAGAAGAAAAAATAAAAATGTGCGATATTGTGAGCAATAGTGGAGCCGATTTTATAAAAACGTCTACAGGTTTCTCTAAGGCAGGAGCAACATTTGAAGATATAGAATTATTCAAAAAATATGTAAGGCCAGGCTTGGGCATAAAAGCAGCAGGAGGTATATCTTCTCTTGAAGATGCTAAGAAATTTATGGGGCTTGGTGCAACAAGACTTGGAACAAGTCGTATTGTTAAAATTGTGAAAAATGAGAGTGCTACGGGATATTAAGTTTAAAGGAAATTATGTTATGGAAAAAATTTCTGATAAGGATTTATTAGATCTTGCAGTAGAAGCCAGAAAAAATTCATATTCTCCCTATTCAAACATGGCTGTTGGTGCAGCACTGCTTTGCAAAAATGGGAAAGTCTATAGAGGCTGCAATATAGAATCATCATCCTACAGTCCTACTAATTGTGCTGAACGTACAGCCTTTTTTAAGGCTATAAGTGAAGGTGAAAGAGAATTTGAAGCTATAGCAGTTGTTGGTGGACCTGTAGGACAAGAAATAAATGGACTCTTTCCGCCGTGTGGTGTTTGTAGGCAAGTTATGATGGAATTTTGCGATGCTGACAAATTTAGAATAATCATGGGAAAAAACATACACGAATATGAGCTTATGAATTTAAGACAGCTTTTGCCAATGGGATTTGGTCCTAATAATATGAAATAAACAAAGGATAACATATTATGAGAATGTATGACATAATTGCAAAAAAACGCGATGGATACACTTTGGAAAAAGAAGAAATAGATTTTTTCATAGATGGGTATATAAATGGAAATATACCTGATTATCAGGTGTCCGCTCTGCTTATGGCAATATATTTCAATGGAATGAATAATGACGAAACCGCTTATTTAACATTAAAGATGGCCCATTCTGGTGATACTGTAGATCTGTCATCTATAGAAGGTATTAAGGTTGATAAGCACTCTACAGGTGGTGTTGGGGATAAAACCACATTAGTAATAAGCTCTATAGTTGCATCCTTAGGTGTAAAAGTAGCCAAAATGAGTGGAAGAGGTTTAGGACATACCGGTGGAACTATTGATAAAATGGAATCAATTCCAGGGCTTAGAACGTCTATAGAAAATAAAGAATTCTTTGAAATAGTCAATAGAGTTGGCGCAAGTGTTATAGGCCAAACCGGAAATTTAGTTCCTGCTGATAAAAAATTATATGCACTTCGCGATGTGACCGCGACTATCGAAAGTATCCCTCTTATAGCTGCAAGCGTAATGAGCAAGAAAATAGCTGCTGGTTCTGATTGTATACTGTTAGATGTTAAGTGTGGCAGCGGAGCCTTTATGAAAACAGTAAATGATGCGATAAAGCTTGCTGAGACGATGGTTGCAATAGGAGAAAATATTGGTAGAAAGACAGTAGCCCTGATAACTGATATGGATAGACCGCTTGGTTATGCCATAGGAAATAGTTTAGAGATAAAAGAAGTTTGTGAGACGTTAAAAGGCAATGGTCCTAAAGATCTTACCGAGATATGTATAGATTTAGCTGCGAATATGCTTTATTTGGCAGAAAAAGGTACTTTGGAAGATTGTAAGACTATGGCTGAGGAACAAATTAAAAATGGTGAAGCTTTTGCTAAATTATTAGAAATAATATCCGCCCAAAATGGGGATGTATCAGTAATAAATGATAATAGCAAGTTTAAAAATGCTGAAGTCGTTTATGAATTCAAAGCAGGTAAATCTGGTTATATTCAGTCTATGGATACTGAAAAATGCGGTATTGCTTCGGTGGAACTTGGCGCAGGAAGAGAAAGGAAAGAAGATATTATAGATTATAGTGCCGGAATAGTTTTCAGTAGAAGCATAGGCGATGAAGTGGAGGCAGGAGAAACTATCGCAAAACTTTACTCATCCAGCACTGAAAGGTGTGAAAAATCTACTGCTATTTTAAATTCAGCAATAAAAATAGGCAGCAAAGCTTTAAATTTTGCACCGATCATAAAAGCTAGAGTAAGCAAAAATGGTGTGGAAAAATATTAATCATTTAATTGGACCACTTGTTCCGTGTTTACTTGAGGGGCTTTGCTCTCATTGCTTTCCCTTGTTTGCCACAAAAATACGGAGTATAGAATATTAAATATTATAAACATTATCATTAATACTTTGTATTTTCTTACAGACATGTTATTTAAAACCTTTCTTCGAATAAACTCTACTGTGTAGTAGGGCTTATTATTTCTTGAGATGCTTGGTTTAGATTCGCATAAATCTGAGGAACTTCACCTACGATAACGGTTTCTGAAATTGGAATGTTTGTTTGAAGCTGTGATTTTGTTTTATATGGCCTTATATATATAGCTATATCCATGACTACATTCATGTATAAGGTATGTTTTGTTTGATTGAATCCTGCTGATTCAAGTTTGCTTTCAAAATTTATATTTGCATTTCCACCAGAAAGCACCTTTACGGGAACATTAAATCCAAAACCCGAAAGAAAGGTACTTCCAGTAAAGGCGCCAATAGGAATTGATAGCTTTTTTATACTATCTGAACTTA
Organism: Acutalibacteraceae bacterium; assembly: GCA_045604805.1. Taxonomy (GTDB): domain Bacteria; phylum Bacillota; class Clostridia; order Oscillospirales; family Acutalibacteraceae; genus JAZUOT01. Next base: position 3,282 of record JAZUOT010000021.1, on the reverse strand, counting down.
AAGCAGATACTGTGCTGTTGTTTATGTCAGCTTTCAAAGTATTCGCTTTTATTGTGTCCACGCTTATGGAACTTATTCTGTTTGATTGGTCCTTTTCTATTTTTACGAGTTCTGAGTATCTTTCATTTGAATTCAATGTTTTTGATATGGAATCATTTAGAATTTGTGTAGCTGCGATTTTTGTTTTCGTCTCAGCCATATTGATTACCATAGACCTCATTTTACTCTCTAAAACCATAAATGTAAATATTATGCAAATTACAATTACTGCGACCTTTAAGCGTTTATATCTCTTTTTCTTATACTTCATATGTTGTTTTCGCACACAATCACCTCTTTACCATAATATATACTGGAATTTAAAATTTGGTGAAAGTGTTATTGGAGTCAAAAAAAATTAACGTAGGCGATACCTCAGGGCCATTGTATGCAAGTTTGATACAAATGACCCCGAGGTACCGCCCTCAATTTAAAAATCAAGTAATTTCTCTAATCAGAACTAACAATACAGTAGCGAACAAATACAATTTTCTTAGCCTTTATTTTTCTGTGACATGATAAAACATCTTATTGTATGCAAACAAGTAACAATAAACGAAAAAAATAACCACAGCAAGAACACCTTCCTCCATTAACCAATAACGAGGTAAGCAGGTGTTGCCATCACTTTGTAAGAATACTGTTACAAATAAAGCAAAAAAATTAAATAATCATCATCAAAATAAAGGCTAATGCACAAATAAGAGTCCTTTTCATGATCATTACACCTCCCTGAATTTACGAGATCCATTTAAAAGCTTAGTACATAGACAAATATTTGTCAGCATGCCCGGAATTTTATCAATCCATTCTGCAACTTTAGTATAACATGCATAAATTAATCAATCAAGATTATTAAATAAATGCACATATTCCACGGGAGCTAATATCCGCCAAAAATAGTGTGATAGCTTTTTATGAAACTTCTGATTCCATGCTTAAATATCTTATATTAGATAATAAGACTTAATAAGCTCTATTTTTTTATGTTACAATAATATCGTTGTTATTTGGGGGAATGTTCAATGAAAACGGAGAAAAACATATATCAACTTATAAAAAAGCTATATGAGAAGAATGTAGATAATTTTATCACACGTGAAATGTTTGACCAAAGTAAAGAACCAAATAAAGAGCTTATAGACGATATAAAAAATAATAAATTACTTATATATACAGCATTTACCGGAGATTACGATACACTTAATGAACCAGAATTTATAGATGAAAACTGTGATTATGTTTGTTATACAACAAACCCAAACCTGGAGTCTAAAGTTTGGGATGTACGTTTAATGGAAGATTGCCGCCTTGACAATAATAGAATGGCAAAAAGATATAGAGTTTTTCCTCATAAATATTTTCCTGAATATAAGTATAGTTTTTGGATGGATGGCAGTTTTAAAATTACAGGAAGTATCCGTGAGTATATATATAAGTTTGCAAACACTAAAATGTTGAATTGTATCCACCCGGAAAGAGATTGCATATACGATGAAGTTGCTGAATCAAAATTAATGCAAAGATATCCTAAATTTGTAATGGACGAACAGATAAAAGCATATCAGTTAGATGGTATGCCACGCCATTACGGGATGATGGCATCTGGATTTATTTTCAGGCAGCATAATGATTCTGAAATAATATCATTAATGGAACAATGGTGGAACGAAATAATTAAATATTCTAGCCAAGATCAACTAAGTTTAGCTTATTTGTTGTGGAGAAATGATTTTCACCCTTCTGTTAGCAATGTTTTTTGCTGGATGAATGAATACTGGAAAATCGCTAAAAAAGACTATCACCATAAGCATATTATACAAACTCCTACAAGCAGCTATAATCTAATACTTTCATTAGAAAATAATGTAAAAAAAGAAAATACCCTTAGTGACGAAGAATTATATTTGTTAGTAAATGATGTGAAAACTCTTGATGATTCTTATAAAGAAAACATAAAATTCTTAGAACGTATGTCTAGAGCAGATTTTATAAATGCCGCTTTAGCTAGATTGTATTTCGATGCTGGAAAAGGATTCATAGAAGATAATGTCTTGATCGAAAGTGTCCCTTTGATGGACGATATCAGTTTGAATTTTGATATATCAGGGATTAATGCTAAAAATCTGAGATTTGATCCTATTGAAGGCAGGCTTTCAATTATCAAAATCTCTAAGCTTGGCTTTAATGATTCTAATGGAAATTTTATCGAAGCAGAGTTTAGCCACAACGGACAAATTTGGGAAAACGATCCTAGCATTTATTTTTTGACTTCAGATCCTCAAATGTGTATAGATATTCCCGAAAATAATGAATTACGTGAATTTATATTTGAGGGAAGTATAAGTATTATTGCTAATTCTGCCCAAGCTGCCAGTTTAGATAAATTAATTACAGAGAAAGAAAATGACATAAAAAATTTAAAAGAGGAAATCAGTAACAATAAAGATACAATAGAAAAATTGCAAAATGAAACAAAACAGCTCAGCAATTCTCTAGACCATGCTAAACAAATATTAAAATATGTAAATGAACATCCATTTAAACATATGCTAAAGAAGATATTGAAATATAAAGATTATAACAATAAATTCTAAGAATATTTATAACTATGTTTAAGTATATTGTTCTGTAGATGAATTATTTCTGTTAGGAGTGATCCTCATAGGAAAATGTCGAATTGCAGATTTGCGTCATAAGGATGTAGTGAATATTAAGGATGGAAGTTGTTTGGGCTGCGTCAGTGACGTAGAGGTAGACACCAAAACTGCAAAACTTGTTGCCATAATTATTTATGGTAGGCTTAAATGTTTCGGAATTTTAGGACGTTATGATGACATAATCATCTTTTGGGACGATATAGAAGTTATAGGAAATGATGTTATTCTTGTTTCTCCGAATGCTTGCAAACCAGAAAAGCATAGAAAAAAATACCGAAAAAATTTTGCTTTGCTTGCAAAATGATTGCATAAAATACACACAAAAAAACATCCCCTGGCGCGAAATATTTTTATGTTTTCCGCTTATTAATTCTGATAATCAAAAGCAGAGCGGGAAAAACTTTTTTCCCGCTCTGCCACATCAATTATTAATTATAAATTATCAATTATTAATTATTCATTATAAATTTTCAATTTTTTTATGCTCATTAGAGATAGGAGTGCAAAGCCAAGACCAAGAAAAATTGGCAGAGGGTTTTCGCCGGTTTTGGTGGAGTTATTGGGGTTCGTATTTTTGCCGTTG
>JAZUOT010000020.1:0-26559 GCA_045604805.1 Acutalibacteraceae bacterium | reverse complement strand
CAGCAGCAATTCTCGCTTTACCTCTTGGGATATTGATACCTGGTGCCGCTATAGCTGCGTTTTGTGGAGTGTATGCCATAACAGGCTTGATTGCTAGCGTAGCTGACGCTTGGGATTGCGCCAATGACATTGTTGAAGAGGGTGTTTGGGACCTCTCATACCGTAGCAGGACACCGCTTGAAAAGGTGGGTGTGGCTTTGCAGTATGCTTTGCTTGTTCCCGTGTCTCTGGTATTATATCCTATTGCTATGCTTCGCCACTACATCCCAAGACGAGGAACATACAAAAATCTATTTAGAGTATTTCCTTGGGAAAAAATATTCCCAAGCAGGAAAAGCTCGGTAATCACTGCATAAAGGGGACCTTGGTGCTATATAAATAAAAAAACTCCACTTAATAAAAGAAAGGCAGTAGATAAGACTAAAAAATTGATGGTTGTGTGTGGCTATTCTAAAAATAACTCTCGAAACTGCGCCAAGCAGGGATGAGCTTTCTTGAGTTTGGCGTGATGGTAAACTTTCTACAGTGATTTTTTATGTGAGTGGTGTTATAATGGTTCTGCTAGAGAATATTAGAAGTATAATTTGCAAATTGCAAATGTTTTTTTAGGATAGATTTTACCTTTGTACGTATGGGTTAATATATAGGTAATGTACTTCATATATAAGACTTGTAAGGAGATTTCAAACTATGCTTTGTAGTAAGTGTAAAGAAAGACCAGCAGTTGTTTTTGTCACAGCAGACCGTAAAGATATAAAGCCAATAGGTTATTGTCTGACTTGTGCAAAAGAATTAGGCATAAAACCTGTAGAAAGCTTTATGGATAAAATGGGAATAGATGACGAACAGCTGGAAATGATGCAAGAACAATTTGATGGTTTGATGGAACATGATGAAGACTCTCAATTTAACACCGATAAAGAAGATGGGTTTTTACCGGGAGGCGCATCGACTTTGCCTTTTTTGCAGAATTTGTTATCAAAACTACCTCTATCAAGCGATACCTTGTCTAATGGTCTGACTAATAGTACAAACCAATCATCTGAGAATAACAACACTAGTGATAAGGAAAAAGCAACAAAAGATACAAAAGAACAAAAAGATGATAAGAAACAGAAAAAATCCAAGCGCAAACATATAGACATGTATTGCTATAATCTTACAAGACGTGCTGCCAGTGGTGAATTAGACCGTATAATAGGCAGAGATAGAGAAATCAGTAGAACAGTACAAATTTTGAGCCGCAGAACAAAAAATAATCCTTGTCTCATAGGTGAACCTGGTGTAGGTAAAACAGCTATAGCAGAGGGACTCGCTATACGAATAGCTCAGGGGAATGTTCCAAAGCGTTTAAAAGATAAAGAAGTACAGCTTTTAGATTTAACTGCGCTTGTAGCTGGCACACAGTTTAGAGGACAATTTGAGAGTCGTATAAAAGGACTTATCGATGAAATAAAGGCATCTGGGAATATTATTTTGTTTATAGATGAAGTTCATAATTTAGTTGGTACCGGAGATGCAGAAGGTAGCATGAACGCTGCAAATATATTAAAGCCTGCACTTTCTAGGGGAGAAATACAGGTAATAGGTGCTACTACTTTCAATGAATACCGCAAATATATAGAAAAGGATTCGGCACTTGAGAGACGCTTTCAGCCTGTAACTGTTACAGAACCGTCTATTCAAGATACTATCGAGGTTCTTTCTGGAATAAAGGATTATTATGAAGATTATCATAGAGTAAAGGTTTCTGAAGATATTGTTGTTAAGGCTGTAAAGCTTTCTGAAAGATATATAACAGATAGATTTTTACCTGACAAAGCGATAGATCTTCTTGATGAATCATGTGCTTGTGCTGTTTTGCGCAATGCAGACCTTGAAGAGTATGATACGCTCTTTGAAGAATGGGATAATTTAAAGCAAGAACGGGATGAGGTCGAAAATTCAGAAGAAATAAATTATCAGAGACTCGCGGAACTAAGAGTTGAGATAGCTCAGCTGAATGAAAAAATAAAAGAACTTTCCCCAAAAGCAGTAGGTGCTCCTGTAGAAGAGAAAGACTTAGCTCATGTTATAGAGCTTTGGACTGGTATACCGGCCGCCAGAGTTGAAGATAATGAGCTTAAAAAACTTGCCTGCATAGAAGATAAGCTAAAAGGGAAAATAATAGGTCAAGATGAAGCTGTTGAAGCTGTTTCGGCTGCGATAAGGCGTAACAGAATTCAGATAAGTCCAAGAAGACGGCCGGCATCATTTATATTTGTAGGTCCTACTGGTGTAGGTAAAACAGAACTTGTTAAAGTTTTATCTCAAGAATTATTTGATTCCCCAGAAACTTTGATACGACTTGATATGTCTGAGTTTATGGAGAAGCATTCCGTATCACGTATAATAGGCTCTCCTCCTGGATATGTGGGCTATGATGAAAGTGGCCAAATAACAGAAAAAGTAAGACGTCGCCCTTATTCTGTGCTATTATTCGATGAAATTGAAAAAGCACATCCTGATGTGTTAAATATTTTGCTTCAAATATTAGATGAAGGGCGTATAACAGATTCTCATGGTAGAAAGGTGAATTTTGAAAATACTGTTATAGTTATGACATCAAATGCTGGCAGCATGAAAAAAGGTGGATCTTTAGGCTTTGCCAAGAGCGAAAGTGATATGTCAAAGGAAAAAGTTCTAAAAGCCTTGTCAGAGTTTTTAAGGCCAGAATTTTTGAGCCGTGTTGACGAAATAATAGTTTTCAAACAATTAAATAAAGAAAATTTCGTAGATATCGCAAGACTTATGTTGGAAGAGTATATTAGTACTTTGGCTGAAAAAGGAATAAAATTTAGCTTTGACATAAAAGCAAGAGAATGGTTTGCTGAAAATTCTATAGACAGAAATAGCGGTGCCAGAGATTTGAGAAACGCTATAAGAAAAGAAGTAGAAGATAAAATTGCTTCGATACTTATAGAAAAACAAGCAGAACATATAAGTAATATAGCTGTTACTTGCGAGAATGACAGAATAATATTAAATGTGGAATAGTTTATAATCTTAGAAAGCCATAAGCGTAGTTATAAATTTTAAGCTTATGGCTTATTTTTTGATATATAAGTAAATTAGTGAAATATTATCTATTTGACAAAGAAAAACTCTAACGGAAAGAAGTGATCGTTGATGTTTGACGTTTTGGTGATAGGCGGTGGAGTAATTGCTTGTTCTATAGCCAGAGAGCTTTCTCGTTATAATTTAAATATAGCGCTGTTAGAGAAGAGTGAAGATATATGCAATGGTCAGACAAAAGCAAATACAGCTATAGTCCATGCAGGATATGATGCAAAACCCGGAACTCTAAAAGCTAAATTTAATGTTCTGGGTAATAAGATGTTTGATAGAATTTCAAAAGAATTGGACATTCCTTTTATTAGGAATTCGTCAATGGTAGTTTCATTTTCTGAAGAGGGTAAACCTGTACTTGAAGAGTTAAAAGAACGTGGTAAGCAAAACGGAGTAGAAGGTTTAGAGATAATAAAACGTGATAAAATTTTAAGTTTAGAACCAAATATTTCTCAAAAAGCCTGTTATGCTCTGTTTGCTCCTACAGCTGGTATTGTATGCCCTTATGAACTTGCACAAGCTTTTGCAGAAAATGCTGCTAATAATGGCGTAGAATTTTACCGTAATACTGAAGTTAATGATATAACTTACCGTGAGAGCTACTGGGAAATAAAGACTAATAAAATGAATTTTAAGGCTGAAGCTGTAGTCAATGCTGCGGGAATTAATTCAGATAAAATAAATAACATGGTATCAAAGAATAAATTTGAAATTATTCCCAGAAGAGGACAATACTATTTGCTCGATAAATCTTTTGCAGGAGAGTTTAAAAGTACAATATTTCAAATCCCTAGCAAAATGGGCAAGGGGGTTTTGGTTGCACCTACTGTAGATGGGACCATATTGCTCGGTCCCACAGCAGAAGATATACAAGAAAAAAGTGATATTAGAACCACTAGAGAAGGCTTGGACAATGTTTTAAAACTAGCGAAGATAAGCTGGGAAAATATACCTACACGTAATTTTATAACAGCTTTTTCTGGAGTTCGTGCTCATCCTAGTACAGACGATTTTATTATAGGAGAAGCAGAGGATGCTCCTTTATTTTTTAATGCTGCTGGAATAGAATCACCAGGGCTTACAGCTTCACCAGCCATTGCAGAATATTTATCTAAAATGATAGCAAATAAGCTACAAGCAAAGGAAAATATTAATTTTAACCCCATAAGAAAAGCTATACCTAAATTCCGCAATATGACTTTTGGAGAAAAACAAAAAGCCATAGCAGATAATCCTGATTATGCAAAAATAGTTTGTCGTTGCGAAAATGTTACTGAAGCTGAGATACGAGATGCTATAAGACGTCCAGTTGGGGCTAGAAGTATAGATGGTATAAAAAGACGAACAAGAGCTGGAATGGGTAGATGTCAATCGGGTTTTTGTTTGCCGAGGGTTTTAGAAATATTAAGTGAAGAGTTAAATATATCACCTTTAGAAATAACGAAATGTGGAGGAGATTCTAAAATAGTAAAAGAATTTCTTTTTGGGCAGGAGGGTAGAAACGATGACTGATACTCAGATAGTTATAATCGGTGGTGGTTCTGCTGGTTTGGCAGCAGCTATTGCTGCACATGAAAATGGCTGTGAAGATATCTTAATATTAGAGCGTGAAAAAAATTTAGGCGGTATATTAAATCAATGCATACACAATGGTTTTGGCCTTCATATGTTCAAAGAAGAACTAACCGGTCCAGAATATGCTCAAAAATTTATAGAAAAAGTTTTAGAATACAATATACCATATCAGTGCGAAACTACAGTTTTAGACATAAGTACGGATAAAATTATCACTGCAGTTGGCCCAAAAAATGGCATACGAAAAATACAAGCAAAAAGCATAATACTCGCAATGGGATGTAGAGAAAGGCCCCGTGGAGCCATAGGTATACCGGGATTTAGGGGTGCTGGTATATATACCGCAGGTACAGCACAAAAATTTGTTAATATTGATGGATTATTACCCGGCAAAAAGATTGTCATATTGGGATCTGGCGATATAGGTCTCATAACTGCTAGGCGTATGACTTTTATGGGAGCTGAAGTTTTAGCTTGTGTTGAGATTATGCCGTATTCATCAGGTTTAAAAAGAAATATAGTTCAGTGTTTGGATGATTTTAATATTCCTTTGCTGTTAAACCACACGGTTGTAGATATACAAGGCAAGGAGAGAGTCAGTGCTGTTGTAATTTCTGAGGTAGACCCTGCAACTAAGATTCCCATAAAAGGAACCGAGAAAAAAATTGACTGCGATACTTTGCTTTTATCTGTAGGGTTGATACCAGAAAATGAACTAACACGTTCAGCAAATATAGACCTTTATTCAGGTACTAATGGTGCATATGTCGATGAGACCTTACAAACATCTGTTGAAGGAATATTTGCCTGCGGAAATGTTTTGCACGTTCATGACTTAGTTGACTATGTGTCTGAGGAGGCATACGAAGCTGGAAAGAATGCAGCATTATATGTAAAGGAAAATTTGTCAACTAGTTATAAAAAAATGGCAATTAAAAGCGGAGAAGGTATCAGCGCTATAGTACCTCAATATATAAATTTAGACACAAACAAAACAGAAATTACTGTAATGTTCCGGCCTAATACAATATACAGAGATGCTGTTGTTTGTGCTTATGTAGGAAACAAAAATGTTTTGAAGAAAAAGAAAAAAGTACTTGTTCCTGGTGAAATGGTTTCAGTAAACTTAGACTCAAAAGTTTTAAAAAATTTAAAAGAAGAAACATTAGAGTTTAGAATCGAGGCTTGAATTTGATGGAAAGAGAACTGGTGTGTATAGGTTGCCCTTTGGGCTGTCAGATAACTGTAAAGCTTGAAAATGCAGAAATTATATCTATAAGTGGTAATAGTTGCAAAGTGGGGGAAAAGTACGCAAGGGAAGAAGTAGTAGCCCCCAAGCGAATGATAACATCACCTATAGCGGTAAAAGATAAAAAAAGGCCTGCTTGTGTGAAGACCAGCAAAGCGATAGATAAAAAACTAATAAATGCCTGCTTATATGAAATAAAACATACAAAAGTGTCGCCAAATGCTAATATCGGCGACGTAGTCATAAAAAATGTCTGTGATACAGATATAGATATAATTTTGACAAAAAAATCTACATAATATCAAAACCAGCAAAACATATTTCGGCTGCTATTATATTGTCGTCTATTTCTTTATCACAATGGATATAGACAATACCATGCTTCATTTCAATTAAAACACGCCGTACACCGTCTATATTATCTATAGCTTCTATTATTTTATTTGCAGTAGTTCCGCTGTTTATACCGTATATTTTCACTTGTTTTAACATGTTTTTTACACCTCCTATGGAGTCAAATTAATTAATTAGTTTGATTTATTTGTTTTTCAAATTTAACCTTTTAAGCCTTAGAGCATTACACACAACGCAAACAGAACTTAAACTCATAGCGATAGCTGCAAACATTGGATTTAGTACTATTCCCAAAGGAACATAAAAGACTCCAGCAGCTAATGGGATACCTAAAGAATTATATAATAAAGCCCAGAATAGATTTTGTTTTATGTTTTTAATTGTAGATTTGCTCAAACGTATAGCTGAAACTAAACTCATTAAATTATTATTAGTTAGGACGATATCAGCAGAAGATACTGCTATATCAGTTCCAGAAGAAACAGCTATCCCAATATGACTAGAAGCTAAAGCAGGTGCGTCGTTTATTCCGTCCCCAACCATAGCGACTTTACGACCTTTTTGCTTCATCAAATTAATTTTAGATTCTTTATCTTGAGGCAAAAGCTCACAGAAAAATTCATTTATCCCGGTATACTTAGCTATCGCCATAGCTGTATTTTTCGTGTCCCCTGTAAGCATAACAGGGGATATTTTCATTTTTTTCAGTAGGCTTATTGCCTCTCTGCTGTTAGGTTTAACTTTATCTACAACTGTTATTAGTCCAAAAAAATTTTTCTCATCAAAAAAATATAATATTGTCTCATTGGATTTCATATGTTTTTCGGTATATTTTTTAGCTATTGCGGCCTTTTCTTTGTTTTTCTCTTCAAAAAGTTTCATATTGCCAGCAAAACATAATCTCCCACTAACTACACAGCTTATACCTTTCCCGGCATAGGATTGGAATTTACTGATAGCTAACATTTTTATATTTTTAGCCTTTGCAAAATCAACAATAGCTTTCGCTAATGGGTGCTCAGAAAAAGCTTCCATAGATGCTGCAAGCGATATAAATTTTGCTTTATTCATAGAACATTTTATTTGATTTACTTGTGGAGTACCGTAGGTTATAGTGCCTGTTTTGTCCAGCATAACGCAGTCAATATTGTGTAAATTTTCCAAAGCTTCGGCGTCTTTTATTAGTATGGAATTTTGAGCACCTTTTCCCATAGCAACCATTATCGCTGTAGGAGTAGCAAGACCTAAAGCACAAGGACAAGATATTACTAAAACAGAAATAGCAAGTGACAAGGAAAATTCTAATGTGTAGCCTAAAAAGTACCACACCAAAAAACAGATGACAGCGATAAGAATAACAATCGGAACAAACATATAACTTACTTTATCTGCAATTTTGGCTATGGGAGCTTTAGATTCGGCTGCTTTTTCAACTAAATCTATTATTTTTGCCAGAGTAGTCTCTTTACCTACATTTTCAGCTCTAAATTTAAAACTCCCCGAAGTATTAACACAACCGCTTATTACTTTGTCACCGGCACTTTTTCCTTTTGGAATGCTTTCGCCGGTTATAGCTGATTCGTCGACAAAGGATGATCCGCTTATTACTAAACCATCGACGGGTATTGTTGCTCCTGGACGGATTAACACTATATCTCCTTGTTTTATCGTAGAGACAGGGACTTTCTTATAAGTTCCATTTTTTTCTATTATCGCAGTTGAGGGTGTTAATTTCAGCAATTCACTTATTGCAGAATTGGTACGCTTTTTTGCTGTAGCTTCTAGAAATTTACCTAAAACAACAAGCGTAAGTATCATAGCTGAAGATTCAAAATGTATGTTCATTGCAGCATTTACAGCTGACTCAATTTGTCCTGTGCATATTTTGAAAAGAATATAACAAGAATATGCAAAGGACGAACCCGAACCGATTGCTATTAACGAATTCATATTCGGAACAAAACGAAATAGAGCATTAAAACCATTAGAAAAAATTTTAAAATTAATAATAACAACAGGCAAACAAAATACAAATTGCAACAAAATAAAAGCTAGAGGATGAACATGAGGATTTGCAAAATAGGGAAGAGGTAGACCTAACATATGACCCATAGAAACATACATAAGAGGCAAGGTGAATAAGAGGGATAAAAGGAATCTTTTGAGTAAATTAGCAGCTTGCTTGTTATGGGAAACAATTTTGTGGCTGTTAGTTTTAAGCTTGGCAGTATAACCAGACTTGTTAACTACATCTTCGATTGCTCTTGTACTAATGAGAGTTTTATCAAAGATTAAATTCATACTACTAGAGAGTTGATTTACGGTGACATCATACACACCATCTATTTTATCAAGACTATTTTTTATATGTGCAGCGCAAGAAGCACAGCTCATACCCCATATATCAAAAGAAGCAAATTGCAAATCACTAGCCATTGAAACACCTCTTAAATTTTTGCAATCATATCACATTATATAATAGACTGTACAAAAAAACAAAAAATAGTACTATAAAAAACATCTTTATACATAGGGTGACAAAAATTTTAAAATTCTATTCCTTCCCTTGCTAAATGGCCTTTATCATAAGGGTGTTTTATTTTCTCAAAATTAGTCACATAATCCGCTAATTCTTTAATTTCATCTGGCAATTTTCTACCTGTTAAAACTACTTCTAAATTTTTTGGTCTGTTTTTTAAAAAATCTACGAGTGTATCTATGTCTAAGAAATTGCATTCTACTAAGCCTAAAACTTCATCTAATATAAGTAAATCGTAGTCGTTTGATAATGAGATTGCTTCGGAAAATATTTTTTCCATATTATTTTTAGCATGTTCTTTTTCATGGTAATTCATATCTACATAAAATTTAATGTGTTCAGGAGTTTTCGTTAAATTTATGTTTTCTAGTTTGGAGAGACTAACTCTCTCACCAGACTTATTTCCCTTTAAAAATTGTGCGAATAAAACTTTGAAGTTTCTACCAGCTGCTCTCACCGCTAAACCAATAGCTGCTGTAGTTTTTCCTTTACCGTCTCCACAGTAAACGTGAATGAGACCATTTTTCATAATAAGCTCCTTGAAATAAGAAATAGTAATCTGTATTATAAATTTATAGATTAATGTAGGTCAATTAAGAATGGAGTGAACTTTAGTGAATAAAAGTTACAATAGCAAAAAACATAAGACAGATAAAAGAACTTTAACAGTTAGAATTATTGCTATAGTTTGTGCAGTACTTATCGCAGCTTCGTCTTTTGCAATAATTTTAGGCCAATTTTAATTATATAATTTTTAGGTAACATCAACAGTCTGGTGCTGCCTTTATTTTTTGTTTTTTATGATTGTTTGTAGGAGTGGAAAAGTTTTGGATTTACAAAAAAATACAGCCAGAGTAGAAATTCTATCACCGGCAGGTGACATGGAAAGATTAAATTCTGCCATTGATTTTGGTGCAGATGCTGTGTATTTGGCGGGTAAAGAATTTGGAATGAGAACCGCTCCTTCAAACTTTAGCATGGACGAATTAGAGGCAGCTATTAAGCTTTGTCATAGCAAAGGGAAGAAAGTATACCTTACTTGTAATACTTTATCGAGAAACAATGAAATTAAAAGTTTGCCAGATTTTTTATCTAGCGCAAGCCAGCTTGGTATAGATGCTTTTATAATTGCAGATGTTGGAGTTTTAGAACTAGCTAAAAAAGTTGCTCCTAATGTCGATATACATATTTCGACACAAACTGGAGTTGTCAATTATCTCACCGCTAGAACGCTGTATAATATGGGCGCTAAAAGAATAGTTTTGGCTAGAGAACTATCTCTAGAGGAAATATCTGAAATAAGAGCAAAAACTAGTCCGGACTTAGAAATTGAAGCTTTTGTTCATGGTTCTATGTGTGTTTCCTTTTCTGGGAGATGTTTGATATCAAGTTATCTTAACAACAGAGATGCAAACAGAGGGAATTGTTCTCAACCTTGCAGATGGAAGTATCATTTAGTCGAAGAGAAAAGGGCAGGTGAGTATTTTCCAATCACAGAAAATGATGAAGGAACTTACTTTTTCAATTCAAAAGATCTATGCATGATAGAACATATTCCAGAGTTAATTAAGGCAGGAGTGAACAGCCTCAAAATAGAAGGCAGAGTTAAATCTGCATATTATGTAGCTGTTGTTACCAACGCATATAGACACGCTCTGGATAACTATTATTCCATGGGTGAAAACTTTGTGCTTGATGAGTGGATAAGAGATGAAGTTTATAAAATAAGCCATAGAGAATATAGCACAGGATTTTATTTTGGCCACGAGCCCGGTCAGGTATATGATAACGGCGGCTATGTTCGACAATATGAAGTTGTCGCGGTCTGTGAAACCTACAATAATGGCATAATGCAGATATCTCAAAGGAATAAATTCTTTCGAGGAGATGAAATAGAAATATTGGAACCATGTTCAAAACCGTTTAATTTCAGAGTAAATGAGATTTTTGACGAGCACGGAGATGCTGTAGAATCTACACCACACGCTATGCAAAAACTATTCATACCTATTGATAGGGAAGTTAAACCCGGGGCTATTTTGAGAAAGGCTTTATAATTTTTACGCTTGGCTTGCATTCTGCCTATGGATTTTTTCTAAAAATTCTCTAGCTTCTGCTGCGCCACCACAAGAATGGAAACTTTCAGATATTTTTATTGCGTTTTCTTTGTAACTTGGTTCGTATAAAGCGCTTTTAAGTGACTGAAAAATGTCTTTTTCTGAAATAGTTTTCAAACGAATACCTGCACCAAGTTCTTCTGTTCTTTTTGCTACAGCGCCTTGCTCTCGAGTTTGTGGAAATAACACCAACGGAACCCTAAAATATAACGCTTCAGAGACAGAATTCATACCACAGTGAGTGATGAATGCATCTGCAATGGATAGCACTGCCATTTGATCGACAGATTCATAGATCTGGATGTTTTCAGGTAAATTGTCAAAATGTTCAGTATTAGCTCCCATAGAGACAACTACCTGCCAATCTGTGCTGCCCAAAGCATGAATGCAATTTTTTAAGAATTCCTTATTTTTATTTATAGTTCCTATAGAAATATATACTGTTTTTTCGGCTGTTTTAATAAAGGGATTCTCAATAGGGCGGATTGATGGCCCTATAAAATGATATTTATCAGAAAATGTATCAGAGCAAGGTTGAAAGTACTTTGAGGTGTAAACAATGGTGTTGGTGTTATTATCATTTTGCACTATATCCAGTAATCCCTTAACCGGATATCCCTTTTCTCTCAGACGCTTTAACTGTTTGTTGATTCGTGGCATAGCAAAAAGCATCTTTGCAATATCCCATGGCTTTTCCTTCATGTATTTTGCTGAGTAACGGTTAAATGCAAATGTTGTGGTCGATGAAACATAAGGTATACTGTGCTTCATTGCTACTAATTTACCCCAAAAAGCTACAGAATCAGACACAATTATATCAGGTTTTATCTCAGAAATTTTTGCTGTAGTCATATCATCAAGTGCAAGTGTAGAAGATACTAAAAGTTCAGTTGCAAAGACTTTATCTTTTCCTACACGGTCTGCATTTTCTTTGTCTTCCATTTCAAAATCATACCCATCACATCCGATAAATTTAGCACCTGTTTGCTCAATCTTATCGCGAAATATATCAAATGAAAAATAAAATACTTCATGTCCAGCGGATACAAGTTCTTTTACTACCGCAAGAGTAGGATTGGTATGTCCATGTGCTGGAATACAAAACCACGCAATCTTCATAAACTCATGTCACCTGTTTTTTGTCAAAAATTACTACAAATAAGCTGAAAAACTCACTATATGCAGCTCATTGTACTTAATATCATATGAAAAGTCAATAAAAGTGAAGAAATATCACAAATTTGCTATCAAATAAAAAAGGATCTGCTTATTATATCAAAAAACAGATCCCTACTACGATATCGAGCTTTTTATATTATTATATCCCCCCTATTTTGATAAAATTTTGAGGCATTTCATTCAGATGCTGAAAAGGTTGAAGGAGTTTTTGTATTGCCCTTACTTACAATAATATTAACTGTGCTACCGTACTCTAAACTTTGTCCAGCCTTGTATATTTCATAGTCTATAACAATACCTTCTTCATATGAGGTACTGTATTCTTCTGAAGATTTCTGTGGAATAAATCCATTTTTAGTAAGCTCAGCAGAAGCATCTGCTAAAGATTTCCCAGCAACAGAAGGTAATGTACGTTTATTCGGCCCTTTACTTACAACTACGGCTATAACCGAACCTTTGGTTATCTTTTTACCGACTATATACTCTGGTGTTTGGGAAATAATGGAACCTTCTGGGACAGTATCACTAAAGTCTTCCGAAGATAATTTAACCTGATAATTTCCTTGAGCTTCACCATAACTTTTAGATTGTTCAAACTTGCTGCCCACAAGATTAGGAACATCAACTTCATTGGCGATACTTCTTGAAACTACCGACGAAGACGATGAAATAAGCGGTTCATCTGATTGTTTGTTACTAGAGTTAGATGTGAATACTAGATATGCGACAGAAAATGCCAAAAATGCAACTAAGACGAGTAATAAAATTGTCAGCGGCAGTGAAAGTTTAGTTTTTTTCTCAACAAATGAATCTGAATGATTCTTGTTTTTTCCATATCGTTCTTCTTCTAAATGATAGGGATTTAAATTAACAGTAGGGGAAAGTGAAAGCTCTGCTCTCAAATGTTCGAACTTTCTTGTTCTTATTCTTCTGTCAATTTGCATTCCATTTGCTATTGCAGTAATGACATGCGGAGGAATATTTCTTATTACCTCCGTAGAAACTATAAATTTGCCGTCACTTTTTCTTTTTCTAGCATCTCTAGGTATTTGACCTGTAAGAGCAAAAAAAAGCGATGATACGAATCCATATATATCACTTGATTCGTCTAAATGTTCACTAGCAGCATATTGTTCCGGAGCAGTGTAGCCATGAAATAATTGTGCCTTTAATGGTGAGCCCACTTTTCTGATTTCGCTTAAGGAAAAACCTCTGAGGAACATTTTTCCTGTTTTTGATATAACTAAGTTTTGGGGATTAATTCCATAATGGTGGATACCATGCTCACATAATCTGCTAAGAGAGGAAAGTAAAGGCATAAATAAAGTCTGGGCGCTATTCCAATCTATACAACCACCACTACGCTCAATGTATTCATTCAGATCAATGCTATCTATGAATTCGGATACAACATAAGCAGTATTATTTTCTTGAAATATATCAAATATGGGAAAAATTGAAGATATACTTCTCATAGAAGCAAGTTTTCTATTAAAATTAAGATATTTATTTTTTAGCACATTAAATGTATCCATAGCGCTAGTATTAACAACAATGTTAACATCATCATTTGCTCTTGTACACAGATTTGCCGGCATAAATTCTCGGATAACTACTGCAATCTCAGAAACAGTGTCGTATCCCATATAGCTTGTATATTCACTATTAAGTTCTGTAGCCTTTCCGATAATATATCTACCTTGCAGTTGAGTTCTAAGCTTGAGGGCTATTGGTGGCTGTATATCCTCAGATGGCAAAGTGTTGTCCATGCCACAGTTAGGACAAATATCATAACCTTCGGTATCTTGCATACAGGCCATGCATAAATTTTCTAAATTGATCATAAGTTAATCTCCTCAAAGAGAAAATTAAATTTTACATATCCCAGTTGTGCCACACATTCTGCACATCATCATTATCCAACAATAAATCTAAAAGTTTTTCCATTTTTTCTTTCGTCTGCTCATCGGTTATTTGGTTTTGAGTCGACGCTATTTGCTCAACTTCACTAACAACAAATTTATAGTTTTTACTGCTAAGATATTCATTAACGTTACCCAAATCTTGAGGCTCAGTGTAAATCACATATTCGTTTTCAGAATTCACAAAATCAGTAGCCCCAGCTTCCAAAGCATCTTCCATAAGTTTGTCTTCGTCGATCTCTTCACCATCTGTTATCAAGACACCTTTTTTCTCAAACAAAAAGGAAACACATCCTGGAGTCCCCATATTTCCACCATATTTATCGAAATAGTGCCTTATATCTGCTGCCGTTCGATTGCGGTTATCTGTAAGCGTTTCTACTATAACAGCAATTCCTCCAGGTCCATACCCTTCGTAAGATATTGCTTCATACTTAGTGCTATCAGCGTTTCCTGCAGCTTTTTTTATTATCCTTTCTATATTGTCATTTGGAACATTACTGGCTTTGGCTTTTGCAATGCAATCGCGTAGTTTAGAATTATTATCTGGATCCGCTCCGCCTTCTTTCACCGCGACAGCAAGTTCTCTGCCTATTTTTGTGAAAATTTTTGCACGAGCATTATCCGTTTTTTCTTTCTTGCGTTTTATTGTGCTCCATTTTGAATGTCCTGACATAAAAAACACCCCACACTACTAACTTATTAACACTTAAAAAGTCTATCACATGCAAATCTACATATACAAATTTATGATAAATTTGTAACCTTTACTTATCAGGCATTATAATTGTAATGTGTATTCAGATAATATATAATTTTTCTTATTGCTAATTCAAAATGTGATAGAGGTGGGGTTAGCCTTCGGACTATGAGACTTTATAGAATTCATTTCATACGACACGGTATGACCAAAGCGAATGAAACAGGTGCTTATGTTGGTAAAACCGATTATCCGTTGAGCCAACAAGGGCGCGAAGAAATATCAAAACTAAAAAATTCAAGTTGTTTTCCTAATATCGATGCGGTTTATGTTAGTCCTAGCTGTAGGTGTATACAAACTGCCAATATGATATATACTGACTTTAAACCGGTGGTCATTGCAAAATTAAGCGAGTACGATTTTGGTGAATGGGAAGGTAAAACTGCTAGCGAACTCAAAGATGATAAAGTTTTTGCTGCATGGATAAGAGGCGAGAAAGGTGCTTGTCCTCCTAATGGTGAAAACGCGTTTGATTTTCATTCGCGTATTGTAAACACTTTTTCGTCGATTTTGGACGGAATTATCGAAGCCGGTTTGCACGATTGTGCACTGGTAACTCACGCAGGGATAATAAGTACATTATTGTCTGTTTACGGTATTCCACAAGCAAGTTCTGTTAATTGGCCAGTAAAACCTGGGCAAGGGTATTCTGTTCGCATGACTACACAAATGTGGATGAGAGATCATAAGTTTGAAATTTACGATAGATTACCTCTGTCTTCTGTAAAAAATATTTAGATGATTGGAAATGGTGTTTTGTGAGTGAAAATTTTATGGAAATTGCAATTAACGAAGCTTATGATGGCGTTAATAATTCTCATGGTGGGCCCTTCGGTGCTGTTATTGTCAAAGACGACAAAATAGTTGGAAAAGGGCATAATTGTGTTTTAAAAGATAATGATCCCACTCAACACGGAGAAATTATGGCAATCAAAAATGCTTGTCAAAATTTGGGTACTTACGATTTGAGTGGTTGTTCCATATACACTACGGCTGAACCATGTCCCATGTGTTTGGGGGCTATATTATGGGCTAATATCAGCAACGTATATTATGGTTGTAGTAGAGAGGAAAGCAAAAATATTGGATTCAAAGATAATGAATTTTATGATGTTGTTCTTGGTAAAGTTAAACGCTTAAATATCACTACAAACGAAAAAGAGAAGTGCTTAGAGCTATTTAAATATTACTCTTCTAGGTCCGATAATGTTATATACTGATTCCGTAAAAAAAAAATTGTGTTGACAAATGTTCCTGAGCATGTTAGAATTTTGACTGTTGCTGCGAGTGTAGTTCAATGGTAGAACACCAGCCTTCCAAGCTGGTTGTGAGGGTTCGATTCCCTTCACTCGCTCCAGCTAGTCTGTTTGCGCCAATAGCTCAGCAGGATAGAGCAACTGCCTTCTAAGCAGTAGGCCAGGGGTTCGAATCCCTTTTGGCGCGCCAGTTTATGTGGTGGATGTGGCTTAGTTGGTTAAAGCGCCAGTTTGTGGCACTGGAGACCGTGGGTTCGAATCCCACCTTCCACCCCATGATGTTGAATCGCATATAGTGGGGTGTAGCCAAGCGGTAAGGCAACGGACTTTGACTCCGTCACTCGTTGGTTCGAATCCAACCATCCCAGCCATCATTTTCTAAATACTTATGCTCCATTAGCTCAGTTGGCAGAGCACTTGACTTTTAATCAAGGTGTCCGGGGTTCAAATCCCCGATGGGGTACCACAAATAAAACCGCAGCTTCATGGCTATGCGGTTTTATTTGTAAAATCTGCGGATATGGCGGAATTGGCAGACGCGCATGGTTCAGGTCCATGTGAAGGTAACTTCTTGCAGGTTCAACTCCTGTTATCCGCACCATGATCGGAGGCATAGCTCAGCTGGTTAGAGCACACGCTTCACATGCGTGAGGTCCCGGGTTCAAGTCCCTGTGTCTCCACCAAAAGCTACACAGTAATTTTGATAATGGACTATATCAAGATTGCTGTGTAGCTTTAATTTATGCTAAAATTACGCATCTTTACATTAATCGCAATGAAACTTATTTATTTGAGTTAGTTGCATAAGGTTTTTATCAGCGAAATGAGGTGAGTATTGTGGCTGAAAAGAAAGAAAAACGATATGTGAGCGATAATGCTCAACTTATGGCTGAATGGGATTGGAAGAAAAATAGAGAACTTGGAATTGAACCAAATGGAATCACATTCGGATCAATCAAAAAAATCTGGTGGATTTGCGACAAAGGGCACGAATGGGAAGCAACGCCCAATAATCGTAGCCGCGGCCAAGGTTGCCCTATTTGTGCCGGCAGGAAGGTTCTTTTTGGATTCAATGATTTAGCATCAAAAGCACCCAATGTAGCAAAAGAGTGGCATCCTACAAAGAACGACAATCTACTACCTACGCAAATTACGTATGGATCCAACAAACGTGTTTGGTGGCAATGCAAAAAATGTGGTAATGAATGGCAAACCTCGGTGGCCAATCGTGTTCGCGGAACGGGTTGTCCTATATGCGCAAAAGTAGAGCAAGGTTGGGCGAAGGTCCAAAAACACATTGAGGAAAATGGCTCTTTTGCGGATCATTTTCCGGAGTTAATTGAAGAATGGGATTATTCGCAGAATGATGTATCCCCCAGCGAAGTATCCTACCAATCTCATCGCAGAATATGGTGGAAATGTAAGATTTGTGATCACACATGGGCAACCAAAGTTTATCATCGTACAGTTCGAAAATCAGGTTGTCCTGCCTGCTCTAACAAAACAACAACCGCGACAAATTGTCTAGCGGCAACGCATACGCATATTCTTGATAAATGGAATTACGAAAGGAATGCGGATATTACTCCGCAAAACGTAACCGCGGGTTCGAATAAGAAAATATGGTGGGTTTGTGATAAAGGACATGAGTGGCAGGCTACCGTAAACGCAATTGTAAATGGCGGTGGTTGTCCTATATGCTGTGGACAGCAAGTTCTGCCAGGCTATAACGATTTGGCAACAACAAATCCTGAGTTGGCTGCGGAGTGGCACCCAACAAAGAACGGCGATAAATTGCCAACCCAATTTACAGCGGGTAGTACGCGCGAAAAAATATGGTGGCTATGCCATCATGGACATGAGTATCAAGCAAGGATAGCAAATAGATCACGCGGCACTGGTTGTCCCATTTGTGATAAAGAACGGAAAACGAGCTTTCCGGA
Organism: Acutalibacteraceae bacterium; assembly: GCA_045604805.1. Classification (GTDB taxonomy): domain Bacteria; phylum Bacillota; class Clostridia; order Oscillospirales; family Acutalibacteraceae; genus JAZUOT01. The sequence continues at coordinate 8,557 of JAZUOT010000020.1, read as the reverse complement.
ACAAGCGATTTTCTATTATTTGGGCTTACTCACACAGGCTGAGAATCGCTATTTGTACGATGGTAAAACGGAGATTGATATTTTTCTTCCGGAACATAATATAGGTATTGAATACGACGGCTATTATTATCATCAGAATTCTGAGGAAAAGGAAAACAAAAAGGATACTCTGCTGAGAAGTAAAGGTATTCGCATCATTCGCATTAAAGAAGTAAAAGAGTTGCATGGGCATACTGATACAGATAATATTGTGTATTGCAAGTATGATGCAGGCTATGCGTTCTTAAAAAGTGTCATTGAACGGATAATTTTGCGCATTGGCATGGTCCCTGATAAAGCATTTGTAGATAGTATTGATATCGACAGCGCAACACCATTAATCCTTTCGGCTTATATCCAATACGAAAAAGAGAATAGCCTTGCGACGAAATCTCCAGAAATTGCTGCTGATTGGCACCCAACTAAAAATGGTTATGTAACACCGGAAAAGATAAGCTTTGCAAGCGGTAGAAAAGTTTGGTGGTTGGGTAAATGTGGGCATGAGTGGCAAATGAGCGTTGACAATAGGAATCACGGAATGGGTTGCCCTATTTGTGCAAATAAGCAAGTGTTTGCAGGCTTCAATGACCTACAAACAACACATCCGGAATTGGCTGCAGAGTGGGAACATACAAAAAATATAACTGTTCGGCCAACAGAAATTACATACGGATCTACCAAGAAAGTATGGTGGATTTGTAGCGTAGGACATAGTTATCAGGCAACACCGTCTAACCGTTCGTTGGGAAGAGGATGTCCTATCTGTGGTAAAGTGAAGCGCGCAAGGAATAAGCACTTGAACCACATTCGCAACAATGAGTGCATTGACATTACACATCCATTATTATGCAGCGAATGGGACCAAGACCGAAACGGAGAAACTACCCCCAGTATGGTTACACGGGGATCGGATTATAAAGCTTGGTGGATATGTGAACGAGGTCATAAATATCAATCAACAGTTGCGAACCGTGTTGCAGGAAAAGGATGCCCGATTTGTTCGGGACATAAAGTTGTTTCTGGAATCAACGATCTTGTTACAATAAATCCTCAGTTGGCAATGGATTGGGATCACGAAAAGAACACAGATGACCCCCATACCATTAGTCCAAATAGCAGCAAAAAAGCATGGTGGAAATGTGCTTCTTGTGGTAATGTGTGGCAAGCACAAATTCATAGCAGAAATAGCGGTGTGGGTTGCCCTGAGTGTGCTAAAAAGCGTAGAACCGAAGCACAGCGAAAACGAGCTATTCAGAAAAATGGTACACTTTCCGAAAAATACCCAGAACTTTCTGCACAGTGGCACCCAACAAAGAATGGGGAAATGACACCGGAAAAGATTACTCCAGGAAGCGACTGCAAGGCTTGGTGGTTATGCCCTGATTGTGGACACGAATGGGCTGCAGTTGTCGGTAGCCGCAGTAAAGGTGCAGGTTGTCCACAATGTGCCAGAGAAAAACGAGCTAAAAAATGATTTTATCTGCATAGTTTTACTTTCTTTGTCGTGGTTTTAAATCCAAGTGAAACCTTTTGAAACCCTATGAAACCGTATCTTTATTATCAAAATCATTCATAATCGGAGGCATAGCTCAGCTGGTTAGAGCGCACGCTTCACATGCGTGAGGTCCTGGGTTCAAGTCCCTGTGTCTCCACCAAAGGCTACGCAGTAATTTTGATAATGTTCGGTATCAAGATTGCTGTGTAGTTTTAATTTGTGCTAAAATTATCCATCTTTACATTGCTTGGGAGATTATATGTCAGCAATAACAGTTTCACATTTAACATTTTCATATGAAGGCAGCTATGACTATATTTTTGAAGATGTTTCTTTTTCTATTGACACCAGATGGAAGTTAGGACTGATAGGGCGCAACGGAAAAGGGAAGACCACTTTCCTAAAGCTTTTACTAAACAAATTTGACTACAAAGGAAATATTACGGCACAAGTTGATTTCGAATATTTTCCATTTGAGATAGAAGATAAAAGTAAGAATTCTTGTGAGATAGCCGAAAATATTTTTCCGAACTATGAATTTTGGAAACTTTGCAAAGAAATTTCATTACTTAAAATGAGTGAAGAGGTATTATTTAGACCTTTTGAGACTCTTTCATCCGGCGAACAGGTCAAGGTTTTGCTCGCTATTTTATTCCTGAAAGAAAACAGTTTTTTACTCATAGATGAACCAACAAATCATTTAGATATAAGTTCTAGAAATGTTATAGCTGAATATTTAAATTCTAAGGAAGGCTTCATACTGGTTTCCCATGATAGAACGCTATTAGATTCTTGTGTGAATCATATCTTGTCGATAAATCGTAACAATATCGAAGTGGTAAATGGGAATTACACAAGCTGGCGAGATAACAAAGAAAAACGAGATGCTTTTGAAATAGCTAAAAATAGCAAACTAAACAAAGAAATTAGTAGATTGAATGAATCGGCAAAGCGTTCAGCTGCATGGTCAGATAAAATAGAGTCTCAAAAATTCGGAGGGAAAAAAGATTCCGGACTGAAAGCTGATAGGGGATTTATTGGTCATAAATCAGCCAAAATGATGCAGCGTGCGAAGAATAGTGAATCAAACAAAAAACGTTTGATCGATGAAAAATCCACTTTACTTAAAAATATAGATTCTGTACCGGAGCTGAAAATAAATCCGACTAAACATTATCAAAATAATATAATTACTGCTACAAATTTATCTATCTTATATGATGGGAAAACAATTTTTGATAATTTAAATTTCTCCATTGAAAACGGAGATAGAGTATGTATTCGTGGTAAAAACGGTTGTGGAAAAAGCAGCATTTTAAAGCTTATTATCGGGGAGGATATTAACTTTTTAGGCAATCTATCTAAGGCTAATAATTTGAAGATTTCTTATGTACCTCAAGATACTAGCTGGCTAAAAGGGAATCTCAAAGATTTTTCTAAAGATAATGGTATTGATGAAAGTCTTTTTAAATCTATATTAAGGAAATTAGATTTTGCCAAAGTCCAATTTGAAAAAAATATTGAAAATTTCAGTGAAGGTCAAAAGAAAAAGGTTTTGATCGCAAAAAGTTTATGCGAAGAAGCACACTTGTATGTTTGGGATGAACCTCTGAATTTTATAGATATTTTATCAAGGGAACAAATAGAAAAACTAATTTTAGAATATCAGCCCACTTTGCTTTTTGTTGAACACGATGATATGTTTGTAGGGAAGATAGCAACCAAAATTGTAAGTGTCTAATATTTTTCACTTGGTTGCAGAACGCAACAACTTCGCAAAATGAATATTTTGCGAAGTTGAGGGAAGTAGGCAAGTCCATCACCTCATAAAATCTTTTCGTGTTTTTCAAATAATCAAAAAAGGATGTTGCTGTATGCCATTCAATCCTATTACTGATGCACCGGAAGTTATTGCTAGATTTCTAGGTTACCTACAAACAGTTAAAGGTAAATCTCCATCTACGATAAGTGAATACTACAATGATTTAAAAACTTTTTTTAGATATATAAAAATGAAACGTAAGAATATTTATGTAAGTGACTATGACTTTTCTAAAATTGATATTAATGATGTTGATATCAATTTAATTGCTTCTATAACCTTGACAGATGTTTTTGAATTTATGAACTATATTGTTGCTCAAAGAAACAACAATAATGCAACCAGAGCTAGAAAAACTACATCTTTACGTTCGTTTTTTAAATTTCTAACTAAAACAACTAAACAACTAGATACGAATCCTATTGAAGATCTAGAAACTCCTCGAATTCCTAAAAATTTACCTAAATATCTTACATTGGAACAAAGTTTAGATCTTTTGGCTAGTGTTGATGGAGAAAATTATGAGCGAGATTATTGCATATTGACTTTATTTCTTAATTGTGGGCTTCGCTTAAGTGAATTAGTTTCACTAAATTATAAAGATATTCGGCCGGATAATACCATGATTGTTACTGGAAAAGGTCGCAAACAAAGAGTAGTATATCTTAATTTTGCTTGCCAAGAAGCTATAAAAAACTATATGTCTGTACGCCCAAATGATAAGCTCAAAGATACCGATGCGCGCAAAGCTTTATTTATAAGTAGGCTTAATAAGCGTTTAGGCGGTCGTTCTATTCAGCTCATGGTAAATAAATATTTGGAAAAAATTGGCTTGGCTAGTCAAGGATACTCTGTTCACAAATTACGCCATACCGCAGCAACTCTAATGTATCAACATGGTAATGTAGATATAAGGGTTTTAAAAGATGTCTTGGGCCATGAAAATCTAGGAACTACGGAAATATATACACACCTTTCAAGTGAACAAATAAAACAGGCTTCTGATTCAAATCCTCTAGCCAAAGTTAACCAAAAAAATAAAAAAGCTGATTAAAAAAATAGGCCGCGATAAAAAAATATCGCGGCTTTGCTTTATTTAACGTGCCATTGGATGACAACGGTTATATACATTTTTTAAACGTTGACTTAGCATATCAGCATAGACCTGAGTAGACGAAATATCTGCATGGCCCAACATATCTTTTATATCATTTAAGTCCGCTCCATTTTGCAGCAAATGTAAAGCAAAAGAATGGCGTAAGATTATAGGATTAATATCTTTGTCGATATTAGCTTCTGACGCGTATTTCTTTAATATTTTCCAGAATCCTTGTCTGGTTAGCCTACTACCATTCACGTTCAAAAATAAAGCTTGTCCCTTTATATCCGAAACAAAAACCTTTCTGCTCTTGTTAATATACGAGCTTATAAATTTCATTGCTCTATTGTATATAGGAATTACTCTTACAGATTTGCTTCCCTTGCATATTAAAAGTCCAGCTTTAATATTTATATCGTTAATATCCAAATTTATAAGTTCAGATACTTTTATTCCAGTAGCATAAAGTAATTCTAACATAGCTTTGTCTCTACAACCTTTTGGCGTATTGCTTTTTGGTTGTGATAATAATGTTTCTATCTCCTGCTCTGTTAGATAATTAGGCGTTTTCTTTTCTTCAGTGACTCTCTTTATACCCTTAGCAGGGTTAAATTCAGCCTCCCCGTTTATTATCATGTATTGATAGTAAGAGCGGATTGATGAGATATGCCGTGTTACGGTTGAATTAGAATGTCCGGTCTCTTCTAAATAGGCCATATACATAGAGATATCATCAGTGCTTAAATTTTTGCACTCCTGTAAATTATTGAACTGTATGTACTCTAAAAAATATTTTATATCTCTCAAATAAGACTGCAATGTATTTTCTGAGAGGGACTTATTGCTAATGAGATAGTCTTTGAATTCTAATAATTTCGTGTTCGTCATAATTAAAACTATCTCTCCCCTCTTTTGAAAATTTTTCAGAAAATAAAAATACTAGAAAAACAATGTGATAAAAACAAATCTAAAAGTGAAGCTATTACTAAAATGATAAACACTTTTGAAATCTGCAAGAAAAAAGTTTTTGCCCTGGGCGCAGGATGTGGTTTAATCTGCGTGCAAAGCAAAGCTTTGGAAAAATTCATCGCTTCCCTACTAACCAAAAATAATGCAATTATTGAGAAAATAAGCCCCGGAAAAACAACAAGAAGATTAAATAAAACTCCTTTGAAGGCATAAGCCGAGTAGATGTAAGAAGAAGATATCCCTATTCCCAACCCTCTTATGAAAATTATCAATGGTACAAGTATTATTCCAAAAAAAGACAAACCAAAAACAATAGTCAAAAGCACAGGTATGAAATATGCCGTTGTTGAAGATATAAAAGTAGTTGATAATTCTTGTTCCAATCTTGTTGTATAGTTTGTAGAAAATAAGTGGTTTAGGTTTTTGATTAAATTCTGATTTTCAAAAGAACAAAGTATTTTCCCAAAAATTATTCCAAACAACAGACAAATAGAAAAAAATATATAAATAAAATTTCGCTTCAAGAAATCAATATTAAAATACTTTTTTCTCAATCTAAAGAGCCAAGAAGAAAAATGTATATTTGTTTTGATTTTTGGAGCTCTTTTTTTTGTGCTCAAATTACTCGTCTTGATAATTTTCGGTAACATAAACTTCACACATCCCTACAAAAGATATATAAGTCTATGCAAAAAAGACAAGTTATATGAGCTTTTACAGTGCTGGACAAGCTTATATTTGCCTCTAGTTTTGAAAATTATGACAACCAAATATTATGGATAAGGATAAAAATTTAATACTTGGTTTCCATAATTATCTCCTCTGCAAGAACTAATATAATACAAATCTCCAAGAAAATCAAGGGAAAATCTGCCTTGAACGAATGTTTATGCATAAATATAAATTCATACGTTGTGCATTACGTAAACCTAATAAAAATTATGTAAACCACAAACTGTAAACAAGTGAAATGCCTATGAATATTTATACATGATATTTCCATCCCTGTAAAAAAGTTGAAAGCTTCCCTATTTTTGAAATAAAAAAAATTCCCAGCTGGAACTTATCGCTCTACAGCTGAGAATTTGGAAGCTAAATATTAAATTTTCTAGTCAATGAAAAATCAATCTGCACAAGCAGCTTTCATCATAATCGCACATTCCAAGCGTTTCTTCATTAAGTCACATGACAATTTTAAAGGTTTAAAAACATCTCCTGCATAACTGAGGTTATTAGCATTACATCCTCCACTGCAGTAAAATTTTGCCCAACAATCATTGCACTTTTCTTTGTTGTATATATTAGCTTTAGAAAAATATTCTTTCTTTTCCTTGTCGAATGTAGATTGTAATAAATTCCCCATTTTCCATTCATCCATACCGACAAACTGATGGCAGGGATAAATATCTCCTTCCGGAGTTATTGCCACATACTCATTGCCACATCCGCATCCTCTTAGACGTTTTATCGCACATGGTCCCTGCTCTAGATCTACCATGAAGTGGAAAAAGTTAAATCCCCTGCCCTGTTGTTTCATTGATAACATTTTTTTCGCTAGATTTTTGTATTCATCGCAGATAATAGGTAAATCTTCTTCGTTTATCGAATATTCTAGTTTTGGATCTGACACGACAGGCTCTACTGATATTTGATCAAAGCCTAGAGAATTCATATGAAGTACATCCTGAGAAAAATCTAAGTTATTTTTCGTAAATGTTCCTCGAACATAATAATCTCGATCTTTACTTCTATTTTGAACTAATTTCAAAAATTTAGGGACTATGGAATCATAACTTCCGCTTCCGTCACATCTCATACGCAATTTGTCATTTACTTCTTTTCTGCCATCTAGAGATAACACACAGTTCGACATCTCGCTATTGATATATTCTATTTTGTCATCTGTCAGCAAAAGTCCATTAGTTGTTATAGTAAACCTGAAATTCTTATTAAATTCCTTCTCGCGACTCCTGGCATACTTAACTATTTTTTTTACCACTTCAAAATTCAGCAGAGGTTCTCCACCGAAAAAGTCAACTTCTAAATTCCTTCTGTGTCCTGATTTCTCTATAAGGAAATCAATTGCTGATTTACCTACTTCAAAAGGCATAAGCATAGGCTCTCCGCCGAAATTTCCTTTAGCTGCAAAACAATATTCGCATTTTAAATTGCAATCATGTGCAACATTTAGGCACATAGCTTTTAGAGGTACATTATTGTCGATATTTTTTAAGACCTCATAGTCATCAGCCTTTGAAAACAATGAACCGTTGGTATATAGTTCATAAATTTCTGAGTACGATTCCCGTATTTCTTCATTAGAATAACCTTTATCTGAAAGCTCTCTTAAAAGCTCCTTTGGCATTTCCTCAGTCAAATTATCATCTAAAAAATCTAGCATATCATAGCTACAGTCATCAAAAACAAACACTCCGCCAGAATTCACATCAAGAACAAGATTTAATCCGTTCATTTTATACTTATGTAACATCACTTTTCTCCTCATTTTGGCCCAACACGAAAGAGCTGTGCTCAAATGAAGGCACAGCTCTTTCTGTTAAAAAAGTTAAAATTTCAAAACTATCTCTCGCATTTTTGATTAGCGACAGTACATGAAGTCTTGCAAGCTGACTGGCAAGATGCTTGACACTCACCACAGCCACCTTTAGCTAAGCTTTTCTTTAAATTAGCTTTATTTACAACTTTAATGTGCTTCATATCTTATTCTCTCCCCATCCAATATTCTACTTCCAGTACAATACTAAGTTATGCTATCAAATATTAAAGATCATTTCAAGTAAAAATATTCCCCCACCTTTACACACCTGTCATTTTAGTGTAGAATGGGAGACACTGAGCAATTGTATGTTACATTTTGTAGAAAGGACACGAAATTGGAAGATAGAGGTTAGAAGTTAGAGGTTGGAAGTTGGAGGATAGAAATTCTAACATTCTAACTCTCTAACAGTCCAACTTTCTAACAGTCTAACTTTCTAACTTTCTAAAAAACGGGGGTAAATTTTTTATGAACAGATTGGCTTTAAAATTAACAGCATTGGTATTATCGTTTTTGCTCATATTTAGCTCTAGTGAGCCTTTGATACATGGTCTGGGTAGCTATGCAGCTGGGGGG
>JAZUOT010000019.1:0-48232 GCA_045604805.1 Acutalibacteraceae bacterium | reverse complement strand
ACCTGATCATATAAACCTGAAAATGAAGCCTCATCAACAGGTACAACAGGTAAAGCTCCACTATCTATAAAGGGGGTCACAATACTAATAGACAAACTTGTATTATCTTCACATTGACCTGTGGGATTTTTTCTATTATACGCCTCCCTAACACGGGTTAATAATTCATCTTCATTTATTTCTTTTTCTTTAAAACGTCGCAACGGTACTGGTAACCCACCAGCTACTTGCTCTAGCTGCTCAAGATCCAAGATGCTTGCATCTGATGTTTCATTTCTTCTTTCATACGCAAGCTTTATCGCATCTAGATCAGCAGAACCTACCGCGTAACCCAGAATTCTAAATTGCTCAATCGCTTCTTCTTTGTCTCTACATTCTGTGAGTAGTTTTATTTCCTTTTTGCTTAAGCCACACAAATCTTTGGACAAAATTTTCCCAGTCATCTCAAAAGCCTCCTAAGGCACAAACAAAACCTCTATATTTACATTATACGCCCCCACCCCCACATGAAGTCAATAGGAAAAATAAAAAAATTTAGTGCAGAGCTTTACTTTGGCTTTTTGCAAAAAACAAAACACCTAGCAATTAAAAAAGTTTGCCAGATGTTTGGAATCAATTAAATTACTAAAGAAGCGCCGTATAACGAACGGTACACACGGACGACTAATTCTTTATTTCGTAGTATTTTTTTGTTTTGGTTTAAATATCAATCCTCTAAACTATTTAGAAGATTTTTTTTAGCATCATCAGACATCAGTCTAAAATAGGCGATAAGTTCTTTTTCTTGTGTAGATAGATTGTTAATATTAAGTTCTTGTTCTTTTGCAGTAGTATCATGTGACAGATTGAATGAATTGTTATCTTCCAACACGGGTTCATCTTTTTTCGATTCACTCAAGAGATCGGTGTAACCAACACCAAAGATTTTGCATAATTTTTCAAGGGCAACAAAATTTGGTTGTGTTTTGCCAGTCTCATAATAAGTGTATGTAGAACGCTCCACGCCGATGAATTTAGCTATTTGCTGTTGAGAATAGCCTAGACTTTTTCTATAATACTTTATACGTTCGGCAAAGAATATCATAAAATGAAAGCTCCTTATTCAGGCACAACTATGATTCTATACAAATTTCAGGAAAAACAGCCAGACTTCGTTTTAAAATTCCATTCATATAAGCAATGGCTGTTCCATAGTTTGTAAATGGCAGCTTAAAGTTTTTAGTGTGTTCCATACGGTACTGAACAGTGCGTTCGTTTAGCATACAAGCCCCACAGTGTATCACCAAAGAATATTTGCTCAAATCCTCAGGGAAAGCTGTTCCACTGGAAGTTTCTATATTGAAATTTTTTTGAGTATATTTTTTTAGTAATTTTGGAAGTTTAACTGTTCCTATATCATCGCATTGTCTGTGGTGCGTACAACCTTCTGATATAAGAATTGTAGAACCTTCTTCCAAATTGTCTATGGCAATAGCACCTTTTACAGCTGTTTCTAGAAATCCTTTATATCTAGCCATCAATATAGAAAAAGATGTAAGCTGTATTTCTTCAGGTACTATTTTAGAAACTTTAGAAAAAACTTGGCTGTCTGTTATAACTAGACGTGGTTTTTTGGGTAAATTTTTTAGCATATCCGCTAACTCATCATCTTGAACTATCAAAGCAGCTGCCCTTACATCTAATATATCTCTTATAGTTTGCTGTTGAGGCAAAATTAACCTACCTTTTGGTGCAGCTTTATCGATAGGAACAACGAGAATAACAAGGTCACCTATATTTAGTTTGTCTGATATCAATTTAGCAGAATTCTCAACAGGCTTTAACCGTGATAATTTTTCTCTAAAATCAAAAATTAACTGTTCCTCATTTACATTTAAATAAGTTTCATCTTTACTTGCTTTTGGTGAAACTTTAAGTAAATCTGATTTACTGCGGACTATAATACAGGGAATATGTTTTTGCTCAAAGAGTTGCACTAATTCCTTGTCACTATCACTGATATCCAAGCGAGAATCTACAACTAAAACAGCAATATCAGTTTTGTTAAGAATTTGTTTCGTTTTTTCCACACGCAAATCTCCAAGCTTTCCACTATCATCGAAACCAGGAGTGTCTATTATTACAACAGGTCCAAGAGGCAAAAGCTCCATCGACTTGTATACCGGATCAGTTGTAGTTCCTTTCACATCAGAGACTACCGCTATATTTTGTCCTGTTACCGCATTTACCAAACTCGATTTACCAGCATTGCGTTTCCCAAAGAAAGCTATATGTGTTCTTTGGGCACTTGGTGTATCATTAAGGCTCATATTTCGCCTCCCATACTAGAATCTAAAATCTCTTTTACCATTAGCTATATTTTTTATCAAATCTTTGCACATGGAGTTAGTCTTTTTATTAGGTATTTTTGAAAGTTCCTGTTTGATGAGTTTTTCTCCAGATTCTATTGTAGCATTACTAGCATAGTCCATCAAAAATTCTTTTAAAGTTAAGAGAGCATTTGGTTGGCAGCAATTTTGTATTTGGCCAGTTTTACAAAGTGACATAAATCTATCGCCGGTTCGTCCTTCTCTATAGCAAGCGGTACAGAAAGAAGGAATATACCCAAGTTTAATCAGCCAATTTACAACTTCATCTAAAGTGCGTTGGTCTGAAACATCAAATTGTTCTGATTCATGGTCGCGATTTTTTTCGGTATAACCGCCTACAGAAGTGCGAGATGCTCCGCTTATTTGGGTAACACCTAATTCAAGTACTCTTTCTCTCAAAGTTTCAGATTCTCTTGTCGAAATTATCATACCAGTATACGGCACCGCTATTCTTATTATTGCACATATTTTAGCAAATGTATCGTCATCTATGCCGTTGTCAAATTTTGTGGGGTCTATATCACTAGCAGGTTTTATTCTAGGGACACTTATTGTATGTGGCCCTACCCCATATTTTTGCTCTAAATGTTCTGCGTGCATGAGTAAACCTGCAAGTTCATATTTGTATCTCTCAAGCCCAAACAGAACACCAAGACCCACATCATCTATGCCTGCCTGTATAGCTCTGTCCATAGCTTCTGTGTGGTAATTATAATCATGCTTCGGACCACAAGGATGCAATTTAAGGTAACTTTCTTTATGGTAAGTTTCCTGGAAAAGTATATATGTGCCTATACCTGCTTCTTTTAGTTTTTTGTAATTTTCTACACTTGTCGCAGCTATATTTATATTTACTCTTCTTATAGCTCCGTTTTTGTGTTTTACAGAGTATATAGTTTTTATACAATCTAAAATATATTCTATAGGATTATTTTTTGGATCTTCCCCTGCTTCCAAAGCAAGTCTTTTATGCCCCATATCTTGTAAAGCGATGACTTCTTTTTTTACTTCTTCTTGGCTAAGCTTTTTACGAGCTATTGTTTTGTTTTTTATATGATAAGGGCAATACACACAACTATTTACGCAATAGTTAGATAAATAAAGAGGAGCGAACATGACTATTCTTTTGCCATAAAATGACAATTTTATATCCTTAGCTAATTTGTAAATTTTGTCGATTATTTCCTTATCTTCGCAAGCAAGCAAAACAGAAGCTTCTCTATGACTTAATCCTTTGCAAAATATTTTATCATTTTCTCTTACCGGAGACGCCTTTTCAAGCAAAGAATTGACTAGCTCTAAATTATTTTTGTTTTCTTCAGCGTATTTCAAAGTTTCTAGTATTTCTTCGTGATTTATAAATTCCTCAGCTTGAGAAGAATTAACATCATACTTCATGATAAACACCTTCCTGATTTATATAGCATAATTACCAATATCGACCACTACTTTGTATCCTGTTTCTCGCAGATCTTTCTGTAAAATGTCAATTTCGGTAGAGGTTTTATTTTTTGAACAAATCTTATTGTTATAAAGTAAATATTTATTCTTGGCATCATCAGGAGAAAAATTCATCATCACGACATTTGCACCAGCAAGCATTCCGCTTCTGTATGCAGAATTATCTATGGTTCGAAGAGCAGTAGTTGCCGGAATAAGAGCTTTTGGTACAGCAAGACGGACAAGTGCAAGTAAAAATAAAGTAAGTTCCACACTACCAGAGGAGTAATCTTTAAAAGGGGTATCTTTATGAGGGATAAATGGCCCTAAACCTACCATATGTGGTTTGAATTCAGAAATAAACATCATATCAAGTGCCAAATTTTCTACAGTTTGAAATGGTGAACCCACCATAAAACCACAACCAACTTGATACCCTATCTCTTTCAAATTATATAAGCAATCAATCCGATTTGCAAAGCTCATACTTTTGGGATGAAGTTTTTGATAATGAAATTTATCTGCTGTTTCATGCCTTAAAAGATACCTCGTAGCACCGGCATCAAAAAGTTTTTTATAGCTTTCCTTGGATCTTTCTCCTAAAGACAAAGTAATAGCACATTCACGATATTTAACTTTAATTTCATTCACAATATCACACAGATATTCATCATCAAAAAAACAATCTTCCCCTGCTTGCAATACAAATGTCCTAAAACCATGTTCATAAGCTTTTGAGCAGCAGTCAAGTATATGAGATTTTTTCAAACGATAGCGTTCAACAGCTCGGTTACCAGAACGTATACCACAGTAAAGGCAATTGTTTTTGCAGTAATTCGAAATTTCAATTAGTCCCCGAATGTAAACCCTGTCTCCGTAATGTTCTTTCCTAGCTTCTTGTGCGCAATTAAATAAATATGCTCTGCTCCGCTCGTCTCGATTCTCTAGCAAATACATCCATTCTTGCTTTTCTAAACGTCGCTCATTTTTAAGTTTGTCTATAATACTAACCGGACTGGAAATATTTTATGACCTCCTGAAAGAACCCAAAATCTCCTAATTACAGTGTGAATATTGTACGAAAAAAACTGGTATAAGTCAAATAAACTGCATTCCAAACCCACACCAAACGCGTGAAAGGCCATCCTTACCAGATATTTGTTATAGCCTTTTTTAGAAGCTCAGAACTTTCCCTAATTCAAGAAACACAGTTTGCAAAAAAGAGTATATTTGTGTAGAATGTATGTGTATGTTCGTCTGAGAGGTTAAAAAGTTTGGGTCGTTTTGGACATTGATTTTTAGTCATAAAAAAAATAGGGAGGCAGCCTTATGTTAAGTAGGATGTTTCAGAGTCTTATTCAGAAAATGAAGGGGGCAATTGACAGAACAATAGGCGTTTTGGATTCGCAAGGCAATATTATTGCCTGTTCAGATTTACGTCAAGTTGGATCTATATTCCACGCTATCGCTGACGTGGATAATGGAGACGAAAAAAATGAAAGTGATGAATTTACCATAGATGGCAAAGTTTGCAAACGTTTTTTTTGTGGGGCACGTTCTCAATTTATTGTCTTTGTTGAAGGAGAAGATCAAGAAGCAAAAAGATACGCAGATATCCTTTCAGTGTCTCTTGGAGAACTAAAAGTTTATTACGATGAAAAATATGATCGCAATAGCTTTATGAAAAATGTAATTTTAGATAACATTTTGCCAGGAGATATCTTTACAAAAGCAAGAGAATTGCAGTTTGATATGAGAGCTGTCAGGGTATGTTTGCTTGCCAAACTTGTCGATAAAAAAAATATTCCTATGTTTGATGTCATACAAGGACTATTTTTTAACAAAGACAAAGACTTTGTTATACCTCTGAATGAATCTGAGGTGGTAATAGTTAAAGAAGTTTCTGAAGGAATATCCTATGATGATTTAGAAAAATTAGCTGCTTCTATAACAGATACTCTTTCCAGCCAGTATTATGTCCGTTCTGAGGTTGGAATAGGTATGTGTGTGGAACACATGGATGAAATAGGACGTTCTTTCAAAGAAGCACGTATGGCCATAGAAGTTGGTAAAGTCTTTGATGCGCAAAAGAATATAATATGCTATAACAACCTTGGGATCGCCAGATTGATTTATCAATTACCCACGACATTATGTAATACGTTCTTGGGTGAAGTCTTTAAAAAAAGTACACAGGAAACTTTTGATCACGAGACTTTGTTTACTATACAAAAGTTCTTTGAGAATAATCTTAATGTTTCCGAAACTTCCAGGAAGCTGTTTATACATAGGAACACCCTTGTGTACCGAATAGAAAAGATTAAAAGAATCACAGGACTGGATTTGAGAAATTTCGAGGATGCTATAGAGTTTAAAATAGCTCTAATGGTAAAAAAATATTTGTCATCTGATCCTATCAGTTATTAGGAATTTTGCAAAAATATGTTGCATGGATGACTTTTGAGGAATAGTGTTTATATGATTGAATTCAAAAATGTTAGTAAGGTTTACGAAAATGGGACTGTAGCTTTAAATAACCTTAGTCTGAGTATAGATAAAGGAGAATTTGTCTTTATAGTTGGAGCTTCCGGTGCAGGAAAAAGCACCTTCCTTAAGCTTATAATTAAAGAAGAACCTCCCACAAGTGGTGAGATAATTGTCAATGGTCGAGAACTTTCCAAGATAAAGAAAAAAGAAATTCCATATCTAAGAAGAACCATGGGAATCGTTTTTCAAGATTTTAGAATAATAGAAAAAATGAACATATACGAAAATGTTGCTTTTGCAATGCATGTCACCGGTGCATCATATCAAAGTATAAGAAAAAGAGTTCCCTACATACTCGATTTGGTTGGATTAGCCCACAAGGCTAAAAATTTTCCTTCAGAAATTTCCGGTGGAGAGCGTCAACGTGTTGGTTTGGCAAGAGCTTTAGTAAATAATCCTTCCATGATAATTGCAGATGAACCTACTGGTAATGTTGATCCTGTGATGTCTTTCGAAATAGTAGATTTACTAAATGAGATAAACCGCAGAGGTACTACGGTTCTTATGGTTACTCATGCTCATGGTTTAGTAAAGCGCTTCCAAAAGAGAATAATTGAAATAAATCAAGGTAATCTTGTTGCCGATAGTGATGATATGTCTTCCGTTGGTGACCAGTTGGTGGGGGCGAATTAGCATGCTATTTAGTTCTTTTAGATACCTCTTGCGAGAAGGGATAAAAAACGTATGGAGTAACAGGATGATGTCTCTGGCTTCAGTATGCGTGTTGTTTGCCTGTTTACTTATGACTGGTACTGCATTTTTGTTCATAGTAGAAGTTAATAATGTAATTGATAATCTTGGTGATGGTAACGTAATAACTGTTTACCTTTCAACTGATGCGACAGAAGAACAGGTAAAAATGGCCGGAGAGCAAATATATGGTATTGATAATATTAAAACATGTGATTTTGTAAGTAAAAATGAAGCTATGAGCCAGTACTCCCAAATGGTTGGGCAGTCATTCAATGTGATAATGGAAGATGGCAACTTTTTGCCAGATGCTTATAGAATAACTCTTCTCGATCCAGAATTTTATGATAAGACTATTGAACAGGTAAGAGCCGTAGAGAACGTTGATACTATAAGCGACAGAAGTGATATAGCAAACAAACTTGCAAAAATTAACTCCCTTATTTCAAAAGTCGGGATATGGATGATTATTTTTATGGCGGCGGTTTCACTTTTCATAATTTCTAACACCATTAAAATAACTATGTTCAATCGAAGACTTGAGATAAGCATAATGAAATCTGTTGGTGCAACAAATATCTTTATACGTATGCCATTCATTGTCGAAGGAGTCATAATTGGTTTAATCTCAGCAGCACTTTCTGTTACAGTTCTTTCCGTTCTGTACAATTCAGTCATGGATGCTATCGTAAGGATAGTTCCTTTGACGGTTTATAGTTTCTCTTCACTCTCTTCTGTGATTATTCCTTCCTTTTTGTTTGCTGGAGCTATGTTTGGTGTGGCTGGCGGAATCATTTCTATAAACCGTTATTTAAAAAAAGAAGGAAGTGTTTTAGTTGCCTAAGCATCGTTTATTGAGTAGAATATCAATTTGCATTTTTATTGCCGTTTTTGTTATTTCATTGATTTTCGGAGGACTTGTCCCCTCAATTTCAGCTGCATCTGACAAAACATCTCTTGAAAGTAGAAAGAATATTCTAAGCGCTCAGTTGGAAGAAGCAAAAAAAAATACTCAAGATGCACAAGCTTTGCATCAAGCCTATGAAAATCAAATAGCATTTGTTCAGGAACAAATCTCTAATACTGAAGCAGAGATGGAATCTATCAATTCTCAAATAACGGACTTGCAAAATGATATCATTGCTTTGGGAAATAAAATCAGAGAAAATAAAGAATCAGTAAAACAAAGCATAGTGGTTGACTACAAAACAGGCGGAGTTTCGTTTATAGATGTTTTGCTCAGCAATGATAATATTTCTGATTTGTTCGACAAAGTTTCAATTCTAAATTTTGTTGTCGAGAACAGGAATGTTGCTATAGAAGGTATGAATAGTGATATATCTGACATGCAGAAAAAAAGTTCGGAATTAGGTGCTAAGCAAAACGAATTGGTTCAAATAGAAAAGGAAAAGCAAACCCAGTATGATGAGTTAAAAAAGCTTTCTGATGAAAGTCAAATACAAGTTGATATTCTTCAAAATAAACAAAATGAATTAGAAGTAGATATAGATCAAGTTGACAAGGAATTAGCTGATTTTATAAAACAAGAAGAATTAGCAGAACAGAGAAGAAAAGAAAGCGCTGCAAAATCATCTGAGACATATTCAGGAGGTTTTTCTGGCAATCCTGTACCAGTTGTCCCCACCCCTTCAGCTGGCGGGTGGGTCAGACCGATTGCTGGTGGTTATCGTATTTCTGCTGGTTGGGGTACTACTGATAGCGTTCACTCAAAACCACACGAAGGTATAGATTTGGCAGCTCCTCTGGGGACTCCAGTGCTTGCAGCTAATAGTGGACAAGTAGTGAAAGTCTGTGGGTTGAGTGGATATGGTAATTCCATAATAATACGTCATCAAATCGGAGGAAACACATATTATACACTGTATGCGCATATGTCTAGGATATTGACATCTTTGGGTGCTACAGTATCAGCTGGACAACAAATAGGTTGTGTTGGTAGTACAGGTTATTCTACAGGAAATCATTTGCACTTTGGTGTTTATAGTAGTATATCTAGAGGTTTCGGCTATGGGACTGGTTGTTGTCTGAATCCATCTAGTTTTGTTAGTTTTTAACTATGTTTTGCAGATGAATTTTAAGAGGGCGGAGTTTTAAATTCTGTCCTTTATTTTATTTTTAAAATATTGCAAAAGGTGGGGAAATTCAATGAAAACGATAAAAAATGCTGAGAATGCTTTATTTTTGGCATTGGCAATAGCATTAAGTTTTGTAAAAGTTTATAAAATGCCTATGGGAGGAAGCGTAACACTTTGCAGTATGCTGCCAATTATGTTTTCTGGCATAAAATATGGTGCTAAAACAGGCACTATTACCGCTGGTATGTTTGCAGCCTATAATTTATTTTTTGATCTTATTTCTGGAAATGTATTTGTATGGTGTAAAACTGCTTTAACAGTAATTATCGTAATCTTATTTGACTACATTTTGCCATTTGGTTTACTAGGAATAGCAGGGGCTTTAAAAGGCTTGTCAAACAATAAAATAAAATATTTAGGAATATATGTTGGGATAACAATATGTATTTCGTTACGATTTATTTGTCACTTTATTACAGGCTTATTTGTCTGGGGGCAATGGGCTAATGGGATGAGTGTATATACCTACTCTTTCATGTATAATGCCTCATATTTGCTTCCAGAATTAATATTAACCATAGCGGTTTCCATATTGCTACTAAGATTTACAAAAGTAAGGAATATACTCAATATTTAACTTTACGTTTTGCTAAGCCTGAGCTGAGTGTAAAAAATAAAGGAATATAAGAAATAGCAGTATTATTCTGTGGAAAAAACAGATAGGATTTTTTTTAACTAAGAAAATAGATCAGAAAAGCTAATACATCCATTAATTTTATTAAGAAAACTTAAAATTGTAGTAAATTGGGACATGCTTTATTTATAAATAAAGCATGTCCCAATTGTCTAAATATCTCTAACCTTAAAATTAAAACATTTCTATTGTATATTTTTGCTTCTTACTTCCAAATGAGAATGTGGGGATTTTTTTATTTGAGTATTATGATTTAAAAAATTAAATAACACATACTATGCCAAAAGCATAATATATGGTAGTCCCATATAGAAAGGAGAGTTTTTTTATGGATAACAAGCTATTCATGAAAATAGAGGCAGAGTATGGTATATCGGCATTACCAGAAAACCCAGTAGATGCGATGGCCTATGTGCCATTTCAGCAAAATGCTAAAACTTATAGTTCTCAGCAAGGTCTTGTTATGGGAACAATATTTCCGGTTTTAGATAAGCCGTTTTTGGGTGCTAAAGGGGGAAATGAAAATGACTGAAAGGAATAAACTTTTAAGACAGATAGCAGAGTATGATTTCTCGGTTTTAGAGCTTCATATGTATCTGGATTCACACCCTTTTGATACTGCAACAGCAAAAAAGTTAGATGAATGTGCCCAAAAATTAGCTGCTTTGAAGCAAGATTTTATTAGTAAATTTGGTCCGATAACCCAAAAAACAGACGAAAGAAACCAATGGGCATGGATAAGCAATCCGTGGCCATGGGACAACGAGGAGGTATGATTCATGTGGGCGTATGAAAAAAAATTACAGTATCCAGTAAATATAACAAGGCCAAATGCTAAATTAGCTAAAATGATAATTAGCCAATATGGTGGACCTGATGGTGAATTGGGTGCATCACTCAGATACCTAAGTCAGAGGTACAGTATGCCATATCCCGAACTAAAAGCGATACTGACAGATATAGGCACCGAAGAATTAGCACACTTAGAGATAGTCGGAGCAATTGTGCATCAACTCACAAAAGGATTAACAGAAGAAGAAATAAAACAAGGTGGTTTTTCTGATTATTTCGTTGACCACACTGTTGGCGTTTATCCGGTAAGCGCAAGTGGTGTGCCATACAATGCATACGCTATGGCGGTCAAAGGAGATACGATAACAGATTTGCACGAAGATCTTGCAGCAGAACAAAAAGCTAGAACAACTTATGATAATATTCTGCGTTTTTGCGACGATCCTGATGTTAAAGATCCGATCCGTTTTTTGAGACAGCGCGAAATTGTTCATTATCAGAGATTCGGAGAAGGTCTCAGAATTGCTACTGATAAGCTCAATAGTAAAAATTTCTACGCATTTAATCCTTCTTATGATCCTATAAAACAGCCAAGAAGAAGAAACAATAAATAGCAAACATGCACAAACACATGGTAGAGTATGAGAAAATGTACCCCATACTCTACCACATCTTATATAAAATTATTAAATTAATTTTTTAGTCTGTCTAATTTGAAGCGGCTACAAACTAGTTAGTCATATTTGGGAATATTTCAAGTAAGCATTTATAAAACCATCAATATCCCCATCCATAACTGCATTAATATTTCCGATTTCATAATTAGTTCTATGATCTTTTACGAGAGTATATGGCATAAAAATATAGGAACGTATCTGAGAACCCCAGGCTATTTCCTTTTGAATTCCTTTTATATCAGAGATTTTTTCTAAGTTTTCCCTTTCTTTGATCTCTACTAGTTTAGAAACCAACATTTTCATAGCTACTTCTCTATTTTGATGTTGACTTCTTTCTACTTGGCATGAAACAACTATGCCCGTAGGTATATGTGTAAGCCTTACCGCTGACGAAGTTTTGTTGACTTTTTGTCCACCGGCACCGCTAGCTCTGTAAACATCCATTTTTATATCATCAGGAGAAATTTCGACATTGACATCACTATCAATTTCAGGCATAACTTCTATGGATGCAAACGAGGTGTGTCTTCGCCCGGATGCGTCAAAAGGAGATACCCTAACAAGCCTGTGAACACCGGCTTCACTTTTCATATAGCCATATGCATTTGTTCCTTCAATTAAGATCGTTGCACTTTTAAGCCCTGCTTCTTCACCGTCAAGATAATCTAGCAGTTTCACAGAATAATCATGCCTTTCAGCCCACCTGGAATACATACGATACAGCATTTCAGCCCAATCTTGAGCTTCGGTTCCTCCTGCTCCTGCATGGAAGGTAAGTATAGCATTGTTTGAATCATATTCACCGGAAAGTAAAGTAGCAATTTTTTGGGACTCAAGCTCCGTTGTTACATATTCAAATTCTTTTTTTGCCTCTGGAAGTAAAGAAATATCTCCCTCTTCTAGTGCTATTTCTATCAGAGTCAAAGTGTCCTCGTAGCTACTGTATAGTTTGTCAAATGCTTTGACTCTAGATGTTAAAAATTTAAGTTCAGATAACACATTTTTAGATTTTTCGCTGTCGTTCCAGAAATCTTGAGCCGATTGTTTTTTTTCTAATTCTCTTATTTTTTTGCAACTTTTTTCATAACTTATTGCTTCCTTGAGATTGAGCAGTTCTGGATTTAACGATTCAAGAGAAAGCTTCATTTCTTCAAACTGCAACATTTATCAAACTCACCCATCTTAATACTACTCTTCAATATATCCTAAAATTACAAGATATTTAGATTCTAATAGATAATAATTTTTTTTGCTCAAAAAGGCAAAAAGTTCTCACTAAATGCAACATTCATACCGTTAATATAAACCCTAGCGTCGTCCATTTGATTTAAATGTTGCTCGAATTGAATGGTCAGATGAAACATCCTTAAAAGTATATGAAGACTTTTTACCTATTGATTTCCCGTCAACAATAACATTAGCTATTTCATAACCCTTATTAGCCGATATTCTAAATGTCGCATTTGAGCCACTATTGATGGTTACTTTGTTTTGTCTTATCTTTCCACCTTCAAAAAGGATTTTACCACCTACGCCTGCACTGGTAGTAATAGTATAATTTGAAGTTACTGTATGGGCTTTTAATCTTATAGCCGGATTATTTATTCCAAAAGCTTTATCTATATCTTTAACATTCTGAAAACCATCCCCGAAATCATAATACCCATCATTTTTAGATGCGGAAATAGAATCTATAGGATCATAAAAAATCATATTTGCAGACAGTGGGATGTACAAATCTTCATTAGCTGTTTGTTTTTCTACAACTATAGAAAATAAAGTATTTGGTGCAATTTTTACATTCACATGTTTATCTAAATCTAAAGTATAGTATCCCATCTGACTTATCTTTTTATTGCTTATTATCTTTGTTTTAACACCAGATTCGGGTTTTGTTTTGTCTTGGAGATCTGTGTATACCCAAGCGTTTATAGTAGTATCAGTATTTCCTAACTCTAAAGCTATCGAGCTTAGTTTTTGATAACTATTGTCTGACACGAAAACATTTGCTTCTTTTGCTAATTTTTTCCCTTCGCTAGTTATATATGAACTACCGCCACTACCATCATATTGATAATTCTTTTCGCCATTTGATATTTTTTTCGCGGTCATAAAATACGATGCATCATTGCTAATAGAACCATCATAATAGGAAAGATAAAAATAACCATCATTTCCCCATTCTTTACCGAAAGAATTTTTTAGTATCCATGCTCCGTCGAATGGCGGTTTACAAGTACTTTTAAAATTATCCTTAGAAAAACTATCATCCCAACCAACTACGCTTACAGCATGATTTGAATCTTCTCCACCATTGCCATAATAAGCACATGTACTTGTATCGTAATATTTGTTATAGTCATCCCAATAAAAACTCATGGTTCCTGCGCCATAATTTTTAATGCACTTTTTAATCTCGGCTATGTCTCTTTTGAAATTATTGTTAACTTCTGTATTGGAAATATTATCAGGCACTTTAGGATAGTTAACCCATATTGAATCGTCAAGATGATATTCATTATTATTATAAGCTTCTTTATTATTTATGCTTGAATTCCAATCTTTTATACTAGAATATTTAAACTTATGTTCAGCTGCAAAACCTTTCCATGCAGCTAAAGTGCGAGAAGCCATTTGTTCGCTTCCACCTACAATTAAGTAGTTGTTTGAGTAGCTTAATTCACCTCGTACTTTATTGCCGTCTCCGTATGTGCCTCGGTAATACATTTTAGATGTTTTACGGTTGCTGAGAGGATCCCCAAAATTATAATCTTGGTAGTAATGAAAATATGCTAAATGCCATTCAGATAAATCTACTTCTCCAGCTATACCATTTCTTAATATATTAGATTCAGCTGATGAGAGCGTAGCAAAAGCCCAACATGTACCGTAATCCCCTTGATTTTTTACAGGGGTAACATAATTTTTACCATTAATATTTCTTAAATCATACTTTAGAGGTAGAGATTCGGCAGCTTCTAATTTATTTTTTTCTGTTTTTTTTACGTCCACTACCCCACTAGAATTATATCCTAAGCCCTTACCATCTTTCGTTTGTGATTTGTTTTTACCAGTAAAAACAGTCTGAGGTGTTTTTATTGAGATTTGATTCTCGTTAAGTTTCGATTCCGTTTCTTTAGCGTTGATATTAGCGCTAAAGTACACAGAAAATAAAATACAAACACAAAGTGATAGTGCTGATATAAACACACAGCGTTTTAAAATAATATTTTTATTTTTCTTGATCATTTAAATGCACCTCTGCAAATTATAACAATAAGTATATTAAAAAGGTTATACTATAATTTTTGAATAAGCATAATAATTTGCAAAACACTCCATCAATTCTCATTATAATTCAACTGTAAAATAAAAGCAAAAAAATACCTACGCCATTTTTTAGATGCAAAAATACATTTTTTATGGATATATATATAAGCTTGTAAACATGTTTATCGTTTGCACGATAAACTTTGTGGTTTTTCCTTGGAGAAATAACCGACTTTCACTTCCGCTTGAAAATCACTTTTAGTGATAGCGTCAGTATAATAAGCACGGCGGTAATCCACACAGATAGTCGGCTATAAAATCTGAGATTCCTTATTTTGTAAATACGCTATTCACAATACGCAACTGGATAGTGTTCGTTAAAAAACTGAGATACACAGCATAAGCATCCACGGTCAGGTATTTTTTAGTGTTGAGCCACCTTTTACAGATTGCCTACTTTTGTAGCAATTGAATCGGGATATGCTTTAATATGATTGTTATTAATCATCAGCCTATAGTTTGTCTCATGTGTCAACTTCTTCAAAACATTTTCCATAAACTCTTTTGTATCTCCACCGACGATTTTGTTGTAGTTAAAAAACTTGACTTTACGGGAGGTATTGGATTATATAGATGTTCTAAATTTCTCCTAAAATTCATATTCATGATATGTTTGCAGGATATGGGAGAGGTGAATGTTATGTGAAATTAGCCATATATTTTTCGGAAATAGTGAAAAAATATGTATTGATAAGCTTGAGTGTTATCTTTTTATTCGTAGGAAGCATTTTCCCATTGACAAAGTGTTCAGCAGATTCAAGCGGTACAGAAAAGATACCCATACTCATGTATCATGGCGTTCTAAAAGGTTCCAAATCCATAGGTAAATACATAGTATCATCTGATGAGTTGGAAGGTGATCTGCAGTATTTAAGGGATAACGGTTATACAACGATACTGATTCAAGAACTCATAGACCATGTAAAAAATGGCACAGATCTACCGGAAAAACCAATAATACTCACCTTTGATGATGGTTACTACAATAACTATATTTACGCTTATGAAATATGTCAGAGATATAACGCAAAGATGGTCATTTCTCTAATAGTAAAGCAAACAGATATTTACAGTGAAAATGGAGAAGTAAGTACGAACTACAGCCACATAACATGGGAACAGGCAAAAGAGATGTTAAGTTCAGGCCTGGTTGAGATACAGAATCATAGTTATGATTTACACAGTTCAAACGGCCGCTATGTTGGAATCACTAAAGCTAAGTGGGAAAGTCCTGCGGACTACGAGATAAGAGTTACCAGTGATATACAGAAAGCTCAAAATAGAATAATTGAAATGACAGGATACACACCAACAACTTTTACCTACCCATTTGGACTTATTGATGAAAGTGCGAAAAACGCTATACAAAAAATGGGATTTGAAGCTAGCTTATTGGTGGAAAATAAAGTTGCCCTACTCGACTTGGATGATGAAAATTGTTTGATGGGACTAAAAAGATGTATAAGACCTGGAAATACTTCTACCTTTGCGGTAATGAATAAATACAAAATATAAGAGATATGGAGCGAGTATATGCCTAATATTTATTTAAGTCCGTCATTACAGGAGTTTAATCCTTATGTGAACGGCGGCAATGAAGAATATTATATGAACCTAATAGCTGACGCTATGGAACCGTATTTAAACTCCAGTGGAATTACGTTTAAACGAAATAATCCCGAGCAGAGCCTAGGTCAGGTAATAAATGAGTCTAATGCTGGCAACTATGATTTACATTTAGCACTGCACTCTAATGCTGCCCCTGAACGCTTAAAAGGCATGATAAAAGGAGTTGATGTTTATTACTACGAAGGTTCGGCTAATGGCAAAAGATTAGCAGAAATTATAGCTCAGAATTTCAAATCAATATACCCTAATCCAGACGCTGTAAAGACTGTTTCTACAACATCTCTGGGTGAATTAAGGCGTACAAAAGCACCTTCGGCATTAGTAGAAGTAGCTTATCATGATAATATCGAAGATGCTCAATGGATAAGGGATAATATAGGAAATATCGCAAGGGTGCTAGCTTTATCCCTGACGGAATATTTTGGCATACCCTTTATAGAACCTCAAAGTGTAATGACAGGTACTGTTACTACACAGACTTCAGACCTGAACATACGGAACAGACCAAATATGAATGCCCAGGTAATAGCTAAAGCCCCCAAAGGGGCTAAGCTAAAAATACTAGGAGATTTTCAAAATTATTATGTTGTTGAGTATAATGGCGTAGAAGGCTACGCAAATAAAAACTTTATTACCGTAGAGTAAAAAACAAATTTTGCTAAGTGAGAGTATTTTATCAGGATTTCAAAAAATCTCCTAAGATGCTTTCACTCTGTTTTCTTATTTCAGAAAAATCGGAATAATCATCTACATATATCCAGTTAATTCTATTATCCCTTTTGAACCAAGTTATTTGTCTTTTTGCGTATCTTCTTGTGCTTTGTTTTATATTTTCTATAGCTTTTTCCAAACTGCACTCAGCTTTGAAATACGGGAAAAGCTCTTTATAGCCTATAGCTGCAACAGCAGTTTTTCCGCAGTCTGACTTATAGATTTTTTGAGCTTCCTCTAGCAATCCATTGTCAAACATCTCATCAACACGCTTATTTATTCTCTCATATAAATTTTCTCTATCTCTGAAATTCAGACCAATAATAATAGGCTCATAGCGACTTTCTTTAGGTTTAGAAATTTCCAACTGCTCACTCATTGTGATACCTGTGTTTAAGTATATCTCCAAAGCTCGCAAAATTCTTTTTTTATTATTTATATTTGTTCTTTTAGCGGTCTCAGGGTCGATATCTTTTAGTTCTTGATACAGAACTTCTATTCCCTCTGATTTTTCTCTTTTTGTCAAATTTTGTCGGATTGCTTCATTGTTTTCCTGCTCTATAAATTTTATATCATCTAAGACACTGTTTATGTATAGTCCAGTTCCACCTGCCAGTATAGGAAGCTTACCTCTTTTTGATATGTCTTCTATAGCACCATGGGCAAGTTTAGTGTATTCCGCTACACTGAAAGTATCGCTTGGTTCTAAAAAATCGATAAGATGATGTTTTACATCTAGGCGCTCAGCTTGAGTGGGTTTAGCTGTAGCTATGTCCATATCCTTATATATCTGCATAGAGTCAGCAGAAACTATTTCACCGTTTAATGTTTTTGCTAATTCTACAGCTAATTTGCTTTTACCACTTGCAGTAGGCCCTAAGATCACACACAATTTCACTTTACTAGACAATATTAGACCACCTGTTCATTGCAAATCAAGTCCGACCAAACTGTTTTTCTATATCGGATTTTTTCAGCATAATGGAAACCGGTCTACCGTGAGGACAATATTTAACATCGGGTTCATCTAAAAGCTTTTTTGCAATATTGATAAGAGACAAGTTATCTGTAATATCTCCACCTCTAATAGCTGCCTTACAAGCTATACTGTGATAAATTTTATCCATTTTTGATGGAGTAACATCTGATTTGCTGTAACCTATATGCTGTGCAATTTCTATTATGCAATCTCCCGCATCGTTGGCGTTTATCAGCATAGGTATTCCACGGACGAGTATGGTACCTCTACCAAAATCTTCCAATTCAAAACCTAAGTTTTCAAAAACAGATTTGTTCTCTAAAATAACAGCGTATTCATTTTTTTCTAAAGTTAGACTTTTAGGAGAAATCAAAACTTGTATATCTGTATGACCGTCATTATCTTTTAAGCGTTTGAACAACAAGGCTTCATGGGCTGCATGTTTATCTATGAACATGATTTGGTCGCTATCGTACTCAACTAGTATATAGGTATTAAAAACTTCACCTATAAACCTCGTGTTATGTTCTGTTTCATTTTTTATAAACAAACCATTATCAGCCGTACTACCAGCTTTTTCATAATCCAGCTTTTCTTTTTGTAAACATTCCTCAACTTTCTCATCTTCTTCTTTTTTCCTATTCTTTATTATGGGTTTTTCGTTTAAATACCAACCATCTATGAAACTATCAAATTCAGCGCCCTGAACTGAAGCATTTTCTTTCCTTTCTAAGATATCCTCACTATTCATATCTATCTTTTGGGATTCGGTAAATTTCTTGGGTTTTCCTTCGTTATAGCTAAATTTAAGTTTTGGAGGACCTTCTGCCAATAATTCCTCTTCGTTATTTTCTACTTTTCTAGGATTAATCAAAAATTCTCGAGCAGTATCACCGTATCGCAAAGCATCTTTTACGCAACTATACACAGCTTCAAAAAGTGGCTTTTCGTTTATAAAACGTATTTCAAGTTTTGCAGGATGTATATTTACATCCAAAGCCTCGGGTGCAATATCTATGTATAAAACACAACTGGGGAACTTACCTACCATAAGTGAACCCTTAAAGGCTTGTTCAACAGCAGCCATAGCGGTTTTGCTTTTTATGTATCTACCGTTTATAAAAAAATGCTGCATATTTCTATTTGGACGACCAGCTTTGGGCTTGCTTATATAGCCACTTACTTTTATATTATTCAGTTCAAAATCTGCTTTTATAAGGTCATTTGCAAATTCACGTCCATATACGTGGTATATGCATAAGTTTACGTCTCCATCGCCTGTTGTGCTCAGAACTTCTTTATCATCTCTTATGAATCTAAAAGCTATCTCCGGATGTGACAAAGCTATTCTATCTACAAGAGAGGCAATCGCATTGGCTTCAGATACATCTTTCTTTAAAAATTTCATTCGAGCGGGAGTATTATAGAATAAATCTTTGACGATTATGGTAGTACCACAGGGACATCCACATGGAGAAAGCTCATCACCTTCGCTAGCCGAAATATTATACGTACTGCCTTCATTTTCTCCTGCAACTCTAGAGACTATCTCAACACGGCTCACTGCACAGATAGAAGCTAGGGCTTCTCCTCTAAATCCTAATGTTTTTATAGAATCTAAATCATTAGCTGTTTTGACTTTGCTAGTAGCGTGGCGCAAAAAAGCATTTTTCATATCGTCTCTTTCAATACCACAGCCATCATCAGTTATTCTGATAAAGTCTTTTCCGCCACTGCGTATTTCTATCTCTATATTTTTGCTTCCAGCGTCTATGGAATTTTCTACAAGTTCTTTTACAACCGAAGAAGGTCTTTCTACTACCTCCCCTGCGGCAATCAATTCAGCTATTTGTTTACCCAGCACATTTATTTTAGGCATGAAAGCACACCTCATTTAAATTTAGTCTTCATTTGAAATCGCTTTTAATTCATATAAAAAATTCAAGGCTTCTATTGGACTAAAAGTTTCCACATCACAAGCTTTTACTTTTTCTAAAATCTTTAGTTGTTTGCCATTTGTAGTAGAATTTTCTTCTTTCTCTTCAATAATAGGTACTTCTCTTACTACTCCAGAATTATTTTCTACTTCAGCTAATACTTCTTTTGCTCTTTCTATGACCCAATCAGGAACACCAGCCAATTTAGCAACTTCTACACCATAACTTCTGTCTGCTCCACCCAAGACAATTCTACGCAGGAATGTAATATCATCTCCACGCTTTTTCACACATATATTGTAATTTCTTACCCCTTCTATTTGTCCCTCTAGGGAAGTAAGCTCATGATAGTGGGTAGAGAATAAAGTTTTAGCTCCAAGTTTTTCTTTATCAGCGGTATATTCCAGTACAGCCCTAGCAATACTCATACCGTCGTAAGTAGAGGTTCCCCTTCCTATTTCATCTAAAATAATAAGACTGTCTTTTGTCGCTTTATTTAAAATATCTGCAACTTCGTTCATTTCCAGCATAAACGTAGATTGCCCTGCAGCAAGATTATCTGAAGCACCTACTCTTGTAAATATCTGGTCAACTATTGATATATCAGCACTTTTTGCCGGAATAAAACTACCTATCTGAGCCATTAGACTAATAAGTGCTATCTGGCGCATGTATGTGGATTTACCTGCCATATTGGGCCCTGTTATTATGAGCAGCCTATCATCTTCTGTATCCATATAGACATCATTAGGTACAAATGGGACACCTTTTAGTAATTTTTCAACAACTGGGTGACGGCTTTCTTTTATATTTATTTTTCCATCGGTAGTCATATTAGGGCGGCAGTAATTTTGTTTGCTTGCAACTACTGCCAAAGAGCAAAGAACATCAAGTTTGGCTAGTGCTTGTATGGTAGTACGTAGCCTTTGACTCTGAGCTGCTACGCTGTTTAGAATCTTTTGAAATAATTCATATTCCAATGCAGTCATTCTGTCTTTTGCTGTAAGTAATCTAGCTTCTAGCTCTTTTAATTCCTGGTTTATATATCTTTCGCAATTAGTGAGGGTTTGCTTTCTTATGTAATCTTCCGGGACTTTATTTTTATGGGTATTAGAAATTTCTATGTAATAACCAAAGACCCTATTGTATGCCACTTTAAGCTTAGGTATAGAAGTTCTTTCCCGTTCCTTGTTTTCTATCCTGACAAGATAGTCTGCAGCGTTTTCTACTTCATCTTTTATACTGTCAAGCTCTTTGTTGAAGTTAGCTTTTATCATTCCGCCTTCTCTCACAGTCAGAGGAGGATCATCAACTATGGCATCTTTTATCACAGAGTAAACATCTTGCAAAACATCTAAATTCAAGAATAAATCTTTTATCATTTTGGAATCTAATTGGGACAATGAATTTTTTATACTAGGCAGCAGTTCTAAAGTGTCCCTTAATGAGACAAGATCCCTTGCATTTGCCGAACCATAGATTACTTTTGTCAAAAGTCTTTCTATATCGTGCACATGATTTAAGTCTGTTCTGATATCGTCACATATAATCAAATTATCTTTAAGGCAAGCTACAGCATCCTGACGAGACATTATTTCATTTATATCTACTAATGGTTGCTCTATCCAATTTTTTATCAGGCGTTTGCCCATTGGACAGCAAGTTTTGTCAAGAACCCAAAGTAAGGAGCCTTTTTTCTCTTGGCTTATTAGCGTAGAGCATAGTTCTAAATTTTTCCTGCTATTATAGTCCAAACTCATATACTTTGCCTGGGAATATACATCTATCTTAGAAATATTCTCAAGACCAGACATCTGAGTCTTTGAAAGATAAATAAACAACATCGTAACACAGAACACCATGTGTTTATTATCTTCTATATTAAGTTGTTCTAAAGTCCTACTGAAATGTCTCTCTATCGCCATTTTACACTTTGGTAGTAGTAATTTACTGTCTTCTACTACTTCTACAGTTGCTGACAGCTTTGTATTTATAAAGTTTACCAACGACTTATTCTCAGTAGCATTTTTGTTTATTAAAACTTCTATAGGCTCGAAGCTTGCAATTTCATTTAAAATCTTATGTTCCACATCTTCATCTATGTATGTCATAGAAAGAGAGCCTGTAGAAACATCACAAAAACAAACAGCAGCACTAGTTTCTTCCATAAATATAGAGCATATGTAGTTATTTTTTGACTCATCAAGCATGTTGCCTTCTAGTATAGTTCCCGGAGTTACAACTCTCACTATATTCCTATCGACAACTTTATTTCCATCAGTTGGCTCATTCCCATCCTGGTCACACAAAGCAACTTTATAGCCTTTCTTTACTAATCTCTGGATATACGCTTCACAGCTGTGATAAGGAACACCACACATGGGTGCTTTTTCGTTATTACCACATTTCCTGGCAGTTAATGTTAAATCCAGCTCTTTGGAAACAGTATTTGCATCTTCAAAAAACATTTCATAGAAATCGCCAAGCCGAAAAAACAAGATACTATCTTGGAAATTTTTCTTTATATCCATGTACTGCTGTATCATTGGCGAAAATTTACTCATAGATATAGTCCTTCTTAATCTTTATATTTTTAGTGGCAGCCGGTACATGAAGCACAGTTTCCTCCACAACCATTGCTTTCGCTTATAGTTTCAGGATCTTGTCCTTCGCTACTTTGACTTATTATTGTGCAAATATAATTCACTAATTTATTTAGCTCTTCCCCAGATTTGTTGTAATTTTCCATATTCTCATTGGCAAGTATCTTTTTGTAAATATCATTAAGTTCTTTGTCTAGCTCTTTGATTTTGTCTAGATCTTTGTCTTGCTTCATTGTTTCGTTATTTATATTTAATTTCTTTAAATTAAACTCGCCTATTAAATCTTGCAATTCCTTATCTTTTTCACCAGCTTCTTCAGCAGCCTTAAATTTTAAATATCTTTCATCTTCCTGTAAAAGCTTCCCTAACTCCTTAGCTTTTTCGATTATATCCATTTTCTTCTCCTAATTTTTTAATTTTCCCTTTAGCACAAAGTTCAGTGAATCAGTTATTTCAACATTAACAAACTTTCCGGTAAGACTTTTATCACCGTCAAATTCTACTGTAACATTTCCGGAAGTTCTGCCATATATTCCATCACCGGTTTTACTTTTGCCCTCGACAAGCACCCGAAGAGTTTTTCCGACCTTTTCTTTGCAAACTTCAGCTGAGATTTCTTCTTGTACAGCTAAAAGTTCATCAAACCATTTTTGTTTTTCCTCAGCCGGAACAGGATCTTCCATCTGAGCGGCAGGAGTACCCTTCCTTGGGGAATATATAAATGTGAATAATGATGTATATCTAACCTCTTTGATCATAGATAAGGTCTGTTTGAAGTCTTCATAAGTCTCACCTGGGAAGCCAACTATTATGTCAGATGTTAGATCTAAATTTTCTATCTTAGACCTTGCGTAATTGACTATTTTGGTATAGCGCTTCCTGTCGTAAACTCGATTCATTTGCTTTAAAATTCTGTCACTACCCGATTGCAGAGGTAGGTGCAAGTGACGGCTTATATTTTTGTGAGCAGCAATGACATCTATCATCTCGTTTGTCGCATCTTTAGGGTGAGACGTCATAAAACGTAAAGTATAGTCACCATCTATACTTGCAATTTTCTCCAATAACTGTGCAAAGTTGCAACAGTCATCACAATTCTTACCATATGAATTAACATTCTGCCCAAGTAGCGTTATATCTTTATAACCTTTGTCTATAAGCTCATGCGCATCATTTAGGATATCTTGCGTTTTACGGCTTATTTCCCTGCCACGAACGTATGGCACTACGCAGTATGAACAAAAATTATTGCAACCGTACATTATGGGCAACCACGCTTTAAACCTACTATCTCTGCGAATAGCAACATTCTCGGCCAGATCAGTCTGTTCTTCATGGCTTTTCTCGAATATACGCTTTCTAGAAGAGTAACATTCATATATTAGCCTTGGGAAATCGCCCATGGACTTGGTACCAAAAACTAAATCAACAAAAGGATAGCTCGCCTTTATCCTCCTGATAATATGCTCTTGCTCTGTCATACAGCCACAAACGGCTACTTTGAGCATACTGTTTCTATTTTTGTTGTGCTTTAAAACACCTATATTACCAAAAACTTTTTCCTCCGCATGGCCGCGTATGGCACAAGTATTGAACAAGACAAAATCAGCCTTCCTACTATCTTCTGTAAGAGAAAACCCCATTTGCTTTAATTGCCCTTTAAATTTCTCACTATCTGAAACATTCTGCTGACAACCATAGGTTTTTACACAGGCAAGCGGCGATGTACCACCAAATGTGATATTTATTAATTCTTTGGATTTTTGCAAATATTCATTGTATTGCTCATTCAAAAAAAAACGCCCCCACATAACCACTTTCACTGTGTGATTATATTAAATTTGGTACTTTTTTTCAACTCATACCGAATTATCGTCGTTATTTTTTCTTTTTGCATTCTTCTTGTATCAGAATTTTTGGGAATTCTACCCCTTTTAGGTGTTTTGGCTATTTCTTTATTTTATTCTGGCAGTCTCTAGAAGTGAACATTTATGAATTGTACTATATATTGCTTCTATTCTACATCTCATCTGGGAGATTTACTCAAAATTTGGAATTTTCTACACAAATTGGTGTACCGCATTAGTTTATTCTGGTAACACTTTAATAGCCCCTATACTTTCTTTAACATTTTCAGCCTTAAATACACTAGTACCTGCGACACAGACATCCACACCGGCTTCATTTGCTAGTTTAGCGGTATGGGGGTTAACACCACCGTCTATTTGCACTAATGTATCTAGTTTTTCTTTAGACATATATTTTTTTATAGTTTTAACTTTTTCGAGCATATCTGGCATAAAACTTTGGCCACCGAAACCTGGTTCAACAGTCATGACAAGAACCATATAAAGTTTATCTAGGTAAGGAAAAACTGTTTCTATAGGGGTGTTAGGTTTCACAGCCAAACTAGCATTCAAACCGAAAGAAGAGATTTTTTCAATAGTTTTAGAGATATCACTATCAGATTCAACATGGAAAGTGATATTATCTGCCCCTGCATTTTTATAGTCTTCGATATATCTCAGAGGATCTGATATCATAAGATGCACATCAAAAAAAATATCAGAAACAGGGCGCATAGCTTTTATAACTGCAGGACCAAATGATATATTCGGTACAAAGTGACCGTCCATGACATCTAAATGCAGCATATCTGCCCCTGCAGAGCAAACTTTAACTATTTCATTTTTTATTTCTAAAAAATCACAAGCCAACATAGATGGAGCAACTAACATATTTTCTCCTTGCTAAATAATATATGAATCATAAAAAATAACGTACCTATCGTTATACAACAGTCTGCCAAATTAAAAACAGGTGGAAAAAAACTAAGCTGAATATAATCTATAACATATCCTCGTATAAGTCTGTCAATAATATTACTGACAGCCCCACCTGTAATTAGAGGATAGGCAACAAGAAACAAAGGACTATTTTTTGTTTTAAGAAAAATAAATGTAAGTACAGAAATAATAAAAATAGACAAGCAAATAAAAATTATCTGCCTGTCGCAAAACAAACCGAAAGCAATGCCGGTATTTTCTACATAAGTAAAACTTAGTAGAGAATCTGCAATATTTATAAAACTACCTTGAGCTAAATTATTAGATATCATGATTTTTATAAATTGGTCTAAAAAGATAATGAATACCGAAGATAAACCAATCAAAAAAATCAAAATCCAACAACTCCTATTCACTAATTATTTTGGCACATCTATCGCAAAGTGTGGGGTGTTCTAAGTTTTCTCCAACACTTTGACTATGACTCCAACAACGTTCGCATTTTTGCCCCGACGCGACAGTTACATTGATAGATAGATCTCTCAAACTTTCACCTTTAAACGCTGACTCAGATTTGCCTTTATTTATTTTCACTTCTGAAACTATGAAAATAGTTTTGAGTGTTTCTTCGTTGTCTTTTACTAGCTCATATAATGCATCATCACAGAAAAGCTCAACACTTGCTTCTAGTGCTTTTCCGATGATTTTTTCTTTTCTGGCTGTTTCTAAAGCTTTTTGAACGTCATTTCTGAGTTTATGGAAAACTTCCCACTTGTTCATAAAGTCCTCAGAGGTACTTGTAAAACTGCTCTTACTAATGGAATTATAAACGACATTTAGCTTATTATCTGAGCTCTTATGAGGCATAAACTGCCAGATTTCATCTGAAGTATAAGCAAGTATAGGGGATATCATTCTAACAAGAGAATCTAATATTCTATACATAACTGTCTGGGCAGCACGACGTTTAGTGCTGTCAGCCTTTTCCACATAAAGTCTGTCCTTCAGTACATCAAGATAGAAATTACTCATATCCACCACACAGAAATTATGTACAGCGTGATATACTTGATGAAACTCAAATTTATCGTATGCAGAAATAACTTTCTGCTCCAATTCACAAAGTTTGCACATAGCCCATCTGTCTATCTCTGAAAATTCACTCTCACAAATTTCATCGCGCTCAGGATCAAAATCGTATAGATTTCCCAAGATAAACCTAGCAGTATTTCTTATCTTTCTATAGGATTCTGTTAGCTGTTTTAAAATATCATTAGATATTCTAATATCAGCATGATAATCAGAGGAAGCAACCCACAATCTTAAGATATCTGCACCATATTTCTGTATTATTTCAGAAGGAGAAATTCCGTTGCCAGATGACTTACTCATCTTTTTGCCCTGGCCATCCACAACCATACCATGAGTAACAACAGTTTTGTATGGGGCTTTACCTTTTGTTGCAACAGCCGTAAGTAAAGAAGATTGGAACCAACCTCTGTATTGGTCTCCTCCTTCAAGATATAAATCAGCAGGCCATGCCAGGTTCTCTCTCTGTTCTAAAACTGCAGTATGAGATACTCCTGAATCGAACCAAACGTCCATTATATCTTTTTCTTTTTTGAATTCGTCATGGCCGCATTTTTTGCACTTGATATCAGCTGGTAACAGCTCTTTGGCACTCAATTCATACCAAGCATTTGATCCCTTTTCTCTAAATACATTGGCTACGTTCATCATTGCGTCATAATCAATAAGAGCTTCCCCGCATTTTTCACAGAAGAAAATAGGTATAGGTACACCCCATTTGCGCTGTCTGGAGATACACCAATCTTTTCTATCGCGAACCATGGAAGTTATTCTTTCTTCACCCCAGGCTGGAATCCAGTTTACAGATTTTATTTCATTTATCGCTTGCTCTTTTATTTCATCAACAGAACAGAACCACTGTTCTGTTGCACGGAAAAGTACGGGTTTTTTACATCTCCAACAGTGCGGATATTGGTGAACAACATCTTGTGTTGCAAATAGATAATTATTATTTTGTAAGTATTCTAAAATTTCTTTGTTTGCTTCTTCTGTACTCAGGCCAGCAAATTGTCCTGCATCTTCGGTTAAATTTCCTGCAGCATCTACAGGCACAACTATAGGCAGTTCTTTGTAATTCTGGCAAACATCAAAGTCTTCAAGACCATGCCCTGGAGCTGTATGAACACAGCCTGTACCACTTTCTAATGTTACATGATCTCCGACTATAAGCATAGATTCCCTATTTAGGAAAGGATGTTTAACTTTCATGAATTCTAGTTCTTTACCAGAAAATGTAGCGATTTCCTTGTATTCTTCTTTTCCAGCAGCTTTCAAGGTGCTCTCAATTAAATCCGTCGCCAGCACTAAATACTCACCATCGCATTCAATAAGTGAGTAGCGGAATTTAGGTCCTAGACATATCGCAACATTGCCCGGTAAAGTCCAGGTTGTAGTAGTCCATATTACAAAATATGTGTTGTTTAAGTTGATACCTAAATCTCTGAATTTAGAATTATCATCGCTCAACTTAAACTTTACATATATAGATTTACACGGATCTTGTGCATATTCTATCTCCGCCTCGGCAAGAGCTGTTTTGCACTCAGTACACCAGTAAACAGGTTTTAAACCCTTATATATATATCCTTTGCAAGCCATTTGAGCAAAAACTTCTATCTGCCTGGCTTCAAATTCCTTGATTAATGTTATGTAAGGTTCATCCCACTGAGCTATTCCACCTAAACGTATAAACTGCTCACGCTGATTATCTATATATGAAAGAGCAAATTCCCTGCACATTTTTCGAAGTTCTAATTCAGAAATCTCTGCAGAACTTTTTATTCCAGCTTTCTTGCGAGCCTTTAGCTCTGTAGGCAAACCATGCGTATCCCATCCTGGAACAAATGGAGCCTTGAATCCAGACATATTCTTATAGCGAACAACAAAATCTTTTAAAATCTTATTCAGCGCAGTACCTAAATGTATATCACCATTAGCATAAGGAGGTCCATCGTGAAGTACATATAAAGGTTTACTGTCGTTGTATTTCATTAGATTTTCATATACTTTGTCAGAACGCCATGAATCAAGTCTCTCCTGCTCGGAAATCGGGAGATTAGCTCGCATAGGAAAATCAGTTTTTGGTAAATTTAATGTTTTATTATAGTCCTGAGGCATTTTTCAGTCCTTCCTTTCAGCTGCAACGCTAATTAAGAATTATAGCATTTGACTTTCAGGACAGCAATATTATTTGTTATATATATGGTTACGGTTACCTTTTGGACTTCACTGTCCTTTGCTAGCTTATCCGCCATGCTTGCCTCATATCAGGTTTCTGTTCGTCAGGCTACAATTTTGCTATCCCTTCTTCTCGCCCACACCTCACGGTGTAAACCTTGGGAGTCGATTTGTGGGTTCGTCGGTAACTACGCCCCTTGTTGACTTTCTCCACAGACTAACGGCATGCCCGTCATACGAAAAAATCACACGAACGAAACACGCCGTGTGATTTGAAAATATTTATTTTAAGTGATGTGCGAACACAGTTTAAATGCGCGCCCCGCCACCATCGTAATTTAACATCATTGTCTGAACGGTGTTTTCTCCAATTCTGCCATGCGTTGGTGTGCCGACGTTTTTAGCTTGATTAGCAGCACCATTCTGCCCATTACCTTGGTTATTTTGTTGGGAACTACGATCATAAGCGCGTTCGGAGCATTTGCAGCGCTTCATTCCTCCTGACACAGCATCTAACTGCTCCAAAGTTAAGTTCTTTTCGAATAAATCCGTCATAGTAACATCTCCCTATATATGGAAACAATAAAAAATGCCATTGCCCACCAAAGACAACAGTCATCATGGCGGAGAGCGAGGGATTTGAACCCTCGAAACCGCTTTAACGGTTTACACGATTTCCAATCGTGCTCCTTCGGCCAGCTCGGACAGCTCTCCGGGTATAAATGGCAAAGATAAATACATTGCCATCATTGTGGAAAACACTATAGAATTGAATTGTCGAGGTAACGCTCTAATTCCTCATCTTCTCGCCTTTTTTTCTCATTATAAATATACAGAGCAGTAAAAGTAGCGACCACTGAAGCCACAATAGAAATCAAAGTAACAATAGCAACGATTGAGCTATTCTTTCTCATAAAATTTCCCCTTTACGACATTATACAAACAAAAGACTAGATTTTTTAAGACTCTGCACAACGGCGCATTAAAGAAGATTTTTTTCTAGAAGCAGTATTTTTGCTCAAGACACCTTTTGTAGCGGCCATATCGATTTTCTTAACTGCGAGCTTTACAGCTTCAGCCTTATTGTTAGACTTTTCACTTATAGCCAAATTAGCCTTTTTAATTACAGTTTTCAAATCGGAATTTATAGCCTTATTTCTAAAAGTTCTCTTTGCATTAGTCAAGATACGTTTTTTAGCAGATTTGATATTTGCCACGTAATTCATCCCCTCTCTTTTAGTTTAAAGAATATCACAACAAGCAATAAATTACAATAGGGTAGATCTAAAATTCTGACAAAAGTATTAAAGATAAATTTTCGTCTTTCTATAGACGTTTGTTTCAAACATCATAATGCTGTGATCGAATTTTTCGAAAATCTTCAAAACCCAAATTTTTGTCGTTAAGCTGTTGACAGAGGCCTATAAGCATTCGCTTTTGTGACCTTTGATTGAGCCAAAACCCCCATTGAAATGTAATAAAGTATACAAATAATCGCCAAAAAGTAATAGATGTTATCGCTTCTGTCAATTTGGAGCGTACGGCTTCTATTTCTTGGGTTCTAAAAGTTTGGTTTACCTCATATCGCATTTCATATCCTTTTCCATTCTTGCATTCTGCAGTGAATTGTTCGACTGATTTTTTTCTATCGTCGACAAAAGTGTTGGTACATTTCTCTACAAAGTTTTCACCGCTACAATGATTACAATCAAACTCATTAAACCTTTTTTCACACTCGAAGAATTCTTCCACTTCTTTTTCATTTACTGACTCTTTGTTTTCTACGAATTTTTCATATGTCTCATCAAGACTTTTTTTTGCTTTATTTACCTCTTTTCTAAAGGAATACGCCTCACAAAGAGATAGGTAATTTCCTTTTTCCCACGTTGAAAATTCCTCATTTGCCATGGTTTTAATGATTGGGCAAATGAAAGAATCATCATCTTTTTTTACATAATCAGCTTCAAATTTTTCTATTTCTGCCGCTAGCTCTTCAACAGAATTATCTAATTCATCGTTTTTGACACTTTGTAATTTTTCAATTTTGGAATCAACATTGCTTTTCATAGTATAAAAATTTTCTAATTTTTTATCCCAATCAAACAACCACAATTTTATATCAGAAGATCCACCAATCCAATCATCTTTTTTTTCTTTCAGCTGTTTAATTGCTTCGTCTTTTTTGCCAGATAGTATTAAAGATTGCGCCTTATAAGCATATTTACCCGTAAGCTTTCCGAATCTTTCAAATATTGCTCCCAAACGCCGACAAAAAGCTTCATCATTCAAATTTGTTTCATCTTTAAAAAACTCACAGCAGTATCCTGCCTCACGTATAAATAAACTTAAGATTTCTCCCTTTACTCTAGCATCACCACTGTTATGACGAGCATAAAGCTTAGAGGTAAATTCATCTATGCCAATCACAAAAGCTAATAATTTAATTTTACCGTTTCTGACTTTTTCATCAATTAAACGATTAATTGAGTCAAACAAATATTCCTTCCCACGAAAATTAAACATCATACGCCCAATTTTTTCACCTATATCATAAGCGCTTTCACCGGATTTGATATCTCCTTCTAGTGTGTATTCTAATAATCTTTCAAGTTCAAATTCTATTCGCTTCTTTTTTTTACCACCAAGCAGGATTTTATCCATATCACAAATGAAATCAAAAATACCTAAAGCAGAAGCCTTATCTGTGTTATTATCATTTTCTTCTAATACACGATTTACCAGAATAGCGCGAGCAGCATTCAAAATTGATTCATTTCTTTGGGAAAGAATAATATCTCTCACTGGCTTCATACATTTACGCAAAATCACATTAAATAAAGCAACTTTTTCACAACTTTTCTCAATTTCAGAAAATTTCTCCTTATCTCCTTCAGAAACGCTCTCTGCATCTTTGTAACCGAGACGTTTTGCAATAGCGTTTTTCAGATTTTTTTCATTTTCTATTGATTCTATATATGTTGTAGTATTCAATTCCCGAAATTTCTTTATAACGTCACGATCATTATATAATCGTTCAACTTCTCCAAAATCGTCAGCGTCTACCCCTTGCGTCGTGATGCAAACGCGCCAACGCACAGTGTCGGAGTATTTTTCCATGATACCTGTAATATCACTATCTCTGAAAAATTCATTAATACGATTTAATTCTTTTTCTCTTTCAGTGACATACTTCGACAAGTTGGGAAACTCTTCTTCGAACCTTTTACCATATATTAATTTGAAAAATTTACAGACAGGAAGATCCTTATTAAGACAAGGAGTAAACGCATACTCCAGCTCATTATAAATTATTACATGTTCCAACGCGAAACATAAAAATTTATTTTTAATGTTATCTTTCAATTTTGAATAATCTTCTGGATTACATGTTTGAGGAATAATCCAAGAGAAATCATACAAAACTTCAGACAGACCATCCATATTGATAGTATAGTTATTTTCTTCTATATCTGAATTTAAGTCTTTCACTAATTGTGATGTTAAAAATTTCTTCAGCTCTATTACCTTTTCAGACGTACTAACTTTATCGGTAAACCTACCTTTATCGGTAAAACTATCTTCTCCTGTGCGTCTAAAAAAACAATCGTAAATTTTTTTTGTTTCTTCAGAATTTAATACCGCTGGTTTTTCTTTCTTTTCCTCATCTAAAAGAAACGGCAAACAATTTTTCGTCGCTTCAAAAAAAAACTCCAATTCTGGAAATAAACAACTTAGATTTTCATCTCCAATACCTGGCAGCAACCATTTTTCTAACTTTGGATATTCCTGAATAAGCTCGCTCAGCTCTTTATAATTGCATCTTTCGTTCTCCACTTTCTGCACGAATTCTTTTAGTCTTATAATAATACTCTTTCCCTGGTATACAGAAATTTTGCCTTCTATTTCACCGACTGCAATAGAATTATACGCAGAATTTATTTTTCGCATTAAATCTAACGGCGTTACCATGTGTGCGCATAATAGCGCATAGTAAGCGTCATGCAACGTTACTTCGCTAACAAGCTCTGGAAGGAAACATTCAGCACTTCCTCGGGCTTTTGTTATGACAAGATTTTTCAAAAAAATATTACTCTCTATTTTCTGCAATCCAAACTTATCTATTAGTGAAAGAACATTTTTACCTGATATATTAGTAATTTGTCTTATCTGCAAATCTGTAAAACTGTTGAAATCATCTATTTTTTTATAATCAATTTCTCCTTTTCCCAGAGCTTCCAAAAAAGCTGTCACTGATATTTCTCTTTCCCTTTTTTCTTCGCTTTCTTCTTTTTCAGGATCTTCTATAACCGCTATATGATGATTTCTTCTTTTTTGATTCACGGTCTTACCATTTCCATCGACTTTTTTATACTGTCCTTCTGGAGGAATACTTTCACCAGTCTTTTTGGTCGTATATATATCATCCAAATTAGAAGTAGTTTGGCTTGCAGGTCGTACAGGTACCTCCGTACGCACACCAGCACCGTTCGAATTACTTAAACTAAAGTTGCTATCGTTTTTTAATTCTCCAGTTTGCGTTGACTGCGATACAAGATTTCTAAAAGTCCTACCAACTTTATCTAAAGCACCACCAATCGCAGGAATAACCTTTCCTTTAGCACCATCAATCACAGGAATAACCTTTCCTTTAGCAACATTTTTAAATCTTTGCCACCGACTTCCATCTGTTTGCGCAACACCCTGACTGGTTCCAGAATTGTGATTAGAAGGTGCTGGCACTCCTACACTCGGACGTCCATCGCTGTGTGGAACTTGAGGCTCTTTTTTACTAAGATGTTCCACACGGGGCAGAACTTGAGGCGTTTTTTTTATTTCTGCACCACTGTGATTCGAACCACCTTGTACTGTCACTCCCACACTGGGACGTCTATTGCGGGGCGGAACTTGAGGTGGCTCTTTTGTTCTTTCACCATTATGATTCTGCACATCTGCTCCTACATCATTATGATTCAGCTCTTTTTTACTAAGATGTTCCACACGGGGCAGAACTTGAGGTCGTTTTTCTGTTTCTACACCACTGTGATTCGAACCACCTTGTACTGGCACTCCCACACTGGGACGTCTATTGCGGGGCGGAACTGGAGGTGGCGCATCTGCTCCTACATCATTATGTTTCGGCTCTTCTTTACTAAGATGTTTCACACTGGGCAGAACTTGAGGCGTTTTTTTTATTTCTGCACCACTGTGATTCAAACCACCTTGTGCTGACACTTCTGCATTAGGATACTTTTCGTCGCGTGGCAATTCTTGTCCATCTTGAACCACAACATTGTCATCAAAAGATCCCGTCATTTTTCCTGAAAGGGAACTATCTCCAATTAGATTTGTCGAAACACTGTCATGTTTGCTAGAATTAACACTGTTCCCTGGTGTTTGTGCTCCAGAATTCTCGTGTACTTCATGTTCTTTTTTAGGCCCTTTAGGCCCTGTTCCCCCCACAACTCTATCAAGCTCAAGCATTGTCACAAAATTACTTTCAGGGAATCTTGATATATTGTCCACGCCTTGAAAATCGCATATGTCTATGTCATCAAATGAAATACCATGAGACTGTAAATAATTCCTGAATTCTATTTCATCTCTACATTCGATAATTTCAGATAATAATCTGTCATCTGCAAAAAAACGATTCACAACACATCACCACCCTTTGTTGTCCGAAATTCAATTTTTAAAAACTGCCTTCTACTAGAATAAAAACAACACCATTATCATAGTACATATTTCCTGTAAATTTTTCAACTTAAAATATATCCACATAAAAAACGATAATACAAATTGATACCATTAATGTAAAGGTGAAAATGTGACACTACATCCAGTGGAAGATGGCTTAATAAAAAGGAATTTCATGTTACCTTCAGGGACATTACCAAAACTTTAAATCTTTGTTTTAATTCTATTAATTTTCTGATCCATCTATTGTCTAAAGGTCTTCGCTGGAAATTTTGGGCTTAACAAAAAGAGTTTTATAATCCGTGTAAATGACTTTGCCAGGCTTTGCGCCTTTTGGCTTTTTAACATATTTTATTAATGTATAATCGACGGCGACTTTAGATGAATTTCTTGCACTGCTATTAAATGCTGCCAGCGCCGCTGTTTTTATCAACACGTCATCAGTGGGGGTGTTCTTGTTTGTCAAAAGCACAACATGAGAACCTGGAACATCTTTAGCGTGGAACCACAGATCGTATTTCCTGGCAATTTTCAAGCTTATTTCATCGTTTTGCTTATTGTTTTTTCCAATTAAAACCTTAAAACCACCATCTAAGTTCATTTGTTTTATAGTTGTCTTTGAATCAAAATTTTTTTTTGATGATGTATTCTTGATATAACCTTCATTTTGAAGTTCTTGCTTTATTTGTAGCACATCATTTTCACTTTCAGATCGTTGTAGCAAATCCAAAATACTTTCTAAATATTCTAGCTCTTTGTGTGCTTTATCAATCTCATAGGTGAGAAATTTCTCAGAATTTTTTGTTTTCCTATAGGCTTTATAATATTTCTGGGCATTTTGAGATGGACTTTTTGCAGTATCTAACTTTATTTCTATCGGGTTCATATTGTCATAAAAATTTTCGAGAGTTATAAATTTTTGGCCTTTTTCTATTTTATAAAGGTTTGCTTCCAAAACATCAGCTTTTATTCTATATATTTCTCTTTCCTTTGCCTTTTCCAGCTCTCTGCTTTGCAAAGATAATTTTTTCTTTACTCTATCTATATTTGTACGAATCATTTTGCTTGTGCTTTGGATTCTATTTTGAGTTCTTTCAATCTTGTCCCTTTCCGAATAATAAAATTCCACAGCTTCACAAAAACTTTCGTATAGCTTACAATTTTTACAATTTGTACTTAAATTTAT
Organism: Acutalibacteraceae bacterium; assembly: GCA_045604805.1. GTDB lineage: Bacteria > Bacillota > Clostridia > Oscillospirales > Acutalibacteraceae > JAZUOT01. Next base: position 12,802 of record JAZUOT010000019.1, on the reverse strand, counting down.
GAACGATATTTCTATAGGTTTTGAATTCGAATCCAATAAAACACAGGCTTTACCGCTTGTGTTTTTCGCAATATAACATAATTTCTCTATCTTTTCTTTTAAGTCATTTGACTGAGCCATTGTGTTTGCAACAATAAATGAGATACCCTTAATATTTTCTAATATTTTTTTTGTAAGATCTTGAGCACTAAAATCGTTATTTATTGCTGTAAAAATTTTATCGCTGTTAACTAGTAATGGACTCAGTTTATCTTGAGCTGGTGGACTTTCATATTTTAGACCAGGTAATATTAATCTTTTCGATGAAATATTATTGTCAACTTTCTTTGCAGCGTCCAGAATTTTATCATCTTCCACAAGAATGATATTGCTATGTTTACCCATAATTTCCACTATTAATTTTACATCTTTACTTTGGCCTAATTCATTTATGGCGTCAAAACTCAAAACTACCGCGCGTTCTACATCGCACTGGGTTATGTTCAGTAGTTTTGCTCGTGATAATTTTTTTCTCAGGAGCATACAAAACATCGGTGGAGTTTTGGGATTTTCAAATTTCTCAGTTGACAGATGTATCCTGGCATTACTAGCAGAACAAGATGCCAATAATTTGTAGCTATTGTACCTATTCCTAAACGTTATTACTATATCGTTTTTACTAGGTTGATAAATTTTATCAACTCTAGAATCTACGAGTTTTTCTTGGAGTTCCTTTGTGAGATGCTTTAAAAATATCCCATCTAAAGCCATATAATTTCTCCTGTAGATTAGTTTTTAGAATAAATATCTATTTAAATCGTCGTTTGCAGTAGATTTTTCGATACGAAGTTCAGGAAATGATGTTTTTATAAATTCAGCCAGAGGTTGCATAGCAATATCTTCAGTCGCAAAGTGTCCTGCATCTACAAGAGTTACGCCAGAATCCTTTGCCAATACAAACTCGTGATGCTTTATATCGCCGCTTACATATGCATCCAGACCTTGTTTTATTGCGTCTTTGATAAATTCACTGCCTCCACCACAGCAAAATCCTACTGTATGGATCTCTTTATTACTGGCATAATATTTGACAAACTTACACCCCAAAGATTTTTTGACATAGGTTGCAAACTCATCAGCATTTAATGTCCGCTCTAAGCTGCCGTACAAAGCAATTGGTAAACCGTCTTCATAGGATAAATATTTTATGCCGTTCAAAGAAAGCTTCTTGGCTAAAGTGGCATTAACACCTATTTTATCTGCTAAATCCAAATTTGTGTGTGCAGATATCACATTTATATTGTTTTTGACCAAAAGATGTACTACGGAATCTGAATTTATTTTTTTTAGAGGATTGAAAATTACAGGATGATGAGAAACTATTAACTCACAATTTTGGGCAATGGCTTCAAAAACTACATCTCTTGTAATATCTAAAGTTACAATTATCCGTTTTACTTCTGCGGCTTTGTTTCCTATCAGTAATCCCACATTATCATAAGATAAGCTCCTGTCAAATGGTGCTACTTTGTCTATAAGATTATAAATATCATTAACTGTGACCATTATATATCCCCTTCATTCGAAATGAATTCTTGTAGATTTTTTATATGCTTCTGCAGTTCAGCTTCTAATCTGAATTTTCCTTTGCACAAATATCCTTCAGAAATATTGCGTAGATTTTTTATTTGGTTTGTCAAGTATTCGTCAAGTACGTCTTTATCACTGCTTTTGTAACTTAATTTTCCAAGATAAATGAAACTTTCTTGATTATTTTTTCTATCCAAAGAATAATTCGCCAACATAACTGTATAAACTTTAGAATTTGATCTCACTGCTTGTTCCTTTATCAGATAAAAATGATTCAAACTCAAAAACTCTCGTAACAAATGCGCATCAGTCATAGGCTGAAGCACAAGCTGTATGTTTCTATTTCTGATAAACTTACCTTCTTTTAAAATCTTAATTATTTGCTCAGAGCCCATACCTGCCACTATAACAGTATTTATTTGTTTGTCCTGTAGGCCACTCAAGCCGTTAGTTAAAATAACATGTATCTTGTCTTGAAAATTATATTTCTGTATGTTTTCTTTGGCTTTTTCTAGCGGCCCATAGTTTATGTCACAGGCATATACCAATCTTGCTATATTTCTATGCACCAAATTTATGGGTAGATAAGCATGGTCTGTTCCTATGTCAGCAACAACACTATCTTTTTTTACGTAGCTCAGACATAATTCAAGCCGTTTGTCAAGTTTTTTTATGCGCATTTTTAAGCATCCAATCTAAATCGTGTGGAATAAAAGCATAATCAATATATTCTTATGTTTCAACTTCATTTTACAACGCGCGGATTTTTAATTCATGTATATTAGGCAATGATGAGAGAGCAAAAAAGGTAACCATTTGTAAATTCCCCCTTACACAATTTTCATTCTACTCCTCATCTGAGGTTTGCGCAATGTTTAGGATTGCTTCATTTATCCAGAAAAAACTAAATAAAGTTCTTTTGTGTAGAAGTTCCCTATTCTTTTTATACCTTCTGTTTGATAATATTCTCTTATTTCTACTTATTTGTGCTTTCTCGCTCTTTTTGGGGTATCTACCTGCGAATTTTATTCCTTCTAAAAAGTGAGTAATTATTTTGCAACAACAAGACACTATCCTTAAATTTGATGCAAACATATTCTTCTTTATGCCGTTAAATGCTATTTTTGAGTCATTTTTGTATTATCTTTCATGTTGAAATCACAAGACATTTATACTAAAATTGAAAGTGATGTGGGGGTGTTTTGTATGCATGATAAAACTATGACTTTTTCTCTATCTAATGATAGAGAGGCAGATGTAAAGAAAACGCTGCTTATGATCTATGATTCTCTAAAAGAAAAGGGATATAATCCTATAAGTCAAATAGTAGGGTATATACTCTCAGAGGACCCCACCTACATAACAACCTATAATAATGCTAGAAACCTGATCAGAAGAATAGATCGTGATGAGCTATTGCAGATTTTGGTAAGATCGTACCTTGGGGATTAAATCTATTTATAAAATAAGGGAGTGTAATACTTGGAAGAAAATAATAAATTCTTTTTGTACAAAAATAAGCCTCTAGTGAGAAATGGAAGCACCATCTATTACGGCGATATGAATGATGATTATGTTGCTAAAATAGACATTATTTCACAATCTGAGTCTATGGGAATGGAGTTAGCCGATTTGGTAAGTGTTCAGCTGCTTATAACAGATCCTGAAGTTAGTGCAAGAAAAAGAATAGTTAAAACTAGCAAGAAAAAAAGTCTGTTCTTAGCTTTGGATATAGCAGATGTCTGGTTGGAACGAGCACTAAAAAACAAATAAATTTCACATATCTATACTTACTTTATAAATATATATGACTTATATTTTTGCATTTTATTTTGCCGTAGGAAGTTTCTCATGAATATAAATACAAAATTATTAGCCTGTGATATAGACGGAACAATAATGAATAGCTGCAATAAGTTAACAGACAGGACAAAAGACACTCTACAAAAAGTTGTAAACAGTGGCATAAAGCTTGTCATAGCAACAGGCAGATCTTTCAATGCGATAGATCCTAAAATTATGTCTATCAAAGGAATTGAGTATGCGATAGTTGCAAATGGCTCAGCAATTTACGATATAGCTAGCCGAAAATGCATATATAAAGATGAGATGGATACAGATACCGCTATAAATATACTTGCAAGTACAGAAAATTTTGATGTCTTTCCGTCTGTGTTTGTTGGGGCGGATATCTATGCTAATAGATTAGCATATGATAGCTTATTGGCATCCGGCGTAGAGGCTTCTATGCTTAATTATTTCAAAATGTCTCGAATCCCGGTTGACAACGTTAAAGACTTTTTAAAACAAAAAAAACAATCAGTTGCTAAAATATTTTTGCTCATGAACAATAGGTCAGAAAAAGAAAAAATCATTGAATCGTTGGCTCTATTCGATAATGTTTTTATTACATCTTCGGGTTTGAATAATATTGAAATAGTTAGCAAGACGGCTGATAAGTCAACAGCACTTAAGTTCATTGGTGAAAAATTTAAAATATCTAAAAATGAAATAATGTCAGCCGGTGATAGTCCTAATGATATTGGAATGTTTAAAGCTTCGGGTTTCAGTATTGCCATGGGAAACGCTTACGATGAAGTAAAAAAAATAGCTAATTTTGTCACAGACACGAATGATAATGATGGTTTGGCAAAAGCACTAGAAAATTTTATCGTGAGAGAGTCTACCTAATTTGTGGATGCTGTCTTTGTAATAATTTTCTTCGTACCTGTCTAAACAAAATACTTTTACGATTAAATAAAGAATGCTATAACAAAAATATGGAAAGGAATATCTCTCCGTGTATTCTAATACAATAGATATCTTTCTTTTTATGTGTTTACTATGTTTCAGTCTCTTTTTACCGACTTGAAATGTTAACTCTACCTCCCTCGTTTTTTTAGATTATCTTTAGTTTAGGCACTCCCTAAAAAAATAGGGAGTGCCCTTTTGCGAGTGTTCGGATGTGAAACGGAAATGTAATGCCTTAAATCAGAATTTACCCCTTCCACGATATAGGTTTGGCTTTTATCAAAGGCAACGTCAAATCCAACTATATGGTAATCATCTCTGCTTACCAGAGTTATCGCATAAATCATGTTTTTTTATTTATAAAACTGTTCGTTTGATACTTCTTTTTCACTTATTTGTTTTGCTTGTTGATGTATCCAATATAAACACATATTTTTTCCTATTCCAAGTATTCTTCCTACTGCGCGGCTGCTATTTCCCTCCATGTATAACTTTATTGCCATTTCTTTTGTTTCTTTGCTATGTCCCATTCCTTTGTGTGTTTTAGCGTATGCACTTTCCCGCATTTCTTCAGCGTTGCAATTTTTACATCTCACTTTCCTGTTATATCGCATATACTCTTTCAGGACACTCCACCCCCCCCCACTTTGTCACAATTTGACACTAATATTGCAAAAGCTTACATTTGGTATGCGTTTTGTTTGTATTTTTGAATTTTGTATGTTTTACAAAGGATAATTTTTATTTGAAAGGCTTTATTTAAAGGTGAATTAAGATGACCAAAACAACAACAGTACTATATGGCATAGAAGAATGCCGTGATGAAGCAGAGATGAAAATTTTTTTGAGAGAACGCGGAATAGTAATAGATATAAATGAGATAAAAAATTTTCATCTAGCAGGTAAAAAAAATAATAATAAAAAGGATTTAACTTTAAATGATTTACAAAAAGTTGTCGGAGGAGGAAGAGGACAAAAACGAGGAAGAACACCAACTCAAATAGAAACAGGAGATGAATCAACAACATATACGCCTTTAACAAAGAAAAAAAAGTTAGAACAGACGTGTACTAGTGTAGAAGATTTCTCTGTATCTCTCGAACATGATAGAGATACAGAAAACGAGAAACAAGCGACAATACCGCAACCCAATTGTACCAGTGTTTATTTAAATTCTAGCAATTCTGCCAATGGTGCAACGGTATACATCAGATCAGAAGATCAGGTTGAGAAAACTGAAAAAACAACCATGCATGAGGTTGTTGTATATGAAAACCTTGGCAGAATATTAACTGATAAAATGACTGGTGGTGAATTTGAACTTCCCGATAAGCAATGTAGGTTTGTAGCTTGTCCAAATGCAAAAGGCGAAGGCAATGATGATGGAGGTCCATATCATGCACAGGCTGCAAATGTCTTCGGAGTGACGGTAAATGGTACCGAAACTATCGATGTATGTCCTGAATTTAAATTGTTGGATCCACTAAAACCTAAAGGACTAACAGAAGCTATTATGGTCGCGATAGTAGCATGTCAAGCAAAAAGTGCATATGATGGTGTCAAAGTGTTGGCTTACTATATGAATAGATATGGTTCTGCAGAACATAATATGGTGTTTATTGCAGATCAAAATGAAAGATATGTATTTGAAATTTATGGAGGCACTACTTACGCAGTTAAGAAATTATCAAAATATGATGTGGGCGTTTTTGCAAATCAATCTTCGTTAGGATACATAGGTTTATTCAAAGATTCTGAAAATATATACTTAAAAGAATCAAGTGAAAGTGTGGCTTCATCTTATATTCCTGAAGGACTTAAAAAGATTAAAGAATCAAGTGAAAGTGTGATTTCATCTGATATTCCTGAAGAAATTAAACAGATTAAAGAATCAAGTGAAAGTGTGGTTTCATCTTATATTCCTGAAGAAATTAAACAGATTAAAGAATTAAGTGAAAGTGTAGTTTCATCTGATATTCCTGAAGAAATTGAAAAGACAAGGGAATCGGTTTCATCCGATATTCCTGAAGAAATTGAAAAGACAATAGAATCAAGTGAAAGTATAGTTTCAAGTAACCTTATTAAAAATCTTAAACAAATTATGAAATTAAATTTGCTTAGAACAAACGATAAAGGTGAAATTAATCTTGGCGAGTCTATTGGCAATAAAGATAATGCATTTAGCCCTAATTCTCACGGAGAACAACAGTACAGCTCTAATCTACGCGTATGGTATGGGCAAAATATGTTTGGCTCGACAACTGATTATTCCGATTATTCCGATAATAAACGCGTATCTTCTTTATTTTATACAGACAAAAAAATAACTCTTGTAGATCTTGCGCGGTTTATGGCGTCTAGATACGAAGGTACAGTTTACGGTAAGAAGAAAGGCGAAGATAACGATGAAGGAGTTTACTTATTACATGAAGGTAACGTAGGATGTTACCCAATTGGAAATGTAGGACAGTCTGTTGTTGCAATGGCGATAATATTTGAAAATTTACCATCACATGCTGCTGTATTTTTTTGGGTGAATTTTAGCAACGCAATAGTTTCTCTATATTGTCCTTTTAGTGGCAGAATTAAAAGGGTTCCTGATGTATATAAAGTAAAAAAAGAAGAAATTGAAAATAAGAGTATCGAAGAAAGATCACCTGAAGAATTCAGTGTTCCTTATATTTGTAAACTTATATCTCAAATGATATCTAAAAATAGAGAAAATTTGGCTAATGGCGTTCAAGAACATAATCTTAAGATATTAACAAATACAGAACAAAGGATATTGAAAGAAATACCCACTATTAAAGAGCAATATGAAAAATCTGATGATGTTGGTGATGAATATGTTACAAAACTTGCCGAGGAAATGGCAAAAGAGCTGCATCAGGGACTTGTCAGTTTGTATATTGAACTACAAACGGTATATAATCACAATATGGGGGTGTGTCCAGAAGAAAGAATAGATTTTAAAATGCCAAGTCAACAAATAGTCATCTCCAGAAACTAGTAAAACAAAAAAACAGCTAAAACATCAAAAAAGAGAAAAAGGTTACTCTTAGTACTCATTTTTTTGATGTTTTGGCTATTTTTTGCATATTTTTTCCCTCAAGAAGCATTCCGCAGCAAGAATCTATACCGAAACATGTTGTATGCCAGGCTGGTTTGGTGTTTCCACAAATGTTGCATCTATTATCGTACCGACTTTTGTGATTATATTTTCATCCTCTAGCTTCTTTTCAAACAACACTCAGATTATATATTCTCTGCAATACTAATATCTTAAACATCATTATGTAGTCATAGTGGGGACGTCCTCCACTACCTTTGCTTTGCTTATTAAATACCTTATTTATCAACGATCTAAATATTTCCCAATTTATTACCTTGTCGAGATTATTACCCTTCAACTTTCACTGTTGCACATTCGCTCCGTTCGCTTTGCTGCCTCCGGTTACTTCGAGTACTTTATCGGAATTTTTATTCTTTAGAGTATAATATTTTTACTTATCGTAAAAACCTGAGCATTAGTAGAGTTATCTTCATATATTTGACAATTTGCCTTTATCGTTTCTGCTGCCACCGGCTATATCTACACAACCCTATTTTGCATCGAGTCTGCTAGCAATCAAATAGTCCCCTCTCAAATTTTCTTTGTGGCCCTGATCTTTCAAAGAAATAGTAAAACAATCTATGACAGGTCTTTCTACCCCGGTTGATTTGTAATCTTCTTCGTTTATACCGTCACTCACACAGTTAACCACACTATAGCCATTATTGGTCTGATTTATAGCAACCATAGTGGTAGAACCTCCACCATCCAGGCTCAAACACTCTTTTAAGTTATATTCCTCGGCTAAAGCATTAAACTCATCATCCCGCTGAACCGTAACTCCTCTCCATTTTTTATTTTTAGTTTTATCAAGAGTTAATACAACTGTTTTTCCATCTTGAGTAACTCCTAAAACTGTCTTTGCAACAAAGCCACCCACTCCTAATTTTCCACCGATAGAACTAACTAAATCCCCAGTTTCATTTTTCTTCGTAGTAACCTTACCATTAGGCAATGCATTATTTTGATTTAATTTAAGAGAACTATTTACTCCAGAAAAATATATGCTATTTTCGCCTGGAATTGCAGTTTTTATTCCTTTTGTTGCTAAATCAGCGTGATGGATCGTCCCTCCACTGTAAGAATTTCCAACTACAGATATCGTATTTGTTATAGTAACAGATTTGTTTTTTTGTAGCATTTTCAAAGAATTTATCTTGTCCCCTCTTGCACAGAGCACTATGTAACCTTTTTTATTTGTGACTGGATATTTATTCCCAGAATTCTGAGCATGTATACTTACAATTTTGCCTTCTATTTTTCCACCAGGAGTTACTTTATAATTCGTATCATTACACTTTATGAGAACCTCATAGCTATCATCTTTGCAGTAGTTATTTGCCATACCATTATCAGAATACATAACAAGCATATTTTTTCCAGGTAATCTATTAAGATTATCTGTAGTTATAGTTTTGCCTTCAGATTTTATAGAAAACTTCACTTCTGGCCTTGTTATATATGCTGTACCATCCTTATTTATACAATAAGATGGTATGTCATCATAGGTGCCATTAGGATTTGTGTATTCGTTTTCCCGCTCTCTTGTGTAAAGTATCTCACCATTTTGTGCTGTAAATCCCCGTGGTACCTGTATATGTTTGCTGCCATCTCTTAATAAATCAGAGGGATTCCACACATTATCCCTACACATAGTCCACATTGTTCCGTTTACAGATACAAGCGGAGTAAGATCCTTGCCGTTATTTTTAGCGAAATTTGATGTTAGAGTAGAAGTTTTCTTCTTGCTCCCATTTGCTGAAACATAATCTACACTATAGTTATTTGTGTCTCTAGTATCAATAGTCGCAACATTTATATTTTGCGGACCTATAGCACCACTGCTAGCTGTTGTTTCCACATTATGACGATTCAAACCATTTCGCAAAGCAAAAGTCTCATTCTTTAATGTATTAGAAAAAGCAAAGCTACAAAGACCACAAGGCACACTCAAGGATAAAATTAAAAATAAACTAATCCCCTTTTTAAATACTTTTTTCAACATATTTTAACCTCTCACAAAGACAAAGTGGTTAGAGCCCACAAAAGACCTAACCACTTCATCATATCACATACTGACAATTTTACACAAATTTAAATCTCTGGGCAGCAGTGCCATTGCTGCTATAAATTTGAATATTAGCACCATTTGCCGTACTTCCACCTGATACATCTAAACGCTTTCCGCCTATTTTAGATATTATTTCGTAATAGCCGCTGCCGACGCTTTTAAATTTCCAAAGTTGCGCATCAGTATAATTAAATCCATATTGCTGAACATTTGTGCCATTTTTATTTATTCCGCCAGCTACATCTAAAACTTTACCGGAATTTTTATTTTTAATTATGTAGTAGCCACAACCTCTGTACTCTATATTAAACTTTTGGGCAGCTGTGCCATTTTTGCTATACAACTGTACGTTTGCGCCATTGTTTTTCCTTCCTCCTTCAATATCCACAACTTTGCTACTTTTTAGTTTGCTTTGCAAATAATACGGATTGCTATTCAAGCTAACTGGGGTTTTGTCCGGCTGCACAGTGAATTTCTGTGCATTCGAACCGTTACTCGTATACATCTGGATATTTGTACCGTTCTTGCTGCTACCACCCTTTACATCTATACATTTAGAATTGCAGTTTGAAACAAAGGTGTAAGAACCATCACTATTTTTGATTATTCTCCATTTTTGGGCATTAGTATTATTCCAGGCATGCTGCTGTACATTTGCACCATTTGATTTGCTTCCGCCAGCTACATCCAAAACTTTATCAGAACACTGAGCTGTTATTTTATAATATCCTCCGGAAAGTTTCTGGAAATTATATCTTTGAGCCAAAGTTGTATTTGACTCGTAAAGTTGTGCATTCCCTCCATTTGCCGTACTGCCACCATCTATATCCAAAACTGATTTTCCATTTACTTTCGAAGTAACTTTGTATATGCCATTTGCTATAGATGTATCTGGAGATTTTAGAACAAAACTTGCTTCTACTGTATAGTTCTTTTTAACATTGCTCAATGTGTATGAATTGTTTTTTACAGTAACTACGCTACCATTAACCTTAACTTTATCTAATTCAAATACTGATTTTGGAGCAAAAGTGAGAGTCACATTTTTGCCATACTGAACTTTCGTTGATGTAATATCTTTACCTCCAACTTTTATGGAACCGTTTCCGTCAGTCTTCGCACTTACTGTGTAAGTTTTCAACTTAAATGTTACTTTTATCGTATGGTTTGCTGTAACATTACTGAATGTATACGAGGTTTTTTTGCCCACTGACTTGCCATCTACTAAAACATCCGCTACCTCATAGCCTTTGTTCGGAGTCATCGTAAATTTTACACTTTCCCCGCTTTGAAGAGAAACTTTGCCATCGCTCATTGTTTTATTGGCACTTATTTGCCCATTAGTACCTGCAATAGCCGTTATACTACAATTCGTAGTTATTGTCTGAGCTTTTAAGCTTATGTTGTTACTTCCTAAAGCAAGAAAGTTGCCATATTCTCCGACTTTATAGTAGCTTTCACCTAATTGGGCTTTAGAAATAGTATAAAACAATCCCTGATCAGTTACTGAACTAACGTATGAGGTAACATTAGCTGTTGCAAGAGTCTTTTTCACCACGACAGAAAACCATGTGTTTGGATTAATTGCCACTTCTTCAGAAACGTCCAAAGTGTAGTAACCCATGTTTGTAATTTTTTCGTTACTTATTATCTGTGTTTTTGTTCCAGACTCAGGATTTGATTTATTTGCTAGATTGGTATATATCCACGCATCCACGGTTGTATCCGCATTACCTAAATTTAGTGATATTGAAGTCAATTTTTGTTCACTATTGTCAGAGAAAAAAACATTGGACTCGTATGCCACTTTATTTGTGGTAGAGAGCATCGCATTAGCAGCCATTGTACCATCATATTGATAATTTTTTTCACCTGCTTGGGCCTCTTTAGCTGTTATAAAATATGCTGCACCTTTAAGCAAAGACTTATCCTCATACGATATCCAAAAATAGCCTTCGTTACCCCAACTTGTCCCCCATGAGTTTTTTATCAGCCATGCACCGTTTCCATTTGGCATACACGCAGAATTAAAATTATTCCTTGAAAAATTATCATCCCAGCCGACTACAGTAACTGCATGATTTGCATAGTTAGCACCATCACAATAGTATGCTTGATTCGTTACATTATAATATCTTTCCATTTCAGGCGTAGTTATAGCATGATAATGGTTTACAGAAGCTGCACCATGCTTCATAATATTTTCTTTGACAGTGTCTATATCTTCCATACTTACCCATATGGAATCATCGAGATGATAGTTGCTTGTATAAGCTTTGCTCTTATCTATTGTGGAACTAGCACCTTCAATATTCGAATACTCAAAATCACTCTCGTTGGCCATACCTTTCCAGTTAGCCAAAGTATATGTAGCAAACTGCTGATTTCCGCCGGAGTTCAAATAATTATAGTCCAATTTCAACTTGTTACCATCACCATATGTACCACGGTAATAATTGGAAGCTACCATCCTGTTGCTTAGTGGATCTCCAAAATTATCATCTTGATAATAGTTAAAATAAGCTAGGTGCCACTCTGACAAATCTGGATTTGTAGCTATGCCTTCTCTCATTAAATTGGACTCTGCCGACGCTAGTACTGCAAAAGCCCAACAAGTACCATAATTTCCTTGATTTTTGACTGATGTGACATAGTTTTGGCCATTCACATCTCTTAAGTCGTAACTTTCAGGCAAAGACAATTTTCTTTTCAAATTTTCTTCTTGGCCTTCTGCCCTTTCTACTTCTATCATGCCAGCTGGATTATAGCCCAGGCCCTTACCATCTTCTGTCTGTGGCTTATAATTAACATCTTTAGCAGTCTGTAGAGATTCAATTTTCACATCTGGATCTATATCGCTTTTCTTAGCCTCAACTTTAGTTGTAACACCCACAAAAACAAAAGTTCCAACAAAAACCGTCAATAAAGTAAATAAAAAAATATAACTTTTCAGATTTATTTTTCTTTTCACAATCATTTCACCCTTTCCACAAAATATGTCACAATTTTAGCATAAGTGTTATATTCTATCAAATAAATTTAGTATTAATGTTGTGGGTTTGTTTTCGACAAAATTCAAGACTATTCTAATCTCTCACTTCACACAAATTTAAACTTCTGAGCAGAGGTAGAATTCTTAGAGTATATGTGTATATTGGTACCATTTGCCGTACTTCCACCTGATACATCTAAACGCTTTCCGCCTATTTTAGATATTATTTCGTAATAGCCGCTGCCGACGCTTTTAAATTTCCAAAGTTGCGCATCAGTATAATTAAATCCATATTGCTGAACATTTG
>JAZUOT010000018.1:0-23968 GCA_045604805.1 Acutalibacteraceae bacterium | reverse complement strand
GCCAGCAACATCATTGAGCTGCTGCATAGTAAGGCCCTCTGTACACTCATTTGTTAAATTTGCAAACATAGCAGGTAAATTTTTTAATTGATCATTTTCTAGAGTCAAACCAAAAGCTAGCAAATTCCTTTTAGCTTCTGCTAAGTTTCTGCTTTCCTTTAGTAGTAACAGTGCCTTTTTGTTTTTTAATACCTTTTGTAAACTTGTTCCCATTTTTTCTACCTCACCATTATTTTTAAAGTTACCTTTATAAAAGACAATAACCCAATTAGTATACTACATTAATTCGGGTGAATACAAATGTGAAATTAATGCTTATTTTATGATACGAGATATACAAACTAAAATTTGGGCATCTCTAAAAAATGTGGATAAAAAACTGAAGAAGAGTAGTATAATGGAAATAAAAAGGAATGAACTAGATAGATTTTTTTGATGAAGAGAATAGATTGGCAAAGCTCCATCAAGCTATGAGATTCACTAGAGAAGATCAACATGGTAACATATTGATAAATAGGGAAATGTCATGACAAAGAAACTCTTTGTAGAAGCGGTTTTAAAATTTATTTTTGGATTAACTACCGTTATCTTGCTAATATTCTTACCAGCAGGGACGACAAGATTTTGGAGGGGATGGCTATTTCTAGCTGTCTGTTTTATTCCTATGTTTTTTGCTGGAATTATTATGATGTTCAAAAACCCAAGTCTACTAAAAAGGCGCCTCAAGCTAAGTGAAAGTCGAAGAGAACAGGCAATAGTCATAAAATTAAGTGCATTTATGTTTATCTTAGGTTTCATAGTTGCAGGACTTGATTTTCGTTTTGGATGGAGCAAAATAAAATTAAGTATTTCGATAATCTCGGCTGTTATTTTTTTGTTGTTATATTTGCTTTATGCTGAGGTATTGAGAGAGAACATATACCTTTCAAGAACCGTAGAAATTTCTGAAGGACAAAGAGTGATAGATACAGGGTTATATAGCATAGTCAGACATCCTATGTACAGCATAACAGTATTATTGTTCCTGACGATTCCATTAATATTAGGTTCTATTTTTTCCTTTGTGATATTTCTTGTTTACCCATTTCTTTTGGTAAAAAGAATCATTAATGAAGAAGTTTTGTTAGAAAATGAATTACCTGCTTATCATGAATATCAGAAAAAAGTTAAGTATCGATTAATACCATTTATATGGTAAAAAGCAACAGATATCTTACTTATGGAATGTTTTTTTAGCTTCACCTAACAAATAAAACGAACCACATATAAGCAAAATGTCATCAGGAGAAAGTTTATTTTTGCTATATTCAACAGCAGCTGTCAAGTTCATGGCAGCTGTATTTTTTATATATTTTTTTGCTATTTGAGCGAGGTCTTCGGCAGGAAATGCACGACTATTATTAATAGTAACTGTAATTATTTCACTAACTATACCTTTCAAGCTATCAAAGAAAACATCTGGATTCTTATCTTTCATCATTCCAACTATAGCTATAATTTTTTTATCACCAAAATGCTCACAAAGATAATTTCTAAGATTTTTAGCTGCTTGTTCGTTGTGGGCGCCGTCTGCTATGATAAAAGGATTTTTTTGTAAAATTTCCAACCTACCCGGCAGATAAGTGTTTTCAAGACCTTTTGCTATTAAATCACAAGGCAGATTAAAATTCTTTTTTTTCAGAACATCTAAAATGGCAACAGCCGTTTTGATATTATAGATTTGTTGTGGGCCTGGCAGCTTTATAAATATATCATTTGAGAATATTCGAAGTTCAGTTCCGAAACAACGGTATTTTATATTTTCAACATTAACATAATCAGATACTATATATGGGCTGTTTAGATTTTCACACATAGGTCTAATTGCATTTAAAACCTCGGCATTTACTGTAGGATACAGGACCATTGGTACATTTCTTTTTATAATGCCAGCTTTTTCAAAGGCAATTTTCTTTATATCTTCACCAAGCATATCGGTATGATCTAGCGACACAGAAGTTATAGCTGTTACTAATGGTTTTTCACAGATGTTAGTAACATCCAACCTGCCGCCTATTCCTGTTTCGAGCACAACTACATCACAATTTTCTTTCTTGAAATATATGAAAGCAATAGCTGTTATTATCTCAAACTGGGTAAATTTTCCATACTCTTCTTCTAAGCTTTTTACTGCTATTTCTACTTCAGTAAGAATATGACTTAAAGTGTCAGCCGGTATCATTTTTTTATCAATGCTTATTCTTTCTCCAAAGTAGTATACAAACGGAGACATAAAAAGACCGGTTTTATAGCCACATTCAGTAAGAACCGAAGAAACAAAAGAACAAACAGAACCTTTTCCGTTTGTTCCCGCTATATGGATAATATTTAGTTTTTTATGAGGATTCAAAAGCAAATTCATTAAAGCCTTAAATCGCGCTAACCCTGATTTTTTGCTAAAGGCCGAAAGTTCAGCCAATCTATTCTGAACATCTGAATACATAAAAATACAACCTCATAAAAAATAGCTATTTAGTTTTTCTGACTAAATCTGCACCCATTTTCATCATAGTCTTGGCTATCGGTCCAGCAGCTCTAGAACCATATCCACCGTGTTCAACGACAACAACAAAGGCCAAAGGGCAATCTTCATCTTCCGAGAAACCTATCATCCAAGCATTAGGCTCTTCGTTTTTAGAAGTCTCACCGGTACCGGTTTTTGCACAAACGCTAAGACCAGGGAACATACTATCACCGTAATTATTTTTTACAGTGTAACGCATCATTTCTTTGAGCTTATTTGCTGTATTATCGCTGAGCATACGTTCACCAGTTTTTCCAAAACCCTGTTGTAAGGGTATGCCAAAAACAGTACTTACTTTTTCTACCATGTATGGGACTACCGGAACGCCATCATTTGCTATAGCCCCCATAAACATCAACATATGCATAGGGTTTACAGTATCAGTATATTGGCCTATCCCAGACCAGGCTAAATCAGATTTCGAGGCATTTTTCACATCGTAATGAGTTTGAGCTAAAGTTATTCTGTCTAAGCTCAAATTTTTGTTGCAACCCATCTTGGTAGCTTCGTAAGTCATTTTATCTTTACCAAGTTCCATGGCTAGTTCTGCAAAAACTATATTACATGATTCACTAAGCCCTTCTTCAAAACTTATTTTCCCATGATGTGACATGCAGGTGATGGTATCTCCTTCAACATCAAGAGAACCTTTACAAACAAAGGTCCTACTAAATATATCCGGAATATTTTCTATGGCAGCAGCAGAAGTAAATATTTTGAAAATAGAACCAGGTGTAAGCGAGGAAGAAAGTCCACGGTTCACATATACACCGTCGTAAGTGTCTAGGTTGCTGTTTATCTCGTCAGAAGTTGGCGGATTTTCAGGATCAAAGCTCGGGGTACTCACCATACATAGCACTTCCCCAGTTTTGTAATTATATAACAAAGCTGAACCATGTCTATTAGCCATAGCCTTATACACCGCAGCGCAAATATCACTGTCAAGAGTTAGTTTAATATTATTCCCATATCCTACAGCTTCATTTAAGCTTAGTCCCGTTATAGGGTTGTAACCTACAAGTTCATCTCTGTAGACATTTTGCACAGAAGTTGATATAGCATTAGCAGTATCGCCAACCGTATGAAGCATAGCTGTACGAGTATTCATATCACTATTATATATACGCTGAGCATCTTTAGACTGGGCAAGCACAACTCCCTCCCTATCCATAATCTTACCGGCTGTGGTAAGCTTCCCATCTTTATAAATATGTTTATTTATATAACTTGTTGACCAAGTTCCACCATTTGAAAAAATTTCCACAACAAAAAAAATAAGTCCAGCCACACAAATAGCAGCCAAAGCGTATACAACTACAGAACGAGCTCTAACCGTTCTCATAATACTTCTCCTCTACGCCTAGAATATGTAAGCTCATCAGATGATTTTATAAAAGCAATAAGCCCCCAGACAGATATCATACTGGAACCGCCAAGGCTTATGAATGGCAAGGTAACCCCTGTCATAGGTAAAATATCCGTAGCACCGAAAACATTTAGGCAGGTCTGAAAAACCAGCATACCTGCTGCTGCACATGAAGCTATAGAATAAACAGTCGACCTTGAGCTACTGCTAACAGTCCTAGCATAAAAAGCCAAGCAAGCAATGCATATAGGAAATATCAGTGCTAAAATCAGCCCAGCTTCTTCACAAATTACGCCGAAAATAATATCACTTTCAGCTGCAAATATGCTTTTTAAATAACCTTGTCCGAGTCCTAAACCAAAAAGTCCACCACTAGCAGCATACGAAAGAACTCTAGTTTGCTGATAGCCTGTAGAATCCATATACTCCCATGCATGGCGCCAAATAGAAAATCTATCAGCTATATATGGTTTAAATTGTAATATTATAAAAGCACCCAAAATAGCAGCAGCTATTATAAATACTATGGTTCGTACGTCACCGGAGCGTATAAAGGCTATAGTCAAAAACGTAAAGAAAAATATACATGCAGCACCAAAGTCACTCATCAAAAACAAGGCACCTACACACATTGAAATAAATACTATAAACTCTGTTAAGTTTTTAGCTGTTTGCAATTCATTTAGGGTTGATGTGCCAACTAAAATAAGTGCTATTTTTACAAACTCAGAAGGCTGTATGGATACAGGCCCTATTACTATCCAGTTTCTGGAACCGTTCACTGTAGAACCTAAGAGCAAATTAACTGCAAGTATCACAACGGCAGCTATCATCATTCTGGTGCGCCATTTCATTATTTGGTCCGGTATTTCCATAAACCACAGCATAAAACAAAAAAGGCCTATACCAAGTACTAGAGATACTATCTGAGTAATGGTGTAGTTAATATTTACACTTGATATAAACATTACCCCACAGCCAGAAAGAAACAAAGCGATGGATTCTATCTCGAAAGTTGTACGCTTTAGAACTAAATTACTAAGCGCATAAAATATCCACGCGATGGCGGTGACAGAAACAAAAGGCACAAAATATGATGCATTAAAAAGATTTTCAGCGAAAACTAACTGCAAACACAGCAGAAAGTGAAATAGTGTTATGAGAAATAATACAGTCCCAGAGCGTAAGGTTCTATGACCATATGTCTTGTCCAAAAAAGAAGGTTCTCGAACATTAGAGGAGTTTTCTCCAGCCTGCAGTGACAACTGTGTAGTCCCAATAGAGATCACATCTTCAGGCATCAACAAAGTAGGTTTAGATATTTTCTCGCCATTTACATATGTACCTGCTTTTGAGCCAGTATCAGAAATTATCCAACCTTCTGCTCTCCTATACAAAACAGCATGATTACGGCTAACTGTCGGATTCCCTAAAATTATATCTGCGGTTTTCGAGCGGCCTATAGAATTTTCCCAGTACAATATAGGTATGGAATCTCTTGTCAATAAGTCAAAAAGAGTAATAAGTGGGTGATTGGTTCTGCTATTTTTACGCATAGATGTAAAGCATTGCCACAAAATGTATATAGCAAAAAATGGCATTATTATTCTCAAAAGGTATAAAAGTAGTTGTATTGAAATATTCCCAACTAAATAGTCCATAAAAACATTATTCCTGAAAAATTAATTACTTTTGGTATGCTTCTGAGGTTTCTCTGAGCGTTTGGGCAAATATGTTATTCTTCTCTTTTTTCGGCTTCTCTGGTTTTATCTTCTTGCCCTTTAACTTTCTAGAATATTTCCAAGCTTTTTTTAATTCTTCACTCAAAAGAGTTTCAAACTCTTGGATTTTGTTCATGTTATCTATTGAATTTAGCATAATGGAAGTTATAATGCCCCTGGCATCTAGATCTCCACCTTTGTACATATCGCTCATAACAGTAGCTATCTTCTTAAGTTTAGGAGAATTATTTTTATTTAGCTCTGTTTTGAATAAGGGCAAGACTTTTTCGCTAACAAATGTCACCGAACGAAAAGATTCATAGTTTTCTTTTTCATAGCTTACGTCCGCTTTGAGCTCTGGCCATATGTTTACAAGCCTATTTATCAGAAACATTGCATCTATGGTATTGTCATCTGTTTTTTTCTTTTTGGTCTTTTTAGCTCGAACAAGCGGGGTTTTCCCAACTATGCTTTCAATAAAGTCTTCAGCAATAGCAATAGCATCTTTATTGCTATGTTCGTCCGGGTCAAAAAGCCAGGTTGAAACTGTAAGCCATTGCTCATCGGCTTTTCCTTCATCTACAGAACAATTACAAAGCTTAAATAGTTTTTTCCCTTCATCATACGATAAAGCATAGGCTATCTTTTCATTCTTAAAAATCGTCTTGTCTTTTTTGCTTTCTTTCGCATAAGATTTTTTGCTTAAAACTTCATCAAGCTTGTTTTCTATGATTGTATAAAATTTTTCTATGGTTCTATCCAAAGTTAAACACCCCATCTAAGCTGAACAATATAAACATTTTAATTATATCATTTGCTTTGCTTCTTGTCATATTTAGGAATTATAACAAACTTATTCTTGAGTGTTTATAAAAAAATAAATCCCCTGCATTTTTTCGCTAGAGGATTCATTTCTTAAGCATAACACGGATTAGGTCATCATTTTTGTTCTAACATATCTAACATATTATCTATATAGTCTAGCCTATCAAAGTATTCTATTTCTACAAAATTTTGATTAAGCTGAATAAGAGCATTCCTAATATTATCTTTCTGAGCTGGATTTGAATTAAATACAGCTTCAAAGAGCTCTTCCCACTGGGAATCGGAACCCTTATCGTTATCCCCTTTGATAGCGTTAATTAAATCTTGAATCTCTCGTGCATCAACCTGGCGCTCCTCTGGGACTGGTTGATATGTATCTTCCACTTCTAAGCTGGATAAGAGTTCTAGTGTATCGCGTATCATTTCAGAAAGTTCTTTGTTGTTTTCACTCCATTCAGGTAAATCTGACAAAAACGCTCTCATTTTTGTAATTTCTGCTGGGGTTTTTGATCCATTTTTAACCTGCTCTACAATGCTTTTAACTGTCACCATAGCAAATCCATCAAAGTAACGGCGTATAGGGGTCACATCCATATTTTGCTTGGCTAGCGTATTGCATAGATGTATTCCAATACAAATACAATTAAATTTATCAACGTCTTGTTTTTCATCTGAAAATAACTTTTCAGAGTGGACTAAACATCCGTGAAAAGCTTTGTATATAGATTCAACATTTTTGCCTATCCCAGGTTGGCGTACAAGCGTCAAACAACGCCTTTCTAGTTCATTGTAGTTTGAATTTGATTTACCATCGAAAAAATTATATACATCTCTTAGAAACTCACGATCAACTTGTTCTATAGCGGACTGCTTCTTTGGAACTGATTGATATGTATCTTCCACTTCTAAGCTAGGTAAGAGTTCTAGTGTGTCGCGTATCATTGCAGAAAGTCCCTCGTTGTTTTTACTCAATTCAAGTAAAGCTAACAAAAACTCTCTCATTTCTCTAATGTCTGCTGTGGTTTTTGAGCCATTTAGAACCTGCTCTAAAAAGCTACCAATTGCTTTCATAGCACATTCCACAAAGTAAGAGCGTATAGGGGTCACATCTATATTTTGCTCGGTTAGCGCATTGCATAGATATAATCCCATACGAATATGCTTAAATTTATTAACGTCTTGTTCTTTCATTGAAAATATCTTTTCAAAGTGAAATAAACATCCGTGCAAAGCTCTGTATACAAAGCTAACATTCTCGTCTAACCCATGTTGGTATACAAGCTTTATATAGCGATTTTTTAGTTCAACGTAGCTTGATTTTGTATTACCATCGAAGAAATCAAATACATCTCTTAGAAACTCACGATCAACTTGTTCTATAGCGGACTGCTTATTTGGAACTGATTCTAAGCTGGATAAGGGTTCTAGTGTGTTGCGTATCATTGCAGAAAGTCTCTCGCTGTTTTCACTCAATTCAAATAAATCTGACAAAAACTCTCTCATTTCGTCAGTTCCTATTAAGTCAGCTCGAACCTGCTCTCTAAGGCTATTAACTTCCTCCTCAGCAGATTCCACAAAGTAATGGAACATAGGGGTCACATCTATATCTTGTTCTGATAGCGCATTGCAATACTCTAAACCATTTTGAATATATTTAAATTTATCAACGTTTTGTTCATTTATATTTTTATAGCACTTTAAACATTCGCACAAAGTGCTGTATATAAATTTAGCAGGTTCGCGCAACCCATCTTTGCTTAAAAATGACTCAGGTTTTTCACCCTGCTCTATTCGCTTATCGCAGCTTAAAAATGACTCAGGGTTTTCACCCTGCTCTATTCGCTTATCTTTGCTTAAAATTGACTCAGGTTTTTCACCCTGCTCTATTCGCTTATCGCGGCTTAAAATTGACTCAGGTTTTTCACCCTGATCTATTCGCTTATCGCGGCTTAAAATTGACTCAGGTTTTTCACCCTGCTCTATTCGCTTATCGCGGCTTAAAATTGACTCAGGTTTTTCACCCTGCTCTATTCGCTTATCGCGGCTTAAAAATGACTCAGGGTTTTCACCCTGCTTTATCAGATCATCGCAGCTTAAACCTGGTTTACCAGCAAATAAATCATATACATCTTTTACAAACGCAGGATTAACCTTGTCCATAGAGAAGTCCTTCATCTCGGTACTTGAACCTGGTGTAGGTAATCTGCTAGACTCAAAATCCCCTTTCAATGACGAATCAGGATCAGAGACCATTGGCTCAGGTCTTGGTTCGCTAGACCTTGCCGGAAAAAATGAAGGAGATGAAGATTTCCTCGCCGTCGAAGCATCCGCAACAAAACCATCTAGATTAGGATTCTCTGGATCAAATTCAGCAGCACCTGGATAAGCAAAATAGTTATCGTTATCTTCCTCTTCTTTTCTTTTTTCTTTTTTGACTGCGCTACGCATACCACCTGCGACTCTATCAAGTTGCTGGATATTAAGACAACAGTCCGGTTTCTTATTAGCGTTGTTATTGTTATAAAAAAATTCTTTTAGCTCATCTATTTCCTCTTCACTTGTCTCCATTCCAAAAGATCTTAGCCGGGATAAAACTTCATCTTTATCTCGGCAATCTGCAATAGTTTTCAATTTAAATTTTATACTGTACATATCTTTACAACCTCTGAATAGATTTAAAACACAAAATGCACAGTTTCTATTGTACTGGGAAATATCAACCTTGTCAAACAAATCTAGGGAAAATTTTAATTTGGCAAGGTTGTTTTTTATCATAAAAAATTTTCCCTACATTTAGAGAGCTAGAGAGTTAGAGAGTTAGAACATCTATCTTCTAACCTCCAACCTCCAACCTCTAACCTCTAACCTCTAACCTCTAACTATCTAGTTAATATTAGATTTTTTACTCCGTCTGATAGCGTCGCCTAATTCTTCCTCAGATAAAGCATCAGTAGTTTCGAAAGAAGCCTTAACAGCTTTACCGCTTTTAACTTCTCTGGCGGTAAGTTCTAAAAGGCCTGACTCGTTTAGAGCGAATATAACTTCTATTTCTGTGTCTCTAGAAACTCCACGAGAAAGTTCGAGATCTACGATACCAACTTCCTTACCCATATCAAGTTCGACAACTCTATCGGAAGTAAGAGATTCCATTATTTTAAACTTGACGCTTTTTTGACCGTCATTGCGTGGGAAGAAAACATCACTAGCGTAAGCAGGAAGGTCTGAATTTTTGAGTATGAGATTAAATAATTTTAATTGGTCATTTTCATCGTAAGCCTGAGTCCCAAAGCTACGGCTTGAGACGTTAACTATTTTCACATCTTCGCCCGGTAAATATTTACCTTTAGTTGGTTTTATGTTTGCTTTTTCGGCGACTTCTTCGACATTTGTCACACCCAAGCTAATTTCTTCTTTTAGTTGTTCAGCGGTTTTCCCAGTACCTTTTGCAGCT
The DNA here is from genome assembly GCA_045604805.1 of Acutalibacteraceae bacterium. GTDB lineage: Bacteria > Bacillota > Clostridia > Oscillospirales > Acutalibacteraceae > JAZUOT01. Next base: position 14,042 of record JAZUOT010000018.1, on the reverse strand, counting down.
TCCTCCAGAAAAATATTGTAGTCATTTATTTTTTGAGCATAGATAGCAGCACCCTTGGCAACAGCCTCATCCGGGTCGAACATTTTTGTATCTATACCGAATTCTTCTTTAACTTTCTTCATGACCTGTGGCATCTTCGAGGAACCGCCAACCAGTAATATTTCAGAAACATCTTCTTTTTTGAAGCCTTTTTTCTCTGCCTCAGCGAACATGTCTCTTGTGAGGTCTATAGTTCTAGCGAGAAGATCTTCTGTGAGCTCATCGAACTTTTCTCTTGTAAGCTCGATTCTTTGACGTTCGCCTTTGTAGTTTATAGAAACAGGAGCTTTTTCTTTTGCAGTTAGAAGTTTTTTAGCTCTCTCAGCCGAAAGGGCTAATTCTTGCAGAGTTTCAGCATCTTCCAGAATACTATCAGCTGTTTCAGCCTGAGCTTGATATGTATCTGCAAGGTACATCAAGACTCTGTCGTCCCAGTCTTTACCACCTAAATTGTGGTCACCGCCTGTACATACAACATGTATCTCGCCGGGTTTTATGTTTATCATTGTTATGTCGAAAGTTCCGCCGCCCAAGTCATATACCAAAACAGTTTTTGATGTAGAATCATCGATGACACCGTATGTAATAGCAGCAGCAGTAGGTTCGTTTATTATAGAAAGAACATTAAGCCCGGCAATTTTTCCGGCAGCTTCAGTAGCATCACGTTCAGCCATTCCAAAATAAGCAGGGCAAGTAATAACAACATCTTTTATCTCTTCACCATCCGCAAGCTTACCTTCCATCTTTAGCGAATCTATTGCATCGTTTACGACTTTTTTGAGTATATATGAAGATATTTCTTCCGGTTTCATTTCCACGCCGTTCAAGTTTAAACTAAATCCGGCTTGTCCTATGTTTCTCTTTATGAACATAGACACTTTATCGGGATACATTTTCGCACTTTCTTTGGCAACTTCACCAACTGTTACATCTGTTTTGCTTTCGAAAAATACAGCTGATGGTGTAGTAAGATCTCCTTCGGAATTTTTCAGTACAACAGGTTTACCGTTATCGTCAATATAAGCTATGCATGAGTATGTAGTACCTAAGTCAATTCCAAAAACTTTTCTCTCCATTCTAAATCACCCTTCTTATAATTTAATTATTAATTAATTTTTAACGTGTTTTCAAACTGAAACTTTTAAGATAATTTTTTATAGCTACGGACAAGCCAATGAAGATCCCAACCACAAGCAAAAACGGCAACACAAATGATACAGCTACAGCTGAAACTAAGGCCACCACTGCAAAAGAATACACACTCACAAAGTTTGCAAGGAGTTCGTTCTTCTCTATGAGAACATCAAACCAACTGATAGCCAAATATATCCCCCAATTATATAGCAAAACGAAAATAGCTAGAAGGTATTTTAGCAAAGTTATAAATCCATTAAAACTTAAATCCCAGTGTAGCAAACTCTTTACAAATTCATGGGACGCAGCCAAAGTAGCAGAGTCTCTTTCACTTTCCAGCATATATACTATGAATATCGGGCCAAGTATCGACACAACAAACTGCATTATCGTAGACGGAATAAAGGCCGGATATGAAAAATGCATGAAAGTTTCAATTTCTTGTATGGCATAGACAAGCACCACTAGAGATAAAATAACGCTTAAAGCTAAACCTAAATTTTCAGCGATTATTTTCAGCATATAAGTAGCTCCCAAAACACAATTTACTTTTCACTTTTTTCATACCTGTAAATCTTTATTCTCTCCTGTCTCAAAATCTTATTAGGTTTTTCGTAACCACAGGCAGTTCTCTGAGCTATTTTATTATGTAATGACTTATCATCTGTACTTATAGTTTGTATTATCTTTTGCTTTTTAGGGTCAACTTCATCCCCTGCAACTGAGTAAGGTTCTATGTTCTGCCTATAAAGTATATCTTCCAAATCTTCATATATACCAGATATAGTTCTTACTAGCTTGCCGTAGTTCTCAGGGGATGCTTCTTTTTCCTTAAATATGTTTGCATTTCTCTTTATGGAATCAACAAGTTGAATTATATCCAAAGCCATCATGTTGGCTGTTTTTTCATAGACTTCATTTCTACAATCTGTGAGTTCCTTATGCATTTTGTCGAAGAGGCCATTTTTATATTCGTCTTCCATTATTTTCTCATCAAAGCATTTTTGCAGCTTCTCAAGTCGTAAAAGTAATTCCTCTAGTGGTGTAGCGTTTCTTGGGGGAATTTTTTTGTCGGTGTTAGATTTCTTATTTTTGAGTTTATTTGCAACGTTTTCTGATAATGATTTTTCTTTGTTAGACATAAAGAATCCTCCTTGCTAAAAAATACCCAACTCTCATTAAAAATTTATTGATAATCTATAATCAGAGTATATATGAGCTGTTTAGAAATGTAAACATACTTCCATTTTTTGAGCTGTATGTGCTTACATTTTTTAGCAGCCGTTACAACTATTCTTTCCAAACAAAGAGATATGTCTTTTTCTAAACTGCTACCTTCACGAACTTTAAACATTATCTGAGGGTTTTCATCTAGCATATTTTGGTAAATATAGCGTTCTAGCTGTTTCTGAGAATCTATCAAAGATTTATTAAAATAAAAGTAGTTGTAGGGTGCAGTGGCACATTTGGGATACATATCCATTTTCCAGTTATGGTCTTTCATTATAGTGTCGTCATCTACATTAAGGTAAGCATAATTTGGTATTTCTTTATCCGAGGAAAACTGATTATCCCAGGTTACGTCCACATGATGATAATAGCCATTTATTTTAACAATGTTCCACGCGTGAGCCTCTGTCCTTTTGCCATTATTTGCTTCCCCTGAGACTACAGTGCACTCAACACCAGCCTTTTCGCACAGGTATTTCATAGCAAGAGAAAAACCCGCACATACACATTTTTGGTTGAGTAAAGCACCTATTACGGTGTGCGAATCTCTAAATGCAATAGAGTCACTAGAGGCAGCAGCTTCGTTATCGTACTCTATATTTTGCTTTAGGTAGTCATGCAAAACTAAAACCTTATCATAATCAGTTTGATGTTTGTTTATCAGTCGTAAAAGGATTTGATTAGCCTTAGCGTTTAATTTCTGCTTTTGCTCATTTGCAGGTATTTCATTGTAGGTATAACAAGGCTTGATTGTACAACCACGCAAAGACTTTTCCATTGTGAAATCTTTTGTCACATAGAAAAGCTCTGGATATTCATACAATATTTTATTGAACATATCATTGAACTGAATATATCCATCTATATGTATTTCTTTTTGCATCTTTTTGAGGCCTGTGAGTATATCGCCGTAAAAACCTTTCTGCATCGAAGTCAGACCTTGATAATACATAGAATTATTCAGTTCTTTTGGTTTCTTGAATGATAATCGTTTCAAATTTTCTCCACCTACCTCACTAATTATATTATAGCATACAGTGGAGATAGCAGGATTCTTTTGTTTTGGTGGTTTTCAAAGATACCTCTATATTTTAATTTGGATATTTAATCGAGCCCATAAATCAAAGTATTTTTAAAGCCACGTTAAAAGTTTGAAGCGGTAAGATAATTTTGCACACACATGTGGAGAGGAAACAATATTTTATCAGATTTTTCAGAGATGCCAATATATCACTTTTCTTTGTTAGGTATTTGTCTTTTCTCTTTTTTAGCTTTGTCTAAAGCTAATTTTGCTGTTTCAGCTTCTTTTTTATATTCTTCTGATTGTTTGCGTAGTTTTTCAAATACCTCAACAGTTTTGTGTAATTTATCGCAATATTCTAGCAAAGTAAGCACCGCAGCGGACATCGTACTAACATTTTTACCGTTCAACATTATCTGTTCCATATTTTCTTCTATGTGTTTTGCTAGTTCCAGGACATAACTCTCATCTTCGTTTGTTTTTATCATGTAATTTGTGTTCAATATAGAGATCTTTATGGTTTTATCATTTTTCATAGAAAAAATTTTTCCTTCCTGCACATGCGCGAACAATAAAATTACTTTATAAGATCAAATCCCACATATTTTCTTAGAACCTCTGGTACAGTAACTGTTCCATCTTCATTTTGATACTGTTCGATTATAGCTGGAAAAAGTCTGCTGGTTGCAAGACCTGATGCGTTTAAAGTATGAGCAAAGTTAATTTTCCCATCTAAGTCTTTATATCTGATATTACCTCTTCTTGCCTGATAATCACAAGCATTAGATGCGGAACTTACTTCTTTGTAAATGCCCATACTTGGTATCCATACTTCGATATCCCAAGTACAAGCCATAGAAAAAGAACAATCTCCAGCTGCAAGTTTGCTGAGTCTGTAATGCAGACCTAGTTTTTCTACTAATCTTTGAGCTTTAGCTACCAATTCAGCAAAGGCTTCAGACGAAGAATCAGCCGTAGTATACTGAACCATTTCTACTTTATTAAATTGATGACCTCTTATCATGCCTCTTTCTTCCGAACGGTAACTCCCGGCTTCTCTACGGTAACAAGGTGTATATGCTATATATTTTTTAGGGAGCTCATCAAGTTTCATTATTTCGCCAGCATGTAGGTTAACAAGAGCTGTCTCAGCAGTTGGCAGCAAAAATTTTTTATTGTCTCCAACAGGATTTTCAATCCAAAATACTTCGTCTTTAAATTTAGGGAATTGCCCGGAAACATAGCCACTTTCATAATTTAGCATATGCGGTGGAAGTATAAGCTCATAGTTATCACTTATATGTTCATCAATAAAATAATTAAGCAAGGCCCATTCTAATTTGGAGCCAGTTCCACGATACACCCAAGAGCCGGCACCAGCAAGTTTTGCGCCCCTTTCATAATCTATGAGACCTAAATTTTCACATAAAGTAACATGATCTTTCACTTTGAAGTCAAATTCAGGCTTTTCAGAAAAATATGAAACTACTTCATTTTTGTCTTTGCCACCAGCTTTGACATCATCTTGTGGTAAGTTCGGCAAACATAAAAGCATTTCTTTTTGTTTTAGTTCTACATCGTTCAGCTCAGCGCTAAGTTTTTTTATGTTAGAAGAAAGCTCCTTCATCTCAACCATAAGAAGTTTTATATCTTCTCCTGATTTTTTAAGTTGAGGGATTTTTTTTGAAACAGAATTTTGTTTAGCTTTTTTTTGCTCTAACTCTCCTATAATTTCTCTGCGCTTCTTATCAGTATCTAGTATATCGTCTACTGTTGAATCTAAATCCATTTCACGTTTTTTTATGCAAGTTTTTACATATTCAGGATTTTCTCTTAAAAGTTTAATGTCTATCATTCTACAACCTCTACTTTATTTGTTGAAATACTCAGCTATATTTTTCAAATCTTCTTCATCATAAAATTCTATCTCAAGTATGCCTGATTTTTGATTTTTGTTTTTTACCTTTATTTTTCTACCTAATGTATCTCTGAGCGCTATTTCAACTTCATCGTAAAAAACATTTCGGCTTTTAGTTTTAACGGATTTATTTTTAGCACCGTCTAATAATTTTTTTACTAGCTGTTCTGCCTCTCTCACAGATAAATTTTGTGATTTTATGATATCAGCAGTTTCGCATATTTTGTGTTCATCCTCCAAAGGAAGCAATGCCCTAGCGTGTCCCACTGTTATTTCATTATCAGCTAAGATTTGTAAAACTTTTTCGGGCAAATTAAGAAGTCTCATACTATTGGCCACATAAGGTCTAGATTTAAATACAACTTTTGCAACTTGTTCTTGAGTAAAATCATACTCATCCATGAGGTCTTTGTAACCTTTAGCTTCTTCTACAGGGTTTAAATCTTCTCGCTGTAGGTTTTCTATAAGAGAAAGCTCAGAACATTCTCTATCATCCATTTCTTTTATTACGGCAGGAATTGTACTTTTCCCAGCCATACGACTAGCTCGCCAACGACGCTCCCCAGCTACTATCTGATAACTTCCATTTGGCATAGGTCTCACTAATATAGGCTGTAGTACACCATGTGCTGATATGGAATCTGCTAGCTCAGATAGCATTTCTTCGTCAAAATTCTTTCTAGCCTGGGCACGATTAGGCTCTATCTCTGATATTTTAAGCTCTATTCTTTCATTTTCATTGTCAGATAAGTGTGTTGTATTTTCAACAAACAGCGCCTCTAAACCTTTACCTAAACCCCTTTGATTTTTTTTTGACACGGATTTACACCTCCTATGTGTTTATTGTTATTTACTGAGATTTCAATAACTCTTTAGCCAAATTTTTATAGGCTTTGGAACCTTTTCCTTTTGAGTCAAAATATATCACAGGCTTTCCAAAACTGGGAGCTTCCGAAATTCTGACAGATCTGGGAATTTTAGTCTTAAAAACCTTATTACCAAAATATTTTACAACTTCATCTGCAACTTGTTGTGTAAGATTTAACCTTCCATCGAACATGGTAAGTACTACTCCTTCTATCTCGAGTTTCGAATTTATATTTTTCTTAACAAGTCTTGCAGTATTTACCAACTGGGAGAGGCCTTCAAGTGCATAAAATTCACATTGTATTGGTGCAAGCATTGTATCAGCAGCTGCCAATGCGTTCAATGTTATAAGTCCCATAGATGGAGGGCAATCAATGAATATATAGTCATAATCATCTTTTATATCTGCTAAAGAAAACTTGAGCCGAGATTCCCTTGAACTTTTTGAAGAGAGCTGCAATTCTGCAGCAGAAAGATCTATGCTTGAAGGGATAAGATATAAATTATCGAACTCAGTAGAAACTATAGCATCTTTTGCTTTAACTTCGCCAACAATGCAGTCGTAAGTGCTTAGGTTTACATTTCTTTTGTCTACACCCACACCGCTTGAAGAATTCCCTTGCGGGTCTATGTCGACAAGAAGAATTTTATATCCAAGTTTCCCAATTGCTGCGGAAAGATTTATCGCAGTTGTGGTCTTTCCAACTCCGCCTTTTTGATTTGTCACGGCTATAATTTTTCCCATATATATTCCCTTCTAAATAGCTTATCCTCACGTTGGTATTATATCGATGTTATAAATTCTTTCATTTTTTTAGCCTACCTTTTTCCATTAAGTTATTTGGGGTCTATTTTTAATGAAAAATAATACTGCCATCAAAAAGATAGGAGTTTTCTAAGAAGTTATTTTTTAATTTTGGTGTACTTTCGGTTGGATTCCGGCCCAAAGTAATATAATGATCTGCCCAGGTATACCTACGATAAATATGAGCCATATGTGATATGGCAATAAAGTTATGAATACCGACACAAGCACCGACCACATAAGCAGCGATATGATAGTAAAATTTCTCCTTTTGTTAAACCAAAGAGTATTAAAAATTAACCAAACTATTAAAGACACGGGGCAAGCATAAACAAACACTAGCCAATGTAAACGCAAAGGCTCGAAAATAATGTCTATGTTCACAAATAGTATTGTTGCTATTAGCCAAACCAACATTACCGACATCCAAGTTATCAATGTGCGATTTTTTAGTGCACGGTGGCTGTTGTTTCCAGTTGGTTTGGAATTATGGTCATGCTCTTTTTCTAAGAGATAATCTAAACTGACATCAAACATATCAGCAAGCTCTTTTATCACGGTCAATTCAGGCAATGACTCGGCTCGTTCCCATTTGGATATAGCTTTGTCAGAGTAATGCAACTTTTCAGCTAATTCTAACTGCGTCAAATTATTTTTCTTTCTAAGTTCAGATATATTATGTGCTACGACAACTTTTAATTCGTCCATCTTCACTCTCCAAACAGAACCACATAACTATGGAAAAATTTTATCATACAAAAATTCCTTTATCAATTCTCATAAAGTAACTTTTTACTTACGCAAATTTCAAAGCAAGAATCCCTGTATCTAAAATTTTTACCAGTTCAAAACTACTTGAATTTTGTGTTAATATTTGTTAAACTGACGAAGTTGGACTTTGCTGTGATTTTTAGATGGAGTAATGGAGGTGTATTTGTAGTGGCGAAGTGTGATATATGCGGTAAAGATGTAGCCTTTGGCATAAAGGTTTCGCATTCTCATAGGCGTTCCAATAGGACTTTCAAGCCAAATATACAAAAAGCTAAACTGATTATCAATGGGACACCAAAGCGAGTACATGCTTGTACTCGTTGCTTAAGGACGAGTAGGTTGCAAAGTGAAAAATAGATAGGTGCGTATTTTTCACAAAAAACAAGATTGTAGTGAAAATTTAAATATCGATTGATGGAAGCCATCTGTGGTTAGATTAGAATGACCATAGGTGGCTTTTAATATGGGATCCATTTTTATATTAAAATCTTGATTATATAAAAAATGCTGATAGTCCTAAAAATTAAATTTCATACATATGATTTATAAAGCAATTATCACAATAGAGGTGACATATGAACGAACATCAAATTGCAAATAATAATTTTCAGCACAGCCTTTCTTTAGAAAATAGAAAAAAACTTATCATGACTGGTATAAAAGACGTAGAAAGCTTTGATGAATCCAAAATAGAGGTATATGTACAAAATGTTGAGGTTTGCATAAGTGGCACGGGTTTACAAATAAGCAATCTTAATGTAGAAAGAGGAGAATTGGCTATTGATGGCTTGATAGATGGCATAGCTTATTCTGATAACACTCAAAACAAAAATGGAGGGATATTATCAAAAATATTTAGATAAATTCCGCTGAGGATGGATAAATATGGCTCTAACAAATACAGCACCTACCCACGTTATTATTTTTTTATCAATTATGATGGGTATAATATTTTCGATCATATATGATTTTTTTCAGGTATTCATAAGTTTATCAAAACAAAATGACATGAAAATTTTTATCGCAGATATACTATTTTGGATCATAGTATCAAATCTTATGTTTCTTTTTTTGTTAGCCACAAATTATGGCGTATTCCGTTTCTATATCTTATTTACCGCAACAATCGGTTTTTTCTTGTACAGAGTTAGTATTGGCTGTATGACAGTTAATATCTTAAAAAAATTATTCCACATTATCTCAAAGTTATATAGACGGCTAATTGCTGAACTACTTATGGCATTTATTAAAGATATTCTAGAGTGTGTATTGACCTTTTTAAAATCTACGTTTAAGAATCTCAAGTCATTATTTTTTACGGGAAGTACCCAAAGTAAAACTTAATATGATAAAATAAAAATTGTGAAAGTGATAGGTTATAATAAGCCTGTATTAGCTAAAAAATGCGAAAAGTCTGGGGAAAATCAAAAAGACCAATAGCAACGCTAAATAAAGCTCATTGACACGTATATTACTTAGTAATATAATTGCGATGGTTTCTGTTTGGACTATACATTATATGGGTTTTTTTATACTACAAAAAAATAACTTTAATTCATGTATGTTTAAAAGGAATTTCTGTGTTTTTGTTTGTGGGCCTATAATGTGCATATAGTTGCGTGATTTGATTCCTTTTTGGACTATACAGTGTTGGTCTTAAAATTAAGGAAGTGGCTTTTAATGAGATGGATGTCGACTAACGAATTAAGAGAGAAATTTTTGAATTTCTTTGAATCAAAACAACATTTAAGGCAAGAGAGTTTTTCTCTGATACCTAAAGATGACAATAGTCTTTTACTGATAAACTCGGGAATGGCGCCCTTGAAAAAATATTTTACAGGAGAAGTAACACCACCATCTAAAAGAATAGCTACCTGCCAAAAGTGCATAAGGACTCCTGACATAGAAAGAGTTGGAATAACAGCTAGACATGGGACATTTTTTGAGATGCTCGGGAATTTTTCCTTTGGAGATTATTTCAAAAAAGACGCTATAAAATGGGCCTGGGAATTTTTCACAGAAGTTTTGGAAATACCAACAGAGCGCTTGTGGGTATCTGTTTTTGAAAAAGACGACGAAACCTTTGATATATGGAATGATGAAATAGCTGTACCTGAAGATCGCATTGTCCGCATGGGTGCAGGGGATAATTTCTGGGAACACGGGAAGGGTCCATGCGGACCATGTTCTGAGATATATTTTGATAGAGGAGAAAAGTATTCTTGTGGTAAACCCAGTTGCTGCGTTGGCTGCGAGTGCGATAGATATGTCGAAGTATGGAACTTAGTATTTTCACAGTTTTTTAGCGATGGCAATGGCAACTACAGTGATTTGGCCCAGAAAAATATAGATACAGGGATGGGTTTAGAGCGCTTAGCTTGTGTTATGCAGGATGTGGACAACCTATTTATGATAGATACGGTCCAGAATATAATAAACAAGGTGTGCGCACTTACAAAAGTAGAATATGGTAAAGATTGCAAAACAGACATAGCCATTAGGGTGATAACAGACCATGTGAGAAGTACGACGTTTATGGCAGCAGACGGAGTATCCCCTTCGAATGACGGAAGAGGCTATGTATTTCGTAGGTTGCTGAGAAGAGCTGCGCGCTATGGAAGACTTTTAGGGATGGACTGTGCTTTTTTAGCACAGGTAGCTGAGACAGTAATAAATGAAAGCAAAGTAGCATATCCAGAGCTTGAAGAAAAGAGAGAATATATTTGCAAGCTAATAAATGCGGAAGAAGAAAATTTTAGCAGAACTATAGACCAGGGCCTAAATGTTCTAAAGGATGTAATCAAATCTGTCAAAGAAAGCGGAGAAAAGACTATATCCGGCAAAGATGTGTTCAAGCTAAATGATACCTATGGTTTCCCTATAGACTTAACAAGAGAAATAGCTGCAGAGAAATATCTAAATTTAGATGAGGAAGGCTTCGAGAAGCTCTTGTCTGAGCAGAGAACCAGAGCCAGAAATGCCAGGAAAAATGCAGGTAAAGAAGCTTGGCTTGATAGCAATATTAAACTAGATATGCCACCGACTCAATTTGTGGGTTATGAGCATTTTAAGGCGGATGCTGAAATTTTAGCCATTATAAACGGAAATGCACTTACAGAAAGCTGTAAAAGTGGCGATGATGTCATTGTAATCATAGATAAAACACCATTTTATGCACAGGGCGGAGGACAAGTAGGAGATAGTGGATATATAGAAAATACTTCTGCGAGGATGACGGTGCTAGACACTCAAAGAAGTGCCAATGGGCACTTTATGCACCACGCTAAAGTTCTGTGGGGAGAATTTACTGTTCATGATAAGGTTATTGCGAAGGTAGACAAAATCAGGCGTGCAGATATAATGAAAAATCACACTGCTGCACATATTTTGCAGGCAGCCCTAAAAAAAGTCCTTGGTAAACATGTTTCCCAAGCTGGACAGCTTGTAAATGAAAAAAGCTTGCGTTTTGACTTCACGCACTTTTCAGCCATGAAAAAACAAGAAATTCAAGAAGTCGAAGACATAGTAAATGATGAGATATTCAAAGCTATAGACGTAAACGTGTGCTCTATGAAGTTAGACGAAGCTAAAAAAGCAGGTGCGACTGCACTTTTCGATGAAAAGTACGGTGAAGAAGTCAGAGTTGTGAGCTTAACCGATGGTTTTTCTCAGGAGCTCTGTGGAGGAACCCATGTAGATAACACCTCTAAGCTATCTATGTTTAAGATAATATACGAAGGTTCAGTTGCCGCAGGAGTCAGAAGGATAGAAGCTGTAACAGCGAAAGAAGTTATGGTTTTGCTGCGAGAGAACTGTGATCTATTGGACAAGCTTTCACTTGAGCTAAAAACTAATGATATAAATAGTCTACCGCAGATATGCGAAGAACTTTCGAAAGAAAACAAGAGAAAAGATAAAGTGATAAATGAACTTCAGACCAAGATAGCAAATTCTAAAGTTGATGAGATGCTTGCTGAAGCTATCAAAATAAATGGACTCAAACTAATAAGCAAAGATCTTGAGAATACAGATTTATCAGTGGCCAAGTCTATGAGTGACACATTAAAGAACAAATCAGAATATATTGTTACGGTGTTCACCATAAGAAATGGAAAAAAATTAAATCTACTTTGCTCTGCCGGAAAAGAAGCTGTTAAACTCGGGGTGAATTCGGGCAAGCTTGTTAATGAACTAGCAGTTTTAGCAAGCGGCAAAGGCGGAGGCAAAGCTGACTTTGCTATGGCAGGTATAAGTGATGCTTCTAAAGTAAAACTTATCTTATCAGAAGCTTCCAAAATTCTTAAGCTTATGGTAGAATAATAGACGGTTTTTTTGCCTTTAAATTTCCAAAAGAAGGAGCTGTTTATTGTGGATTGTCTTTTTTGTAAGATCGTAAAAGGTGAAATTCCATCGGAAAAAGTCTATGAAGATGATTTAGTCCTTGCTTTTAAGGATATAAATCCTGCTGCTCCAACGCATATTTTGCTTGTACCAAAGCAGCACATAGATTCGGTGAATGATATTACTCCCGAGAACAGTTCTGTTGTAGCTCATATTTTTGAAACCATACCTAAGATAGCCAAGCAAGCTGCTTTGGATGACGGTTACAGAGTAGTTACGAATATAGGGAAACAGGCAGCTCAGACTGTTAAACATCTTCATTTTCACATACTTGGCGGAAGAAAGATGAGATGGCCTGCCGGCTGATCTTTCTTTGATTAATTGTTTTTTGTTTTTATGTTTTTGTTTGGTTTTTGTGTTTGCTGATATTTTATCAAGCAGTGTTTAGATTAAAAAGGGGTTATACCGCTATGGATAAAACATTTAAAATGACTATCGCTGGATGTGAAAGAGATTTGCCAATATGTAAAGTCAACGATAATCTTAGTATAGCTGCGTTTATACTTTTTGGTGATGTAGAAATGACGAAGAAAGCTGCGGCAGCACTTCTTGATAAATGTCCGGATTTCGACATTATTCTCACAGCTGAAGCCAAGGGCATACCTCTTTGTTATGAGATGGCTGCACAATCTGCCAAGCCTTATCTGGTAGCCAGAAAAGCTATGAAACTTTATCTTACAGATCCGCTCAAAGTTAATGTAAAATCGATAACAACCGAGAATGAGCAAAGTTTATATCTTTCTGGTAAAGATGCTAAATCCATGAAAGGAAAAAGAATTCTTATAGTTGACGATGTTATCAGCACTGGTGAATCTTTGATTGCACTTGAAAAAATAGTAGAAGCTGGCAATGGAGAGATAGTTGGTCGTGCTGCGGTTTTAGCTGAGGGAGATGCTACAGAAAGAGACGATATAATATTTCTCGGAGAATTACCCTTGTTCAAAAACGATGAGCTTAATTAAACATAAAAATTTATATATTGAGAAAGCACCCAAATCACAAAGCTTAGGTGGTTGGGTGCTTTTATTTTAAGGTATTTGCTATATGACAAGAGATGAAAAATTCATAAAAGAAGCTATAAAATTAGCAAAAAAATCTGCCCTAGAGGGAGAAGTTCCGGTGGGAGCTGTAGTAGTCCGGGATGATGAGATAATTGCCAGAGGGAGAAATAGACGCGAAAAGACGGCTAACGCCATATCTCACGCAGAAATACAGGCCATTGAAAAAGCCTGTAAAAAACTGGGTTCCTGGCGACTGTGTGGCTGTGAACTTTTCTGCACTTTAGAACCCTGTGCCATGTGCGCAGGTGCTGTCATAAACACAAGAATAAAGCGTGTAGTTTTCGGAGCGTGTGAATCTAAATTTGGCTCATGTGGCTCTGTTGTTAACCTCTTTGATCTGCCGTTTAATAATAGGCCCGAACTTGTGAGCGGAGTCCTAGCTGAAGAATGCTCAAAGCTAATGTCTGATTTTTTTAGGGAACTCAGACAGAAAAAACAATTATGAGAATGTGTACACTACTATATTTTATCTTATTTTAAAATAGGTTACCTTCGAAAACTCTGATTGAAATAAAATGAGGAAAGAAATAGCACAATGACGAAAAGTCGAAAGATGAAAAAATAACGAAACAAATAGGATTTTTTGCGAACAGATTAGGAAATAGTAACGTTACTTTTCCCTAAACATTCATAAAAGGGCACTACTTTTTACTCTCACGGCAAAAGCATTTACTTTTCACTAAAAATGGTAGCAAGAGCAGAATTATCCATAGCGGCTCTGGACATCTTTCTGCGAATGCTGACACGCTTACCAAAATCAGCTTGTTTTAAAAGTCGCAGAGACTCTTTGCGCAG
>JAZUOT010000017.1:0-18546 GCA_045604805.1 Acutalibacteraceae bacterium | reverse complement strand
ACTAAGCCTCACTAAAGCTTCTTCTTTGTCTCTGCTATCAATAAGAACCCTTAAAAAATCCTGATTAAGATTAAGATGAGATTTATTGTATTCCATAGTCTTCCAATCTCCCACCAAAATATACACACATATATATTATGCTCCGCTCCCTATATGAAGTCAATTGGAAAATAAAAAAAATTTTAGTGCAGAGGTTTACTTTGGCTTTCAGGCTGATATTATCTGTAAAAATAAAACACCTAGCAATGAAAAAAGTTTTGCTAGATATGTCGTACAATAAAAGTTTTATTGGAATTATAAAAATATGTATAATATAGATGTGGTTTTGTATGATCATGTAAATGGGGTGAAATGAATGCGTAAAGAAAAATTAATATTTTTACTTCATGAACTCGAAGAATTAAGGGATAGACAGGAAATACGTGAATATTTTTTCAGTAGAGGAATAGCAATAACCGAAAATCAAATAGACAGATTAAAAGAAATATATACAGAGCAGGAAGTTTCCAATACAAATAATCTTAGTATGTTTGAGCTAGAACAAGTCGGAGGGGGGGTAACTATAGAGACAAAAAATCATTGGTTCAGGCGAGGATATGGAGTGGAAATTAAGGACGATAATCAAGAAGGTATTACATTTAAATTTTTAAGTCGTCTTTTTGGTATAACCAAAGACTCAGTACATTTAGGAGCAGAAGAGTTTAAAGCACTTAAGGAGGCACTGAGTTCTGAGTCAGAAGATCTCCCACTGTCAAAAGATCTCCCATTATCTCAACGCATAGAAATATTGAAAGCTTGCGCATCTCGTTTAGAAAGCAAAGTGAAAGGAGGAAACGAAGCATACTCTGTTTATTCAAGTAACATTAGGAGGCGTATCGCAGAATTAGAAATTGAGAATGAGAGCCTGAACAATCCTATGGCGTTCGGCGACAGTGTAATATTGCGTAGTGCGTCCAAACATATGGAAAGACAAAAAACACAGTTTCAAAATACGCAAAAAACTACTTCTGCAACATCAGAAAAACAAAGCAGGGAACGAGATAATCCTGCTGCAGTATCCGCAGGCGATACAGTACTTAACATTGCACCCGAAGTCGTAGAAAATCCACAAATGCAACAAAATGAACCTCTGCTAAACATTGGCGCTAAAAAAATTTTAAACGCATACTTAGGCAGAGAAATGGCTCAAAAGTTGCTTGCAATTTCTTCTGAACACTTATATTCTATCGAGGCGTACGACACCTCAGCACATAAAACAAAAGTTTGGCTAAGAGGAAGTGAATTAATGGAAAATGATATAGCTACCAGGCCTTTTGAAGACAGCGAAACTTCGTCAGACATGGTATATGTATCAGACTTTTTAGGTAATAAGTTTCATTTAAATAATACTAGTGATAATCTAGGGAACATTTTAAAGGCAAAAGGATATTCTCTGCATCCTCCTCGTGAAAATGCTACTTTGCCACCTTCATTAGATTTAAATTACACAACAAGTGGTGATGCACTATATTCTTCAGAAACAAGTGATATGAACCCTTTTTATGCAAATACACTGGAATCCATGCCAGGTGGTGGGTTTAACTATGAGGAGTGGATTGGCACATCTGATGGGATGAAAATAGAGGAAGCTTCTAAACAGTTTTCAGCCTTGTGCAACGAGGAACATCCACTTCCTACCATGTTTACCGCAGAGAGTATGTGCAAAGTGAACTGGGCATACAAAACAACAGAAGGCATAGAAAGTATGTCTTTAGGCGAACAAATTGTTAGTGTGTTTAAAAAGATACCAGGATTAAAGTTATCTAAGTCCAAACATATCAGACAAACAACAGGGACGTTAAGCGTCAATGATTTTGTCTCTGCTTTTTTTGGGGAAAAGTTACCTATATCACGTAGAGGAGAAACTGTGCTAAATTGGAAAGAAGACTGCAATGGAAATATATTGCATGGCAGCATAACTTTTCAACCTATTTTAGCTGCTGTTCTATTTTTGGCTGTAGACGAAGAAATCAGACAGGCAACTCTTGATTCGGCAAAGGCTACGGTAAGGTATGATTATAATTGCCAAGACGATAATACGGAAAAGACTATAACTGTTCATAGACTGGATGGAGAAGAGGAGGTTACTAAACAAGTTGATATTACTACGCACACAAAACCATTTGGAACAAAAGAAGTAGAATGTTGGCATGCTTCAATTGATAAATATGATAATGTTGAAACTGTCGAAGATCGTAAATTTCAATACACTAACTATTTTATACCACAATATTTCGATGAGCCGGTTTTTTCTGAGAACCCAACAGAGACAACGGTAGTTATTTTTGCTAACGCTTATGTGTGTGGTGGTGGACCTTTGAGTTGGAGGTGTACAGTTCAAGAAGAAACCTTTTCCAGAACTTTTGTCACGTACATACTTAGTATTCTCGCTTCAACAATAGGACAAGGTTATTATGACATCGCCCCAAAGCAAAAGCAGCAAGAGCAGCAAGAGCAGCAAAAGCAGCAAGAGCAGCAAAAGCAGCAAAAGCAGCAAAGCAATGTGATTGTGAGTGGAAACCCTGGCTGTTTGATTGTTCCAAATGTACAGCAATTGATCACCATCGATAACGGGGGAAATAAAATTTCTCCCAAAGAGAAATATGACATAAAGAAAAAGTACATTCCACAGCCAAATGAAAAACGGCACAAAGTGAATTGCTGTGTTTCTGCTGCTGTCAACTTTAAGCAAGTTGGAAGAACACCCGAAAAGGCGACTGAAGATTACAAACAAAGAATATTTACGCAGGTTTACGCCGCGATAAGTAGAGGAGATAAACAGTTTATATCTGGCAGATTCGGTTTGGGTGCATTTGAAGGTAAATCAGAACACATGCTAAAAGCGCTTGTTGAAGTATTTTATTGCTGTGAAATTGAAATCCAAGGAAAAAAATATCACCCGATCGATTTAATTAAAGTGGTGCTATCAGATTTCGAGCCAGAGGAAATAGATATTGTAAATAATTATCTCGAAGAGTTAGGTCTTGACCAATACGTATCGCCACTCCCTGGCACCTAAGCCTTAATATACATTGGCAGTAACTTACTTTGAGCAAGAAATCTGTTTACTTGCACCATGCATGTTTAGATGATAAACTGTTATTTGGACGTTTAGTGTGGGTTTGTGTGCTATAGCTCATATTACCATTTAGAGAGAGCGACATAGGAGTGTCTTTTGATGAATATTACTGATAATGCTAGGACGGTTTTAGAAAAGAGATATTTGATAAAAGATGAGACTGGAAAGGCCGTAGAGACAGTAGATGAACTATTTAAAAGAGTCGCAGATACAATAGCTTCTGCTGACAAAAATTATGATAAAAATGCTGACATAGGTAAAACTTCAAAAGAGTTTTATGAACTTATGACTAACTTGGAATTTCTACCTAACTCGCCTACCTTAATGAATGCAGGCAGGCCATTAGGACAGCTCTCAGCGTGCTTTGTTTTACCGGTGGAGGATAGTATTGAGGGTATATTTAATACAATAAAACAAGCGGCTCTAATACATCAATCTGGTGGTGGAACAGGCTTTAGCTTTTCCAGATTAAGATCTTCAGGTTCTACAGTAAATTCCACAGGTGGAGTAGCTAGTGGACCTGTTAGCTTTATTAAGGTTTTTAATTCTGCAACTGAAGCTATAAAGCAGGGTGGTACTCGCAGAGGTGCCAATATGGGAATACTCCGTATAGATCATCCAGATATTTTAAAGTTCATGAATTGCAAGTCTGACAATTCTGAGATAAATAATTTTAATATTTCCGTTGGAATTACAGAAGCATTCATGGAGTCTGTTTCAAAAAATGAGGAATATGAACTAGTAGATCCTCACTCAAAAGATGTTCGTGGCAAACTTAATGCACGTGAAGTATTTGACAAAATAGTGTATAACGCATGGAAAAACGGGGAACCTGGTATAATTTTCTTGGACAGACTTAATAAAGACAACGTTGTTCCATCTCAGGGTGAGATAGAAAGCACTAATCCGTGTGGAGAGCAACCTTTATTGCCCTACGAATCGTGCAATCTTGGTTCTATAAATTTAACAAAGATGCTAAAGTACGAGAATGGCAAATATGAAATAGACTATGATAAGCTTGCTCAGACAGTAAAAAAATCTGTTCATTTTTTAGACAACGTCATAGATGTGAATAAGTACCCACTTGAAGAAATTGCAAAAGTTACTAGGAGTACCAGAAAAATCGGTCTTGGTGTCATGGGTTTTGCAGATATGCTTTTGATGCTTGGTATTCCATATAATTCCGATGAGGCAGTAGCTTTGGGCGAAAAACTCATGGAATTTGTAAACAGAGAGGGTCATAATGCAAGTATGGAATTGGCTAAAATACGTGGAGCCTTTCCTTTATTCGACAAAAGCATATACAAAGACGGAGAGGCTTTGAGAAACGCCACTATAACAACTATAGCTCCTACAGGAACACTTTCTATAATAGCCGGTGTAAGTTCTGGAATAGAACCAGTTTTCGCTTATGCGTACATAAGGAATGTTATGGATCAGACTCATATGGTTGAGGTAAATTCCATACTAAAGGAAAAGTTAGAAAACATAGGGATATTAAATGACAGTTTATTGAATAAAATTGCTAAAACAGGAACTCTAAATCACATAGAAGAAATCCCACAAGCTATAAAAGATGTTTTCCTTGCATCACATGATATTACCCCTGAATACCACGTGAGAATGCAAGCGGCGTTTCAGAAACATACAGACAATGCTGTGTCCAAAACTGTTAATTTCCAGCACAATGCAACACAAGATGATGTTCGCAAAGTATACGAGCTTGCATTTAAATTAGGCTGCAAGGGTACAACGATTTACCGTGATGGCTCTAGAGATGAACAAGTTTTGAACATTGGGAAAGTAAAAAATAATAAGGTTAATGAGAATAATGAGATCCGTTTGAAACAATCTCTAACCGCAAGAAAACGTCCTCAAACTACATTTGGCATAACCGAACAAGTAAAAATAGGTTGTGGTAACCTCTATGTCACTGTTAACTATGATGACCAAGGAATATGCGAAGTGTTTACAAGCACTGGAAAAACAGGCGGTTGTCCTTCACAATCAGAGGCTACAGCAAGACTTGCATCTATAGCTCTACGTTCAGGGGTTTCGGTAAATGAGATCTTCCGTCAACTAAAGGGTATACGTTGTCCTTCTACAGTACGTCAACCAGGTTTGAGCTGTACCTCCTGTCCAGATGCTATAGCTCGAGTTATTCATAGAATAAATGCAATGCTTGAGAAAAATGATAAATCTCTTCAAGGGGCTATCGCTCCAGAATCAGCTTCAAAATTTACTATACACAATGAAAATATCAAATATTGCCCTGAGTGCGGTTCTGAGGTTGAACATGAAGGTGGTTGTGTTACCTGCAGGAACTGCGGATTCAGTAAATGTGGTTAAATAGAATGCAGGGCTTTTGCCTTCCATTGGGAAAAATTTATCATTAATACAAGAAGATGATTTTTCATGGAATTGAAATTTACAAAAATGCATGGTTGCGGTAATGATTATGTATATATAGACTGCTTTGAACAGCAATTTAGTAAAGAGATGGCTGATCTTGCTATAAGAATTTCAGACAGACATTTTGGTGTTGGAGCGGATGGCGTAATATGTCTTTTTCCCTCAACTGTGGCTGACGGGAAAATGATAATGTACAATTCAGATGGAAGCCAAGGGAATATGTGCGGCAATGGTGTCCGTTGTATTGCAAAACTTTTATATGACAATGGACATATAGAGAAAAATAGAAAACAAATAAGCATAGAAACTAAAAGTGGAATAAAAATATTGATACCTAGTTATGAAAATGAAAAAATTAAATCTCTTCGTGTAGATATGGGTGAGCCTATTTTTGCTCCAAAATTAATACCTCTTAATATAAATATGCTAATAGATAATACTATGAACGAGATTATTGATTTTCCACTTACGGTAGATAACAGAACATATAATATTAGCTGTGTGTCCATGGGAAACCCACATTGTGTCGTGCTAGTTGAAAATGTAGACGAGCTAAAGCTTGAAGAGATTGGTCCTAAATTTGAAAATCATCCTTTTTTCCCAGACAGAACAAATACGGAGTTTGTTGAGATCCTAAATAATGGAAGTATTAAAATGCGGGTTTGGGAAAGAGGCAGCGGAGAAACATTAGCCTGTGGTACAGGAGCTTGTGCTGTATGTGTTGCCCTACATAAATTAGGTAAAATAGCACTAAATAAAGAAACTGACATAATACTACGCGGTGGAACTTTAAGCATATGTTATACTGGTAAAACTGTTTTTATGACAGGTGAAGCAGTCACGGTATTTGAAGGGTCTATAGAACTTTAGTTCTCCGGAGGAATTTATTATGAAAATAAATAAAAATTACCTGAATTTAAAAGATGATTATTTGTTTGCAAATATTGCAAATAAAGTCAACGAATATACTTCAAAAAATCCAGACAAAGAGATAATACGTTTAGGTATAGGTGATGTAACTAACCCACTTTGTTTGTCAGTGACTAACGCTATGCACAACGCTGTCAATGAAATGTCTACTGAAGAAGGCTTCAGAGGTTATGGGCCGTATGAAGGTTATGAATTTTTGCGCAGTGCTATACAAAAGCACTATCAGGAAAGAAATGTTGATATAGATATAAATGAAATTTTTGTTGGAGAAGGCGCTAAAAGTGACATATCAAATATACTAGATTTGTTTAGTAAGGATAACACTGTACTTATTCCAGACCCTGTATATCCAGTTTATGTCGACACTAATGTGATGGACGGAAGAAATATAAAGTACTTGAACGCAAATCTTGAAAATTCTTTTTTACCTCTGCCTAAAGAAGAAAATAAAGCAGATATAATATACCTATGTTCGCCTAATAATCCCACTGGGGCTGTGTATGATAAAGATCAGCTGAAACAGTGGGTAGATTTTGCTATTGAAAATAATTCTGTCATTTTGTTTGATTGCGCATATGAAGCATTTATTTCAGAAGAAAATTTACCTCATAGTATATACGAGATAGATGGTGCGAAAAAATGTGCTATAGAGTTTTGCTCATTTTCAAAAACAGCAGGTTTTACTGGCACAAGGTGTAGTTATTGTGTGGTTCCAAGTCAGCTCGTTTCCGATGGTATTTCTTTGCGTGAACTGTGGATGAGACGCCAGAGTACAAAGTATAATGGTGCATCTTATATAATTCAAAGAGGAGCTGCTGCCGTTTTTAGTGAAGAGGGCCGTAGACAAATATCAAACACTATAGATTGCTATAAAAATAATGCAAAAATAATATCAAAGCTTATGGATGAACTTGGTTTCGAATATACTGGTGGTTTGAATAGTCCATATGTTTGGCTAAAGTGCCCACACGGTATGAATTCTTGGGAATTTTTTGACTTTCTGCTAGAAAACGCTAATGTTGTTGGCACACCAGGTGCTGGTTTTGGAAAAAATGGAGAAGGATTTTTTAGACTTACTGCATTTGGTACGTACCAGTCTACTGTCGAAGCTTGTAGGCGGATCAGAGAAAAATTATCAGATGTATGAATGGAGAATTCTTTAAGAAAAAATTTATGAGTATATGAGTATATTATAATTGCATGTTTGCAAAAAAACACCCGACAAATAATAACCAAATTATTTGTCGGGTGTTTATGATTCCCCATGTAGTAACACGCTAAATTGTTTTATGTTTTGTCAGGGATATCTTTTACAAGCCACTTTGCGACTTATTTTTTGTATCAAATGATTTTGATTTTCATAATCCAAATTGGTCTTACCTGTTTCTTTGAAGTAATAATATTTCACAAAAAAATCATGTGTATCTGAAGCAATACCACCACCATCATTAAGACTACTTATGCAAAAATGGAATTCATCTTCAGTGAGAGGTCTACCTAACATACTAATAATGGATGAGATTCTAAAAATCGGGTTGTTTTCTGACACTTTTGGGTAGTCTTTTGTCGTCTTGATTATTTCCTCTAATAATTCTAGCGACATATCAACATGGGTTGAAGTCACATATCCATTCTCACATATTTCACTTAACGATATACCGTCTTTATACTTTTCATTTTCTGGGGGTTCAAATAGAATTTCAATTTTTTCGGCTTCTCTAGGTAATCTTATGTCTCGACGGATTATGTGTTCCAGATACTCAATAGTTATATCATTTTCATAAAAATTGGTAATCGCCTTTTGTTTTGCATCAAATTTGCTCTCAGCAGATTCGGATTCAAATTCAGATTCGTCCAGGATTTCAACACCTTCACTTGGAAACCAATCTCCATATTCTTCTGGAACATTTTCATTTATAACTATGTCGTCTATGTCGTCAAGGGTGTCAGAATCGATGCTGCCTTTGGCGTCAGGTTGTGAAAAACTTTCTCTTGCAAGTTCACAAACAGTTTGTACTGAGTCTAACTTGTTTTTCTTGTCGGGTTGGTTTTCGGCTCCATTAGAACTCAAACTCCTCTCACGTAACTTTCCTCCACCACAAACAGTATCAAGTTCATCAACATTCAGAATACGATTGTGTGTATGGGGGGGGCTTGTGAAAACATTTTTAGTTTTTTCATATTTCAACTCCTCAATAATCACAAAATAACCATTTTTTATTATATTATTATAAATTTATATTGTCAATAAGAATCGTAAGTGCCCTTAAAGAAGAATAAAACAGATAGGATTTTTTGATAAAGAGAATAAATTAGCAAAGCTCCAGCAAATTAGGAGATTCATTAGAAAAGCTCAACATGGTAATAGATTGGGAAATATTTGGACCGTTGATAAATAAGGTATTGAATTCAGCAATAGGATATAATAAAATTACCACAGTTAAGGAGTGGTGTAGGCTATGAACATTTCTAATAAAATTTCTTCATTTGTTTTATTAATCTGCGTATTTGCAGTAATATTTCTAAGCTGGGGTTGTTCTTCACCTGGTAAAGTGCTTGGTTTTCAGTTAGAACAACCTCAAGAAGGCGAACAAGTTGCTATTTTAGACACAACTATGGGTAGCATAAAAGTTAGATTGTTTCCAGAATTTGCTCCAAAAGCTGTAGAAAATTTTACAACTTTGGCAAAACAGGGATATTACAATGGTTTGAAATTTCACAGAGTAATAGAAGGGTTTTGTGTGCAAGGCGGCGACCCTAATGGTGATGGTACCGGTGGCCAAAGCATTTGGGGCAAAGGCTTTGAAGTCGAAAGTTGCGAGGAACTGGTAAATATCACTGGAGCTTTGTCCATGGCGCGTTCTTCTTCGCTCGATAGCAACGGGAGCCAGTTTTTTTTCAATCAGGGAGGTACTGAGGCTTTTTCTGGATGGGATACCTTAAATTCAATTATGAATAAATCCAGACTCTCTGAAGAATACAAAAAAATATATAACGAAAATGGCGGTAATCCGAGTTTAGATGGCTACTATAATAAAAGTGGAGAGGGCTATACTGTTTTCGGACAAATATACGACGGACTTGATGTGCTGAATAAAATAGCAAAAGTTAAAATTGATTCCTACGATAGGCCAGTTGAAGATGTTGTGATAAACAGCATTACTATCAGCGAAATTTAGTTAATTTATTTATAGGGTGAAATTACATGGTGGATGTTGCTATTATAGGCGCTGGGCCCGCTGGCATGTCAGCTGCGATTAATCTTCGAGCTTTGGGTAAAACTGTAACTATATTCTCTGGCGGAAATAATAACCTTATAAAAACTAATGATATAAATAATCATTTGGGCTTTGTAAATGTTAGCGGTAAAGAGCTAATGGATAGTTTTGCTGAACATGTGGCTTCTTGCAATATCGAGCTCATAAATTCCAAGATTACATCCGCTCTTTTTTTTGACGATAAATTTATTCTTAACGCTGATTCTAAATTGTATGAATTTAATGCCGTAATACTTTGCACAGGGGTTTTACCTGCTAAACAAATAGATAATGAATCGGAATTTTTGGGTAAAGGTGTGAGTTATTGCGCTGTTTGTGATGGCATGCTTTACAGAGGAAAAAAGGCTTTTGTCTGGGGCTTGGAACGTGATTCCTACAAAGAAGCTAATATGTTAGCTTCTTTGGGAGTGAACGTAAGTTTTGTTTCTAAGTTTAAGTGTAAAGATAAATTAAATGAGAATATAGAGTTCATCGATGGTAAGCTAAGCGCAGTAAAAGGCAAGGATTTTCTGCAAGAGGTCTGCGTCAATGGTTCTTGGATTGCTACTGATGCACTTTTTATACTAAGACCTGTCATTCCAGCCTCGTCTCTCATAGAAGGCCTTGAAGCTCAAGGGCCATTCATAAATGTTGATAGAAAAATGAAAACTAATTTAGACGGCGTTTTTGCTGCAGGAGACTGCACCGGAAAACCTCTGCAAATTTCAAAAGCTGTCGGCGAAGGACAACTTGCAGCATATTCTGCGTCTGAGTATATTGAAAATTTAAGAAAGGAAAATTAAAAGTGAGTAGTAATATCAGATATCCAAGTAAAGAAGAATTCGATGTGATTTTAAATGATTATGAGTTGGTTTTTGTTGATTTTTGGGCAACATGGTGTGGCCCTTGCAAAATGATAGCCCCCATAATAGAACAACTAGCAGATAAATATGTGGAAAATGTTGCTTTCGTTAAAATCGACATAGATGAACAGTCTGAACTTGCCCAAAAATATCAAATAATGAGCATACCTACCATAATCTTGTTTAAATCTGGAAAAGAAATAAATAGACTTATCGGCGCTAAGCCTATCACAGAATATATAAAAATGATTGAAAATAATATTTGACCGCTCCTTAAGGTGATCTTTAGACAAATTTATTCTATGTCATAAATTCCCACCATAGCTAACTTTATGCTATAATTTGCCTGTGAAGGTAGATTGCTTATTGTTTTTAAAATGTTATAGATAAGTATGATTCCTTTCGAGATGCAGAGGAATCATTTTTTTATTTTTTTAAGGAGATAGAGATGACTAGAAGCGAGCAGAGGGAACAGGCTTTTATTTTAATATTTGAAACTTTGTTTGATAGTGATGATAACGATGAGATGATAACTAAATTTGAAAACACTCTAAACGAAAAGCTCAAGAAGTTTGCAAGAGATTTATATTTTGGTACTCGAAAAAATATAGAATATATAAACTCTACAATAAAGGAGCACCTAAAAAACTGGGATGAAAATCGCATATCAAAGGCATCTCTTGCTATATTGCAACTTGCTATCTATGAAATTATTTATGAGTCAGATATTCCCCCAAGTGTTTCCGTAAATGAAGCAGTTGAACTCGCTAAAAAATATGGAAAAGATGATGACCCATCTTTTGTAAATGGTCTTTTGGGGAGCATTGTGAAAGAGAATTCGTAATATTACAGATACTAATTTCAACTAACAAAATAGGATGATATTTATGTCAAAGATTTGCCCTTTATTTAGCGGTAGTTCAGGAAACAGTATATGTATTGAATCTGGCAAAGACGCTATTCTCATAGACATAGGCAGAACTGCCAAACAAATAGAAAATGCTCTAGCTACAAATGAGATTACGATAGAAAAAATAAAAGCTATATTTATAACTCATGAACATACTGATCATATCAAGGGTATGAGAGTTTTTGCTGGAAGATATAATATACCTGTTTTTGCCTCTAAAGGTACAATTGATGCCTTAAAACGTATGGGTGAATTAAACGATAAATTTGAGTATTCTATAGTAGCTGAAAATGGTATTAATATTGGTTCAATGAATATAAAGCCATTTAGCACCTCACATGACTGCAATGAGAGTGTTGGCTACGTAGTAACAACTGACGATGATACAAGTGTAGCTATCGCTAGTGACTTAGGGTTTATTTCTTCAGAGGTTCGCTCTTCCTTAGTTTCACATGATGTGGTTGTTTTAGAATCCAACCACGAAATAAATATGCTTAAGATGGGACCTTATCCATATCAACTCAAAAAACGTATAATGTCCCCGATAGGTCATCTTTCAAATGATGACTGTGCTAAAGAACTTCCAAATTTGGTGCAAAGTGGGGTAAAACATATACTTCTTACACATTTAAGTGAAGATAATAATAGTGAAGATCTTGCCTATCAAAGTGCTTTATCTGTTTTAGAAAACAACGGTATGAAAAATGAAATAGATTTCACCTTGAATATCTGTCCTAAAGTTAATGAAAATCAACTTAAGATATTTTTCTGAAAGGTAATAGCTACGTGAAAATTGAAATTATATGTGTGGGTAAAATTAAAGAAAAATATTTCAGAGAAGCCTGCGATGAATACATAAAAAGAATAAAATCTTTTTGCGATATCAGCGTAAGCGAAATAAAGGATGTATCTATATCGCAAAAACCCTCAGAAAAAGAAATAGAAAATGCTATAAGAAAAGAAGGCGAGGAAATTCTTAAGCGTGTAAAAAATGACAAACTTATAGCTATGTGTATAGAAGGCAAGAAATTTTCCTCTGTAGATTTTGCTTTTGAACTAAAAAAATTCCAGCAAAAATCTAATGATAAAGTCTATTTTGTGATTGGCAGTTCCCATGGTCTTTCTGAAGAAGTCAAAACTAGAGCAGATCTTAAGCTTTCTATGTCTTCTATGACTTTTGCTCACCGCCTTGCTTGCGTTATGTTATGCGAGCAAATTTATAGGGCTTTTGCGATATTGAACGATCGTAAATATCACAAATAGATATTTTGCTATCAGAGTACCGGCAAAGCATTATTCAGCTCTTCTTTTGCATGTTGAGCTACTATATGCTCGTAATCATATAACAAAAAATTATTAATACCTAAGCTTTTACTGTATTCTATTTCCTGCTTTAAAATATCAGAAGACTCCGACCAAGTTCCGTTATCATAAGTTTCACTCCCCGATTTATAAACAGCCAAACCAAAATATAATTTAACCTTAGGGTTAGTTACTAAGTTTTTCCATTCATTCGCTGCTTTATCAAAAGGTAAGACCTCATGTTTGAAATTAACATATACCTGCGGACAAATATAATCTACGTATCCATCTTGGCTGCACCATTTTATAACGTCCGCAGAAAGCTTTTCGTTATTTTGCAAATTAACTTGAGGAGAAATTCCAAATACAACATTAGATTTAATGCTTTTTATTTTCGAATACACCCCTGCCACAAGTTTGTTTATATTGTCCTTCCTCCAGTCGCTAAGGCTTAGCGCTGTACCATCATTATGCTCAGAAAAATATCTTTCATATGTTTTAGCATCAAAAGAAGGATCCTCTGATGGGTAGAAATAATCATCAAACTGTACGCCGTCTACATCATAATTTCTTACTAACTCATCTACACCTTCAATTATCTTAGCCTGAACCTCATCGTAATATGGATTTAAATATTTATTCCCTTGATAGTCTAACACTAAGTCACTATCTGAATTATCAACCCAGTTTTTATAAAAGCTAGCATCGCTAAAGTTAGGTGGATTACTGTTTAAGCTCAGTCTATAAGGGTTTACCCATGCGTGAATTTTGAGTCCGTTCTCATGAGAACTACTCACCATATATTTTAAAGGGTCATACCCAGGCTCTAAACCCTGTGTACCACTTAAAAGATGAGACCAAGGGTAAATAGAAGATTTATAATATGCATCACCAAACGATCTGACTTGTACGATAAGATCACTTATTTTGTTTTCTTTAGCTGTCTTAACTATCCTATCAAATTTTTCTTTAAATGCTTGTTCACTTTTGTTCGTGGCCCTCATATCTAATGTTATATAAGATACCCATAAACCTAATATTTTTTCATCTTTAAGCTCATCAACTTTCACTGCTGAAGATAGTTGCAATGCCTCACTCGAAATATTTTTATTGATTTCTTCACTCTTGTTTCGCTCGGGTGGCATAGATATAAATATTGCAGATATAAATGTAATAAATACTATTATTGTCGGAATAAAACCTAAATAAGTCCTCTCTTCTCTCAAGCAAGCCATCCCCTTATTCTGTCATAATAAAGCTTTATGAGAATGAGACAAGCTTTAGAACAAACGGGATATGGTCCACGAAAAACACATGAAAAGCCATACCTGCAATAAACAGCATGATAGCTATTTTTTTAAGCTCAAAACTTCTTCTAAGAATTTAAAAGGACAAATTTAACCCAAGTATCAATTTTTCCTAATTATTCAGCTGCATCATACGCATAGCAACGACTGTTATATCATCATCATGGCCGTCACTTCTTCTGAACTGTGCCTGTTCCACCATTCTTTCAGAGAATTCTCGTTCATTTTCGTCTTCCCACTGGGCTATTTCTTTCATAAGCCACTTATCGCCGCCGGCTGTTACACCGTCTGAAACCATTATTATTCTATCGTCATCGCACAGCTGAATTTCTTCGCTACCGAATTTTATTTTAGTCAGTATTCCCGCAGGCAAAGAAGGTATATCAACCTTTATTATACTTCCGTTGTGGCGTATATATGTGAAAGCAGCACCCGCTTTTTTAAATTTTGCTAAACCTGAAAATAAATTTACAGAGAATACATCCATAGTAGCTATAGATTCTTCACCAGACTTCACCATCAGAGAGGAATTAACTAAACTCAAAGCGCAATCTGTACCTATACCTGCCTTTATTAATTTTTCAAATATACCTGAAGCCATGGCTGAGTCAACAGCTGCTCTACCGCCAGTACCCATGCCATCACTTATCACACATAGGATATTGCCCATGCCGTTGTTGAAATATTTATAGCTATCACCGCAGAGTCTATCATTATTGCATATATGTTGATACGCTCCGCTTTTGACATAAAAACAAGGCTTCTCTGATATCTGTACCCTACACTCACACTCTGTTGTACTCACACAAGGTGTATCCAATTTCCTACCGCATACTTTTTCCAGGTCAGACAGTATCGCACGTTTTAATAATTTCTTGTGACCCTTTCTGGGCAACCTTATTTCTATACTCATTATTCCATCTTTGTTTATACGGCAGCTGACATCTTTTATGTATATCTCATGTTCTTCCAAAATTCTATCGATTTCCGAAGACATAGTTTTATCAAAGTACTCATATGTATTTAGTTCGCTGGTGAAGTCTGTAAGTATGTCGCTCATAAAAGCAATTTGTTCTTTTACAACACTTCTTATATCATCTACTCTATTCTGAGCTGCTGCGCTAGAAAGATAACTTCTGTAATTGCAATTCGTCTGAGATACAAAATCATTTAATCTGGCACATTTAGAGGCAAAATGCACAGGAAAATCATATTTTTCTACTTTAGACTTATCTTTAAGTTTTAAGCTGATATTATTCATGACATCTTTTGTATTTTCTAAATTTAAATCCCAGCATTCTAATTTCTGTGGGCAGTCTTTGCAAACTATATCTGCACTTGCCTTATGTACTCCATCTATATCTGTTATATATAATTTTTTTAATTTTCCTGCTATTTTTTCCACGCAATTCGAAACGTCAGACAGAGTATCAGATGCGAAATTTAGCCGCATTATAACAGTACCTTTCAGGCCATCTACATCTGATTTTAAAACAGCCGGATCAAAAACCCTTCCTATCACATCACCATATTCCTTTGGTATCAGCATAAATATCAATGTTGCTGCTGCTACCTCATATAAACAACTCATAGCAGCCTGTGGGTCACCGCTTTGAAGTACAACTATAGCGTTTGACAAAATAAAAGCTATCACAGTAGCAAACCTGCCAAATTTAGAAAACACGCCGGATATCAGCCCACCAAAAGCATATGAACCAGCTAAATAACTTACATTATATCCAGCAAAACTTAATATTACCCCTATCGCTGAGCCTGATATAGCTCCACCTGCTACTGCTCCATATTGTGCGCAAAATAATATTATCATAACAGCCAAAATGCGACCTATTGAAACTCCAGATATGCTAACAGCCGATAACCCTAAAAGTATTATACAAGTGCAAACCGATATACAAGCTATCTGCTGAGGGTTTAGCGTTTCTGATTCCCTGTTATATATAGCTATTACAATAGCACTGCTAAAAAAGAACGCTGCGGCTGCAGCCATTATTGTTTCTACTATGCTTATAGCAAGCTCTGTGCCCATACTTTGGCCAGCCATCAAGCTAATAGCTACACCTGTGCTAAACAATGGAGCTGCCGCTATAAAAGGTGAAAATAATATATGTTCTTTTAGCGCTTTAAAATCATTGAGGGCCCATTTCAGAGCTACCACTGCAAGTATAGAAGCTATGTAACGCACTTCGTTGTCTACCGAACTGGGAAACAAACACCCTATCAAGGCACCAATACTGGTAGAAACCATGTTTTTATATGGCACAGCGGCAGTCAAGGCTATACCAAAAGGTGAATATCCACCAAACACCGTAGCACGAGATGACAAAAATCCAAAGATAGTACACGCAAGCTGAGTAATAAGTTTGGAATATGTTTTTGAGCGTAAAATATTTCTAAATAAATTTACTATACTCCTGCCATTTGTCATTTGCACTTCTTCGCTTAGCGCCGTCTCGTATAACTTGTCCATTGTTTTCACCTTCCAAATATATTCACATAACTACTTATCACAAGTATTATATTTGGCTTTAGAAAAACTTTAAGTCGCTTGGCGTCTGTTGTTTTTTATTTTGTTTTGAATCTTTTTGACAGTAAAGCTGCTAATCTGTTGTTTTTGCAAGTAAAACTTAAAATATCTCCCTATCATTTTTCCTTTTTTGCAGGTAGTCCTGCAGTATTATGACAGCACTTACGGTATCTATAACTTTTTTTCTAGCCCTTCCGCGGGTATTAGTATTGTTTAGGTACTGTTGTGCCGCCATGGTAGTGCATCTTTCGTCAAAAAGCTCAACTTTTATATCCGACAGGCTTTCGAGTAAGCTTGCGAAACTCCTAGCATTTTTAGCACTTTCACCCTCTGTAGAATCCATATTTTTTGGCAAACCTACAACTATTAGCTCTGCCTTTTTTTCCTTAGCCTTTTCTATTATCACGTTAGCTAAAGTATCTGTAGAAGTTTCATTTATGGTACATAGCGGCACCGCTAAGATTTCATCCTTATCACAAACAGCAAGACCTGTACGGACTTTCCCCAGATCCACAGAAAGAATTATCATATTTCTCATCCTTTATTTAGCTATAGCTAGAGCGGTAGCTTCCCTGATTTCAATAGCATATGAGTCTTTAATATTGTAGTTTGGGTTTTGCCGTCTAGTATTTCATTATTCAAAACCATTTCTACTGCCTTATCTATATTTATAAGCATAGGCTCTACAAACTCATTCTCATCAGGAGCTGATTTTCCTATTTCTTTTACCCTACAAAAGTACATATGCAAAACTTCATCAGCAAAACCAGGGGATGGGTATAACTTCCCTAAATAAGTATAATCTCTGCCTATTACACCTGTTTCTTCTTTGAGTTCCTTCATGGCATTTTCTAGTGGAGATAACTCTGATTCCAATTTTCCAGCGGGTAATTCTAGTAAAATTTCTTTCTTAGGGTATCTATACTGACGTACAAAATACAGTTCATCATTGTCATTCAAAGCAGCTATGCACACCCCACCGACATGGACCACCATCTCCCGGCTTTCTGTGTTTCCGTTTGGCAGAAGTGCTTTGTCCAAATATACATCTATAACTTTTCCTGAGAAAATTTTCTCCGAACTTACTGTTTTTTCTGTTAATTCCATACTTTACCCTTCTCTTGTAAATACAAAAATAAGCCTTTTGAATTAAGTATGGGAGATTTTCTCTCCCCCCTCTCACATCACTGTGCTTGCCGTTTAGCATACGGCGGTTCAACATAATCAAAGTGCGACGCTCACTTCAGATTCCCACTGCCGTTTCTTCGGTACTTTTCATTGCTTACAGATGATGATTCAGAGTCTCGTACGTAAATGTGCGTCGATTTCCGACATTTCCGTCTTTATAGAGCCAATGGCATTGCAGTTAATCCATTCCCTTTGTCATCTGGTTGACTTTAGCAATCTTATTTGTGACTGTTCCAGACATCCTCCTGCAGGTCAGCTTCTTCATATCGTCCACACCGTCTGCGAGACCTCACAGGATAAGTCTTCCGGCCTTTCCTCATCTGCCCGCCTGATCTGCACACATGGGTTATACGGTCATCCTTGGGACTTCTATTTTTTCCCTAGAAAATACTCTAAATGGATCTCTGTATGTTCCTCGTCTTGTGATGTAGTGGCGAAGCATAGCAATAGGATATAATACCAGAGACACGGGAACAAGCAAAGCATACTGCAAAGCCACACCCACCTTTTCAAGCGGTGTCCTGCTACGGTATGAGGGCAATTCATCATCGCACAAAAAACTGTCTTCAACAATGTCATTGACGCAATCCCAAGCGTCAGCTACGCTAGCAATCAAGCCTGTTATGGCATACACTCCACAAAACGCAGCTATAGCGGCACCAGGTATCAATATCCCAAGAGGTAAAGCGAGAATTGCTGCTGCCCCTCCGAGTA
>JAZUOT010000016.1:0-32059 GCA_045604805.1 Acutalibacteraceae bacterium | reverse complement strand
TACCGATGATAGCTTGCTAAAAATGCTCTATCTGGCTATGATAGACATTACGAAAAAAATGGACCGGCCGAAGGCAAGATTGGATTTCAATCCGCTCGCAGATGTCCATCTATTTCGCAGAGCGTATGCCAGATTAACACCGCTGATGACGAATATCAAGGGTAAATAAACGGCTTTGCCGCCCTTGACTTTCGTCACCCATCGGCGTTATGGTGTTGAAAAGGATGTA
This sequence comes from Acutalibacteraceae bacterium, assembly GCA_045604805.1. Classification (GTDB taxonomy): domain Bacteria; phylum Bacillota; class Clostridia; order Oscillospirales; family Acutalibacteraceae; genus JAZUOT01. The sequence goes on along the minus strand of JAZUOT010000016.1, from coordinate 31,830 downwards.
GCCGGAACAAGCCGGCCACATCCCTCAATTAATTTACTCTATTCTAACTACTATTTAGAGTTTACACAGAATTTGAAATTCTACCTCTACTTTACTGTACATTTATTTTTCTGTCTGTTTTCGAGATATTCTCCTGTTTTTTGGGTAATTCCAATCTTAAAACGCCGTTCTCACACTTAGCAGTTATTTGCTCATCCTGTATCATTTTTATATCAAAGCTTCTGCTGTAAACTCCACAAGAGCGTTCGCGCCTTATATAATTAGGATTGTTTTCTTTGTTTTCAGAAATTTCATGTCTTTTGCATTTTACGGTAAGGTAATTATCTTTAATATCTATTTCTATATCTTGTTTCTGAACTCCTGGTACATCCATTTCGATTAGATACATGTTTCCTCTATCTTGTATATCGGTTTTCAACATAGATGCTGCTGAACCGCGAAAGAAATTTTTACTAAAACTTTCTAAATCCTGAAAAGCATTTGCAAAAAAATTGTCATTTTTGCCATATGGAATAAGTTCAAACATTTTTTATCACTCTTTCCTTAGTATTGTGATCTTATTATTCTCTGGAAACTGTGAATTTATTCTATGCTTTGAACGTCTACTTTGTTTTTTTATGGGGGTATATAGCTATATATCTATGTAATACTCAGATTTTTGAGATATTATAAATTTAGCTTTTTTTATATGTCTACTCACTGATGAAACAGATATACCGAGTTTTCTAGCTATATCAGTTAGTTTCATATTCTCATAATAGTACATGAGAAGACATTGTTTTTGTCGGCCAGTTAAACAGTTCTCAACAACTATTCTAGTGGCATTCTTTTTTATTTCAAAAGATGATAGTGGTCCTTCCAACATTTATTTTACCTTTCGCATATACACTTTTCACATATAGAAAACTGCTATTCCAAGCAGTATCAATATGTTTCCTATTATTTTTTTTTTAGTTATTTTTTCCTTCAAAATTACCCGGCTCAATATTAAAACAAAAATATAACTCAGCGATTCTACAATAGGAACATCTTTATAATTCATTCCGATAAATGCCAAAAGTGTAAGAATTGTAGAAATAAAAAACATAGCATACGCTATTATGACATATGGATTCATGTATTGTTTTATTGTGGAAGAATACGCTTTGTTAGCTCCTGTCTTTAGTAATATTTGCGAAACTGAGGCAAACAAGACAGAGCACAGTAAAAAAATCAAGTATCTATTCATCTGAATTGATCACAACCGTCCCAATAATAACTACTAAAACTCCTATTAAATTCTGAAAACTTATACTTTCACCAAAAAATAAAGTTGCCCAGACAAGAGACCATAACAACGCTATCGAACGGTTTGCATAGGCTACCGATATAGCGAGCCCCTTAATAACTTGCTGCCACAATACAGCATATACTCCTAAAAATAATATCTCTAAGGCATACAGAGCTAAAAAAGCAAACGACATAAACTCCTTGCTAGATGCAAATTTAGACACAACTGTGGCCATGGTATATATGATAACCACCATCTGCAAGAATAAAATGTTAAAAAAACTTTTATCTCGTATTGCTTTATTCATTATTCATTATTCCTTATTCCTTATTTCTCCATTTATGATATCTTGGATGATATATGGTGGTCGTCCTTTAGCTTCATTAAATATATTTCCTATGTACACTCCTACCAATCCTATAGCCGCTAAAATTAATCCACTCATAAAGTATATTGAAACTATTATGCTCGTCCAACCGCTAGGGGTTTCTCCTACTACAAAATACTGTATAAGTTGATATGCCAAAAATACAAATGACAGAAAAGATATCACAAAACCCATACTCATTGACATTATCAATGGTCTGTTTGATTGTGAGGTTATAAGAGAAAGTGCAAGTTTAAGTTTCTTGAAAAGCGTATACGAAGATTTACCTTCTTTTCGTTCTTCGCTTTTTACGTCTAAGGCTGTTTGCCTAAAACCCATACACGGAAGTACAACTGCATATGATTTATCGCGTTCACGCATGTTACAATAAACATTTACTACTTTCCTAGCAACTATATTCAAATTTCCTACAGAGGAATCATATTTGTTGCCTGTTGTTTTATTATATAAAGAGTAAAATGTCTTCGACAAAAATTTAGTAATAAAATTATCTTTTCTTTGTTTTCTTCGAGCGTATACTATATCAAAGCCTTCCGTAGCTTTTTTGTATAAATCTGCTATGGCTTCAGGCGGATCCTGAAGATCACAGTCCATAACTACTACCCATTCTCCCTTAGAAATGTCTAAACCGGCATTAGTAGCATGAACTTGTCCAAAATTCCTGGACAAATTGACCCCTATCACTCTTTTGTTTTCAGAGCAAATCTTTTTTATACTTTCCCACGACCCTTTTGGACAAGCATCATTCACTAAGATAATTTCGTAATTTAAATTTAATCGGGTCGCGACTTCATTTATCCTATAGCACAACTCAAATAAAGTTGCAGGACAACCATAGACAGGTATAACGATAGATAAATCCATAAATAATCCTTTTAAATTAACAGTAACAAATAAACTACAAAACTAGTCACGATGTTACCACGAAGCTGCATGCAATTCAAATATGCTCATCTCTAGAAAAAAGAATCGACACAAAAACATCAAAGAAGTGCTCTGATGAAAGAATCCCACATTATTTTAGACGTGCATGACCTTTCATGCGTTTGGTGTATGTTAAGGAAAAATCTACGACAAGAACATAAAACATAAATTTTTTATTATCAGTATAAAATCTTATAATATCAATTGTACCTGAAATTTGCAGTATGTTAAGCATCAAAAATGAAAAAGATTTTGCCTTAAATCTCTGTTGTGATTATTGAATTACACTTTATTTCATACAGCACACCATGATACAATAATCGACGTAGATTGTAGTTATTAGGTGTGGTGTGATTTTTTATGTCTTTATCTCTTGAAAATGGAGATATTGTGGCTGGACGTAATCCAGTTTATGAAGTACTGAAGAGTAAACGTGAGATAAACAAAATTCTAATAGCAAAAGGTATAAATCGATCCGGCATTTCAGGGATTATTTCCATGGCAATTAAAAGGAATATCGTAATACAGGAAGTAGATAGGCATGAATTAGACTGTGTTTCTAGTGGAATTGCACACCAGGGAATAGTTGCATTTGTAAGCGTATACAGATATTCGTCTTTGGAGGATATTTTTGATACAGCGAAAGCTAGGGTCGAAGATCCATTTATTTTAGTGCTAGATAAAGTAAAAGATCCGCACAATCTTGGAGCTATCATTAGAACAGCTGAATGTTCTGGTGTACATGGTGTGATTATTCCTAAAGATAATGCTGCAACTTTAAACTATACGGTAGCTAAGACAGCAGCAGGAGCTTTGGAGTATGTTCACGTAAGCAGAGTCACTAATATAACTAATACTATAAAAGAATTACAGAAACGTGGTGTGTGGGTATACGCTACTTCTGCAGCAGGTACAAGTATCTATGATGCAAATCTTTCTGGAGCTATTGCTCTTGTTTTGGGAAACGAAGGGAAAGGAATCAGCAGATTAGTTTCAGAAAGCTGTGATATGGCTTTATCTTTACCAATGCAGGGAAATATATCCTCTCTAAATGTGTCTGTTGCTGCTGGAATTTTTATGTATGAAGTAGTACGCACTCGCCGCAATTTGTAGAATTCGATCAAAGGAAATGATGGCATGTCTGATATTATGAATTCAAATAAACACAACAACAATAGTACGGAAAATTTGGATGAGATTGCAGAGGAACAAAATATATGTGCTGATACATTGTCTGATAAATTTGGACAACCGGATGGTGTCGCTTTCGATGTTGATGATATTTTAGATGAGATTTTGAATGATAATATTGACTATACAGAGGAAAGTGAGTTAATTGATGATAAGATCTGCAAACACAATGATGATATGGATGATTTGATAAAACAAAATCATGAAGACGTTTTCGATAACAATAGTCAAGAGTCTGCATTTGATACAAAGGACTTTGATGATGATATTTCTGTTGTAAGCGAAAATTCTGACAATGAGTACGATAAGATCGATAATTCACTTGTTGAGAATGTTGACTGCAATGAAATCCTGGATACAAAAGGTACGCAACTTTCATTCTATGATACACAAAATGGTTTTGATACAAATAATACTGACAAGCCAGCAACAAAAGAAAAAGACAAGCTTTTAACTGAAAAAAATGATAAGTACATTGAACCTAAAGATATTGAACCTAAAGATATTGCTCCTAAAAGCAAAGTTATTACTTTAAATTTAAAAAAAATCCGCGGAAAAATAGAAAAACAAATCTTAAAAGAAAACGTCTCCAACAAAAGGAGGAGTTTCAAGTATAGGCTTTATAAAGTTTCAAATATATTCAGGGAACAAAATAGTTGTGATGTTGTTTCAATTGTTGGAACTGGTTTTCTTGAATCTGTTGCGTATGAATTGCAACATAGTGTAGCTGATACAAATCTTGATGAACGTAATATCAAACTTCCATCTGATGAGTGTGTGTTTAATGAAAAATGTTCTTCTGTAAAAAAAAAGTTTAAGAAATCCAATTTTATTAAAAAGATATCGCCGCTTAATAAAGAAGAATCTATATTTAACTTCAAAAATCGTTCAGATATTCCTCAAATCAGAAAACTCTTATTTCAAAACATGCGTCGCAATTTTTTTTCAAACTTAACATGTGCTGCATGTACTCTTGTCCTGTTTATTATATCGATATACTTTCGAATAAAATCTGAAGTCTTGAGCAACAATAGCATAGTTTACGTATTATTGAGCATGGTAATTTTATTTGTTTCTTGTTTATCCAGAAAAAACAGCTTAAAAAAAGGCATAAAAGGTTTATTTCATGTAAAACAATTTGATTTGGAAACATCTTTATTACTAGCAATTATAATTACATTTTTGCAAAACATAATCGCAATTATTAATTTACAACATTTTGTTCAAAATGGAAGCGTGATTTTTGATTTGCTTGTGGTTGTGGCTTTGTTCCTAGACTCTGCAAAAGAGTTTTTTAAATCTCGCAGGATATATTCTAACTTTAAATTTCTATCAACAAAACAAAAGTTAAGTTCATTGCATATTTATCATAATGAAAAACAGGCTCAAAAAATGTTCGATGGGTTCGGGAATTATCAGGCTAAAGTTGTTTATCAAAAAGAACTCAATGACCCTTATGATTACTTGAAAACGTCTTCTGTTCCAACTCTTATTGATATACTGTGTAAAAAATTAGCTTTTCCGGCAGCATTTGTTTGTATTGCTATTACAATAATTTATGGCTTTGTGACAAAAGATTTGTTAGCAAGCTTTACGGTATTTTCATTATTTTCCTGTGTATCTTTTTCTATGTCGGGCGTTCTTGCTGCAAATTGGCTTATTTTTAATTTATCGAACAGAGCGAATCAAATGGGTGGCATGATATCAGGGTATTCAGCTGTTGAGCATTTTGGGGATACCAATGCTGTTGTGATAGATTCAAATACTTTATATCCGAAAGAATGTGTTTATTTACACAAGATAAAAGGACTCAGTTCTGTATCTGTTGATCGTGTGGTACTAGATGTTGCAGCTATATTAATAAAAGCCAAATCTCCTCTTGCACCGATATTCGATAGCGTAATAAAAGGTAAAAAAGACATGTTGCCATATGTCGACAGCGTATCGTATAACGACAACTTGGGTATAGAAGCTTGGATACAAGGACGTAAAGTTTTATTGGGTAATAGATTTTTCATGGAAGATAATTGTGTTTATGTGGGACACAAAAATGATGAGTTAAAGTACACCAAAGATGGAAAACAAGTTACTTACGTTGCTTTTTCTAACGAGCTAGTTTGCATGTTAGTGACTTCTTACAGACCTAGTAACAAAATGATACGACAAATGCAAAATTTAGAAGATAGTGGAGTTAATTTCCTTATTACAACAACAGATCCCAATATAGTTCCGAAAACTATTGCAAATCACTTCAGAATATTTTTCCGTTCAGTGAAAATCTTGCCTACAAATTTAGCAGAATCTTTCAATAATGATCTCATGACAAGTCATAATAATGAATATAACACCAGCCTGGTAACCAATGGAACTTTACTTTCTTTTGCCGGAGTACTTTCATCTTCTATACGTTTGAAATCATCCATTATAGCAACTGCTGTTGTTTATATTGTTTGCGTTATTTTATGTTTTTCTACCGCAATATTTCTTGTGTGCCACACAGGCATAGTGAATCTTCATCTTCTAGAAATGCTTTTTTACTCCTTGTTTTGGGCAGGAGCGGTTTTGCTCGTTTCTAAATTGCGACGTTAATCGGGCCTTAAAATAAATAATTTGATTAGCTTTGGGGGGAATCTCGAAAAATAAAATAGATGAATGAGCTTGTGGGAAAAATCTATATATTTACTTTTGGTGCTTTTGTTAGTTAGATATAGATTTGACTACAATTTGTATGCTATTATATCGCCATAAATAGAGGTGAGGAAGGTAGCTTTTATGGCGGGATTTGTTCATTTGCATCTACATACGGAGTACAGTTTACTTGATGGTGCTTGCAGGATAAAAAAGCTTATGAAAGTTGCCAAGGAACGAGGATTTGACAGTGTAGCGATTACTGATCACGGAAACATGTTTGGCTGTGTAGAGTTTTACAAAGCTGCTAGAGAAAATGGCATAAAGCCGATAATAGGCTGTGAGGTTTACGTAGCAGCTAGGGGGCGCAAAGATAAAACGCACGAATTTGACAGTGAATACAATCATTTAGTATTACTTTGCAAAGATAGACGAGGCTACGAGAATTTAAACAAACTGGTGTCATTAGCATGGACCGAAGGCTTTTACAAAAAGCCTAGAATTGACATGGAAATTTTAGAGCAATACAGCGATGGTTTAATAGCGCTATCGGCTTGTTTAGCAGGAAAGATACCTTCTGAACTTTTGAAAAATGACTACAACAGTGCTAAAAAATGGGCCTTAAGATACAACGATATTTTTGGGAAAGATAATTTTTATATAGAACTTCAAGACCATGGTTTAGAAGAACAACGTGTAATTCTGCCTATGCTTATAAATTTAGCGCGCGAAACTGGTATTCCACTTGTGGCAACCAACGATTGTCACTATATAAACCGTGAAGACAATAAGTTACAGAAAATTCTCATATGCATACAGACTAATAAACTTTTGGATGATCCATCGGCACTGCAATTTTCGACTAGTGAATTTTATTTTAAAAGCGAAGAAGAAATGCGCGCTTTGTTTTCACATTGTGAAGAAGCTTGCGATAATACCGTGCTGATAGCTCAGAGATGCAATTTTAACTTTGAATTTGGCAATACGAAACTACCGCGATTTGACACGCCAAATAATCAGGACCACTTTGAATACTTTAGAGATAAATGTTATGAAGGTTTGTATGAGAAATACTCATCAATACCTCAAAAAGAGATAGTGGATAGGCTAGAATATGAGCTTTCTACCATAAAACAAATGGGATACGTGGACTATTACTTGATAGTTCACGATTTTGTAAGATATGCAAAAGAAAAAGGCATACCAGTAGGTCCTGGAAGAGGTTCTGGAGCTGGTAGCATAGCTGCTTACTGCATAGGTATTACAGGAATAGATCCGATAAAATACAATCTACTATTTGAGCGATTTCTGAATCCAGAGCGTGTTAGCATGCCGGATTTTGATATAGATTTTTGCTACGAACGTCGACAGGAAGTAATAGATTATGTCATCGAAAAATACGGAGAAGAACATGTAGCTCAGATAATAACTTTTGGGACCATGGCGGCGAAAGGTTCCATACGAGACGTTGGACGTGTCATGAATTTACCCTACGCAAAGGTTGATGAAATAGCAAAATTAGTTCCTACGGAATTAGGAATTACCCTAAAAAGAGCTATAGCTATTTCTGATGAACTACATAATAAATATGAAAATGATCAAACAATACACGAGTTACTAGAGATGGCAAAAAAAGTAGAAGGTATGCCAAGGCAAGCTTCCACCCACGCGGCAGGCGTTGTTATCACCGACAAAACAGTAGATGAATATGTTCCGCTTGCAAAAAACAACGATGTGGTAGTTACACAGTACACCATGACCACCTTGGAAGAATTAGGCCTTTTGAAAATGGACTTCTTAGGTCTAAGGACTCTGACAGTTTTGAGTGACACTGAGAAAAATATAAAAAAATATGAGCCAGATTTTTCTCTGGATAATATAGATTTAGAAGATAGAGATACCTTTGAAATGCTATCTAATGGGAATTCCATGGGGGTATTTCAGTTCGAATCCGCTGGGATGATAAGGGTTTTATCACAACTAAGACCAAATAGCATAGAGGATCTGATAGCGGTAATTTCGCTTTATCGGCCGGGACCAATGGACTCTATCCCTACATATATAAAAAACAGGCATGATCCCGAAAATATAAGCTATATTACACCACAGATCAAGCCAATTTTAGAAGTAACAAATGGTTGTATAGTTTACCAAGAGCAAGTTATGCAGATATTCAGGACTCTTGCCGGTTATTCTCTTGGCAGGGCCGATATCGTTCGTAGGGCTATGTCAAAGAAAAAACATGCTGTTATGGCAAAGGAAAGACAGATATTTATATATGGTTTAGAAGATGAGAATGGTAAAGTAGAAGTTGACGGTTGCGTGAGAAGAGGTATAGATGCTGACATAGCTTCTCAAATATTTTCTGAAATGGAGAGTTTTGCTTCATACGCTTTCAACAAATCACATGCTGCAGCTTATGCATTTGTCGCTTATAGGACTGCCTATCTAAAATGCCACTACAAAAAGCAATTTATGGCAGCACTACTTACAAGCGTATTAGATAATACTCCTAAGATTTCAGAATATATAAATGAATGTAATGAATCAGGGATAAAAGTTTTGCCGCCACATGTTAACGATTCTGATGATAAATTTACTGTGTGCGATGAAGGCATAAGGTTTGGGCTTCTAGCTGTAAAAGGAATCGGTAGAGCTTTTATAAGTTCTATGCTCAGAGAAAGAAATTTAAATGGCAAATTTAAAACATTTTATGATTTTTGTAAAAGGATGCTAAGCAGGGAACTCAATAAAAAAGTTTTAGAAAGTTTAATAAAATGTGGAGCTTTAGATTCCTTGGGAGCTAACCGTAATCAAATGATAAATGGCTTTAAAACTTTGCTTGAAGATTTAGAAAGAAGTAAATCTAAAAATATAGATGGACAGCTTGGCTTTTTTGATGTTAGCGATAATAAAATTAACGAACAATTTATAAATTCTCTACCCAAATTACAGAAATTACCCTTGATTGATATATTGAGAATGGAAAAGGAAACAACAGGTATTTATCTTTCAGGTCATCCGCTGCAACAATATATGGATAAGGCAAAAAAATTAGGATGCAGTATGATTGCAGAAATACGTGCAGCAGAAAACGAGCCAAATAATTTAGATGGCAAAGCGGTAAAACTTATGTGCATCATAGAATCAATCAAAGTAAAAACTACTAGAAATAATTCAACTATGGCATTTGTGAAAATTGAAGATATGAGTAAAGATATAGAAATGATAGTTTTTCCGAAAATATTTACAGAAAATTTGTATCTGCTTAAAGAAAATAATGTAATATTAGTTGAAGGGAAAATTTCACTTCGCGGTGATGACGAGGCTAAGATAATATGTGATAAAATGATCTTGGCCGATGACATAAAAGAAAAACCAAGATTAAGTTCGTCTAAACGTCCGGGGCTATACCTGAAGCTTAAAGATAAAAGTTGCAAAGAGTATGAAGCTGCCTGTTTATTGTTAAGTATTTTTGAAGGTAGAACCCCTGTATATTTTTATTTTTCAGAAGATTCAAAATTGATGAGAGCGCCAGCGAATATGTGGACAGATATAAATGACGTGCTGATAAAAGAGTTAAAGCACAAGCTTGGTAGCGAAAATGTTGTTTTGGAAGTTTAATTACAAGAGTTTTATAGAGGTGGTCAGCTGATGGAAATTATCAACAGAATAAAAACTATCGCAGTTCTTACTAGCGGAGGTGACGCTCCGGGCATGAATGCTGCACTTAGAGCTGTGGTAAGAGGTGGCATTTCTTTAGGAATGAATGTAATAGGAATAAGACGAGGATATAGCGGTCTTATTCGCGGGGATGCTTTTGATATGAACTTGAGAAGTGTTTCTGATATACTCAGCCACGGAGGAACAGCTATATATACAGCTAGAAGCAAAGAATTTATGACCCAACAAGGTTTAGATAAGGCTGTATACACATGTAAAAGTTTAGCTGTTGATGCTATTGTCGTCATAGGCGGTGATGGTTCATTTAGAGGAGCTAGTAAGCTTGCTGAAAATGGTATACCCTGCATAGGAGTTCCGGGAACTATTGATAATGACATTCAGTGTTCTGAATATACTATAGGTTTTGACACTGCTATGAATACAGCTATGGAAATGGTAGATAAGATACGTGATACAACAGAGTCTCATGATAGATGTAGTGTTGTGGAAGTTATGGGTAGGAGATGCGGTGATTTAGCACTTAATACTGGTATAGCTGTGGGTGCAACTACCATCTTGGTTCCGGAGATTGAATTTGACTTTGAAAGAGATATCATAAGTAAAATAGACTTTATAAAACATACTAGCAAAAGGCATTTTATAATAGTTGTCGCTGAGGGCGTTGGTGGTGTTAATGAAATATCTAAACGAATAGAAAAAGAGACTGGTATAGTAACAAGACCAACTATTTTGGGCCATGTTCAAAGAGGTGGTTCTCCCACCGTCAGAGATAGGGTTGTTGCTAGTGCTATGGGATACCATGCTGTAAAACTTTTGGCCGATGGTGAATTTAATAAAGTAGTTGCGATGAAAAGAGGGCGACTTGCAAGTTATGATATAAAAAAAGCCTTAAAAATGAAAAAAGAATTAGATAGAGATTTATATCATACTGCTATGCAAATTTCGATATAGAATCAAGTATATAAATTTGTTTTTCTAGAGTTTTATTTTTGTAAGTTAAATTATTTTTTTTGCGTAGGGGTAAATCTGATAATGTCAAAAAGCAAGAGTATTTATGTTTGCACAAGTTGTGGTTTTGAGAGTGCGAAATGGTATGGCAAATGCCCTTCGTGTAATGAATGGAACAGCTTAGAAGAACAAATTCAAAGCAAAAATATTTCAACCGGGAATACAAAAAACAGCTTAAATCTCAGTGTGGTCGACAAACCAGAAACTTTATATCAGATAAATTCAAGTGGCGAACATAGATATGACACTGGACTCAAAGAACTTAATAGAGTTTTGGGTGGAGGAATAGTAAAGGGATCTCTTGTCCTTTTAGGTGGTGATCCTGGAATAGGTAAATCCACAATGCTCTTGCAAATATGTGAGTATTTAGGTGAAAATTTAAAAATTCTTTATATATCTGGGGAAGAATCTAAACGTCAGCTAAAAATGAGGGCCGAGAGGCTAAATGTAAAAACTGAAAATCTTTATTTTACTGCTCAGACAGATATAGAAATAATAATGGAGACAATAAAAAGTGAAAAACCTGATATAGCAATAATAGATTCTATACAGACTACAAGTTTTTCTATTATAAATTCTTCGCCGGGAAGTATTACCCAAGTGCGGGAATGCACGAATGCTTTAATGCATTTAGCTAAATTTTTAGAAATACCAGTGCTGATAGTTGGCCATGTTAATAAAGACGGGGCAATTGCTGGACCTAAGGTTTTAGAGCACATAGTTGATGCGGTTCTGTATTTTGAGGGCGATAGGCAATTTTCATATAGGATTTTGCGTTCTGTTAAGAATCGTTTTGGCTCTACTAACGAGATAGGCGTTTTCGAAATGGAAGAAACTGGTCTTTATGAAGTCGAAAATCCATCGCTTATGCTGCTTTCTGGCAGACCAGTTAATGTATCTGGAACTTGCGTTTCTTGCCTAATGGAAGGAAGCAGGCCGATACTTGCAGAGGTTCAGGCTTTAGTAAGTAAGGCAGGATTTAATAATCCCAGGAGAATGGCTACAGGTTTTGACTACAATAGAATGTCTTTGATAATTGCGGTGCTTGAAAAACGTGCAAAATATTTTTTCTATAATATGGACGTATATATAAATGTCATCGGGGGGTTAAAAATAGATGAACCTGCAGCTGATTTGAGTGTAGCGTTATCTTTGATTTCAAGCTTAAAAGATAAGCCTTTGCCTGACAATATGGTTGCATTTGGTGAGGTAGGTTTAGCCGGGGAACTGCGTTCAATATCTCATGCCAGGGAAAGAATTCACGAAGCTGAACGCTTGGGTTTTGAGATATGCATTATTCCTTATCATAATCTAAAAAAGCTTAAGGATCTGAAAACCAATATTAAATTAATAGGAGCCTATGGGGTTCGGGATGCCTTTGAAAAATTGACATCTATATAAAATCTAAAGAGAGTTTGAGTTTTATGAATATACAGGAAGCAAAATTGAAAATTCAAGAGCTTGTAGAGCAAATTGAATATCACAATAAGCGATATTATGAGTTGGATTCACCAGTTATAAGCGACTATGAATACGATATGCTTTATAGAGAGCTTGAAAGCTTGGAATTTGCTTTTCCAGAATTAGTCAGAGAAAATTCCCCAACTAAAAAAATAGGTGGAAATACGCATTTAGACTTCAAAGCTGTTGAGCATAAAGTAGTCATGAGAAGTTTACAAGATTGTTTTTCTTTTGACGAGATGAGAAATTTTGATAAGAAATTACGAGATAAAGTTTCAGATGCAGAATATGTTGTAGAGCCTAAGATAGATGGATTATCTGTTTCTCTGGAATACAAAAATGGGGTTTTGTTTCGTGCTTCAACTCGTGGAAATGGCACGATAGGTGAGGATATTACTGACAATATTCGAGCAATGAATTCTGTTACTAAAATTTTAAATGAAAATGTACCTTTTCTTGAAGTTCGAGGAGAGGTCTATATGTCCGAGAGAAACTTTATGTCTTTGCTCGAAGAACAGGAGTTAAATGGAAAAAAAGCTTTCAAAAATCCCAGAAATGCAGCAGCAGGATCATTAAGGCAAAAAGACCCTGAAATAACAGCTAAGCGGAATTTGGATATATTCATTTTTAATATTCAACAAATAGAAGGTAAAAATTTTTCAAGCCATATAGAATCTTTAGAGTATCTAAAAAAACTAGGGCTAAATGTTGTTCCATCATTTGAGCTGTGTAGTAACATAGAAGAAGTTATTTCAGAGATAAAAAAAATAGGTGATGAGCGTTGTCGAAATGATTTCCCTATAGACGGCGCAGTTGTTAAGCTAAATGATTTTGAAAGAAGGGAAATACTGGGAGATACCTCAAAATATCCCAGATGGGCCCAAGCTTTTAAATATCCACCTGAGGAAAAAGAAACTAAATTGCTTCAAATAGAAGTAAATGTCGGTAGAACAGGAACGCTTACTCCCATAGGGGTGTTCGAGGAGGTGTTACTTGCAGGAACTACTGTAAATCGTGCAAGCCTCCACAATGAATCATATATAAGAGAAAAAGATATAAGAATAGGTGATACAGTATTACTTCGCAAAGCAGGTGAAATAATACCTGAAGTTGTGTGTTCGTTGGAACATGAAGAGAATTCAGTGCCGTATGAGATGCCCAAAGCTTGCCCGTCTTGCAATTCACCGGTAAAAAAAGAGGAAGATCTAGCTGCAATAAAATGCATCAATAGTGAATGCCCTGCACAATTTCTAAGAAAGTTAATACATTTTGTATCCAGAGACGCTATGGATATAAATGGCCTGGGAGAGTCTATATTAAAGCAATTAGTAGAGAATAAACAGATTTCCTCTTTCTCTGATATATATAAACTCAAACAGGAAGACTTATCTGAGCTTGGTCGTATGGGTGAAAAGTCTGCAGAAAATGTTATGAAGGCTATAGAACTCTCGAAAAATATAGAACTTAGTAACTTTATTTATGCCCTAGGGATAAATCATGTCGGTTTGGCTAATGCTAAAATTTTGGCCAAAGAATTTAAAACATTGGATAAAATCAGAAATGTTAGGGCCGAAGAACTAGAAAATATAGATGGCCTGGGAAAAATTATTTCTAAAAGTATAGAAGATTTTTTTTCTCTTAAAAGAAATCAAGAAATTATAGACCAAATGTTAGAATTTGGAGTTAGTGTAAAAGACTTGGAAGATACTTCTTCGGAAACAAAATTAAAATCTCTGAGCTTTGTTTTGACAGGTACACTGCCTACACTAAAGAGATCCGATGCGAAAAGTATTATAGAAAATAACGGTGGCAAGGTTGTTTCTAGTGTCTCTAAAAATGTTGACTATGTCTTAGCAGGAGAAAATCCAGGGTCAAAACTGGAAAAAGCAAAGGCTTATAATATAAAAATCATAGATGAAAAATATTTTTGGGAATTGGTAAATGGGCACCTCTAAGGAGCCTCTGAACAAAAGGACTTTATTCCGTTTCTGCTAGGTAAAATATTAGGGGGGGATTTAGGTGAATCATCGCTACTGATGATTCACCTACTTGTTCTGACGCATAATCACAGCATTCAGTGCTCCATTTTTCTACATTTGTCCCTGAACAGTTACTATTTGGTTTAACTCTTTTCTTTTTCTACTCTCAAGAAACTTTGTTTATTAATTACCTTCTTTGCCAGATGATCCACAATATAGCTCTTTGAGTTGATTTAAGTCATTATTATCTAGGATGATTTATTTTAGATATTTTAAGATTTCCGCCTTTTCTCTGAAGCTTATCAGTTTAAATATCTATTCTTTAGCACTTAAAAGTTTTTTCGCTATTGTACTTGACAACATTTTGAACACTGCACAGCTAATAAGTTACTTAAGTATATTTTCATGATATATGAATTGTGTAAAACTCGTCATAAAATATTTGTCTAAGATTAGATATTCTAAACATCATGCGCCATTATGGTACTAAATTTCCAACCACAGAAATAGTATTCAAATGAAAAGAAATATATTGAGAAGGTGATGGTTCGTATAAACAAAAAAAACAATCTTATCTTTATTTCTTTGTGTTTTGTTCTTGTTTTGTTAAGCTTTGTTTTATTTTTTTCATCTGTAAAAAAGCTATGCAAAAAAACTATGTCTTACGCAGATTTGTCACATACTACCATAATAATAGATCCAGGACATGGTGGAGAGGATGGTGGAGCATCAAGCGAATATAGCAAATTTCTAGAAAAAGATATAAATCTTGAAATATCTAAAGACTTATCTGTACTTTTGGAATGCGCAGGATATAAAACCATAATGACACGAACTGATGATAATGATATTAGTGATAAAGAAGCAAGTACTAGAAAAAGAAAAATTTCTGACATGCACAACCGACTTAAAATTGCCCAAAAATATGATCAATCAATACTTATAAGTATACATCAAAATAAATTTAGCGATAGCAAGTACCATGGCACTCAAGTATTTTTTTCTCAAAATAACGAAAATAGCAGATCTTTAGCAGAGTCAATCCAAGTTGCTACAAAAGATATATTAGACAGGCAGAACGAAAGAAATATTAAAGCTGCTGGAAAAAATATTTATCTTCTGCATAACTGCTCCTGTCCAGCTGTATTAGTTGAATGCGGATTTTTATCTAATCCAAATGAAGCCGAGAATTTAAATAATCCTAAATATCAAAAACAGGTATCTTTTGCTATATTTGCTGGTGTTTGTAAATATTTCATTTGTCTACAAAATAAAAATTTGGATATTTCAACAGTAGCAAATCAATAAAAAAATATTTCGAAGAAGTTTTATAAAATAGGAGAAAAATAATGATAAAGAAATTTAAAATCTATATCTTATTAATTATAACTTTGGAATTTACTGTCTTAATTTCGCCAAAAATCTGTGCTGAAACTTTATTTTTTCAGCATCAGCAGACTGCACTTTCTTCTCTTTTAGAAAAAGGAACCTGGTTCGACTCACCAACACAAATACAAGCACAAAAAACAAATGCTCGCTGTGTTGCTATAAGTTGCTTTGAAAACAAACAAAGCAAAGATGAAAAAGCTTTTTTCATCGAAGAAATACCTTTGTCTAAGGAACTTCAAAAATATATCTTCGATCTGTGTGAAGAAAAAAATATAGATTACGATTTAGTTTTATCTGTAATAAAATGCGAAAGTAATTTTAATATAAACAGCGTGGGTTACAATACAAATGGAACATACGATAGCGGCTTGATGCAAATAAATAGCTGCCACCTAAAAAGTTTAGAAGAAGAGTACGGTATAAATGACATAATGAACCCTTATCAGAACTTATTAGTCGGAATAAATCTCATCTCTAATTCTATAAATAACTACGGTGAAATCGGAGGATTAGTAGCCTATAATATGGGTACAGGTGGGTACATAAGCTGTCTCTCTGCGGGAAATTTAAATACTCAATACGTACAAAAGGTAAAACAAGCTAAAGACCTAATAAGTTCTATGGAACATATTTAGTATTTTAAACAACCTAACTATTTTATCAAAAATTTATTCACACTTTCTGTAACAACAAAATATCAGGAACGGTACGAATAGTATCAATGGATATAAGTATCGTAATAAAGCCACAGGCCCAAGAAATATAGATACGGCGTAAAGCAGCATAGGAAGTATTACTAGCCACAAGCTATAATCTCGACGGTAGAAAACTATACCAAGCAAGGCAGTTAAAAGCCATATAGGAAGACTTGGATTGAACAACACACTCATTATAGGATGGTTTTTTATTCCTCCTCCAACTGTATTGTATACCAGCAGATCATAATACCAAGTAAACGCTCCAGAATCCCTATGAATATCCATTTCATATATACCTTGAAAAGGATAAAGATACATTAAACCGGCATATCCCATTTGGTTGTAATTGATATATCCTGCCGTTAAGTCGCGAAATGCAACAAGATATTCTTTCGGGTTCTGTATGCCGAGTTTCATATAAATTTTTATATTATTTGCGAGATCTGATTTAAAATTTTTGGTATCGAATGTTGATTTCACAGGATCTGCGGAATTTGACGAATAGCTTAGAATTCCATTTTCAGGAATAAAAGTTTCAATTCGGGCTAAATCTTCATCACTAAGGCTTACATTTTGTCCTTCCAGCTTCAATTTGCCAACATAAGCTATTTGTTGCATTGGAACACTGAGCATTTCTCTTGAATCTCCGGGTTTAATATTAAGGACACCGTGACAAAATATACTAAATATTTCGAATATAACAATCACCGACAGTGTAGATATTATTAACCATTTCTTTTTCTTTCTTAGATTAGGTGCAATAAACAAAAACAATAAAAAAACACTAAGAATATAAATGCCCTGATGTCGAAAAAGGCAAGTCAAAATTCCACTTATAATATATAAAATCATCAGCCTTTTATTATTTGTTTTGCCGTTCTTTATCCATTGGAACAAAAACAGGCAAAAAAGCAACATCATTGCCCCATACAAAAAATCTTTTGAAGAGTTAAAAGTCATACCTTGCAAAAAAGGATTAAACGAAAACCAAAAAAATGTTAGAATCTGGTAAATAATAGGAATTCTATTTTTTCTAAATACAAGAATAGTATAAGCAAGAGCTCCAGTAACAACCAATCCCTGAAAAGCAGTATAAAGTGCGACACCAAAATTAGGAGCACCACCGAGCTTGCTTCCAATTGTATATAATATCCCCAATAATACAGTATGTGCTATTGGCTGATGATCTGTCATTTCAAAAATACCAAACCATTGATTAAGCTGGAAAGGCGTATCATATCCCAATGTTCCTGGGAATAATGCCAAATAAGCTGGCAACCATAGGATAACTATTCCTAACCAGCATATCAAAAAAAATAGCCGATCACTGAGTTTGTTAACAGCAGAATCTATCCTTTTAAAATGGCTCTTTGCAAACAAATCGATTGGTTTGGCCACTTTCATGAATATATATACCATTACGTACCATTCAAGGGCTGAAGCTAGGGTAACGTATACCAGTATATTGTTTTGTATTTTTCCACACAACAAAAACGCGGTAAAACTTGAAAAAACTATAGCAATATAACACCTCAAAATAATAGCTCGGTGATATTTATTATTCAGGTTATCTTTAATGTCCATTTCTTTCCTTTCTAATTCCAAAAACAGAATAATACAGAGTATATTACAACTCAATTGAATATTCAAATTAAGGGAATCAGGAAAAATCAAAGACTAGATGTAGAGTAGAACAACTTGTTCAAATGCGGTTTCGCCTTCTATACTCAATGCCTCAACTGTTTGTGAATTTTTAATATGTGTTGTGCCTGTACCAAAGAAAATATCGGTTATTTTTTATTCATTTTTTGAATGTACCAATAGATGTCCGTTTGAATGGTTACCATGATATTCAGAATAAAAGGCCCTAGGACCACCACCGCAAACACTTTCTAAATCATCAAAATTTAATGTTTTCCCAATTTTATTACTTGTATAATTTTTCATAAATCTCACCTATTTGATAAATAAATTTAAAACACACCTAATTACCATAATAAAA
This sequence comes from Acutalibacteraceae bacterium, assembly GCA_045604805.1. Lineage (GTDB taxonomy): Bacteria > Bacillota > Clostridia > Oscillospirales > Acutalibacteraceae > JAZUOT01. The sequence continues at coordinate 13,208 of JAZUOT010000016.1, read as the reverse complement.
TATTATCTTTTTTCCAAGATTGTCAAGCTACAAAAAACATAAAAAAGTTAGCCTTTAAATTTAGAAAAATTAGGATTTTTTAAGAAATGTTAGCCATGTTAGTGCAAAAAAGAGCTGTTTTAGCGCTAAGGGTGAGAGGGATAATTTGAAAGGAAGATGATATATGACAAGATCCGAAAGTGAAAAGCTGAGGAAGCTAGCTCTAAAGGGCTACAAGAAGTTAGCATTTGGAGATTCTAATGATGCGGTAAAGCTTTTATTTCTTGACGAGATAAATGACAGTGTATTTGAAAAGCTTGATTTTTTTAATATTTCTGAGATACGCAGACCGAAAGATGGTTCTATGGAAATAAAGTTTTTTGATAGGCTGAAAGCTTTGCAGCAGATGATAGAGTTTTCCAGCGAGAGCGATGATTCTGTATATATGTTTTATAAAGCTTTGGAAAAAAGTGCTGATGCTATGGAAAAAAGGGAACGATAAAAATTGAAGATTGAATCCTTTTCGGATAAGCAGAAGAAGATACTTTGTTGGTGGTGCGAAAAAAGCCCTTATAGAGACTTAGACGCAATAATTTGTGATGGTGCTATAAGAAGTGGAAAGACTATATGTATGGGGATATCTTTTGTTTCATGGGCATTTTACCGCTTCCAGAAAGGAACTTTTGCTATATGTGCAAAGACAATAAGCTCAGCCATGAGAAATATAATATCACCCTTGTTACCAACGCTTTCAGAACTTGGTTTCGAAGCTAAACTTATAAAATCAGAAAACAAAGTAATCATACGCTATGCTGAATCTGAAAATTATTTTTATATTTTTGGAGGAAATGATTCGGCCTCAGCTTCACACATACAAGGAATAACACTTAACGGCATCTTGTTTGATGAAGTTGCTCTTATGCAAAGAAGTTTTGTAAAGCAAGCGCTTGCACGCTGTTCGGTGAATGGTTCTAAATTCTGGTTCAACTGTAACCCCGAGCATCCAGAACATTGGTTCTATCGTGAATGGATTTTAAAAGCAGAAGAGAAAAAAGCATTATATCTGCATTTCCTTTTGAGCGACAATCCCTCTCTGTCGCAAAACATAATAAAACGCTACGAGTCACTTTATTCTGGTACATTTTACGATAGGTTCATCTTGGGTAAATGGGTAGCTACTGAAGGAGCAGTTTATCCATTTATGGCAAATGAAAATATGTTCTGCAAAAAGCCAGAAGTAAATTTCGAAAGTTATGCAATATCTTGTGACTACGGAACAGTGAACCCTACGTCATTTGGTCTATGGGCTAAACATGACGGCGTTTGGTACCGTATCAAAGAGTCTTATTACGATTCTAAAAAAGCAGGATACCAAAAGACAGATGAAGAACACTATGAGGCACTTTCAGAACTTGCTTTTGGACTAAAAATCAGCTGTGTTACTGTTGACCCTTCCGCTGCCAGCTTCATAGCTTTGATAAACAAAAAAGCACAGTTCAAAGTTGTTCCAGCCAAAAATGATGTGCTTGACGGTATCCGCAAAGTTTCTACTGCTCTTAAAAATGGCAGCATAAAAATTTGTGATAGCTGTCATGACAGCAGACGAGAATTTTCGCTTTACCGCTGGGCAGAAAACAGTTCAAAAGATGAACCTGTAAAAGAAAATGATCATGCAATGGACGATATCAGATATTTTGTGAGTACCGTATTGAGCATGGATGATAACGAGAATTTTTATGTTTTTGCGGCAAAAAGATAAGAGGAAGGAGGAGACTTAAGTGGGCTTGTTTAAAAGAAATTCTGAACAAAAAAGCAAGGCAGAAGTAAAAGCTGTTCCTCAGAGTTATAGAACAAATAATAATTTGATTCTCAATAATAAAAATTTAGGCTTATACCAAATACGTTTATACGAAAGCCTCAAAGAAAATGTACCGATAATAGACGCTGCGATATGCAAAATAGCTAAGTTAGTATGCGGTTGCAAAATAAAATGTGATGACAAAAATATAGAGAAAATATTAAATAATTTCCTGGAAACTGTGAGAGTAAATTCCTGTTCTTATGGTATAGAATCATTTATCTATATTTACATGCAACAGATATTAACTTTAGGTACAGCTGTAGGAGAAATAGTTCTAGATGAGAACAACCATATATGCGCTTTGTATAATGCACCGCTTGAAGATATAGAACTCAAGGAAGATGATGGCCCTTTAAATATAGGCATATATGTAAGAGATAGTTACGGTAGCCTTCGAGCTGTAGAGTACCCAGAACTTATATTGCTTTCATCATTAAGTCCTATGCCAGGATGCATAACGGGGGAATCTATACTAAAATCTTTGCCCTTTGTTAGCGATATGCTTATGAAAATATATAGTACTATAGGTAAAAACTGGGATAGAGTAGGAAATGTGCGTTATGCGGTTACGTATAAACCAGGAGACGACCCTACAAGCAGAGCTTATACCAAAGAACGCGCTCAAATGTTAGCTGATGAATGGCAAAAAGCCATGAGTCATGAATCTGCAGGTATTTCTGACTTTATTGCAGTCGGAGATGTGGATATAAAGGTAATCGGTGCAGATAATCAAATTCTGGATAGCGAAATACCTGTTCGCCAGCTCATGGAGCAAATAATAGCTAAACTTTCCATACCGCCATTTTTGCTTGGTATATCTTGGTCAACCACTGAGAGAATGGCATCAGAACAGCTAGATATTTTCACCAGTGAACTGAATTCTTACAGAAAAATGTTAAGTCCTATTGTTTCTAAAATCTGCTCTTTGTTTTTGAGGACTAATGGCTTAAACACTCAGTTTGAAGTAGTTTGGGATGATATTGCACTTAAAGATTCTGTAGACGCTGCTAATGCTAGACTACAAAACGCAAAAGCTATGCAAATTGAGCAAAGCTTAGGTCTTATCAACATAAAGGAGGAGTGATGTGATGAAAGAAGGATATGTCTTAAAAAGCTTTGATAAAAATCAGAATTACGAGAATGAACTTAGCCTTATAAATAACTACAGTCGCAGCAAACTCAGTGCAGATGATGTTTATATATTTTCAGTAGTTCTTTGTGATAACGACATCGACCGCGATTTTGAATGTTTCAGTTTGAATAGCTTATATAAACTTGCGGACCTATTTGTTGGCAAAACTGGAATCATGGACCACGATGCAAAAAGCGAAAACCAAAAAGCTAGGATATTTGATTGCTATGTAGAAAGGGTAGAAGGAAAAATCAGCAGAAGTGGTGAAGATTATCACAGACTAGTAGCTAAAGCCTATATGCCCAGAATAGAAAAAAATAATGATTTTATTTTGGAAATAGATACAGGCATCAGAAAAGAGGTAAGCGTTGGCTGTGCGGTGATGAACAATATATGTTCCATATGCAATACAAATTTAAAAACTTCCTGCTGTGTCCACCAGAAGGGCAAACTCTATGAAGTAAACGGTGAAGAAAAACTATGTTACAGCATATTAGAAGACCCAGTGGATGCATATGAATGGTCATTTGTGGCAGTACCTGCCCAAGTTGAAGCTGGAGTTATAAAACATAAAGATCCAAAAGGAGTTTGCAAATCTGCACTTTCAACAAATGATATTGCAGAGATAAGAAAACGCTTTAGAAATGGTGAAAAATTGAACCTAAGTTCTAATCAGACAAAGCGTTTCGGTGAATACATAAAAAGCCTGGAGATTTTGGCAGACATAGGAAAAGCTTACAAGAAGAAATTAGAGTCGGATCTAGTTTCTTTGATCTCATTGGTTACACCAGAGCTTGAAAATGCTGTGTGCAAATCTGTAGTAAAACGCATGAGCTTTGAGGAGCTACAGGCTTTTTGCAAAGCTTTTTCTAAAGAAAGCAAAAATATATTTTTACCAAGACCACAGCTTGTGAAAAATAAAGATAGCCAAGCTGTAAACGATAAAAACACCCAGTTTAAAATTTAAGAAATATTTATTTTAGGAGGACTAAAAGATGGCTTTATCTTTTTTAGGATACGATGAAAAAGTTGTCACTTTCAAAGCTGATGAAAGCTTAGAAGCTGGCGCTTTAGTTAAAATTTCTGCTAACGAGACTGTAGCTGCTGCAAACGAAGGAGAAATAATTTGCGGCAAAGTTGTAAATGTAAGAAACGGTTATGCAGCAGTTCAACTTGCTGGATATATGGAAGCTACATATACAGGTGATGTGAATTTAGGAAATATTCGTTTAGTAGCTGACGCAAACGGTGGAGTAAAAAACGTAGAAGCAGATGGTAAAGAAGTATTAGCTATAAATATAGATTCAAACAATAGCAAAATAGCTTTCATTTTATAATGCTCTAATAAAAGAGGAAAGGACGATAAAAATAATGGGATATTTTGATTCTATAAAACTTGAAAAAGGTATGTATGCTACTTCTGGTAAAACATTCACACAGACTCTAGAAGAGCTAGACCCTTCGGAAAACTATAAAGGCAGTGCACTAGAAGGTCTAGACGCATACGAAAGACAATTAAAGCGTTTTAACATAAAGGTAAATGGTGGAAACTCTGATGTAGTTGATAAGTTTTTCCAAACTACAGATAGTCAGGTGCTTTTCCCAGAATACATAAGCCGTGCTGTTTGGCAGGGCGTAGAGATGGCAGATATATTGCCTGAGTTTATTGCAACTAAAACTATTATAGACGGTATGGACTACCGTCCTATTACTTCAGAGCCTACTGATGACGAAAAAGAACTCAAGGTAGTTGCTGAAGGTGCTACTTTACCTCAGACTGTTATATCAAGTGGTAATTCACTTGTAAAGCTCAACAAACGTGGACGAATGCTTGTAGCTTCCTACGAAGCTTTACGTTTCCAACGCTTAGACCTATTTACAGTTATGCTAAAACAAATAGGTGCTCATATAGCAAGAGCACAGCTGGCTGATGCTGTAGCAGTTCTTGAAAATGGTAACGACGGCAAAACTGCAATCAATAAAGTCCCAGCGGAAGGAACAAATATTCAGTACTCAGATCTTGTGAAAATGTGGGCTGAGCTTTCACCTTACAACATGAACGTAATTTTAGCTGGAACAGAGCAAATGCAGAATATTCTTTCTCTAAGCGAGATGAAGGATGCCGCTGCAGGACTTAATTTCCAGGCAACCGGTAAGATGGTAACTCCTGTAGGTGCTACTCTTCTACACGTTCCTAATGTAGCAAATAATACTATCATCGGTTTAGATAAAACTTGTGCATTAGAAATGATACAAGCAGGCGAAGTGATCACAGACTTTGACAAGATAATAGACAGACAACTCGAAAGAGCTTCTATCAGCTGTATTGCTGGTTTTGCTAAGATCTTCCAAGGTGCTTCTACCCAGCTTGCAAGTAATGTTTAATAGATTATCTATTTAAATGAACTGAGGCAGGGAAAACTTCACCTGCCTCTACTTAATAAATACTAGAGGTGATAATTTGGATAATCAGGCTATAATTGAACGCTTTGCTCTACTTGCCGGCATGACGCTAGAAGAAGCTGCAAAATGGGAAGATTTGTGCATAGAATGTGGCCTTGAAATAGAAGCTTTGAAAAAAGCTGGAGTAAATTCCGAAACAGCAAATATGATATTAAATTCAACGGCTGCAAGCTTAGCCCTCTACCGCTACTCCATGTACCAGAGTAGTAATTCTGCAGGAGATAGCTTTACAGTAGGCGACATAAGTGTAAGCACAAAATCCTCAGCAAGCGTTAATTCTGATAAAGCACGAGAAGCTTTCGAAGAAGCTAAAGCCGCAGCTGCACCATATCTTATCGATGGAGATTTTGCCTTTAAGCAGGTGAGGTCATGAACATAAAAAACTGTGCCCAGCGTTCTATAGAAAAATGCGGCGAAGAAATAACTTTGGAAAAAGACGGTACTACTTACTCGACATTAGCTGTAATACAACCGCTCAGATACAAGAATTCTTCGTACTTTGAAAATTTGTATGTACCCGAAGGCTATTACAATGGCAATAGTTATATTTACATAGGTAAGCCGGATGTAGGAATTGAGCTTTTAACTTATGATTCGACCATAACAGCCACAAGCGGCAAATACGTTGTAAAAAGAGTGGAAAAAGTATGCTACGGTTCTGAAGTCATATATATATGGGCACTACTACAAAAATGTGTAGAGGAGGAATAAATTTGGCAGTCTTTGATTCTTTAATAAATGAATTAATAGAAAAGTTAAGTTCAGTTCCTTCTCTTTCTGATATAAAATTTCGCTCAGCTTATGACAATATCGCAAAGCCTAATCCATCACTTTGCATAACAGCAGTATTTGGCTTTGGAGGAATAAAAATAAATAACTGTGCATTTGGCGATTTTTTTGGAGCCAATACTCAGCAGGAGTTATATTCTAAAAAATCAGAATTCACCGTGAATTTTGAAATATGCACACCGCAGAAACTCACAGGAAAAAGCGGAGTAGAGGCTTTTGATAGGATCTGTGAAGCTTTGCTATTTGATCAAAGTGTGAATGAAAGGGCTGTTTCTATAGAAGCAGAAGAGCAAGTATATGACGCAAAGTCTTTTGCTTTCATCATAAAAGGCAAGCTGAAATTTAACTTTGCTATTTCAAGAGAGATAGATGAAACAGCAATAAGCAATATCGTTGTAAGGGGAGTGTATTCATGATAGCAAGTCAAAGACCTGGTGTTTACTCAGAATATGTATCGTCAGGTATATATAAGGGAAACAGTACAGCTTGTGTTGGAATAGTAGCTGCAAATAGTGTAGCTTCTACAAAGCAGACATACGAAGTAAGTAGGACTTCTGAGGCTAAAATGTATTTTGGTGAAGCTGGACTTATGTATAGGCTATGCTGTTTAGCCCTTTCAAATGGAGCTAATAAAATCATATGTGCTAGTGCTGCAAATGGCAGTACAGAAGAATATCAAAAGGCTTTTGCTCTTCTGGAAAATACAGAACATATAAGCTGTGTCATTTGCGATAGCACTTCAGAAGAAATAAATAGTCTATTAAAGGAATCAGTTGTCAACTCATCTGAAAAGTCTAGAGAACGCATAGCTATAGCTGCCTGTGAGGAATCATATGCAGAAAGCTTTGCAAGCATTTCTAATTGCGAAAGGCTGATGCTTATATCACAAAAAGTAAGCGATGCTATCGATGAAATAAGTAGTAGCTGTTTTTTGGCTGCTGCATTAGCCGGAAAAATAGTAAGCTTTGATGACCCCAGCCAAAGCCTGAATGGTACAGCTTTGAGTGGTATCTCAAACTTAGATAGAGCTTTAAGCGAAGATGAAATAGATAGCTATTTGCAGGCGGGTGTAACTGTATTTGAAACAATAGCAGGTTCTATAGAAGTAGTTCGAGCCGTAAGTACTAGAACTCATACAGATGGAGTAAGTGACAGAACGTTTCATGATATAAATGTAGTTTTGATAATAGATGATGTCATAAAAGACATTCGGCAAGCTCTAAAAGCTATGGTATCTCATTCTAAAAATAATGAAGCTACAAGAACAGCGATAGCAACACAGGCCTGTGTAGTTTTGGAAGAAAAGAAAAATAATGAAATCATTTATTCTTATCAAACGCCAGTAGTCACGGTGGATAAAGATGATCCTACCGCTTGTTTAGTAGAATTAGAATTTACGGCAGCCCAATCTGTGAGTCAAATTCTTATTACAGCTTATATCAGTGTTTAAAGGAGGGATATTATGGTGAAAATAAACTTTCCTACTAGCAAAGATATTTACATAGAAGTAAATGGCATAAAGCTTGCTGTTGTCGAAGCTTATAAATGCCACACTATAAAAGAAAGCCGCTACATAGAAGCTTTTGGGCAAAGCGAACCTGTGGCTTGTATAGAGGGCAAAACTAAACACTATATAGAACTTTCGAAAGTGTATGTGCAAAACTCTTCTTTAATTTCGAATATTGATTTTTATTCCTTAAGTAATTTCAACTTAGTTATAGTAAAGCCTGGCAAAAGAATAGTTTATTCCGGCTGTGAGTGGTCAGAGATAAACGAAAGTGCCAGCATAAATGATACTGTTTTAGAGGGAGTTTCGCTTATAGCTTCTCATAGAATGGAGCTTGAATCCTGATGGCTATAAAAAAAATAAAACTTAAAATCAAAGAAAACAGCACAAAGGCTAGAGAGGCTGAATTTATTTCTAATAAATCAATATTGAATTGGGACAGGTCTAAAATAAAAACGCAGACAAGCGAAAGCATTTTGAAGCAAAATATTTATTATGTTGATGCAAATAATATTTCTGATGATTTTGAGCGAGACTCAAGAAGATATATTAATTTTCAGGAGGTCACTCTATGAAAGCTAAAATGAAATTTAAAAACTATGAGTGGCCATATGACCCTAAGCAGCTAAAGATAGAACAAAAAAAGGATATCAGTGAACTCAAAATACCATTTGTCGGTACAGTTTTGCAAAACCTAAAATGCTCTAAAAGGGTAATAAGCGGAAATGGTGAATTTTTTGGTCCGGATTGTTTTGAGCAGTATAGCAGGCTTTGCGAGCTATATAAAGAAAATGATAGCGGTTATTTAAGCATTACAGATGTTGGGACATTTTTAGCAGTTTTCAAAAAACTTAACATGAGCTGTGAACCCGGCCCTAAAAGCATATCTTATTATTTTGAATTCTGGGAAGATATGGAAACTAAACCTCAGTCAGAAGCCTTAGTTGCTACTTACCATGTCGTAAAAGAAGGCGAAACTATATTTGATATTGCAAGACTTTACAATAAAACTGTCAAAGAACTTTTGAATTTAAACCCGCATATAAAGAGAGTAGATGAATTAAAAGTCGGAGACAGGGTGATGTTACAGTGATATACGAGTGTATAGATATAAACAACAGAACTTTTGATATGCCTGAACCTCTTTCAGTAAAACTACAAATGGATGAAGATGCACCAGCAGATTATCTTAATGTTGTTTTCCCGATAGACATAAATAGTAAAACTGATAGCGAAAATTTCCCTGAGATAAAATATATAAAAGCTTATGATAATGAAAAAAACAGGCTGATTTTTGATGGTATCTTAGATGAGCAAATATGCAAATGTTCCAGTAGCGCTTGCGTGCTAGAGCTTCATGCTAGAAGCTATGCTGCTTTGTTGCTTGATAATGAAGCTAAACCCGGAAGCTATAGTATTCCATCCCTTAAATCAATATTTGAACACCATGCTAAGCAGTATGGTTTCAAGGGCTACAAAGGTAGCGATGAAAGCTTTTCCAGTGTATTTCAGGTTAGTAAAGGCATGAGCGAATGGGAAGTTATAGATACTTTCTGTAGAGAATATCTAAACAAAAAATTAAGGGTAAGTCCTGCGAGATTCATAGATGCTAGCGATAAATATAGTGAGCAGGAACTTTATTTCTCGAACAAAGATTTAGAGCAGAATAATTATAGCTACATAAGTAGCAATATAAAACGCTATAAGCTTATTTCACAGGTAAATATGCGTTGCAGCAAAGATGGAACATACTCCACAAAGGCTGATAATATTAATTGTTCCAGCAGAGAGGTAGAAAGAAAAAGATATATAGACTGTGTAAATTCAGATAGCCCAGCATTTGTAGCTCAGAAAATCATAGAGGAAAGCAACAAAGATTCTTTCGAGCTAAAGCTCATTTGCCCGGGGGATATATTTTTAGAGCTTTTTGACAGTGCTACAGTTGATGATAGCATAGTGGGCTACATACCTGGACTCTATGTAGCATCTATAGGTTACTCTCTTGATGGAGATTTAGAAAAATGTGATATAAGCTTGAGAAAGAAGGTTTAAAAAATATGTGGCTTTCGAAAAAAATATCTCAAAGCAAAAAGAAAAATAGTTCTTGTAGCGCTGAAGTTACCAGCTCTGGAAGCAACATAACTGTACAAGGTTCTGATGAATATAGGGATATTTCGCTCTTAGCACCTGAAGGGATAGCTTATGTTCCAACTAGGGGGAAAGAATGTGTGCTTTTACCTATAGGCAATAAAGTTGTTGCTTTGGGAACAGCCGTCTCTGAAAAATCCCTAAATGAAGGCGAAATAATGCTATACTCCGGTGATGGCAGCATAACTTTAAAAAACGATGGCAGTATTCATATTTCAGGCCGTGTCTACATAAACGGAACAGAATATTGATTTTTTCAAAGGAGGCAAAATGGATACAGCTTTAAATAATGGTGACTTTTTGACTAGATCAAATGGACAACCTATATGTATAAACAATATAGAAGAATTATTACAAAGAGCTTTGATACGTCTTTGTGTGAAAAAGGGCAGTTTTATTTACGATAGAGAACTTGGTAGTGAGCTTTATAAACTGCGTTCTTCCTATTCAAATGGAACTACGCTAAAAGAAATGGCTTTCAGAAAAGTAGTAGAAGCTCTAAAACCTATATCTCAACTGAGTGTATTGGGTGTAGACATAAGCAGTAGTAATCAAGGTGACAAACTTCTTTTGAATGTAAATTTAAAAGCTGACAACACAACAGCTAATTTGGAGGTGAGTGTATGAGTGAAACTTATGAAGAGATATTAACTAAAATGCAGGAAAAATTTAAAGCAGAAGCAGGTTTCTCAGCTGACGATGCTTCTGATATTGGAATCAGGCTAAAAGTTCTAGCTGGAGAAATATATTCTGCATGTACTAATGTAGATTGGCTAAAACAGCAGGTTTTTCCTCAAACAGCAAGTGGAGAATATTTAGACTACCATGCGCAGGAAAGAGGCATAGAGCGGAAAAAAGCTTTACACGCAACAGGTGTTTTGACGTTTTCAAGAGATACAGCCCTAGATCATGATGTAGTTATAAATAAAGGTGTCATATGTTCTACAGCTAGCTCAGATGGTGTAAAAATAATTACAGATGAACAAGTGACATTAGCTAAAGATAGCCTTTCGGTTGATGTAAAAGCCACAGCGGAGCTGGGCGGTATTATAGGTAATGTGGCAGCTGATACGGTTACAGTCTTTGTGTCTCCGCCATCAGGAATCATACATGTTACAAATAAGGAAGCTTTCAGTGGAGGCTATGAAGCTGAAAGTGACCAAGAACTCCGCGAGAGAATTATCGACAGCTATAAAAACATCGCAAACGGAACTAATACAGCTTTTTATAAGGCTAAAGCACTTGAGTATGAAGATGTATACTCTGCAAGTGCAGTAGCAAGAGCACAGGGAAATGGGAGCGTAGATGTCTATGTTGCTGGGCATTCTGCTGTTTGTTCTGAGGAACTTATGCAACAGATAGAAAGCGAGCTTAATGAGCTTAGAGAGATAAACGTCAATGTAAGTGTTAAATCTCCAGAGCTGGTAAAATCAAATGTTATAGCTTATATTACTGTAGAACATGGTTACATAGCTTCTGAAGTTATAGAGGAATGCAAACAGGCTATTAGAGCTTATTTTGACACTTTGCGTATAGGGCAAAATGTTCTTTTGGCGGATATAGGCGAAGTTATATATCACATAGACGGTATCGCTAACTATAATTTTGATAGAGTTTTATGTGGTGATATGAAGCTTAATGACACACAGCTGGGTGTTATTAATAACTTCCAAATAAGTGAGGCTAGTTAAAATGAGCTTGCAAGAACAGTTTGTGAAATTGCAGCAAAAACTAAGACCTCTAAATCTCTATCTGCTAAATGGTAACACCTTGGTAGATGCTGAACTAAAAGCATACGCAGCAGGACTTAATATTTTAGCGACCAAGCTAGAAACTCTAGAGAAAGAAGCTTTTGTTGCTACAGCTGAAAGTTATGGTTTAGCTTTTAGAGAACGTTTATCAGGAAGAATAAAAGATTCTGTAGATATAAATGACAGGAGAGCAATGCTAAACTATAGAAACTCTATAACAGCTAATGATTTCACAAAAGCAGACATTGAAAGGGCATTACTTGCCTGTGGGATAGAAGCTAAGATAGATGAGCATTTCAACGGCGAAAGCATATATGTTCAGTGTGTGAATCTTCTGGACGAATTTGAGTCCAGGGATGAGGTTTTAGCAGCTGCGGAGGAATTTTTACCAGCACATTTGGAAGTAATATTCGATTTTAGAAGTTTTTGTTGGGACGACATAGATGCGCTTTTGAATACTTTTGATTATATGGATTCAAAAGCTCTAAGCTGGGACGAAATAGATGTTTACAACAGTGTTATTTAAGGAGGAGATTTTATGGCAAGTACAAACAAAACCCCTAATTTAAATTTGAATAGTTGGTTAGGTTCTGACCAGCCAACGAGAAGCGATTTTGTTTATGATAATGAAATTATTGACACAGCTATAGCTACGCACTTAGCTGATACAGCAGTCCATGTTACAAGTGATGAAAAAGCTAAGCTTTCTGAAATGTTTATATCAGATACAACAGCGGGCGACGGTGAAAGCGCACAAACATATACCCTGGATTTTACCCCTTCTATGCTGATATACTATCAGAAAAACTACGGACCTATTGAGTTTGACTATGATAATTCTTACACGGTGTGCCATGCGGGTATAGCAATATACAGACAAGGTGCAAGTATCGGTACTGCAGGGCTCAGTATAGGCGAAAATTCATTTACCGTAAAACAAACTACTGGTACGCCTAGTAGAAACGTCTTTGTAAATCTTAACCAAGACGGTGGACAATATGTATATATAGCTTTTAGGTAAAATTTCACAAGCTAAAACTTAGGCAAAGGCTAAAACCTTTGCCTTTATTTGTATGACGGGCATGCCCGTCAGTCTGTGGTGAAAGTTCACAAGGGCGCAGTTGGCAGAACAATTAAAAATTAATAATTTATAATTAATAATTAATAATTGATGTGGCAGAGCGGGAAAAAAGTTTTTCCCGCTCTGCTTTTGATTATCAGAATTAGTAAGCGAAAACCCCTACTCGTTTCCACTTTACACAAGACGCGATTTAAGCTAGAATAGGAGACATCTAGTATATGTGTGCTACATTTTGTAGAAAGGGCACGAAATTAGAAGATAGAGGTTAGAAGATAGAGGTTAGAAGTTAGAGGTTAGAAGTTAGATACTCCAACTCTCCAACATTCCAACTTTCTAATTCTCTAATTCTCTAACAGTCTAACTTTCTAAAAAACGGGGGTAAATTTTTTATGAACAGATTGGCTTTAAAATTAACAGCATTGGTATTATCGTTTTTGCTCATATTTAGCTCTAGTGAGCCTTTGATACATGGTCTGGGTAGCTATGCAGCTGGGGGG
>JAZUOT010000015.1:0-50874 GCA_045604805.1 Acutalibacteraceae bacterium | reverse complement strand
CCAGATGATCCAGACGATCCAGACAATCCAGACAATCCAGACAATCCAGACGATCCAGACGATCCAGACAATCCAGACAATCCAGATAATCCAGACAATCCAGATAATCCAGATAATCCAGATAATCCAGACAATCCAGATAAAGATGGCGCAGATACTTCTAGTCTAAAAACAGGTGAAGATCTCAACTTTATCTATTTTGGTGCATTTGCGTCATGTTTTAGCTTTTTTGTAGCAAAAAACTTCAAAAAACGTAAAAATTATAAACATCTAATCTAGCTTAAGTGTTTTATGTGGCGGTGCCGGGCAGTTTTGCTCGGCATCTTTTTTTGTAACTTCATCGCAAAAAAACTTTTGCTTACATCCATAATACAAATAAAATCTCTATATCGTCCCACCACACAGAATTTGTTAATAGAAAAATAATAAAAATAGCTATCATATAGTCTATGAAAGAAATGAGCTGTCTGTGGTAGAATAAGGATATAGTTTTAAGTATCATAATGTTCGATTTGACATATAAATTGACGATTTGGTAAAATGATCGAAAATGTACTGTGGAGGATATTGATGATTTAAATGATAGTTAGCATGACTGGTTTTGGTCGTAGCGAGGCGGATAGTAACGGTTTATCTATTTGCATTGAGATTAAATCAGTTAATCGTCGTTATTTAGAGCTACATCAAAAGCTGAGCAAAGGATATAATTATCTAGAAGAAAAGATATCATCATACATAAAGGACAGAATAAAGCGCGGCAAAGTTGATATTTTTGTTGAGATATCGAACACTAGAAGTGATTCTTGCAATATCTGTGTAGATGATGTTTTGTTAGCTTCATATGTAGACGCTTTCAAAAAAGTTTCAGAAAAATATAAATTGGATGGCAGTGTAGATTTATCTTTACTTTCTAGCATTGATGGTATATTTGTTCCCAATAGGTTGAAACTTGATGAGGAACTTGTTTGGAACAATGTTGAGCCGGTTTTAAAGGAAGCACTACGCAAGATGACAGAAATGCGCAAAGTGGAAGGCAATAATATTTCGGAAGATTTAAATCTCAAAGCGCGGAGAATTTCATCAGCGCTATCAAAACTTGAGCCTTTATGTTTTGCCAGCGTGCAGCGTTACAAAGATAGATTAGCAAAGCGTATAGAAGAACTTATAGGCTCCACCTCTGTTGATGAACAACGCTTAGCTACAGAAGTAGCGATATTTGCAGATAAATCTGACATAAGTGAAGAAATAGTAAGATTACGAAGTCATTTAGAACAGTTTTTTATTTTATTAGATCTTTCTGAGCCAGTTGGTCGCAAGCTTGATTTTCTTTTACAAGAGATGAATAGAGAGATAAACACTATAGGTTCAAAATCATCTAGCGTTGATATATCCAATATAGTTGTTGATGTTAAAGCAGAATTAGAGAAAATAAGAGAGCAGGTACAAAATATAGAATAGCCTGATATCAAGGGGATTTTGCTATGAACTTCATAAACATAGGTTTTGGTAATTATATTTCAGAGCGTAGAATAGTATCGATTGTTTCACCAGACTCAGCACCCATAAAAAGAATAGTGCAAGAAGCTAAATCTCGTGGCACATTAATAGATGCTACATGTGGTAGACGTACGAAATCTGTCATAATTTCTGATAGTGAGCATGTAGTACTTTCGTATCAGACAGCTGAAAAAATATTAGGCAAGCCTGCCGACGATGAGTGATAGGAGTAGGATTTTTTTATCATGGAAAATGAAAATGGTATACTCATAGTACTTTCAGGTCCCTCAGGGACAGGAAAAGGCACTGTTGCAAAGGAAATACAGAAAAAAAATAAAAATGTATTTTTTTCAACTTCGGCAACAACTAGAAGTCCCAGGCCGGGTGAGAAAAATGGTCGGGAATATTTTTTTATGACTCGCGACGAAATAAACGAATTGATACATAATGACGGTATGCTTGAATATGCTGAATATTGTGGGAATATTTACGGAACCCCCAAAAAACCTGTTGATGAACAATTAAAGCATGGAAAAGACATACTTTTGGATATAGACGTCCAGGGTGGAGCTCAAATTAGAAAAAAAGTAGAGAATAGTATAAGTATATTTTTGTTGCCACCATCTTTGAAGGTTTTGGAACAAAGGTTAAGGGATCGCAATACCGATAGCGAGGAAAATATAAAAAAACGCTTGCATACTGCCATACAAGAACTTGAACAGGTAAGGGAATATGATTATCTTGTAGTCAATGATGATTTATGTACCTGTGTTGATGAAATTTTAGCAATAATCAGTGCAGAAGAACATAAAGTTTTCAGAAAAAAACATATTTTGGAAGGAGTTATTTCGAATGACTGAAATATCAATAGATGAAATTCTTGCAGGAAAACAGAATAAATTTCCGCTTGTAATTGCTGTGTCTAAGTTGGCAAGGGAAATAGAAGCAAAAGCTGATGAAGTTGGAGAGATTTTAGTTGAAAAACCTGTTGTTACAGCTTTCCGCAATATTAAAGATCATGAATATAAAATGTTTTACCCAGATGAAATAAATGATCAAAATCGAAATTAAGGTAGTAGTATGCCAGTAAAACAAATTGCCAAAGTAGCTGTAAGCAAAACAAGTTTTAGCTTTGATGAAATGTATAGCTATGTTGTGCCTGATTTTTTGCAAAATAGCTTATATGTCGGCATGAGAGTTTTGGTTCCTTTTGGAAGTGGGCAGCGCAAACGACAGGCTTTAGTTTTAGCGTTGATTGAAGAAGAAATTGATGAAAGCAGATTAAAACCAATTTTAGACACACTTGATAAAGTTCCAATATTGAGTGAAGAACAGGTATCAATGGGCATCTGGCTTAAGGATGCCTGTTTTTGTACATATTTTGATGCTTTTTCTGCTATGTTGCCCAGCGGAATACATTATGCAGTTGATACTTATTACGAACTTGCAGATTATATAGATGAAAAATCACTTATTAAGCTGGATGATTTCCAGATCAGAATTATAGATTTTTTAAAAGACAAGACTATAGCAAAAGCAGAAGAAATCGCTAAAATTTTAGCTGTAAATAAAAAAGAGCTAAAACTCAACAAACTCGTAAAACTAGGTGTAATTAGGCTCAAAGAATTACCTGCAAAAAAATTACGAGATGCCAGCGAAAAAACAGTTAGCTTGAATCACAAATGCAAAGATATAAAACTTAGCCCTAAACAAAAAGTAGTATATGATTTTTTAAAGCAGTCTCAGAGAAAAAATGTTAGTTTTAGAGAGATAATTTATCATACAGCTGTTTCTAAAGCGGTGATATCTGCTTTGGAAAAAAAGTCAGTTATCAAGATTTTTGATACGGAAGTGTATAGAACCCCTTATTCAAATATTACTATTGAAAAGGCTGAAAAAATAGATCTTACAGAAAAACAACAACGAGCTTTTGAAGAAATAAAAGCGGAGTACGAAAAAAATTGTGCAAGAGTATCCTTGTTATATGGTGTAACTGGTAGTGGTAAGACAAAAGTTTATACTAAACTCATAGATGAAGTTCTTGCTGATGGTAAACAAGTGATACTTATGGTTCCTGAAATCTCATTAACTTCACATATGATAAAGCCTTTCAAAAAAAGATATGGAGATAAAGTAGCTATTTATCATAGTTCTCTTTCTATGGGTGAGCGAATGGATGAATGGAAGCGCTGTAAAGAAGGTAAAGCTAGTATAATTTTAGGTACGCGCAGTGCTATATTTGTTCCCTTTGATAATATTGGCCTGATAATAATGGACGAAGAGCAAGAATATACATACAAGTCAGAATCATCCCCCAGGTTTAATACTAGAGATGTTGCTAAATTCAGGATAAAAAAACATAATGCTCTGCTTTTGCTAGCATCTGCAACACCTTCGCTTGAAACTTATCACAAAGCTCAAAAAGGTAAATATAGTTTGCACTTACTGAAAGAAAGATATGGCAAAGCTAAACTTCCACAAGTAAATGTAGTAGACATGAACAACGAAGTTTTTTCAGGGAATAATACCTCTCTTTCTTCCAGTTTGATTGAAGCTCTGGATGAAAATTTAGCTAACTCCAAACAATCTGTTTTACTTTTGAACCGTAGAGGATACAACACTTTTGTAAGTTGTCGAATGTGCAAAGAGGTATTAAAGTGCAAAAATTGTAGTATAGCTTTAAGGTATCATTTAGCAAATGGAAGATTAATGTGCCACTGCTGCGGATATTCAGAAAAAGCTCCTTCAGTATGTCCTAATTGTAAAAATGAATCTTTGCTCTATAGAGGAGAAGGAACCCAGCATATAGAGAAAGACATAGAAAGTATTTTTCCAAATGCAAGAATTTTAAGGATAGATGCTGATAGCACTATAGCTAAAGCTTCATTCGATGAAAAATTTGAGGCATTTAAAAATAAAGAATATGATATAATGCTCGGAACTCAGATGGTGGCCAAGGGATTAGATTTTCCAGATGTTACTCTTGTGGGAGTTCTAAATGCGGACCAGGCCTTGTATGGGGATGATTTTAGAAGTTATGAGAGAGCTTTTTCTTTGATAACACAGGTGGTCGGTAGAGCAGGTAGAAGCGTTCAATCTGGCAAAGCTATAATTCAAAGTTATACACCTGAAAATAATATTATAAAATTAGCTTCTGAGCAGGACTACAATTCGTTTTACGAATCAGAAATTGAGCTTAGGAAAATGCTTTTGTACCCACCATTTTCGGATATATGTATGGTAGCTTTCAGCGGAAATGATGATAATAAAACAAGAATAGCTGCCAATGATTTTTTCAAAGTTTTAACTGTTACTTCAAAGCAAGAATACCAACACTTACCACTTAAGGTATTTACACCTTTACCTGCAAGTGTTATAAAAATAAGTGGTAAGTATAGATATAAATTTATAATGAAATGCAGGTTTAATTCTGAATTTAAGGACTTTATGAAAAATTTACTGATAAGATTTTCTAAATCTAAAAGCTATAATGGAATCACCGCTTTTGTTGATATAAATCCATATTCTTTTTTATAATGAAACTATATAGAAATAAAGGAAGTGTTATTAATGGCTACAAGAAATATAATTATCTATGATGAGAGTGTTTTACGTGCCAAAACAAGAAAGGTAGAAAAATTCGACGAACGTTTGCACCAGTTGCTAGATGACATGGCTGAA
This sequence comes from Acutalibacteraceae bacterium, assembly GCA_045604805.1. Classification (GTDB taxonomy): domain Bacteria; phylum Bacillota; class Clostridia; order Oscillospirales; family Acutalibacteraceae; genus JAZUOT01. The sequence goes on along the minus strand of JAZUOT010000015.1, from coordinate 45,696 downwards.
ACTATGTACAAAGAAAAAGGAGTAGGTTTAGCTGCTCCGCAGGTTGGGGTTTTAAAAAAGTGTGTAGTTCTTGATGATGGTAATGGTTTGATAGAACTTATAAATCCTGAGATTATAGACAAAGAAGGAAAACAGGATGGTATAGAAGGGTGCTTGTCTTATCCTGGTGAGTTTGGAATAACTATAAGGCCACAAAAAATAAAGGTAAAAGCTAATGACCGCAATGGGAAGGAAATCGAACTAGAGGCTGAAGATTTTTTGGCTAGGATAATGTGTCATGAGATAGACCATTTGAATGGCACAGTTTTCAAAGATATTGCAACAGATATGTTGACAGAAGAAGAAATTAAGGAAATAACCGAAAACAGTAATTTAAGATAATTAAAATTTAATTATCTTAATAAATTTTAGAAAGGAGAGATGTCATTTGAGAATATTGTTTATGGGCACACCTGATTTTGCTGTACCTTGCCTAGAAGCTTTGCTAGGAAGCAAACATGAAGTAATTTCTGTTTTTACAAAGGTAGATAAACCCGTAGGTAGACAGCAAAAATTAATGTTTTCTGAAGTGAAAAAATGTGCTCTCAAAAATAATATAGATGTTTTTCAACCTACTAAACTAAAGGACGATGAGACAAAAAACTATATATCTAATTTAAATCCTGAACTCATAGTTGTAGTTGCCTATGGAAAAATACTTCCAGAATATATTTTGAACTATCCAAAATACGGATGCATAAATATGCATGGTTCACTTTTGCCAAAGTATAGAGGAGCTGCACCTATACAATGGAGTGTTATAAATGGCGAAAAAGAAACAGGAATAACAGCCATGTATATGGATAAAGGCTTGGATACTGGTGATATAATACTTCAAAATAAAATTGATATAGCGGAAAATGAAACATCTGAACAACTGTTTGATAGAATGAAAATACTTGCCGCTGATACATTGTTAGAAACTATAGATTTATTAGAAACGGATAAAATTCGAAGGCAAAAACAAGATGATAGTCAGGCAAGTTATGCTCCTATGTTAAATGCCGAACTTTCACCGATAGATTTTAATAAAGCAGCCCTTGAAGTGCATAATAAAATAAGAGGTCTTAATTCTTGGCCAGGAGCTTATACTAAGCTTGGTTCAAAAAAATTAAAAATTCATTTATCTACGCTCAGTGACAAAGAATCTCAAGGAGTTGCTAAAGTCGTATCAACAATTCCATTTATTATAGGCTGTGGCGATGGGAAAACAATAGAGATAAAGGAGGTACAGCTCGAGGGTAAAAAAAGAATGACCGCTCATGATTTTATAATTGGCAGTCATATAAAAGTTGGAGATACTCTCGGCTAAGTTTAGTAATATGTATTTTTTTGCAGGTTATTTTGATTATCTTATATTTATGTTGCCAGCTATTTTGGTTTCCATGCTGGCTCAGTTTTCAGTTAAATCTACATTCGCTAAATATTCAAAGATTAGATCAAGTCGCAATATGACGGGCGCACAGGCAGCCGCTAGAGTTTTGCAATATGGTGGTGTGAATGGCGTCGATATACGCCCTGTTGCAGGGAACTTAAGCGATAACTTTGACCCTAGAACAAATGTTATAAATCTTTCTCAAGATGTTTATGCTGATACTTCTGTCGCAGCTTTGGGTGTTGCTGCTCATGAAGCTGGCCATGCCATTCAATACGCTAACCATTATGCTCCTCTTAAACTACGCAGTGCTATGGTCCCTATAACCCAGATAGGTTCTACTCTTTCCTGGCCTATTATACTGTTCGGCTATTTCTTTTCTTTTGAACCTATGGTTTCTGCTGGGATATTGCTCTTTAGCCTAGTTGTCCTGTTTTCTGTCGTTACTTTGCCAGTTGAATTCAATGCAAGTTCTAGAGCTATCGCTTCGCTTGAAATGAGTGGCGTGCTTGCAGGTGATGAACTTGTTGGTGCGAAAAAAGTCCTGAGAGCTGCTGCTATGACGTATGTAGCTGCTACATTCTCCTCTTTGTGGCAATTGCTAAGACTTATACTTATTTTCGGCGGGAATAGAAGAGATTAGTTATTTGGAATTTAATTCAATAACAGCGCACATATCAAAGAAGACGAACTTTTGAAAAGATAACCTTCAAAAGTTCGTCTTCTTACAATTTTATAAAACTGGCATTATTGGAAATATCTTATATATCCATTCCATCATTTCTGTCCAAGACCACATAACATCACACCTTTCTATTGATTTTTTCCAATCAACAAATTTATACTCAATTTATGTGTATTATTGCGATTTTTCTCAATCTAATTTCTCGATTTTAGTCTATTGATACAGCTCCTCTTTTTATTTGCCTAGAACATTTGCAAGAAGGGCATTCCTGTTTTTTCCGTTCACTTGATACTGTAAAAGCTGTTCTTAAAGTTTTTGTTAATGCTTTTAATAATTTTGCTGCACATAAAAAGCTATTTCCTAATTTAAAATCATCCTTTTTTCTTTCTTCTTTTCTTTAACTGCTCATAATAGGGCACTCCCTATAAATACAAGAAACTTGATGTTCTGTTTGAAATTTATCCAAATCCAAACTTATCTCAGAAATACAAATCGATACTCCGCTTAGCAGTACCAGCAACTGCAAAAGTTAAAGAATTGGAATGTTGTGTAACAGGAATATTAGGCGGGTGTGTAATTTTACATGATTATGAAATTTTGCAAAAAGACTCAAGTTTAATAGCCATTATATCAGACAAAGGGTTACCCTGGTTCCTGGAACATACACCCGCCCCCCGAGATACTGTTATTACGTATAAATACGAAATCCATTTTGGCACTAATAAAACAGCGGATATTTATGTGGGAGAAGGGTAATTGAGTAGTGGTAAGTTATATGACAAAGGGAGAGAAATTTAATTTTCACTCCCTTTGTTTTGTGTTGGTTAGTTATTCAACTTTTTTTCTAATTGCTCGGCGCATTTATTAAGGTAATCACCTTCAAAAAGCTCAACCAGTCCGCTATCTACAACTTTTGATAAATCGCCTTCTATTGGGAGTTTAGCTAGAACATCCAAACCGTATTCTTTGGCGATTTTTTCGATGTTACTTTCACCAAATATACTATATTTTTTATTGCAGTCAGGGCAAACAAAGTAACTGTAATTTTCGACAATGCCCAGTATAGGAATATCCATCATTTGGGCCATTTTCAAAGCCTTGGAAACTATCATAGAAACAAGGTCTTGAGGGGAAGTTACAACAACAATTCCATCAACTGGTATAGACTGGAACACAGTTAAAGGCACATCACCGGTTCCAGGAGGCATGTCTATGAACATATAGTCTATATCTTCCCAAACTGTATCAGTCCAGAATTGCTTTACCGTTGAGGCTATTATAGGGCCGCGCCACACGACGGGGTCTTTTTCGTCTTTCAAAAGTAAATTTACAGACATGAGGTCGATACCCATCTTTGTTTTTACTGGCATCATACCAAATTCAGACTGCATGACTTTGCCTTTTACACCAAATGCTTTTGGTATAGAAGGCCCTGTTATATCAGCATCAAGTATCGCAGTTTTATGCCCCATACGGTTAAACAAAACTGCCAGTAAGCTAGTAACAAGCGATTTACCTACTCCACCTTTTCCGCTGACCACAGCAATGACTTTTTTGACACTAGAATTTGGATTTAGAGCTTCTTTAGGAATAGCAGACTTTTCACTATTGCATTTTTGTGAGCAAGATGAACAATCATGATTACAGGATTCAGCCATTAGATATTACCTCTCTATACTTATAAAATTTACTGTTGTTTTATTTCTGGTACACTCGAACTGGTTGTACCGTATATAGAATCTGCAGTTTCTTCATATATAAAACGTGCGATATCTTCTCTAGCTTTATTCATATCATCTATGTTAATAACCTCGCCCCAAGTAACATCTCTTTTAAAACTAAAATTATCATCAGACGGTACTCTAAATTCAGAGGAAGGATATTTGAAATATTTTATAGAATTTTTAGCAAGACCTGCCATTTCATCTACAGAGATATTTGTAGTGAGAGCTGGCAAAAATGTGGTCATCAGATTGGCTATAGTTCTAGGATCATTTACAGAGCTAAATTTCTGCATTAGCTGGGAAATCAAATAGCGCTGTCTTTGGGTTCGCTCAAAGTCGTTATTTCCAACATAGCGTATCCTAGAGTACAATAAAGCTTCAGGACCACTTAAATGATACGTTCCTGCATCTCGAAATCTAGGCACTCTATCAGGAAAATTATCATACAAAAATTGTGCTTCTTCTTTTTTGAGCTCAACGTCTACGCCGTCTAAGGCATCGATAATTTCCGGGAAAGTATCAAAGTATAAAACCGCAAATCTATCGACATCTACACCAAAATTTCGTTCTATTGTTTGTATAGCAAGTTCAGGGCCGCCCCTGGAATAAGCTGCATTTAATTTAGCTCTCTCATACCCTGGTATATACACGAAAGAATCTCGCATAAATGATGTCATCTTAAATTTTTTGTGTCTGTTATCTATCGAAACAAGTATCATACTGTCGGAGTTGCCGTTCCCTTCTTTGTTCGGACGAACATCAGAACCAAATACCATTATATTAAGTACCATAGGGTCTTTTATTATATTGTTGGTAAAAGTTGCATCTCCTGTTGGCTCTTCGGAGTCATAGTTGCTTTCGACATAGCTAAAGCTGTGATTGGTATTGACACTTGCAAGCATGGAAGTGCCAAATAACAACACTCCACCGAACAAGGCACACAAAGTAGACATTATTATTACAACAATATTTACCATTTTTCTTTTTTCGTCGTAAGCATTATGGTAACTTTTATTTGCTATAGGTGCAGCTTTTGCTCTTTCATATTTTGAACTTGAATATATATCTTCATATTTATAAAATTTCCCTTTAGACATAAGCTGCCTCCTTCTTTCAAAAATTCACAACAAAACAAATATATGGTACTACAATATTTACTCAGAGTTCAATACAACTATAAAACTTATTTCCCCACACAAAATCTGGAAAATATATCATCTATTAGCTCATCATTGGTACGGCTTCCATCGAGCTTTGAAAGGTGAGAAACAGCCTGTTCTAGGAGATAAGAAACAGCGTCAAGAGTCATATTATCCCGGAGTACTACACAAGCATTATTTATATCGTTCAAACAATTAATAGCGCTTTGTTTTTGTCTTTCATTGAAAAGCATGGCCTGAGATGGCTCGAAATTTGATACTTTAAAGAAATCCTCAATAGTGTTTACAAGCTCTTGTTTACCTTCTCCTGTTTTCGCAGAAATTTTTACAACAAATTTTATATTTTTATAGATATAATCATAATCATAATCAAACTTTTGCTCAAGGTCGCATTTGTTTATAACGGCGATGCAAGGCATAGATTTAAGATTTTCGATTAATTCTTTATCTTCGGTGCCAAGTTGTTTTGAAGCATCGAACATCGCCAAAACCAGCTCACAGCAGTTTAATTTATCTTTAGCTCTTTGAACTCCTATTTGTTCTACAGGGTCATCGGTATAATGTATACCAGCTGTATCAGAAAGCTTAAGAGGTATATTCCCAAGATTAACACTTTCTTCGACCACATCTCTGGTTGTTCCGGGGATATCTGTAACAATAGACCTATTGCTATCTGCAAGCAAATTCATAAGCGTAGATTTTCCTACATTAGGCTTACCGATTATTGCTGTGTCTATACCTTCGCGGATTATTTTTGAATGTTCAAAACTATCTATCAGTTCTTGTATTTCTAAACGTATGTTTTCGATTGTCTTTAAAAGATTTTTTACTTCTACTTCGGGAATTTCTTCTTCCGGATAATCCAAATAGGCACACAGATGGGAAGTTGTGTGTATTATTTTGTCTTTTATACTATGGATATATTTATGCAAAGCACCATTTTTAGCTGATATTGCGGCTCTGCCATACTGCATATTATTAGCTTTTATTATATCCAGAACGGCTTCAGCCTCAGTAAGCTCCATTTTCCCGTTTAAGTATGCTCTTTTGGTAAACTCTCCTGCTTGGGCGGGCGTAGCTCCATTTTTAAGTATTACTTGCAAAGTTTTTTGAGTAGTATATATTCCGCCATGGCAAGAGATCTCTACAACATCTTCACCAGTGTAGCTGCGAGGTGCCCTAAATACCAAGGCAACAGCTTCGTCTATTTCGATTTCATCATCGTATATTTTTCCATAATGAGCGTGGTAACCTGGGGTCTCTTTTAAGGTTTTTCCGTTTATTGAAGTGAAAATTTTATCTGCTATATCTACCGCATCTTTGCCAGAAATTCTAACAACACCCACGGCTGCCATACCAAGGGCTGTAGATATAGCTGCGATTGTATCTGTATCCATTATATTTTTCCTGCTTTTATTCTAAGAAATCTCTTAATTTTTTACTTCTACTGGGATGTCTTAGTTTTCGCAGAGCTTTTGCTTCTATCTGGCGTATGCGCTCTCTAGTAACATCAAATTCCTGTCCGACTTCTTCTAAGGTTTTGCATCTACCATCTTCCAAGCCAAAGCGCAAACGAAGGACTCTTTCTTCTCTGGGTGTGAGTGTTCCAAGCACATCCAATAACTGCTCCTTCAGCAGCACTGAAGAAGCTGCATCAACAGGGGCAAGCGCGTCGTCATCTGGAATAAAGTCGCGTAAATGAGTATCATCTTCTTCGCCTATAGGAGTTTCCAGAGAAACCGGTTCCTGAGTAATTCTCAAGATTTCCCTTATTTTGTCTGGAGACATGCTTAATTCTTCTGCGATTTCCTCAGGTATTGGATCGTGACCTTTTTGGTGCAATATATGATTCGAAGCCTTTTTTACTTTATTGATAGTTTCTACCATATGAACTGGAATTCTTATGGTTCTAGCTTGATCCGCAATGGCCCTAGTTATAGCTTGGCGTATCCACCAGGTAGCATATGTAGAAAATTTAAAGCCTTTGGTGTAATCGAATTTTTCTACAGCTTTTATCAATCCTAAATTTCCCTCTTGGATTAAATCCAAAAACTGTAAACCTCTACCCAAATATCTTTTGGCAATACTTACAACTAATCTAAGGTTAGACTCTGAGAGCTTTCTTCTAGCGTCTGAGTCGCCTTCGCTGATCTTTACTGCAAGTTCTAGTTCCTCATCAGGTGTGAGTAATTCAACCTTTCCTATTTCTTTCAGGTAAAGCTTTACCGGATCTCCGCTATTGGCATGTTCGTTATCATTATCTACGCCATGTTTTTTTGAGTCTTTAACAAGTTCCTCATCGGAAATTAAATTAGCTTCATCATTGCAGTTATCAATTATTTCTACACCCAACTGTTCCATAGAATCATAGAACTGCTCTATTTGTTCCACGTCGAAATCCACTTCACCAAAGGCATCTAAAATTTCTTGAGTAGTGAGCTTTCCATTGCTTCTACCAATTTCAGAAAGTTTTTCGAAAATGATTTCTTTTATTGCTCCTTTATCCGAATTAGCCATTTAAAAATGTTCCCCCTACTTTTTTTGTTCCTTTAGTTTGGCAATATAAGCCTTTAATTTTTCATCGTCCAAATCACTATTACTTCTGAGTTGACTTTTTTCAAACTCATCTTTCAAAACTTCTACGTAGCTTTTAGCATCATTGATGTTTTTGCTGACTATAGAATTTTTTGCAATTATGGTTACCAGGCGTGACGTTTCACTAAGCTCAAGTTCTCCAAGTATAGATGTGAAGCTGTAATTTTTTGAATTATTATATTTTTGCAGCAAAGTTTCATATACTTTTCTATTAGAATCCGTTTGGAAATATTCACTTTTTATACTGTCAGAAATAATTTTAAAATCTTCAGGTTTATCGAAAATATAAGACAACAGAGCTTCTTCTGCATTTTTTGCTTTTGATTTTATTATTATATTTTTAGGTATATTCTTGAGCTTGGATTTTTTTAAGTTCTTTGTTCTAGAATTCATTTGATATTGGCGTTTTTTTTTTCTTGTTCAGCACGGACTGCCGCTTCTACCTGTGTAACTATATTTTGCTTGTTCACACCGGTTTGCTCAGCTAAGTAAGACGAGTATATCTCTCTTTCAAGTCTATTATTCACTCTGCTAAGCAGCATTATGGATTTTTTTAGATATTCTACCTTGTCTTTGTTTTCTTCTAAATCATAAGGTTGTTTTATTTTATCTAGAAGATACTCTATATCGCTGTTACTTTCTTCCAGTAAATTTCTAAATTTTATTGCGCCATCTTTTGTCGATTTTATGTATTCATCAGGATCCTTAGCAGGACTCACATCAAGAACCCTAACTCGAAGGCCAGCGTCCCTGAGAATAGGTATCGCTCTAGTTGCAGCTTTTCTTCCAGCTTCATCAGAGTCATAAGCTATGATTACTTCTTTTGCGTATCTTGCTATAAGCTTTGCCTGCTGTTCGGTCAGCGCCGTCCCAAGGCTTGCAACAGTATTTGTAAAACCTGCAGCGTGCAAAGCTATTACATCCATATATCCTTCGGTCAATATAAAACTTTCACAACAGGTTGTTCTTGCGACATTGATAGCGTATAGATTTTCACTTTTTTTATAGGCTATCGTATCTGATGAATTTAAATATTTAGGATTTCCATCTCCCAAAGTCCGTCCACCGAAGGCTACAACATCACCTCTTTTGTCTATGATAGGAAACATGAGCCTATTATAAAATCTATCGTAAAGTTCACCAGCATCATTTCTACAGGCTAAATTTGCAAGAACCATTTCTTCATTCGAATAGCCCATATCGTGTAAATATTGGCACAATGATTTGGTTCTTCCTGCTGCAAAACCCAAGCCAAAACGAGTTATCAGATCTTTACTCAATCCACGATTTTGCAAATACATCCTAGCATTGGCACCGATATCTTCTAGCAGCAAATCGAAAAAAAACCTAGCTGCCTTGCGATTCATCTCCAAAACCCTGTTTCTCTGTCTTGCCATTATGTCGGTATATTCAGACGGCTTGTCTTGTGGAACAGTCAAGCCTGCTCTATCGGCTAGAAATTTTATAGCATCTACATAGTCTAAATCTTCCATTTGTCTGACAAAAGTTATGACATCTCCGCCGACTCCACAGCCGAAACAATGAAAAAAACCCTTTTCAGAATTCACAGAAAATGAGGGTGTTTTTTCATTATGAAAGGGACATAAGCCTATATGGTTTCTCCCAGAATGTTTAAGAGGTACATATTCTGAAATAAGCTCAACAATATCAGTATGTGAGACAAGATCCCTTATGAACTCCTCTGGTATCAATTTGTATCACACTCCTTTGCATGATATATAGAGTGGCTATATCACAGTCCATTCCCTGGGAACAAATATATTATTAAAAGTCTTCACTGCAAAATGGTCTGTCATACTGGCTATATAATCACATGCCGCTCTTTCTATCCCCTCTCGAGAAGCTATTCTCATAAGATCAGGTGGTAAATCATTTGGCTTGTCCTTATAATGTTCAAACAAAAGCTTTATCATTGCCGGAACCTTTTGTTCTTCGTGCTTGGCATTGGCATTTACATAAACTACCTCGTACATAAATCTATATAAAACATCAAAAGCTTCTTGAACCTTCTCAGACATTTTTATGAAGTTCTCATGGCTATTTTCCAAAACCGAATGCACAAGCGTATTTATACGTTCTGCTCTATTTTTTCCTAGAACTTCCTGAGCAACTATCGGTATGTTTTTTTGCAAAAGAACCCCTGCCCTTACTGCATCGTCTATATCATGATTTACGAAGGCTATCCTGTCGGCAAGCTTTACCAATCTGCCCTCCAAGGTACTGGCCTCTTTACCCCTTGTATGACATAGTATACCATTTTTCGTTTCTTTTGTCAGATTTAATCCCTTTCCGTTTTTCTCCAGATTTTCGACAACACGTACACTTTGTTCAAAATGGAGAAAACCTTGTGGCATTATGTCAGACAAAGCTCTTTCGCCTGCATGGCCAAATGGAGTATGTCCTAAATCATGTCCTAAGGCTATCGCTTCAGTTAAATCTTCGTTAAGCCTTAGTCCTCGTGCTAAAGTCCTTGCTATCTGAGCAACTTCAAGCGTATGGGTAAGTCTGGTCCTGTAGTGATCCCCCTCAGGGGACAAAAAAACTTGTGTTTTATGCTTTAAGCGCCTAAAAGATTTGCTGTGTAATATCCTATCTCTATCTCGCTGAAATTCTGTGCGTATGTCGCATAAATCTTCATTTCTATCTCTACCAATACATTTTGAGGACTTAGTGGCATATTTAGATAGATTTTTTTCCTCATATTGCTCAGTGATTTCTCGTATGTTCATATATTGATGCCTACTTTCATGATATCATTAGAATATTCCTCCCATAATATATATACGACATAAAATCAAAAAATCCTTTATTTATTTTCAGTTTTTACTTATTTTTGTCTTATCTGCAACAAAAAAGCTAAGGAACACGCAAAATAAGTATCCCTTAGCCTTTTATTTTGATTGTAATTTACGCTGGATTCAGAGCTCTCTGTTTAAGTATTGTTGATGCGAGATATGCAATCAAAAGAGGCCGTAGGTACTATGGCTTCAAAGAGCATATAAAATTTGGTACGGGAAGCAAGATAATAGTGGCCCACGAAATCAGAATTGCAACAGTTCATTTTTAGATATTAATGACAGGTGTCTCTTTAGGAAATTTACTATGCATTCCAGAGGCATAATTCGAGTAATTTTAATATAGGCCTAACTAACTTGGTATACAACATGTTCCGGTATAGATTCTTGCTGTGAAATACTTCTGTCAGTATGTGGATGTTGTACTATTTTGAGGGAAAATGTACTAAAAGACAGCCAAAATATCAAAAAAATCAGTACTCTGACTACCTTTTTCGACGATTCTTTCTATGTTTTGCACGTTTTTGATGTTTTGGCCGTTTCTTTATTTCATTTTGCTGGTTTCTAGAGATGAGCATTTTTTTATTAGGAAAAATGGATTTAATTGATAATGCAACAGTTCCTACACTAGACAAAATCGATTCTGCATTAGATTTAATAAACGTTCCCAAACTAGAGAGAAGCGATGTTGCATTGGATCTTACACTAGAGCAAAACGATACTACACAGGACACAGATGATACTGCAAAAGATCCTACACTAGACAAAAGCGATGTTTCAGTAAATCTAACTAACTCAGAACTAGATTCAGAACTAGATTCAGAACTAGATCCAGAACTAGATCCAGAATTAGATTCAGAACTAGATTCAGAACTAGACTTAGAATTAGATTCAGAACTAGATTCAAAGCTAGATTCAGAATTAGGTCTAAATTTTTCCTCAAAAAGTTGTTTTAATAAACTAGGATCTTCGGTTGTTTTTTTGTCTAATAATGTTCGTTTATGTTTAATCGACAAACTATTAAAAATTGGTTCAGCAATCGAATACAATCCATTAGAATGATCTGCTTTTTCGGCGACACGAATAAAATTTGAAAGAATTTCTATCTTGGCACGATCATCAAGAAATATTGGGCCATATTGGGATAAAATTTCTAATAAAGAACGTGCTTCATCAAACCAGATGCTAAGCTCGTTTGACTTTGCGTTCCTTTCGGTGGCAAAAAGACGTAATACAGTTCCTTTAGCTTGATCATTAGGAGCGGTATTAAATATATACAACATAAAATCAAAAACGGTTTTCCTTGATTCTGGATTACTAATACTACAGACTTCATTCATAAAAGGTTTAGTATCAAACGTACGATCGGGATATTTCCACAAATTAGGATCTTTTTTCATTTTATCGCAAACAAGTGTCATGATTCCAGGTGGCACATTGTCCCATGGTAGTGTAAATATAGATTTATAACGTGTAGGAAAAAAAACTGATACTGCAGGGAATTGAGAACTTGAAAGTATTTTTTCAAGCATTGCACAAGCACTTTCTCTTAACTCAGAATCTTCGCATCCTCTAAGACCTTCGAGCACACTCTTAAAAAAATCATAAACATCGATAGTCGGATACCACGTATATTCATTACTATTGAACAATTTATCAGAATGCTGTTCGATAGATTTCATAGTATCTTTTGCTTCGGAATTTTCGGAATTATTTGATAATAACGCGCTTCGTAAGTGAGAAACTGATTCTATCAGTACTTTGCGACGGAAGCTATAATAAAATTCTTGCAGGACGGAAGCGATTACCGTATTTTTTTTATCTTCTTCATCTATCTTATCTGCAGTATCTGCTTTTTGAAAGCTTTTCGCTACTTTGTATAAACTTTCCATATAAGAGTCATGGCTATTTTTTTCAAACTTTTGACCAAAGGTGCTTTCGAAAACATTACTGAACAGAGTCCAGATTTTGTCAAGATAAGAATTACAATGATCCGAATTATTAGCAGCATACATAACGTCTGGATCAAAATTACTTTGTTGGATTGCTAGCAGCGCGCATACTTCATTGCTGTTTCCCGCAATATTTACCCAATCATCCTTTTCTACAACTGACAAAATCTTATCAAAAGCACTAAGTTGGTCATGAGAATTAATAAGTTTGAAGGCTTTTTCTAAGTGCTGCACTGCTGTCATTTCACTTTTGTGGTACATATTATAATGAAGAAATAATAATGCCTCACTAGCAAAATTGTTTTGCGAGTTTAAGTTTGAAATTGCATCGCTATTAAAGTATAAAAACTTGCTCATATCCAGCGAATGGGGTGAAGAACTTTCTTGTAGTATTATAGTGGCATTATCAGTCCATACATTGAGCCATTCTGTCGATTGTATTTCTCCGACTAAATCATATGCGTATTGCAGACCTAATATAAAAATATTATCGCGATTACGCAACTTACTAAAATCCCTGTCAGTAACGATTTGTAGTGTTGTTTCTTGCACGCGTTCAGCCTCCATTGCTCGTTGTTGACATGCCACATTAAGTATATCGCTACAATCGCTATCAGACAGTTTTTCTACATCATGCCCTTTCTGAGTTATTTTTTCTACAATAAAACGCATTTTATTAAATACGCTTGCGGTAACTGGATCATTTAAATCTGCAATACCGTTAGTTGCCTTTTCGAATACAAATTTAGTTAGTTTTTCAGTGGTATCGTGTTCTATCGAAGCATCCGGTTTAGTGGTATCGTGTTCCATCGAAGCATCCGGTTTAGTGGTCTCGTGTTCTATCAAAGCATCCGGTTTAGTGGTATCGTGTTCTATCGGAGCATTTTGTTCAAATTTTGGCGAAGAAGATACCTCAATGTTGCTATTCTCACATAACCCATTTTCCAAAGATTCGACTGTTTTTCTAGCTTCTTCTCTTGATATTACTTTTAATTTTATTCCACCAACAACTTTATCAAGAAACTCTAAATCCAAAACATCAGGAGTTGGGTTACAAGATTTTCGGCTTATATCTTTTATTTCTTCGAGTTGCTCATCTTCTACATAAAATCCTGCCGTAGCTAAATTAATTTTTGCTTCGTGCAAGTCTCTGCTATCTGACAATATATTTACTATTTCCCTATGCTCCCGTAATTCATTTAATTTTAAATCCAACATAAATCGTCCCCCTTAAACTACATCATTAATCCGCATTTAAAATTATAAGTTCTCCTCCCCGTCAAGCAAATGAATAAATAAATTTTTTTAACAGAATACTTCTTGGACAGGGCAATTGTAGCATAAATTCTTAACCACCACCACCCACAATCAATTTTGCTCTATTCTAACAACTCTTTAGCGACGTCATCACAGTTAAGCACATTCTATGAACAAACATATCCATAATTTTATAATATTTTGAATAAGGAAAATAGAAAAAAGCTCTATACTGTACGCAATTTTTTTGACAAAGTTTATGACGAGTAACTTATTTTTTATTAGCAGTAGACATACCACCGTTAGGCAAAGGTGTTCAACTTCGCCTAACGGTGGTCATTTTGCTATAAAATTTTAGTATTTAGCAGAGCAAAATCCTCTGGGCTGGGGGGCGCCCAGTGCATATTAAAACTAATCTTAAACTAATTTTTTCATTGCATCCGCTATCAATTCGGCTTTAGTTCCTACGATCACCTGGGTAACATTATCCCCAGCTTTTAGAACACCTGCTGCACCAAGTGATTTTATTCTTTTTTCATCAATAACTTTATTATCGTTCAAAACCATTCGAAGTCTTGTTATACATGACTCTATTTCTTTTATGTTTTCTTTACCACCAAGTGCTTCAATGTATTCAGACGCTACAGATGACAAGTCGTTCACATCTACTACAGTAGTAGCAGAAACATTTGGTGTACTAGCTGAACTAGCAGCACAAAGTTCGGTAGTTGTTCCTTCACGACCTGGAGTTTTTAAATCAAACTTCTTAATAAAAAATACAAAAACGCAAAAATAAATACATGCAAACACAAGTCCTATAGGAATTAGCAAAATAGGTCTAGTTGCTATACCCCAATTTATAACATAGTCAAATAGACCTGCTGAAAAAGAAAAGCCATCCAATATGCCAAATAAGTTGCACACAACCATGGAGAAGCCTGTTAGAACAGCATGTATTGCATATAGCACGGGGGATAAAAACATAAACATAAATTCTATCGGTTCTGTAATTCCCGTAAGGAATGCCGTAAATCCAACAGAAAACAACATGCCACCAACTAAGGGTTTATTTTTCTTATCTGCACAAACATACATTGCTAATGTTGCGGCAGGAAGTGCAAACATCATAATGGGAAAAAATCCATCCAGAAATGATCCCGCTGTAGGATCACCATTTAAAAAGCGTGTGATATCACCGTTGAAAACTTTTCCCAATTCATTAACATATGTACCATAATTAAACCAAACATAAGTATTCAAAATATGATGAAGACCGAAGGGAATTAGTAGTCGATTGAGCATTCCATACATAAAATGTCCACCTTCACCCGAAGCTGTGAGCCACAATGAAAGTAAGTCCAGTGCCTTTTGACAATAAGGCCAAACAAAACCAAAAAGAACGCCAGTTAAAACAGAAAAACCTCCCGTAATAATTGGCACAAACCTTCTTCCACCAAAAAACTGTAGCCAATCAGGAAGCTTTACATCTTTGAACTTATTGTAAGAAAACCCTGCAATTATACCTGATATAAAACCCTGAAAATAAGACATATTTATCTTTACAAGCTCGCCAGATTCAACTAAATCCGCATAAGTTGAACTGCTACCGAAAATAGTACCTAACTGCAAACAATAGTTAACATCTTGCGCAACTATTCCCAATATAAAATAAGATAATACACCAGCCAAAGCTGCAGCTCCATCATGATTTTTTGCCAAACCAATAGCAATACCAACAGCAAAAACTAAAGGCAAATTATCAAATATAACCGCGCCAGCATCTTGTATGAAAGGTATATTTAATAAGTCTGATGCACCTAATCGATTAAAAATTCCTGCTATAGGTAAAACTGCAATCGGAAGCATTAAAGCTTTACCAAGTTTTTGAAAAGTAGACAATACCCGACTTCCTAAAGAAAATCCTTTTGTGTTCGACATGAAAATTCCTCCAACAAAAATTCAATCAATGTATTTGTATACAACTCAAAAAGAAAATTGTTTATACAAATCTATAGTGTACCTTTCCGAATAGAACATTAATGTTCAGATGTTTCCCATAAACATTCCCCCTGACATAAATTGTATTTTCTACATTATCACATTACTAAAAATCTACCCTCTTTCTTTTACGGATTTTTTATACTATCGTTGTTGTTCTGATGTTTCTTGTCAGACCATTTTTTCAGAAAAATCATAACAAAACCTAAGGCAACTAATACCACAGGTATAGCAATATTGCTTATTAATTCAAATGGAACAGGCGAATACATACCCATAACAATAGCAACAGCAGTAACAGCAAAGCACCACAAACCTATAGCCATACCCAGATATTTATTTTTCACGAACTTATATGCAGATGTAAAGTTTTCCTGTTTTTTCTTTAGGAGTATATACGCAAGAAATACTACTTCAAATGTCAGAGGCACACATATAGCATTTAGTTTTGTAAGCCAATTTATCGTAGCGCTTATAGAATTTCCCGATAACATTGGTAACATTATAAGAACTGCAACTATAAATAACATGACTATATAACCATTTATGAAAGCACCCTTTTTGTTTTGTTTAAATAAAGCTGCGGGCAAATATTCTTTATTTTCTTTTCTCAGCAACATCCTTAATGGAGCATCTAGAGTTATCATCATTATGGAAAATTGAACCGTTGCTTGAGCTATCCCATAAACCAAAGTAAATATCCTGTTTAAATGGAAACCAGCAATAGTTGCATCTCCAAAATAAAATTCTCCAACTCTGTGAAAAGCTATATAAGCTCCATTTGCCATATCAAACTTACCAGTAGCAAGTTCATGAGGATCTATAATCAAAGCCAAAGCTATGGTTCCCAAAACAGCACATATCATAACCATAATTGCAGCAGCTATTACGCCCTTTTTATAGCCATTATTTTTGTCTTCTAGTTTGTTAACGTACGGAGACACCACCTCGGCGCCACCTACGCCTAAAAGCAATATGCCGATATTAGATATAAAGTTGAAATCTACAGTTGGCTTGAATGTTTGCCAGCTCCAATCTATTTCTACAAGAGAGCGGCCATTTGGTATAGCTGGGGCAATCATTAACATCGCAATGAACAGTAGCGACATAGCAAACATGGCTGTACCTGCCATGGAAGAAATTTTTGAAATAACTGATACTCCATTTCTGGCTATTAAAACTGCAAAAAAGAACAACGCTAAACAAATCGGTTGCACAACATATGGTGTCAAAACATCAAGTCTATTTTTATCAAAAACAACCCAACTCAATGCAGCCAACACATTTGATGGTTTTTGGGAAATGAACGGTAGTTGAGCTGCCCAATATATCCACCCTGTCAAAAAAGCCAAAACTGGTGTGGATAGCTTAGCTATCCACGACGCGACACCACCGGTAGTTTCTCCAAAAGTAGAACCTAATTCTCCAACCATCAAACAATATGGCAAAAAATACAAGACCATTATCGTTATCCAAGGAACTACAGCTTCTATACCATTAAAGTCATTAAAACCGTTAATTGCATTCTGAAAACCCCATATAACTGTGAATGTCATAATTGCTAAATTGATCCACGTTATATTTTTTTGCTCCTGATTCACACTAGACATAAACTATCCCTCCATATTAACTAGACTAAATTATATATTACTCAGGAAAATTTTACAATGCTCTAAAATCTATTTGGATTCCTTTTGATTTTTATTCGTTTGGTGTGAAAACTGTGATGAATTGGTAACCCTCGGATTAATTACCAGATGAAGCTGAGGGAAATAAAAATATATCTAATTGGGAAAAGTAATTACTTGCGTAATGCAAAGTTTATTAAGCAAATCAAATAAATCACGAAATTACTTCGCGCTAAGTTAAAATTTTGAAAACTTCTCATATAATGGAAATATATGCAAAAATATACATGCAAAAAAGCTGTCGAAAAGTCGCTAATCGTATAGATTTTTACTAGTCAATAGATTATAATGTATATCGTTGTTAGGTAATGAAGTATAAGGAGGAAAAGTAATGCAGAAACGTATTAGCAAGATACCTTTCAAGCAGACCAAAGAACAAGAAGAACAACTAATGCAAGTAATAAGCGAGAACAAAGGCAAGCCCGGAGCGGTTTTACCTGTAATGCAAAAGGCACAGGAAATATATGGCTATTTGCCTTTGGAAGTTCAGAAGATGATTGCTGATGGGATGGAAATACCGCTAGAGGAAGTTTATGGTATAAGTACATTTTATGCACAGTTCAGCCTCACACCAAAGGGTAAATACAATATATCTATCTGCATGGGAACAGCTTGCTATGTAAGAGGATCTCAAGCAATACTTGATGAGCTTACAGCACTGCTTGGCATCGAAGCCGAAGACTGCACAGAGGATGGGGAATTCTCATTGACAGCTTGCCGCTGTGTGGGTGCTTGTGGTTTAGCCCCTGTTATGCTTGTAAACGATGATGTTTATGGAAATCTAGAGGTTAAGCAAGTTAAAGGCATATTAGAAAAATATGGATTTAATGGTTGATTAGGAGGCAAAACAAGTTGAAAAAAAGTATACAAGATATAAAAGAAATATATGAACGTGCAAAAGGTGAACTTGCTATCCGTTTCGAAGATGAAAAAGACCTATACAGTGGGAAATTAAAAAGACAGGTTCTAGTTTGCAGCAGTACAGGTTGTGTATCTTCAAATAGTATCAAAGTTGCCGATAAGTTCGAAGAAGAGATAAAAAATAATGGTATAGATAGCGAAGTAAATGTCATAAGAACCGGCTGTTTCGGTTTATGTGCACTTGGCCCTATAGTTATAGTTTATCCGGAGGGAGCTTTCTACAGCCAGGTAAAAATAGAAGATGTTCCCAGAATAGTAAAAGAACACCTAAAAGAAGGAAATATCGTTAAAGAACTTCTTTACGAAGAGACTGTTGACGGTGATAACGTTAAAACACTTAACCAAACTCCTTTTTACGCAAAGCAAAGAAGAATAGTTCTAAGAAACTGCGGTGTAATAGACCCTGAAAATATAGACGAATACATAGGAACCAGAGGCTATAAAGCACTTTCTAAGGTTCTATCTGAGATGAAACCTAGTGAAGTTATAGATTTAGTAAAAGATTCTGGTCTTCGTGGAAGAGGTGGAGCTGGTTTCCCAACTGGTGTAAAATGGGCTCTTTGTGCTCCTAATGAAGCAGACCAAAAGTATGTTTGCTGTAATGCTGACGAAGGTGACCCTGGTGCTTTTATGGACAGGTCAATCCTTGAAGGAGATCCACACACTGTACTGGAAGCTATGACAATAGCTGGTTATGCAATCGGTGCAACTCAAGGTTATATTTACATAAGAGCTGAATATCCTTTAGCTATAAAGAGACTTGAAGTAGCTATTAAGCAAGCTAGAGAATACGGCTTACTGGGCAAAGACATATTAGGTTCAGGTTTTGATTTTGATATAGATTTGCGTTTTGGTGCTGGTGCCTTTGTTTGCGGTGAAGAAACTGCTTTGATGACATCTATAGAAGGTAAGAGAGGAGAACCAAGACCAAGACCTCCATTCCCAGCTGTTAAGGGTCTATTTGGAAAACCAAGCGTACTCAACAATGTTGAAACTTATGCAAATATCACACAGATAATTTTAAATGGTGCAGACTGGTTTAAGTCTATAGGTACAGATAAATCTCATGGAACTAAGGTTTTTGCTGTTGGCGGAAAGATAAAACATACCGGTCTTGTAGAAGTTCCTATGGGAATAACACTTCGCGAAATAGTTGACGAAATCTGCGGAGGTATTCCGGATGGCAGGAAGTTCAAAGCAGCACAGACAGGTGGCCCTTCCGGCGGATGTATATCAGAAGAAAACTTAGATGTTAAAATAGACTACGATAATCTTATCGCAAT
Source organism: Acutalibacteraceae bacterium (assembly GCA_045604805.1). GTDB lineage: Bacteria > Bacillota > Clostridia > Oscillospirales > Acutalibacteraceae > JAZUOT01. The sequence continues at coordinate 26,203 of JAZUOT010000015.1, read as the reverse complement.
AGGTTCTATGATGGGTTCAGGTGGACTTATCGTAATGGACGATACCTCTTGTATGGTCGATATTGCTAAATTCTTCCTTGACTTCACTGTGGATGAGTCATGCGGTAAATGTACACCTTGCCGTATAGGAAATAAGCGTTTAATGGAAATGCTCACAAAAATCACCGAAGGCAAAGCAACTGAAGAAGATATAGAAAAAATGGAAGAGCTTTGTTTATACATAAAAGACAATTCTCTTTGTGGCTTGGGTCAAACTTCTCCAAACCCAGTACTTTCTACTCTAAGATACTTCAGAGATGAATACATGGCCCACGTAAAGGATAAGACCTGCCCTGCTGGAGTATGTAAAGATCTCTTAAGCTACGAGATAATACCAGAAAAATGTAAAGGTTGCTCAGCTTGTTCAAGAGTTTGCCCTGTTGACGCTATATCAGGCGAGATTAAAAAGCCATTTAGAATAGACAAAGATGTTTGCATTAAATGCGGTTCATGTATGGAAAAATGCAAATTCGGCGCTATAGTCAAAAAGTAAGAAAGGAAAGAAGCAAATAATGGATATGGTTAATATAAAAATAAATGACAAACCTTATTCCGTTCAAAAAGGTTTGACCATACTAGAAGCAGCTAAACAAGCCGGTATAGATATTCCTACTCTTTGCTACATGAAAGAAGTAAATGAAATAGGCGCTTGCCGTATTTGTGTAGTCGAAGTAAAGGGCGCTAGAACTTTAGTTACAGCTTGTGTGCATCCTGTCGCTGAAGGTATGGAAATATATACCAATAATGAAAGAGTTCAGAAGGCAAAGAAATTAACCTTGCAATTGATGCTTTCTACACATGATGAAAGTTGTCTTTCTTGTGAAAGAAACGGTAACTGTGAACTCCAAAAACTCTGCAGTGAGTACGGCGTAGAAAAAGAAAATCCATACGCAGGTGAATATAAAACTTACGACTATGATGACTCAACTCTTCATCTTGTGAGAAACAACAACAAATGTATATTATGCCGTCGCTGTATGGCTGCTTGTCGTGACCAGCACGTAGATGTTATCGGTGCAAATGACAGAGGTTTCGATGTGCATATCGGTAGCGCATTCGAGCTTAGCTTAGGCGATGTTGCTTGTGTTTCTTGTGGACAATGTATAGTCAACTGCCCAACAGGTGCTCTGACTGAAAAAGATGGCACAGAAGATGTCTGGAAAGCCTTAAATGACCCGAGCAAGACTGTCATAGTTCATACAGCTCCTTCCATAAGAGCTACGCTCGGCGAATGCTTTGATATGCCTATTGGCACTAATGTAGAAGGTAAAATGATTGCAGCTCTTAGACGTTTAGGTTTTGACAAAGTTTTCGATACTGACTTTGCTGCTGATGTGACCATAGTCGAAGAAGCAAACGAGCTCCTTGGCAGAATCAAAAACGGTGGAACTTTACCTATGATAACTTCTTGTTCTCCTGGCTGGGTAAAATTCTGTGAGTCTTATTACCCTGAATATACTTCTCACCTTTCTACCTGCAAATCTCCTCAGCAAATGCAAGGCGCTCTTATCAAAACTTGGTACGCTGAGACTCATAATATAGATCCTAAGGATATTTTCTGTGTTTCAGTTATGCCTTGTACTGCTAAAAAATTCGAAATTCAGCGTAAAGAAGAAAATGCTTCAGGTTATCCTGATGTTGACGTTGCTCTCACTACTAGAGAACTCGCAAAAATGATAAAAAGAGCTCATATCGACTTTACAAATCTTCCAGATGAAAATTTCGACGAAGCTATGGGTGTTTCTACCGGTGCCGGTACAATATTTGGTGCTACAGGCGGTGTTATGGAAGCTGCTCTTAGAACTGCTGCTGATGTTTTAACCGGTGAAAAACTAGAAGAAGTCGAGTATAAAGCAGTACGTGGTACAGCAGGCTACAAAGAAGCTACTTACAATATAGCCGGTATGGAAGTTAAAACTGCTGTCGTCAGTGGCCTTAAAAATGCTAACGAAATTATGCAGAAAATTAAAAACGGTACCGCTGATTATCACTTCATCGAAGTCATGTGCTGCCCCGGCGGTTGCGTAAACGGCGGCGGCCAGCCTATTCAACCACTTTCTGTGAGAAACTTTACTGACCTAAAAGAACTCAGAGCTAAAGCCCTCTACGATGACGATGAAAAAGATACTTTAAGAAAATCTCATGAAAATCCTCTCGTCAAAAAATTATACGATGAATACCTGGGTGAGTGGGGTAGCGAAAAAGCTCATAAAATCCTGCATACTAAATACTTCGATAGAAGTTCAGAGTTTAAGGATTAGTATCACAAGAAAACTCCTAAGTGAGAGGTCAAAGCTAATCTCCCTCTCACTCTATTCTTCGTGTACCACTGGGTGGTATTAGGACTGTTCAAAGTTAAATATATATATTTAACTTTGTCGTAGAAAGAAAGACTAACTAAGCTTTGCTTAATTAGTCTTTCTTATTTTTTTGTATGTATGAATCTCTGTGCACTTGATAAACACACCCATAATCAAGTGGTCACCTCATAATGATGTTTAAGATATTAGTATCGCAGAGAATATATAATCTGAGCGACGAGCAAACAGAATTTCAGATTAATGACAGAATGAGTTTCATGAGATTCTTGGGACTAAGCATAAGCGACCAAGTACCAGACGCATAAACAAACAATATGGCTGTATAAAGATACGTTAGCTCAAACAAACATAATGAAAGAATTATTTGAGTTGTTTGAAAAGAAGCTAGAGGATGAAAATATAATCACAAAATCCGGCACGATAATAGATACAACATTTGTGGAAACACCAAACTAGTCTGGTATACAACATGTTTCGGTATAGATTTTTTTGCTGCGGAATGCTCTCTGTCAGTAGGTGAATTGTACCCTTTTGAGGGGAAATATGTGTGTTTATGAGGTGACCCTTTTTTATTTATTCATCATTTTTCTTTATTATTCCAAGCCGTTGTCCATAACTTTCCCAAAAACGTAGATCTTTCTTTTTTTCTCCAAGCCGTTGTCCATACATTTCCCAAAAACATATATCCACTGCTTCTTCTTTTTTTCGATCACCGATCTCCCCAAACCCTTTACATAAATAATCAGACATTTCTCTCATCTCTTCTACACTTACACCACTCATAGTACGATAAAAAGCACATTTCTTTAAAAAATATTCAAAGGATTTTTCTAGCACTTCTTTTTGTTTTTCTTGATCGCCGACCTTCTTAAACCGTTCACATAAGTAATCAGATATTTCTCTCATCTCTGATATATTACAAGTAGTAGGAGAAGCAGCATATTTGTTTAAAAAACATTCAAAGGATTTTTCTATCACTTCTTCTTGTCTTTCTTTATTACCGACGTCCCTAAACCGTTCACATAAGTAATCAGACATTTCTCTCATCTCTGATATATTACAAGTAGTAGGAGAAGCAGCATATTTGTTTAAAAAACATTCAAATAATTTTTCTAGCACTTCTTCTTGTTTTTCTTTATTATCGACGTTCCCAAACCCTTTATATAAAGAATCAGATATGTTTATAATCTCTGATATATTACAAGTAGTAAGAGAAGCAGCATATTTGTTTGAAAAATATTCAAAGTATTTTTCTAGCACTTCTTCTTGTTTTTCTTTATTACCGATGAACCCAAACCCTTCACAAAAATACTCGAACACCATAATTGACATATGGAAATTAAGGCCTACTTCAACTCCAGAAAGCAAATCAAGGGGAAACAACTCCGGATGTCTATTTGTCAGTTCATTAAAAATATCTCCGTCGAACCAACTAGAATAAGAAATTCCTGTTTTTTGGGAATACATCTTTCTCCATGTATTCGATGTCCATATCGATTCTGATAATTCTGTATATTTTATACTAGGACTATAAGCTAACTTTAGCATTATTGCTTCTCGCACTAATAACTGGCCATAATAAGTAGAGGCAATTTCACTATCTCCTATAAGCCAGTCAATAAAATCATTACGTTGTTCTACTTCTCCCATACCTATATCATCAAGTACTTTACAAAGGTTTATATGATAACCTCCATTGGGGAATATAGTAACCTGAGCTCCTTTTCCAATATCGAGACTCCCGCCTACTTTTGTTTCAACCTTCGATTGAAATAATTTGAAAAAATCAGAAAAACTATTAACTTTATCCTTAGATACCGATCGTTTTGCTCTTTTGATTGCTGTATCATCAAATTTAACCAATACGTCAGATACCAGTTGTTTTGTTTTTTCTCGTATATCAATATCAATATCAATACCAATATCATCATGCATTTTTTCAGATGCGTTTTTACATACTTCTTTAGTTATTTGTTCATTTAAATTTTTTCTTTCCTCATCTCCGAACCCGAACAACTTACATGTGCTAGAATATCTGCCATCCATAAATCCACTTATTGCAGTGAGTTTATAGTTGTGAATTATTTCGCTATAATTATCTAAATTAAGATGAGACATAATAACATTGTCCATTTCGCCTTTGTCCAATTGACTTTTTTCTTCGGCTGTCATATAATCGCCCCAACAGCTGACCATCAGCTTCCTTGCTGTTTTTATATCTTTAACTCTCTCTAATCCTATGACGAAGCGATGTTCTGTTGAGTCAATTTCGCTGACTATGCCGGCAAATGGTGCTTTTTGAGCTCTTTTAATATTGTCGTAGTCTGGTTGTACTTCTTTTTTATATGAAACTCGTTTAAAACTATCCATTCTATCATCTATTGCTTTGTAAACTTCTATCTTTACTTTTTCTTTTTCATTAACAATTTCATTACCTATAATTTCCATTACTTCTTCTATTTTATCGATACTAATATTTTTATTTTGTAAAAGCGCATCGGCTAGAACTTTTCCTGACTCACAACGTATGTCCAATCCGTTGTAATCCCGTGCATTAGCTGCTTGCTTGTGTAATTCCCAACGTAGAGCATTAGAATCCATATCTGTTTCTATTGGTTTGTCAGGAAACATTTGACTTGTCTTAAAAAGTCCTAATTCTGCTGCTAATTTTTCATGGTTACTACCGCAATTAAAATTAAGTTCATACTGTTCTGTCTCCATCAGTTTGCGTGCTTCATAAGTACACACTACTAGACTACGTTCTTCTTCTGACATGGTATCCCAGTTTTCCTGACGTAAACTCATACCAAATTGTTCGTTTAATAAGTTAAATGTGCCTTCTAATTCTTGAGGGGCATAATCGGTAACATTAATTTCTAATCTGTCGAATTCGCTACGCAATTCCGATCCGTCATTGACCACATTGTCGATCAATACATGTTCCGTATTTTCATGTTTAGGCATAAGTTTAACCCCCCCAGAAACTTCATCAAGTTCTTGTAAACTTAAATCATGATCTTTCGGTGAGTGTTGCGGATTTAAATATTTTCTGCGTACTTCCTCGAGTTTTTCATCGTTGATGTGGAAAAAACCAGCTGTTTTTAAATTTTGCCTCGCTTCTATTAAATCTCGACTTTCCTTTAATAGGCATATTATGCTTTTATCGCTGAGTATTCCCCTTACATCTAGTCTTTCCATTGTCAAAAAAACTCCATAATAATAAAAAAAGATTACTATTCATCTACGAACAATAATATCATTTTTCATTGTATATTTTCCCAAAGCGTTTGTCAATAATGTATGCCAATTAAGAAAAAACTTGCTAGAAGTTTAGAGATTGTAAAAAGCTCTCACACTGTTTTGTGTGAGAGCCTTCATGCGTTTGCTGTGAAAGTAAGGAGAATAAGATTATATATAATTATATAATTATATTATTATATTTTTTTCTTGTATTGATTTTTCACATACAAGATTATCTATCTTTTCAAAAGTTTTATTTATTATAGCATCAACATCCGCACCAATAATATCCAAATTTTCGGCTTTTATACAGACTGTTTTTTCTATTCCATAGAAAGTATTGCATAAGGCCTTCACATATCCATAACCATAATCTTCAGACAATATTGGTCCGCCAGAAGTTGTTATATACACAAGTTTTTCAGCCTTGCACAATGGTTTAGGTAGGCCATTTTCGTATTTAAAAGTCAATCCCGAAACATTTATATGCTCAAAAAACAACTTTAAACTAGCGGGAAAAGACAAATCCCAATAAGGAGCAGCGACAACTACAAAATCTGCCTTTGAAAAATCAATAGCATATTTGAACATTGAATCGCTAAAATCATGTCGCTCAGAGTAGATATCTCTTTTTATTAAATCCTCATTACTCAATGGCATGAGCTTTTCTTTTTCGATATCAATCTGTTTTACTCTCACATTTTTATTTTCCTGTATTTTATTCAGAAAATATTCTGCAATTTTATAAGTTCTCGAAGTGGGTCTAACACAAGCATTTACAAATAAAATATTCATAAAAATCCACCATTCAAGTATAGAATCTATATTTTAATTACTCAAAAAATTATATCTTTCAACTATCTCCCTAGCTTTCTTAGCATCATCGAATACCGCAGTGCACAGTTCATCCAAATTTTTGAACTTTTTTTCTGGGCGTATAAAATCTATCAAATTTACTTTTACAGAATGCCCATATAAATTTCCTAAATCATGTTCTGGAACCCATGTTTCTGCTAAAGGATATTCTGAACCAACAGTAGGTTTAAGACCAATATTAGTAAGGCTATGATACAACTTACCTCCAAGTTCAACAAAAGATGCATACACACCGAAACAAGGAAGTTGGAAACCATCGGGATATCTTTGATTGATAGTAGGAATTCCTATTGTTCTGCCAAGCTTATTACCGCTTTCTACAATAAAATCTATACTGTACGGCCTAGCTAACAATTCATTTACTTTTTTTATATTTCCGCAAGCCAGGTATTTTCTAATTAAAGTCGAGCTTATTATTTCATTTTCATAGCAAATTGCATCCAGAATTTTAACTTCTATACCTACTTTGTCACATAAGCTCAATAAATCTTTACTATTGGCACTAGCCTCTTTTGCAAAACGAAAATTAAAACCACAAAAAACTTTTTGTGCATTTAAATTATTTTTAAGTATGTGTTCTACAAATTCTTTTGCGCTGAAATTCCTGACATCTGCAAAATTAGATTGATATAAGTATTTTATTCCCATTTTTTTACTTATTTCTAATTTCTGTTTTTGTGAGATTATCTGAGCAGAAGATATTTTCTCTTTGAGATTTTTGACAGGATTTTCTTTGAAAGTAAACATAACAGGAACAAGAGCATTTGTGCTCTCAGCTACACAGGCTTGTATTAATTTTTGGTGTCCTTTATGAACACCATCAAAACATCCCAAAACAACGGCTGTTTTTTGTTTTAGCGGCAACGCATCTACATTTAATATTTGCATCCTTAACACCAAATTTCATATTGCAGTGTCATAGAGTAATTTAAATATGGTAAGCTTGTCATTTTCTTTTGATAATTTAGCTAATCCTAAAAACACATTCTCATCTGAGTAAATCCTAAATATTTCCCCATCTGCATAACTAATATTCTTTAAATCAAAAACCCTGGAAGCTGATATGAAGTTTCCATTTTTAAATCTAATACTCTGCTTAGCCGTTATATTTATTCTTTTATAGCAGATAAATAAACTATCAATATTAATTATTTTTTCACTTATTTTATTTCTAATTTTTGACTCTTCTAACTCTTCCAGAGTTATACTATCTTCTAAACTAAATCCACAAGCTTTGGTTCTTAGCAAAGCGCTCATACAAGCACCGCATCCAAGAATTTTTCCTATATCATCGCAGAGAGAGCGCACATATGTACCTTTTGAACAATCAACTAAAATTTCAGCTTCTTGTAATTTTTCATTAAAGCTAATAAGCTCTAACTTTTCTATATGTATCTTCCTAGCTTCCCTATCTATTTCCTTGCCTTTCCTCGCTAATTCATAAAGACGTCTGCCATCTTTTTTTATAGCCGAATACATCGGCGGAAATTGCTCTATATCTCCAACAAATTTCGAAAGTATACTTTTAAACTTTTCACAATTTATATTACTTTCTCTTTCATCTAACACTTTACCTGTTATATCCAGCGTATCAGTAGTAATTCCCAGCTTCAATCCAGCAACATATTGTTTGTCATTATCCGGGAGTATATCTAAAACTTTTGTAGCTCTGCCAAGCATAATAGGTAAAACTCCGACAGCCATAGGGTCCAAGGTTCCTGTATGACCGACTTTTTTTATTGATAAAATTTTTCTAACTTTATGCACAACGTCAAAAGAAGTAAAACCTTCAGTTTTGTTTATTATTATTATTCCATTCATTAAATCGACTTTCCGTTTTTCAACTCTTCTTTTACAGCGTCTAGAATCATATTTTTTGCTTTATTAAAATCTTTCGGTAGTTCGCAACCAGCAGCACAAATATGTCCTCCTCCGCTTAATCTTTTACATATTTCACTTGCGTCTACTTCACCAGACGTTCTGACAGAAACTTTATAAATATCTTCTTTTTCCCTCAAAAAAACACCGACTAAGGTGCCTTCAACCTGTCTGGGTATAGAAGAAAGGCCGTCTATATCGTCCTCCTGTGCATTTGCAGAACTTATCGTATCTAAATTTATATAGGTAAGCTTGCACTTATCCTCAAAAAAACTCTGCATATTCGAAACAACAGCTGATTCCAATTTAAGCCGGGCATAGGACTTAGTGTCAAACATTATTCTGTTTATTTTGGCATGTTCTGCACCAAATTCTATAAGTTTTGCCGCGGTACGAAATGTTTTTGGTGTAACATTAGAGTATTTAAAACAGCCGGTGTCAGTGCACATACCAGTATATAAGGCATTTGCCATTTGCAAATTTATCTTTACATCAAGCTCCTGCAATAAATCAAACATTATTTCACAGGTAGCACTGGCATTTTCATCTAAAAGTAAATTTTGTGCGTAAGACGAATTAGAAATATGATGATCTATACACAAAAAAACATTTCCCTTATATTTATCGCAATCTTTATCAAGCATACAAATATCCGCTACATCAACGCTTATAACAAAACTCTCGTCAAAATTTTCATTTTTACTAGTATATACCAACTGTTCCAGCTTCGATGGAACAGACGATAATGGTGCAAGCTTTACTTTTTTGCCCATATTTTCCAGAGCTAAACAAAGAGCAAAAGCAGAACCCAACGTATCTCCATCTGGAGACTTATGACAAAGCACTACAAAATCATCATTATTTCTTAAAAGAGTAGCGGTCTCTTTTATATTTACAGAAAGCATACTTTACCTCTTAAGCTCATTTAGCATTTTCGCAATGTTCGCACCATATTCTATCGAATCGGTTGCTTCAAAAATTAATTGAGGTATCTTACGTAATTTCAAGCGCAAACCAAGTTCTTTTCTTATAAAACCAGAAGCACTATCAAGAGCTTTAATTATTTGCTTTGCATGCTCTATACCTTCCATAGAACTTATGAATACTTTTGTATACGAGAGATCACTTGTCGTTTCAACATTAACTACGCTTACCATCCCTTTATGCAACCTTGGGTCTTTCATTTCTCTTAGTATAGCAGAAAGCTCTCTTTTTATTTCTTCGTTTGTTCTCTGCATTTTGTGTGAAGCCAATGTGTTACACCTTCTTTCCCTCTACATCAAGGTAACATCGTATAATTCTGCCATAGCTTCTGATAAATCAAACAACCTATCTACAATACCAAGGCTGAATTTTCATCCTACAAATTGTTGGATATTACTTTAAATTACCGCTCTATCTCTTCCATGATAAAGGCTTCAAAAATATCGCCCTGTTTTATGTCGCTAAACTTATCAAAACGCATTCCACACTCGTAACCTTGAGCAACTTCTTTGACATCGTCCTTAACACGTCTCAAAGAAACTAGTTCATCTTCTGTTATAACTATTCCATCTCTAACTATCCTTATCTTGGCATTGCGCTGAACTTTACCGTCCAAAACATAGCAACCTGCGACTATTCCAACATTAGATATTTTATAGATTTCTCTACATTCAGCTTTACCAAGTATTGTCTCTTTAAATTTAGGAGCAAGCATACCCTTCATTGCTGCTTCTATTTCTTCTATACAAGTGTATATTACCCTATATAGGCGGATATCTACACCGTCTCTTTCAGCACTTACTTCAGCATCTGCAGCAGGTCTTACGTTAAAGCCTACAATAATTGCGTTAGAAGCATTTGCAAGCATAACATCAGATTCATTAACAGCTCCGACACCGCCATGTATAATGTTTACCCGAACTTCGTCATTACTTAGCTTCTGCAAAGATTGTATAACAGCTTCTACAGAACCCTGTACATCTGCTTTAACTATTATCTTTAATTCCTTTACTTCTCCCTGCTCCATTTGGCTAAACAAATTATCAAGGGTAATTTTAGTTTTAGAATTGAACTTTTCTTCTTTTTGAGCAGTTTTTCTCTGATCAACTAACTCCTTTGCTAGGTGTTCGTCAGAAACAGCATTAAATACATCTCCGCCTACAGGTACTTCACCTAAACCTGTTATCTCAACTGGTACAGATGGTCCAGCTTCTTTGACCTGCTCTCCCTTATCATTAAGCATAACTCTTACTTTACCAACACAAGTACCCGCAACCATAATATCTCCAGTTTTGAGAGTTCCATTCTGAACAAGTACGGTTGCAATAGGGCCACGGCCTTTATCAAGTCTTGCTTCTATAACTATTCCCTTAGCCGCTCTTTGTGGATTCGCTTTTAGTTCCAACATATCTGCAACTAAAGTTACCATCTCGAGAAGCTCATCTATACCAGTTTTAGCTTTAGCTGAAACATTTATACAAGGTGTACTTCCACCCCATTCTTCTGGAACTAAATCATACTCAGTAAGCTGTTGTTTTATTTGCTCAGGATTTGCACCCGGTACATCGATTTTATTTATAGCAACTATTATCGAAACTCCAGCAGCCTTAGCGTGATTTATAGCTTCTACGGTCTGAGGCATTATCCCATCATCAGCAGCCACAACAAGAATAGCTATATCTGTTGACTTTGCTCCCCTTGCGCGCATAGTTGTAAATGCTTCATGCCCTGGCGTATCTAAGAATGTAATATCTCTTCCAGCAGCTTTTACTCTGTATGCACCTATGTGCTGAGTTATTCCACCTGCTTCGCCTGTAGTCACATTTGTATTTCTTATAGCATCTAATAGCGATGTTTTTCCGTGGTCTACATGGCCCATAACAACTACAACAGGAGCTCTTTGCACCAGATCTTCATCGTTATCTTCACTGTCATCGATTATTCTATCTTCTATAGTTACAACTACTTCTTTTTCTACTTTTGCATGAAACTCCATAGCGACCAACGACGCTGTATCAAAATCAATTAGATCATTTATACCTGACATTACACCCAGAGCCATGAGCTTCTTTATGACTTCCGTAGAAGTAGCTTTTAGCTTTAATGCAAGATCCCCAACTGTTATCTCCTCTGGTACAGTTATGGTAATTGGTTTTTCTTTTCTTTCTTTTGCAATCCTTGCTAATCTTTGAGCTTCGGTTTCACGACGACCTTTTTTACCTTTGCCAGCAAAGCGTGAATTATTTTTCTTTATTTTTTGTTTTTTGACACCAGTATCCTTATTGAAACGTTCGGAAGCCATATTGTCATATTTTTCATTGTACTTTTCTATATTAATGTTTGAGGAACGAGTATCAACTATTCTATTTTCTGTGCGTCTTATTGTTATCTCTTCAGGTTTATTTTCTTCAGCTTCTAAAGTAGTATCTCCCTTGATATTTTCAGAAACTTCTTTTTGCTCTGGCTTAGAACTTTGCTTTTTAGTAGTTTTTTCTTCTCTACTAGAAAAATATTCATCAAAGCTCTCTACAGCATTCTTTTGAGTGTAATACTCAAAAATGAGATCTAGTTCCTTTTCCTCAAGAGCTGCCATATGTTTTTTGTTTACATGCATTCGCTCTTTTAGAAGTTCTATTATTTCTTTGTTTGGAACATTAAGATCTTTAGCAACCTCATGTATTCTGTATTTCATAATCATTAAATAGTTCCCCCTCGTAAAACCTCTTTTGTATCTTCGCAGACAACATAAGCATTATTTTTTATTATTACTTCAATTTGATCCGAAAAATTATTGTCATCTATAGCCATCACGCCACTCAAATTAATTGTTACATCAGCTATGTCCTGCATTTTATGTTTTAGGACATGATATTTTATGTGGTGAAGTTCACATCTAATTTTCACATCATGAGCTTGTTTGGCTGAATAGTCACTAGTAAAAAGAACGAGTTTGCATTTCTTTTTATTTACCAAGTCCAACACCCTATCGTGTCCGAACTTTAAGGCCCCAGCTTTCCTTGCTATACCTAGAAACGATACCAATTTGTCAGTCATTTATCGTCTTCTCCAGTTCTAAGATGATTTCCTTGGGTATTTGTGCTCTAAGTGCTTTTTGAAGCTTTTGTTTTTTAATGATTCCCTTAAAACATTTCTCATTTTTGCATATATAAGCACCCCTACCTGGTATCTTATATGTTTTATCTATAACTATCTCCGCTTTGTTTTCATCCTTACAATCTGCACTTTTCACTACACGTATGAAATCTTCTTTAACTTTTTTTTCTCTGCATCCTATACACATACGCACTGGGACATGCTTAGCAATACTCATATGAACCCACCTTATAAAAAATTATGTTTTAAGCTATTATCTGTGGTTCTTCTTGAGACTCCCCGGTGTAATATCCACTCTCTGGAACTATATCTATCTTCCACCCAGTCAATTTTGCAGCTAATCTTACATTTTGACCTTTATTTCCTATTGCCAAAGAAATTTGGTGATCTGGAACTGTAGCTTGGCAAATTTTCTCTTCCTCTGATTCTATTTCTATTTTTACGACATTGGCAGGCGCTAAAGCTGCAGCTACAAATTTCTCTACTTCTTCACTATATTCAATAATATCTATTTTTTCTCCTTCCAATTCATCTACTACAGCGTTTATTCGTACACCTTTAGGGCCAATACAGGTTCCGACCGGATCAATTTTCTCATCATTGCTGATTACAGAAATTTTTGTCCTAGAACCAGCTTCTCTGGAAATCGTCTTTATTTCTACTAGGCCATCTGAAATCTCAGGAACTTCTTTCTTAAACAAGCATTTCACTAAATCTGGGTGTGTCCTTGAAATTATAGGTTTTGGCCCTCTGTCACTTTCTCTAACTTCGACCATATATACTTTAGTGTAATCACCAATATTGAAAGTTTCATCCTTTATTTGCTCACTTTTAGGTAGAGTAACCCATGACTCCCCTATTTTTAAGGATACGTTCCCAGTTCTGAGATCTATATTATCTACAACTGCAGTAACTATATCCTTGCACATTTTTTGGTACTCATGCATAAGTACGCCCTTCTCGCCGTCACGAATAGCCTGTCGTATTATATTCCGTGCTGTCATAATAGAAATTCTGCCAAATTCTCTAGTACTTATACGGATCTTCATTGTATCTCCGATGTCTATCCTTTTGCGTTGTTTTTTTGCATCTTCCAAAGAAATCTCTCTACCAGGATTTTGGACAGTTTCAACTACTGTTTTTTCTAGATAAGCCTTGAAACTTTCTTTATCTTCATTTAAGTCTAAGATTACATTTTCATTGGCATATTTGTTTTTACATGCAGTAACAACAGCCTTAGTAATCTTTTCTATCATGTAATCCTTTGGTATTCCTTTTTCTTTTTCAAAAATATTCAAAGCTTCAAAAATTTCTTTTTGTCCCCTTGCCATTTTTTCCCCTCCTAGCAATATCTTTTACATTTCAAAATCATTGAGCCTTATACTGGCTATGCTTTTAAATTCAAACTTTTTAGAGTTTCCTTCAAAATCTAATGTAATGGTAAGTTTATCGTATTCTAGCAGCTTCCCTATAAATTCTTTTTCGCCATTTTCATCAGGCCTTATCAGCTTTATTTTCACTTCTGTGAATTTAAATCGTTCAAAATGCTCCGGTCTGCTCAGCTTTCTCTCTATACCAGGAGAACAGACTTCAAGACAATACGAACAATCTATCGGATCTAATTCATCTAAGGGTGTATCTAAAGCTCTACTCATTTGCTCGCAGTCATCTATGTTTACCCCATCAGCTTTGTCTATATATACCCTCAGAAAATGTTCGCTGCCCTCTTTAACAAACTCAATATCCCACAAATCAAATCCTAACCCTTGTGCTATGGGTTCAGCTAAAACCCAAACCTTTGAAACTGTATTAGAGCTAGATTTAGACATTGTAAAAACTTCTCCCTTATTTTGAGTTTTAAAATGCAATTAACGAGTGAGGAAATTCCCCCACTCGCCAATCATCATTCCTTCATTAAACTTAACTTTTTTCATGGTACCATATATTTAAATAAATTTCAAGCTTTTTGCTTTTTTAAATTATATTTAATCCCATTACCCTTTGTATCCTGTCGTGAGACGATACTCAATTTGTTAAGGGAATATATTTCTTCAAGTATTCATTGTTCGACTTCGCAAACATTTCTATTTCTAACCTATCATCTGCATTACTTAGTGTAGCAAATAGCACTATCACTAATATCTCTTTTATGCTGTATTTTATCCTTCATTCTTGACGACTATCCTCTGTGTACTCCTTCCAAATCAATAATTTTCCTTCTTTTTCAGCACCTTTCTTTTCTATTTTATCATAGTATTATTTTTTTCATGTGTTTGTCGCGCACTGAGCATTTAAGATAGCCAGTAGCAAAATATGGTTGTTTATGTATAGCAATACTCCCTTAAAAGATGACCATGAAAGATAGACCTTTATAGAGTTTGAGCAAACCTCCAGCTGAATCGGTAATTTTGATTATAACATAAAAATTTAGCACAAATGATAGACAAAAAACACTTCTTTTTACGGCCAAGATGAGAATATGCTTTCTATACTAGTTCTTATCTCGATAGGAATATTATTATCATCTAGTATCATAAGGTATTTTCCGTTGTCAGAAATCACGGCGCTTACATTTGTATCTAACACAGTAAAATAACCATTATTTTTCACTGATTCAATAGTTTTCACAGCTGTAGCATTCAGAGAATCTTTATCAAATTCGTAAAATTCTAGGTTAAAGCTGATACTGTCAGTAACAGCTTCATAACGAACACCTTTTTTCGCACCTATAATCTCAGGAGTTACTGTTTTTTTGCTTGATTCTGATATCAAAGAATCAGCAATAAAATATTCCATTATGTTATCTATACCTTCAGTTTTTTGCAAAGTTTCTTGCAAAGGTGGTTGAGAGTCAGTTGTTTCCACGGCAGAGTCAGCCTTTTCTGCAGATTTAGCGTCCATATAAGCTTTATCACCAACATTGCCAGCACCACAAGCGGTAAGCGAAAAAAATATAAAGAAGCAAACAAGAGAAACAAAAATCCTTTTCATTACGAATTCTCCTAGACTTAAAATATTTTAGTAGTTTACTTATATACTAAGATTAATTTATATTGATTCTCTTTAGAGATGTCGTTTTCCCTGTGCTTTCGTCTATAGTGAATATAATAGCATTCAGTTTACAATCACCTTCGCAGGCCTGTTCAAATTTTTCGGGCATTTTGTCTTTCATTCTTCGCAAGGCATTTTCTGTTTTTACACCTAAAACAGAATTCTGTATACCAACCATACCAACGTCTGTTATATAGCCCGTACCATTTGATAAGATTCTTTCATCAGCTGTTTGAACGTGGGTATGTGTACCAAAAAACGCAGAGATTCTTCCGTCAAGATAAAAAGATAAACACTCTTTTTCGGCAGTCGCCTCAGCGTGAAAATCAACTATGATGATCTTTTCTTCTATAGAACTTAACATTTCGTCGGCCACTTCGAATGGAGATCTAAGACTCTCCAGATAAACTGTGCCCATAATATTTAAAACAACTACAGGCGTACTATTAAATTTATATATGCATATCCCCGTACCCGGAGCAGACTTAGGAAAATTATGTGGCCTTAACAAATATGGATTTTCATCAAACAAAGCGTGGCTTTCACGCCTGTGAAATGCGTGATTTCCAGTAGTTATTATGTCTGCACCGCTAGCAAAAATATGCTCAGCGGAAAACAGTGAAATGCCATTGCGCTCGGCACTATTTTCACCGTTAACTATTGTTAAATCGATATTTTCTTTTACTTGCAAACGTTGTAAGTGCTTTCTTAGAAAACCACAACCACGTTTACCAACTACATCACCAACACACAGTACATTCAACTATATTTGTTCCTTCCATTGTTAAAAATAAGATGACTATTTTGCATAATCAACTGCACGACTTTCTCTTATCATGTTAACTTTAATTTGACCAGGATAATCAAGTTCATTTTCGATCTTTTTGCAAATATCTCTAGCCATTATTTTCATCATATCATCATTTACTATTTCTGGTTTTACAAGTACACGAATTTCTCGGCCAGCCTGTATAGCATAAGAATTTTCGACACCTTCAAAAGAAGAAGCAACTTTTTCTAGCTTTTCTAGTCTTTTAAGATAAGTTTCAACGTTCTCTCTCCTAGCACCGGGCCTAGCTGCAGATATGGCATCGGCTGCCTGAACTAAGAACGCTATGACTGTCTGTGGTTCAATGTCTCCATGGTGAGCATGTATGGCATGGATTATAGCATCACTTTCCTTATACTTTTTAGCGACCTCAACACCCAAGTCTACATGTGAACCTTCAGCATTATGGTCTAAAGCTTTACCGATATCATGAAGCAAACCGGCTCTTTTTGCTAAGCTTGGATCAAAACCGAGTTCTGATGCTAAAAGTCCTGCTAGATAAGAAACTTCTAGGGAGTGATTTAATACATTTTGTCCATAACTGGTCCTATAGTGAAGCTTACCTAGTAATTTAACAAGTTCAGGATGCATAGCAGTAACCCCAGATTCAATCACTGCTTTGCCACCTTCTTGTTTGATTATTTGTTCGACTTCTCTTTTTGCCTTGGTAACCATTTCTTCAATTTTAGTAGGATGTATTCTGCCATCTAATATAAGCTTTTCTATAGCAATCCTAGCAATTTCTCTCCTTATAGGATCAAAACAAGAAACAGTTATAACTTCAGGGGTATCATCTATTATGAGATCTGCACCAGTTGCAGCTTCTATAGCTCTGATGTTTCGGCCTTCTCGACCTATCAAACGCCCCTTCATGTCATCCGAAGGTATATGTATTGTGGATATGGTGATTTCAGATGCATGATCAGCAGCACATCTCTGTATCGATAAAGCCAAGATCTCTCGCGCTCTTGAATCACATTCGTCTTTTATCTGTTGTTCAAAGTCCATTATTTTTAAGGATTTTTCTCTTACAAGTTCATTTTCTAGATTTTTCAATAAATATTCTTTAGCTTGTTCAGTAGAAAAACCAGAAAGTTGTTCAAGAACTTGAAATTGATTTTTTTTCAAAGTCTCTATCTCAGAAAGAGTTTCTTGTATTTTATTTTCTTTTTTTTCTAAAGTGCCTTCTTTCTTTTCTAAGTTATTCAAGCGTTTGTCTAAATTTTCTTCTTTTTGTTGTAATCTTTTTTCTTGTCTCTGAACATCTTTTCGACGTTCGTTTACTTCTTTCTCAACTTCCGTGCGATATTTTAAAATTTCGTCCTTACCTTCTAAAATAGCTTCTTTTTTCTTGGAATCAGCTTTAGTGATAGCTTCTGTCATTATACGTTTTGCTTCATTTTCTGCAGAACCTATAGTACTTTCTGCGCTATTTTTACGGTAGTTAAAACCCAGAACAAAAGATAAAACAGCACTTACAACTGCAACAATCACAGCTATAACTATACATAAACCTATTGACACTCTTAAAATCATCCCTTCAGAATAAATTGTTGTAAAAATCAACCAAAGTACATAAACACGCACGCTAAGAACACTATTGATAAAACTAATAGCAAATTATCTAAATTTTTTATCTATGAGTGAAGTTTATAATTTTTAGAATTAAATAAATAATAACTGTAACGCAATCTAACTAAAACAACAAACCCAAGATACATTTTAGTGTCTTAAATGTTTTTAGTCAAGCAAATTGGAACATGCTTTGGCGGTAAAGGATCTGCTCTGCCTTTTGTTGATGTACAAGCATAAATGATATCGCCATTAAGGTATATACCTTAATGGCGATATCATTTTGTTTAAATATAAAAAATCTGTTAAGTAAAAAAGCATTATTTACTATTTGGCAAAGGTTTCATTGTTGGGAACAGCAATACATCACGGATTGAGGAGCTGTTTGTCAGCAACATAACTAACCTATCTATACCAAGTCCCATTCCTCCTGTAGGGGGCATGGCATACTCTAGAGATGTCAAGAAATCCTTGTCCATCATATTAGCTTCATCATCACCTGCTTCTCTAAGTTCCACCTGTTTTAAGAATCTATCACGCTGATCTATGGGATCATTAAGTTCGGAATAAGCATTTGCAAACTCTCTGTTGTAAATGAATAATTCAAAACGTTCAACCAACTCAGGACAATCTTTTTTCTTTTTTGTGAGAGGTGAAACTTCTACAGGATAATCGAAAATAAATGTAGGTTGGACTAAAGTTTCTTCCACTTTTTCCTCGAAAACGTAATTGAGGATATTACCCCACGTATCTGTATTCTTTAGCTCTATACCAAACTGTGCAGCGATCTCTTTAGCTTTTTCTGTATCGCCAATAAACTGCGCAAAATCAACACCAGTAATTTCTTTTACTGCGTCTATCATGCTTATTCGTCTGAAGGGTTCTGCAAAATTTATTTCCTTTTCTTCGTACATAAATCTCTCTTCAAGACCTACTGCTTTGGCTGCATTTTTGATTAAATTTTCTGTAAGCTCCATCATACCGTTGTAATCAGTGTAAGCCTCGTAAAGTTCTATAGTGGTAAATTCAGGGTTGTGCTTTATATCCATACCTTCATTTCGAAACAATCGACCAATTTCATAAACTTTCTCCATACCGCCAACAATCAATCTTTTCAGATAAAGTTCTGGTGCTATTCTGAGATATAAATCTATACCCAGAGAATTATGATGAGTTATGAATGGTCTAGCATTTGCGCCTCCAGGAATTGTATTTAGTATAGGGGTTTCCACCTCTATGTACCCGAGCTTATCAAGATATTCTCGTATGGATGTTATTATGCGACTTCTTTTTATAAAAGTATCTTTTACGCTAGGATTCATTATTAAATCCACATATCTTTGACGATATCTAAGATCTGTGTCGGTCAAGCCGTGAAATTTCTCTGGCAAAGGCAAAAGGGATTTTGACAAAAGCTTCATTTCTTTTGCATGAACAGAGATCTCACCCCTACGTGTTTTGAACACTACACCATGTACTGAAACGATATCCCCTATATCCCATTTATCGAGATTTTTATAAAACTCTTCTCCGAGGTCATTTATGCTCAGGTAAATTTGGATCCTACCTTCAGAATCCTGTATGTCCATAAAACTTGCCTTGCCCATATTGCGCCAGCTCATTATTCTTCCGGCTATACAAACTTCTTTTCCATCGATTTTTTCAAAATGATCTTTTATGTCTCTAGAATGTATATCTGGTTCGCAGACTGTTATTTCAAATGGATCTTTACCCATTTTCTTGAGACTTTCAAGTTTTTCTTTCCTTATTTTTAATAACTCGCTAAGATTTTGTTCTTCATTCTGAACGGTATTCATTGCAATTCACCTTTTTTATTTAATTCAAACAGAAAATGACGGCAGAGCTTAATTCATGCCGCCTAAGCTGTAAATTTTTAAAAAACTAAGTACTAAATTATCTTGAGATCTCTAAAATCTCATATTTGATCATTCCCTTTGGGGTATGTGCACAGACCAAATCGCCGGCTTTATGATTCACCAGCGCCTTTCCAACTGGGCATTCATCTGATATAAGACCATTTGCAGGATCAACTTCGTTCGAACCGACAATATGATAATTGTATACTTCATCGGTTTGAATATCACGTATTTTCACCTTGGAACCCAAATGGATCTTATTTGCTGACAACGTTTTGCCATCTATTACATCTGCATTTTTTATTATGGCCTCAAGATCTGCTATCCTGGCTTCGATCTTAGCTTGTTCATTTTTTGCTTCATCGTATTCGCTATTCTCAGATAAGTCACCAAAAGACATAGCAATTTTAATTTTTTCGGCAATTTCTTTGCGTTTTACAGTCTTTAATTCCTCAAGTTCCTGTTTGCATTTTTCTAAACCAGCTTTAGTTAAAACATGTTTTTTTGCCATAAACAAAACCATCCTTCCAACTGTCTAGCTGTTATTATAAATTTCACTATCTTAACTGTCAAGTTTATTAGGAAATATCAGAACTCAAAACGCATGAAAAACACATAAAAAATTAGATTAGGTCTGTAAATGACACCTAGCTCCAGGCTAATCATCACTACTATTAAAATTGCTGTTGTTTGGTAGTAGTGAGGATATTTTAGAAGATTTATCTCGAATGGCCCTAAGGGCCCCAAAATTTTTGTATGCATAGATACCAAAACCAAGGAAAAAACCTATTCCCAAGATAATAGAAAAAACAGGAAGTCCTATAGACACCGCAGATATCGACAAAAACGAAATAGCATGTGAAATTGGTACAGCTATTGAAGCTGCAACAAAGGCCTTAACGGGTTCTACAGACAAAGCTATAATCCCTAATGGCGCAAATATTCCAAACCCAATCCCAGCACCTACAGTTTGACCAATAGCACGGTTTCTACATGGTTCCGTTGGCATTGACTCTATCTCGCGTATAATGGATTCCATTTTTTTTACTTCTCTGTTATTAAAAAAATGCTCATCTGTCTCTGAAGGGCCATACGCAGTCGCTTCGCTTCCGAATATATTCCCGGATACTGATTTAGTATACTTATTATAGTTTGGATTTATCCAACGCTCCCCACCTATTATAATTTCTTTACTGTCATATTCAGAATCTAAAAAATTACTATATATTGAAAAATTATATATATTATTACCTACCGCTTCATTCGCCTCTTCCGCCCATTCCCTTAATGATGGTCTTTTGTCATAAAATTTAGCCCTTTTCTGGAAAAGATTATATTGTCTTTCAGTTAAGAAGTTAACTTCGTAATCTTTTTTATCTTCATCATCAACTTTTAGAATTGTCTTTTTCGTATTATTTTCGTCTGAATTAGTTTCTACTTGTATAGCATCAGTTTTATGCAAATGTTCATCTTCCTGTTTACCATTACTCATACTCTGTTGTTGTTCTTGTTCAATCAAAGAATTATTAAGACCCATGCAAAGAAAAAAAGCAGCCTCTTCCCGTGAAATCTTTATATATTCATTTTGTAGGCTGAGTTTTTGTTCAAATGGTGTTTTTATATAAAAAGATTCATCTTTAGGAAGGCTATTATAGGTTCTTTCAAGAGCTTTAATGGAAAGAATAGAATAGAACACTTCAGAAGCTCCAGTGCTCCCATAACGGGTAATACTCCCTTGACATAGTATCGAATCAGAGTCAGTTTTAACATACCCACCCATAAACCACCTGCACAAAGAAGGGCTATATTCACAATTTCGTGGAATTTCAGTGTATTTTTCTGAACCTTCTGAAGCAATTTCAGCAGAAAACTTACCATCATCCTTATTTTCATCATCACGTAATTCTTCTTTATCAGGTGATTTTTCTTCAGCTATACAAATTGAATTACCTTCTATAAAAATTCTCCTCTTAGAGGTTCTGTCGGGCATTTCACTTATATTATCACCTTGAACTTTTTTACAATAGATAGTATCAAATTCATACGAGCCATTCTTAAACGCCTGAAGCCGTAAACGTCCACGCCATCCACCAACAACCTGCTCCAACTGGCTCATACTGAGGGTGTTACCATTATTTTCCCTGTCAATTTCCTTTGCATACGATAGCCTTATCTCTTCGAATTGCTTTTCATCTAGCGAATAACCAAAGTGATTAAGTAGATTTTTGACTTCTTGAATATCTCTGCATTCTGTGAGTAAATCTATTTCCCTTTTACTTAAGTCATCCAAATATTTGGACAAAACCTTTAAAGACATCTCAAAAAAGCCTCCTAGCACAAATAAAACCTCTATATTTATATTATATACACCCCCCCCAGTGTTTGTCAAGTGTTAAATTGAAAATTTTTAGCTCAAAAATTTACTTTGGCTTTCAGCTAGAATTATCTGTAAAAAAAACAAAACGTCCATCAATGAAACAGTTTTAAACCTACTACATTAATGGACGAATTCTTAAGCTTATATAAAAAGATTTAACTGTCTTTTGGGGTGAAAGCTTTCCTGTGCTTGGTATGCTTGTACAACAAAATGAATATAGATTACGAAGATGTTACATTAAAATTTCCTCAATCCCAAGTCTTAGATCTGTTGTAATGTTGCACACATCCCCAGAGCCTTTTTTGCCAGTAAATCTGCTTTATCGTTATATTTATTTCCGGAGTGTGCCTTTACTTTAACAAAAGTTATATTAAGCTTTTCTCTTGATTTTTTACAAAAAGCACTATAAGCACGAGTACCCGATTTATTTGCTTTCCACTCGCCGTTTGCCCATTTAGCGACACCCTCATAGTCGTGATAGATTTTAAGTGTTGGTATATCATTAGATAAACAAAATTTAATAGCAGTTTCGGAGCCTTTTATTTCGCCGGCCACATTTCTCATTGAAGCTAATTCTTTATCGTCGAATTTCTTACTAAATTCATATATTTTATTTTGATAGAAGATAACAACCCCGCAAGAAAACTCCTGGGTTTTGACATTATAACTCCCGTCTACATAAGCTATAGCTTTGTTGCTATCTTGATTAGCATGCTCATCTGATGTTTCTTTTTTTGTTTCAGCTTGAGGGTTCTCAAGATAGCAAAAAGCCTGTGCTTTGTCCGAAAATTTTTTAAATTTCGCGCCCTTAAATCCTATTATTTGTTCTTTACATTCTTCCCAACTTTCAAATATTCCACATTTTCTACCGTTGACAACGGCGTAATATTTTTTACTTTCCGCCATAATGTTCCTCTTTTATTGCTTTGAAATAATAGGTTGATATTGTTTTTCACCGTTTAAAACATATTCTATGGTTGGTATTAATAAGTCGAAATTTGCAACAAGGGAATTAGGTTTTAACTCATGATCGTCTTGGTTAAATGGGACAAAAAATATATTCTTTGTATTTATCAGTTTCCCAATATTATGAGCAGACGCACCTAAACCATCATTAGTTGCTAAACATATTATAACAGGTCTTTTGATTCTTAGGTGAGATTTCGCGGCCATGGTTACAGCTGTATCTGTTATCGCATTGGAAAGCTTTGAAAGTGTATTCCCTGTACAAGGACATATCACCAAAGCATCTAACATTTTTTTAGGACCAATAGGTTCTGTTGCAACAATAGTATCCATTATGTTTTTGCCACTGATTTTTTTTATTTGCTCTTTAAAATCCTCGGCTTTACCGAATCTAGTGTCTGTCGTACTGGCGTTCTTAGACATTATAGGGAAAATATTATATCCCTTAGATTTCAAGCGTTCAAGTTGTTCTATAGCTTTTTTAAAAGTGCAAAAAGAACCACACATAGCAAATCCTAAATTAACATTCTTATTCATTTAAGCTCCCTCCTCCAACATATTGTATATGGTGGTTTTTATGATTTCTCCTGCAGAGTAAGGAGCAAATTTGCCTGGCAAAGCCAAAGCATGAATTGTTTTTATATTCATACGTTTGGCAGCTTCGAAGTCTACACCGCCTGGCTTGGAAGCTAAATCTATAAGCAAACTATTCTGGGCTATTTTTGCTAATGTTTGAGCATTGAATATAAGGAAAGGAATTGTATTGAAAATCACATCGAATTGACATGCAGCCTGTAAGTTGTTGGTATTTATCGCCCTATACCCAAGTATTTTTATCCATTCTATATCACTTTTTTTCCTGGCACTTACATAAACTTGAGCCCCTAGGTTGGTTAACATTTTTGCCAAAATTTTTCCTATTTTACCGAAACCCGCAACAAGGCATTTTGCGCCAAATAATGTGCGTTCATATTCTTTGATTGCTATGGCTATGGCTCCCTCGCTAGTAGGAACAGCATTTTTTAAAGCAAAATCTTCTCTATCAGCATAATCATGTATATCTAGTTTGCTCCAAATTTTATCCATTTGTAAAAAACGAGATTTTAGCCCACAAAATATTTTTTTATCTTCAAGAAGCTCGGCAAATTTATCATTTAAAAGTATACTCCTGTCTGAGAGAGGAGTGTTTAAAGTTTTATAATCTACCGTGAAAGGCAAAGGCAATATAATACAGTCGCTATTTTTTATGGCTTTTTCTATACTAGTCTGTTCAACGGCGTTACTCAGGACAGTATTTTCTAAAGCCGAAGTATAAACAGTATAACCGTCTTTGTTTAGGCCTTCTGCAACTGCGAGTTGTCTTTTGTCCCCACCTATTACAGCAAAACTACTTACCATTTCATTCCCCTCCGAAAGAAATCATTCTTTATAGGTCATTCTATGGTAATTTAAAAATTTTGGTTCAAAAATTGGCTTTGTGTACCCATGGAAACTCAGAAAAAAATAAATAATCAATAAAAACATTAAGAATCTCATTCTGTAAATTTATGTGAGCACCTTTACACACCTGTCATTTTAGTGTAGAATGGGAGACATCTAGTATATGTGTGCTACATTTTGTAGAAAAGGCACGAAATTGGAGGTTAGAAGTTAGAAGTTAGAAGTTAGAAGTTAGAAGTTAGAGGTTAGAAGTTAGAGGTTAGAGGTTGGAGGTTAGAGGATAGAAATTCCAACATTCCAACATTCTAATTCTCTAACTCTCTAACAGTCTAAACTCTAAATGGAGGAGATATTTTTATGAATAAATTGGCGTTAAAATTAACCGCACTGGTATTATCATTTTTGCTCATATTTAGCTCTAGCGAGCCCTTAATACATGGTCTGGGTAGCTATGTGGCAGGGGGGGGGGCATCTAGCGCTGATGATAGCGCTAAAGCCTCGGAAACGGCCTCTGATAACGAGAGTAGCACCTCTGAGGAATCAGAAACATCGAAAAGCACTTCTTCGAAAAAAGAAGAGGAAAAAAGTGAAACTGCAAAGACTGAAAGCAAGTCAGAGAAAAAAACCACCAGCGCTGAGAAAAGCGAGGCAAACAAAGCTCCAGCTAAAGAAAAAAGCAGCAAAAGCGCAGCAGAGAAGGATACTGCAAAAACTGAAGCCACGCAAAAAACAGAAAAGCTTTCAGCTGTCCTGCCAGATAAAGGTCTTGACATAAAAAACGGTTCCATCTACATAGATAAGGATGAAAAAGGTAACCTAACTATCACGCAAGGTTCAAATACATACACCGCGCCTTTAGCTACTGAGATAAAAATAACAGGGAAAACAACTTCCAACCATATAAGCGTATCAGCTGGCGTAGGAACTGCATCTCAGCCACTAAAGCTAGTTTTAGATAGTGCTAATATCAACAGCGGAGCTTCGCCCGCCATATCGACTGAGGGAAGCTGCCACGTGAGTATAGAAACAAAAAAAGCCTCAACCTTAAAATCCACTTCTCTTTACGCAATATATGTAGGCATAAACAGTGATGAGGATGATTCTTCAAGTCTTGCTTTGAGTGGCACAGGAAAGCTCACGCTGAATGGTGCTGGTATCCGCGTCAATGATGGTGATTTATCTATAAAAAATGCTGAGCTGGAAATTAATGCTGATAATGCATCTGCGATTTATGCATATGAAGGAAGTATAACGATAGATAGCAGCACAGTGACCGCCTCTACCACGGGGGAGGAGGCAGATGCGATTTGGGCATATAGCGGAAGTATAACGATAGATAACAACAGCACAGTGACCGCCTCTACCACGGGGGAGTATGCAGATGCGATTTGTACAGATGGAAATATAACGATAGATAGCAGCAATGTGAACGCCTCTACCGAGGGGGAGGAGGCAGAGGCGATTTATGCAGAAGGAAATATATCGATAGATAGCAGCAATGTGGACGCCTCTACCACGGGGGAGTATACATTTGCGATTGGTGCAGGTGGAAATATAACGATAGATAGCAGCAACGTGAACGCCTCTACCACGGGGGAGGAGGCAGAGGCGATTTGTGCAGGTGGAAATATATCGATAG
>JAZUOT010000014.1:0-2650 GCA_045604805.1 Acutalibacteraceae bacterium | reverse complement strand
AATGGGCGTTGAATGTGAGGTTACAGTTCTTAAAGACTTCGATTACGTTGTAGCGGGCAGTGCTGTTGAACAGTACACAGGCAATTCGAAAATTGTAACTATCCCTGCGGGAGTGACTTCCATTCGTGCAAACTCCTTTAAGAACAAAAAATCTCTTAACGAGATAATTATTCCTGCGGCAGTAAAATCAATTTCATCAACAGCTTTTACAGGTTGTGACAAATCAATGACAATTTGCGGTTACGTTGGCTCTTATGCAGAAAAATATGCAAAGAAAAACAATTTCACTTTCAAATCAATTACCAACGTATTGTTTGATGAAACGAGAAATTTCGCTACTGAGGTTTCTTCCAAATCCACCGTTTCCGAGGTTATGGCAAGTATAGGAAAAAATGCGGATATTAAAGACTCATACTCCGAGGGAATGAACGAGTCTTTCGACAAATTTATCGGAACAGGTTGCACTATCACTATTGACGGCACAGAATACACAGTTGCAGTTAAGGGCGATATAAACGGAGATGGCATTATTTCCCAAACAGACTATCAAACAGTTTTAAGATATTTCAAAAAGCTCAAACATCTTGATGGCGCACAATTCGCCGCCGCAGACGTTAACAATGACGGAGTTGTTACCGCAACGGACTACTTTAAAATAAAGTTTGCGTTCCAAAACGGGGAACGAGAAATAAAATAGTATAAAAAAACGGGGCTGTTGCAAGTGCGAAAAAAATTCGCATTAGCAACAGCTTTTTAGTTTGTTGAAGGAAAAATGATGCAAAAAACAAAAAAATCCTCAAAAAGAGGATAAAAATTGCATAACGAAAAGAGAGGTGTAAAAACCTCTTTTTTTAAGGCTAAATATTCGATTTTAAAATTGTCTATGATGCTTCAAGTTGGAACAAATCTATACCAATTCTACCTGTTTTTTTCTTGTTATACAACTTATTTACGTTAAATGCAAAAGCAAGAAGAAAAAATTGAGTTTCAATATTCTTCTTTCCTCGCATTAAAAATCTTCTGAAACCGTAATCTTGCTTTAAAACGCCAAAAGCACCCTCAACTTGTATCGAACGATTAACTCTGAGTAATATTCCTTCTTCCGATGTTATGTTTTCGTAGGCTTTTTTTCTAAATTCATTGAAGTTTTCTGTAACCTTAATCGTTCTGAAGCCCTTTTTAGAACTATGACACTTTCCAAAGTGTGGGCAACTACCACAACTTTCGTTTCGGTAGTATTTTGTTCTCGTTTCATATCCGTTTGCGGTTTTTCTGTGACCAATGCCACTCAAAAACAATTTATCACCAAGTGGACAAATATATTCATCTTTCTCCTTATCATAGGTTAGATGTTCCACAAAGTATTTATCGTTTTTGTATTTTCTTGTTTTTCCTATCTCATAATTTGTAGGTTTGATAAAACACTTCTGCTTGTTTTCGTATAGATACAAATAGTTTTCTATGCTTTCGTATCCTGCATCAGCTATCACTTGATTAAAACGCTTATGCGTATGGTTGTATATTCTCTCTAAAAATGGTATTAACGTTTGAACGTCAGTAGGATTAGTAAATGAGCCTACTCCTACTATGTATTCACTTTCAACACCAATCTGTATATTATATCCTGGCTTTAACTGACCGTTTTTCATGTAATCATCTTTCATTCTCATGAAGGTTGCATCTATATCAGTTTTAGAATAACTGTTTCTGTTTGGCATTTTTCCAAGCTTTTTTTCGTATTCTATTTTCTTTTCCCAATATGCTCCAAGCAATTCTATATCTTTTTGAAGCTGTGTTTTATGTTTACCTTTACCAGATGAAAATACAAGCTCTATTGCTGTTGCTTTTTGCATTAAATACTCGTAGCTTTCAGATAAAGTTAAATACTTTTCAAAGCAGTATCTTTCTGCTAATATGGGTATCAATGATTCTATTTTTCCATTTAGCTTCGTCAGGTTTTTCTCTACTGCTTTTTTCCATACAAACGTATATTTGTTTGCATTTGCTTCTATTTTTGTGCCATCAACAAAGATGTTTTCAAATTTCACTTCTCCCATTTCGTGAAGCTTTTCTACGAATTGATAAAACAAGTTTTCCATAACATCTTCAAGCTTTTTACTTGAAAATCTTGATATGGTAGTATGATCTGGTACTGGTTCTCCTTGCAATATCCACATAAATCGTATATCGTTGTAGCATACATCTTCTATATCACGACTTGAATATTTTCCATTCATATATCCGAATACTATCAATTCAAATATTACGGACGGATCTATTTTTCTCCATTTTCTCAAATATGTTTTATACAGTGCTGTATAATCCAATTGTTCGCATATTTCGTGCATTAAAAACACTTTATCATCTTTTTTTATTTTTATTTCTAAATCTAATGGCAAAACTACTTGACTTCTTGTTCTCATTGTTGTATAATTACCTCGCTTTATGTGTGGTTTGTTTGCAATTAAATTATATCATAAAGCGAGTGGATACTCAATACCTTTCGGTATTGAGTATCCACCTTTTTTCGTTTTTGACCGCTGCTTAATGCAACAGCCCCTTTTTACTTTTTCAATCTTCATTCTTCACTAATTGGTGGGATTTTTGGCAAAGTTATAAGTAATAGTGAATAGTGAAAAGGTAAGGAAGG
>JAZUOT010000013.1:0-31560 GCA_045604805.1 Acutalibacteraceae bacterium | reverse complement strand
GCGGCAATACTCGGAGGGGCAGCAGCAATTCTCGCTTTACCTCTTGGGATATTGATACCTGGTGCCGCTATAGCTGCGTTTTGTGGAGTGTATGCCATAACAGGCTTGATTGCTAGCGTAGCTGACGCTTGGGATTGCGTCAATGACGTTGTTGAAGACAGTATTTCGCACGATGATGAATCGACCTCATACCGTAGCAGGACACTGCTTGAAAAGGTGGATGTGGCTTTGCAGTATGCTTTGCTTGTACCCGTGTCTCTGGTATTATATCCTATTGCTATGCTTCGCCACTACATCTCCAGAGCAAAAACATACAGAGATCCATTTAGAGTACTTCCTTGGACAAAAACATTCCCAAGCAGGAAAAGCTCGGTAATCACTGAACAAAGGGCCTTTAAATTAAAAAAACTCCACTTAATACCATAAAGGCAGTAGATAAGACTAAAAAATTGATGGTTGTGTGTGGCTATTCTAAAAATAACTCTCAAAACTGCGCCAAGCAGGGATGAGCTTTCTTGCACATATTATTTTGAGTGGTTCTCTATTTCCCACACACTTGTTAAATTTATTTAAGTGTGCTATAATTTTCACGCTTTATAAAAACACACGTTAGCATGGCTTTGTGGTGCTTTTATGAGTTTAAGAAGCTAAATTTGTATGCTGGCGGCGGTTTAACCTAAGGAGGATTTAAAATGGCAGTAGTATCTATGAAGCAACTTTTAGAATCTGGTGTTCACTTTGGTCACCAAACAAGAAGATGGAACCCGAAAATGGACAAATACATCTTCACAGAGCGCAATGGTATTCATATCATAGACCTACAAAAAACAGTCAGAAAAATTGATAAAGCTTACAATTTTGTCAAAGAGTTATCAGAAAATGATGGCACAGTTCTGTTTGTTGGGACCAAAAAGCAGGCACAAGATTCTGTGAAGGAAGAAGCTAAAAGAGCCGGAGCTTACTATGTGAACGCAAGATGGCTTGGAGGTATGCTCACTAACTTTTCCACCATACGTAAAAGAGTGGAAAGACTAAAACAACTCAATGGTATGAAAGAAGACGGAACGTTTGAGCTTCTCCCTAAAAAAGAAGTTACCAGACTAAATTTGGAAATAGAAAAGCTTGAAAAATTTATAGGTGGAATTACAGAAATGAAATCTCTACCTAGTGCGTTGTTCGTAGTAGACCCAAGAAAAGAAAGAATAGCAGTCGCTGAAGCTAAAAAGTTAGGAATTCCAATTATCGCTATAGTTGACACAAACTGTGACCCAGATGAAATAGATTATGTTATCCCTGGTAATGATGACGCTATTCGTGCAGTAAAACTTCTTACTTCGGTTGTGGCTAATGCGATTGTTGAAGGCAGAGAAGGTCTTACCGCTGAAGAAATGGAAACTGCTATGGCTGATAATAGTAAGGAAACAAAGCCGGAAGAAAATATTGCTTCTTCAGATGATAAGGAAACAGAAGCTGAAGAAAGTACAAATAAAGAAACATAAGCTACTGCTGAGACCACTACTGAAGCAGAATAAATTAGATTATATAAAGTTTTACAAGGAGATGTTTGATATAATGGCCGCTTTTTCAGCAAAAGATGTTGCAGCTTTAAGAGCTAAAACTAGCTGTGGTATGATGGACTGTAAAAAAGCTCTTACAGAAGCTTGTGGAGATATGGACAAGGCAGTTGATATTTTAAGAGAAAAGGGTTTAGCAAAAGCTGCTAAAAAGGCAGGACGCGTAGCTGCAGAAGGTGTAGCTTACGCTTGTACTGATGCTAATGGGAAAACTGGTGTAGTTGTTGAGATAAACGCTGAAACAGATTTCGTAGCTAAAAACGCAGATTTCCAAAATTTTGTTCAAATCTGTGCCAATACTATTTTAGAAAAAAATCCTAGTGATATAGAGGAATTAAAAAATTGTGTTGCTTCTGGTAGTGATATGACTATTGCTGATTTACTTCAGGATAAAATTGTTACTATTGGTGAAAACATTCAAATCCGTCGCTTTAAGAGAATGGATGGAGTAGTTTCTACTTATGTTCATGCTGGTGGACGTATCGGTGTTATGGTTAAGTTTGATACAGATGATGCTGTTGCAGCAAAGGATGGCTTCAAGGAATACGCTAAAGACATTGCTATGCAGATTGCGGCAGTTAATCCTGGTTTCCTTGATGCTGATTCAGTTCCTTCAGATGTTTTGGAACATGAGAGAAAAATCTTAACCGAGCAGGTCATAAACGAGGGCAAACCTGCGAATATAGCAGAAAAAATAGTAAATGGTAAAATGTCTAAATTTTATAAAGAAAATTGCCTTATCAATCAGCTCTTCGTTAAGGATAATGACCTGGATGTGAATAAATATACTCAAATGAAGGCCAAAGAATTAGGCGGAGAGATTAAGATTATTGATTTTGTTCGCTTTGAAAAAGGTGAAGGTATCGAGAAAAAAGAAGATAATTTCGCAGAAGAAGTTCAAAGCATGATAAAATAACATCTCGATATAAAGAAAAATTTAAAATACAGGGGGCGAGGAAAACTCGCGTCCTGTATTTGCTTTGTTGAGGTTTTTGAAAATGAATGATAAGTATGTTTCTCCTTTTAGTTCCAGATACGCAAGCAAAGAAATGCAATATATCTTTTCGCAAGATATGAAATTTAGAACTTTTCGTAAATTGTGGATAACTTTAGCGAAAGCAGAAAAAGATCTAGGTCTTGATATTTCTAATGAACAGATAGAAGAAATGCAGAAATACCAAGATAATATAAATTATGAAGATGCCAATCTCAAAGAACAAGAGATTTGCCACGATGTAATGGCTCATATTTATGCCTTTGGCTTACAATGTCCTAAAGCTAAACCTATAATACATCTAGGAGCGACTTCATGTTATGTAGGAGATAATACGGATATAATAATAATGCACAAAGCTATGAAGCTTTTGAAAGAAAAAATTTTGAAGCTTATACACGTACTTTGTGAATTCGCTTTTAAATATAAAGATTTACCTATACAGGCTTATACTCATTTTCAAGCAGCTCAACCAACAACATTAGGCAAAAGAACGACACTTTGGATACAAGATTTAGTTTTAGATTTTGAAGATATCATTTATTTTATTGACAATATCAAATTACTAGGATGCAAAGGGACAACAGGAACTCAGGCAAGTTTTATGAAGCTTTTTGATGGTGACTATAGCAAAGTTAAAAAATTAGATGCTTTAATCGCAAATTACATGGGTTTTAGTGAATGTTTTGAGGTATCTGGGCAGACTTATACAAGAAAACTAGATTCGAAAGCTTTAAATATTTTGAGTGGAATTGCTCAGAGTTGTGCTAAATTTTCTAATGATATTCGTCTTATGCAACATTTAAAAGAAGTAGAGGAGCCTTTCGAAAATAAGCAGGTTGGCTCTTCGGCAATGGCTTATAAGAGAAATCCTGTTAGGAGCGAAAGAATGGCAGCTATAGCTCGCTATGTAATGATAGATAGTTTAAATCCGGCTATTACACAGGCATCTCAGTGGTTTGAGAGAACTTTAGATGATTCCGCAAATAAGCGTATAAGTGTATCAGAGGCTTTTCTTGCAACAGATGCACTGCTTGAGTTATACATCAATATTGCATCTGGGCTAGTTGTTTATCCAAAAGTTATAGAATCAAATTTAAACAAAGAAATGCCATTTATGGCCACTGAAAATATAATGATGGATTGTGTTAAACTAGGTGCAGATAGACAAACTATTCATGAATTGATAAGAAAACATTCTATGGAAGCTTCCAGACTTATCAAGGAAAGTGGTGAAGAGAATAAATTATTATCATTTCTCGCAGATGATAATAATATTCCTCTTTCTAGAGAACAGCTATTAACTTTAACCGATGCCAAGTCTTATACCGGCTGTGCAGAACAACAAACAGAAGAATTTGTAAAGTCTGTGAAAGAAAGTATTTTAAAAGATTATAAAACAAGCGAGTATAAAGACTCTGTAAATTTATGAAGAACAGGTATGGTAGAAATGATAAAAGCTATAGTTGGTGCTAATTGGGGCGATGAAGGAAAAGGAAAAATAACTGATTTTCTAGCACAAGAAGCCGATATTGTAATTCGTTTTCAGGGAGGAAGTAACGCTGGACATACTATAATAAACGATTACGGAAAATTTGCAATGCATCAACTTCCTTCAGGAATTTTTAATGAAAATACAGTTAATATAATAGGCAATGGTGTTGCCTTAAGTGTTGAAACTTTAAAAAAAGAAATAGATATGCTTAAATCCAGAAATGTAAATATGGGTAAGATTTTGGTTTCGGATAGAGCCCAAATAGTAATGCCTTATCATATTCTGTTTGATGAGTATGAAGAAGCTCGCCTGCTCGACAATAAATTCGGTTCTACAAAATCAGGTATAGCCCCATTCTACTCAGATAAAGTTTCCAAAATTGGATTCCAAGTCAGTGAACTCTTTGAAGATAAAGTTTATCTTAAAGAAAAATTAAATAGGGTTTTAGCTATAAAAAATGCCATACTTAAAGAATTATATAAGAAACCTTTAATTAAAATAGATGATATGTTCGATAAATTAATGGAGTATAAAGCTATACTAGAACCTTTCGTTTGCGATACTGTGGAATATTTATATGAGGCCCATAAGCAAAATAAGTATATATTGCTTGAAGGGCAATTAGGCGCTTTGAAAGATTTGGATTTTGGAATATATCCTATGGTTACATCATCAAATACCATAGCTCCATATGCAGCTGTAGGAAGTGGCCTAATCGCTAATATAGATGAAGTTATCACCGTAGTAAAAGCTTACTCTAGTGCCGTAGGTGAAGGAGTGTTTGTTAGTGAGATATTCGGCGAAGATGCACAAATGTTAAGACAAAACGGCGGAGATAGCGGTGAATATGGTGCTACTACAGGCAGACCCAGAAGAATGGGCTGGTTAGATTTAGTCGCTACTAGGTATGGTTGTAGAGTTCAGGGAACGACAAAAATTGCCTTAACTGTGCTCGACGCCCTATCGTACTTGGACGAAATACCTGTGTGTGTGGCTTACGATATAGATGGATATTTGACTAAAAAATTCTCCGTTAACAGCAAATTGAAAAAGGCTAAACCAGTATTAGAAAAATTTCCCGGATGGAAATGTGATATAAGAGGAATAAAAAAATTCGAGGATCTCCCTCACGCCTGTAAAAATTATATAAAGTTTGTGGAAGATTATATCGATATACCAATAGCTTTCGTCGCTAACGGTCCTTACAGGGAAGATATAATTATATTGAAATAATTTTTTATATAATACATTTTACAGATTAACTGTGTAATTATATTCATCTCACCCCAACTCCACTATAGTTACTCCTGAATCTCCCTCACCGAAATTACCGAGCCTATAATTTTGCACAGACGAGTGAGTATTTAGGTGTTTATGTACAGCGTTTCTTAATTTTCCACTACCTTTTCCGTGTATAATACTTATTCTATTTAACTTACATAGCAAGGCGTTATCAATAAACTTATCTATTTCTATTATTGATTCACTTATATTTTGTCCTCTAAGATCAAGTCTAGTTAGCTCTTCTCCTGAAGCATTGTTGCTATTTACTGAAATAGACACACCTGTTTTTATTTTCTCTTTATGCTTTAAAGTCTTTAAATTTTCAAGTTTCACTCTCGTTTTCATAGAACCAGCCTTAACTAAAGCTTGATCTTTCCCGCATAATTCCAAAATAATAGCCTCGGTATTTATATTTTGTATAAGCACGCTATCGCCTTCTCTAAAATTTTGCTGTGCTTTGTCAGAGAGTATTTCTTTTTCTTTGCTTACAGGATCAAACTCATCTTGCAATTTTTTTATTTTTGAATTGATTTCAGATTTTTTCTGAGGAGTTAGCGATTTTTTATCTTTCAAAAGCTGTTTTAGTTCATCCAAGAGAATGTTCGATTTTTCTATCGCTCTTTCGACAATATGTTTAGCTATTTCTTTTTGTTTTTTTAATTCTTTAGAAAGTTCTCCTTTGAGGGCTAGACTTTTAGCTTTATTTTCTTTTTTTAGTTTCATATTTTGGTTTATTAAGATATCACACTTTAGTTCTTTATCTTTTAAAATTTGAGTTTGCTTTTCTATTGTTTTCAAAGCATTTTCAAACCTAGCATTATTTTCAGATAACATAGATTTTGCTTTTAAGATAATCCCTTGAGAAAGGCCCAATTTTTGACATATAGCAAAAGCATTTGAGCTTCCGGCGGTACCGATTAAAAGCTTATAAGTAGGCTGCATTGTTTTTATGCTAAACTCGCAGCAAGCGTTCTCAACACGTGATTTTTGTATGGCAAAAGTTTTAAGTTCTGTATAATGAGTCGTACATACTATCTTGCTCTTTTGAGATAATAATTTTTCTATTATCGCCATAGCTAAAGTTGCGCCTTCAGCTGGATCGGTTCCCGAACCTAGTTCATCTAAAAGTACAAGACTTTGTTCGTCAGATTTATTTATTATATTTATAATATTGCTCATATGAGAGGAAAAGGTAGAAAGTGAATTCTCGATACTTTGCTCGTCACCTATATCAGTGAGTATATTATCAAATACTGAAATTTCACTTCCCTCTGCTGCAGGGATTAAAAGACCGGACATAGCCATGAGAGAGAAAAGGCCAATCGTTTTTAGGCAAACTGTTTTCCCTCCAGTATTTGGTCCAGTTATAATCAAAGCATCAAATTTTATTCCCAACTCTATGTCAACTGGTTTGACTTTATCTGCAGAGATTAATGGATGCCTAGCTTTTTTTAGAACTATTCTGCCTTCGTTGTTTAATTTGGGAACAGAGGCTTTCATTTTGTATGCTAAATTTGCCTTGGCAAAAATGACATCCAAACTTACTGCAATATTAAAACTTTTTAAAATTTCATCAGAAAAACTTGCAACCTCTTGTGAAAGTTCAAATAGTATTCTTTCTATTTCTGCATTTTCTTTTGATATTAGCTCTTTTAGGGAATTATTAGCTTCAACTACAGCCATAGGTTCTACAAATAAAGTCGAACCACTAGCCGAAGCATCATGCACAAGCCCTGGAATATTAGCTTTATATTCTGATTTTACGGGTATAACATATCTTCCAGCTCTCATAGTAACTATATTTTCTTGCAGATACTTTGTTGTATTTATATTTTTTGTCATTTTATCAAGTTTTTGCTTTATATTGTTTTGCAAAAATCTTATCTTTTTTCTCAGCTCAAAAAGAGTATTAGATGCATTATCCGCTATTTCGGTTTCTGAGATTATGGAAGAATTTATTTTGCTTTCTAAATATTTATTGCTATACAAAGCATCGAAAAAATTATCAAGCGACTTCGTACCATATTTATCTTGAGTTTTCCATTTTTTCAGAGTTCTAAAGTTATGCAAAGTACTCGCTACTTTTATTAGCTCAATAGTACTAAGACTTCCGCCAGAACTTGCCCTATCCAAAGCTTCTGAAACATCTTCTAATAAAGAAAAACTAGGTGAGCCAAAACGAGCAAGCAAAGTATATGCATCTTTACTCTGCTCAATAAGTCTAGTTGTTTCTTTTAGGCTATCAGAAGGGAAAATTCCCAGACACAAATCTCTTCCCCTTTTACTCCCTGCTTCATGAGATAACATCTTTAATATTTTATCGAACTCTAATGTTTGACAATGTTTTTTTTCGATCATAGGTATTTAATCCTTCAAAAGTAACAAAACTCATCTTTTTATAAATTTACAAAATAATAGACTTATAAAATTCCAAAGTACCAAAGGAGATATCAAGCGTATCTAAAACATAGCTTTCAGCTACTTTTGATAGCATAGATAAACTTTCTCCTTTTAAATTGAAATTAAAAATTTTATTAAAATCGGAATAAACTATATGCCTAAATGCTAAAAGTGAACTTTGATTTAAAACTACAACCTTTGATTTGTTAATACTTTCATCATAACATTCACTGCAATACAATATTCCTTTGTTTAGGACAAAAAACACATGCTCATCTTCGTATTTGTTGCAATTCTTACAACAAATAAGATCAGGCATAAAGCCGCTTATGCACATAAGCCTTATCTCTACGATAGCTTTAATTTTGATTATATCTGTACTTTCAGAGCATTTTAGCAGTATATATATAGCGTTTAAAACAAGTTTTAAGAGTTCTTTAGTACTTTCTTCTCCCCTAGAAACTGCTGCGGCAAGTTCACAGAAATACTGTACTAAACTAAGCTTAGTTATATCTTTTCTCAAATTAAAAAACGGTTCAATAATATTAGAATCATTAATTATATATTTATCTTTACTTTTATAAATGGTAAATTCGGAGTAACACATCAAACCTGTCGATGATAAATTTTTACTTTTTAATCTTTTTGCATTTGACACAAAAGCCCTAATTATACCACGCTCAGTAAGTATGGTTATTAATTTGTCACTTTCTTTTATAGTTTGTTCTTTTATTACCAATCCTTTTGTATTTATTATCATGCTACACCTAAGCTAACAAATATGGTCTAAGAGGGAGTTTGTTTTATATCATCTTCATCAACCTTGCCTTGTGAATTTGCAAGGGAATCACATAGATCTTTATAGTGCAAGTAACTTTCTATTTTTCCGGTTTTTTCAAATTCATACCAAGCATTTTCTATATCCATTTATAAAAACTCCTTTTTTGTTAACAAATAGTTTTACTTACTATTAGCTGTTTGCAAAGGATGTCTTTATATTTTAGGTAAATTTTGTTTGGTTTAAAGTTCTTTTTTGTCAAAGCCAAAATTTACAAGTAAGGAGCTATTATTGCGCCAATTTTCTCTCACCTTGACCCATAGCGATAGATTTATTTTACAATCAAAAAAATTTTCTAACTCTAACCTTGCTTTACTTCCTATTGACTTAAGTTTTTCGCCTTTTTTTCCTATTATTATAGATTTGTGCCCTTGTTTTTCACAATATAAATTAGCATCTATATCTAGGATATTTTTATCTTCTCGTTCTTTCATTTTTTCAACAACAACAGCTATACCATGTGGTACTTCCTGTCCTAAAGCTCTCAGAGCTTTTTCCCTGATAATCTCACTTACTAAAACTCTCTCTGGCTGGTCTGTGAGGTCATCCTCCTCAAACATAAAATTTCCCTCTTTGGCCAAAGAGCAAAGTACAGCTTTGAGTTTTTCTAACCCTTCTGAAGTTTTTGCACTCACTGGAATGCATGCTTCAAATGCAAATAAATCATTAAGCTGCTTTATCTGTTCAAGGAGTATTTCTTTATTTTTTATAAGGTCTATTTTATTTAATACAAGAACTACTTTTAAATTTAAACTTTCAAAGCGTTTTATCAGCTGTTTTTCTGCTTCGTTAATTTCTTTGCCAGCCTGCACAACAAACATTATAAAATCTACAGATCTTAAAGCTGTATTTATACTTTGAAGCATATAATCTCCAAGCTTATTTTTTTGTTTGTGCATACCCGGCGTATCAACAAATACAAGCTGCGTATCATCTTGTGTTAATATCCCTGTAATTTTCGTCCTAGTTGTTTGAGCTTTCTTAGATACGATTGAAATTTTTTGTCCTAGCAATATATTCAATAATGATGATTTACCAACATTAGGACTTCCGATTATAGAAATAAATGCTGTTTTCTGTTTCATAAAATTAGTCCTTTTTAATTTTTTTTCGACTTAGTTTAAAAAACTGTGCAAAACCTGCAGGCCCCAGTGCGATATAGAGTATCGCTAAAATTGTCAACAAAACAAACACGGCTAAATGCCAGATAGGACTCAACATGAAGTAAAACACATCAAGATAATACTGAGGCCTAAAAAATAGAACAAATCCTATGACAAGTGCAAAAAACGAACACAACAAAACTGCTCCCGCAGCTATATCCTTAGAAAGTTTAGCTAGGGGGTTGTAACCATAAGAAGAAAGATCTGTTATTTCCTCTATAGCTGTATTAAATACTTCTGCACATAAGACAGAACTTACAGTTAAGCACAACAAAATGTATTCTACATCAGTGAAATGAAAAAAATATGAAAAACAAAAAACATAAATCGTCACTACCGTGTGTATGCGCATATGACGTTCGTTATGTATACAGTGTAAAATTCCTGAAAAAGCAAGTGCAAAACTTTTAAAAATTCTCATAATAGATTTTACATTATAAATGAAACAGCAGGATTAAAACCTAATAATCCCAAGACATGTCCCTCTTTTTCACGCATTTGAGCTTTGCTTTTACCATCTGCATGGTCATAACCAAGAAGATGGAACATTGCATGAACAGCAAGATATACAACTTCTTCTGAAAATTGATGTAAGTGAGATTCTGCTTGTTCTTTGGCTTTTTCGGCAGATATAACAATATCTCCGAGCATCTTCGCATTAGTACCGGGGTCTATGTCATATACACCATTTTCGCCAAGCGGGAAAGAAAGCACATCTGTTACTTCATCTATGTTTCTATGAATTTTGTTTAATTTTTGTATTTCTTCGTTATTTACCAAAGAAACACTAACTTGTGCACAGCCTGTAAAATCCTCAGATTTTAAAACCGCTATACAACCTTTCCTGATTGCTAGACGCAAGCCAGAAGGCATACCTACAACTCTTTGTCTATTATTTATAACTACCTTTATCTTATCAGTATCCATATCTTACCTTACCTCACTATGCTAACATATGAACCATATGAACATTCAGTAGAAAATCGCAAATTCCACCTAGATAATTATACCATAAAGTTTGAAAATTTTACAAACCCGCCATCATTAACATTACGCCAAACACAATGAAAAATCATTTCTTACACCAAACAGAGTGAGAACTTCTTTCTAAGAGTTGAAAGGGCTTAAAACTGATAGCAAACCTCTTTTTTTCATTGATAAATGTTTTGTTTTTTTGTAGATAATCACTAGCTATATTCAGATGTGTGTTTCTGTGCTTAAATTTTTAATTTAATAACTTGTTTGATGGGGATGACTTTAGTATACTATAAATAGAATGTTTCAGTAGGGAAGTTTTTCCTGGGGGGGGGGGTACAATATGTCTTTGCCTGATAGCATTTTACTGCGTCTTATTGAGTGCAGGGATGAAGAAGAATTTGACGCTTTATTGAAAGAATTAAATTTAAATATCACAGCTGAGGAATTAAGAAAACAGCTATCTGATGGGGTTGCTGAAAATGAAAGTGATACTTTATCTATTGCTCAGCTCGAAGAGGTTGCTGCTGGTGTTGGTGTTGGGTTGGTCACGGTTAGAGTTGCAATGCGAAAGCGTTATTTTGGAGGACAAGGAGTAAAAATAAAGAGAGTAACAACAGAAACGAATGGAGGAGCTGGTAGAGGTTGTTGTATAGTAATTGATCGTGAAGCCAGGCTTATTGGTTGGAAAAAAGAAACTGCTACAATCGAATTCGATGAAGATGGATCTTTTATCTCAGATGATGGCTTACGTTTAATTCATCAAAACGAAGCTTTTTCTACAGTTTTTAGGAATACAGTCAATTCACCGGAGTTTGAAGATTTGTGTACAAGCGCATATAGGCATGCTCCTAACTTTAGACATTGTACTGAAGAAGCTGATAACATTGTTAATAAACTTAGTGTTAATAAACTTGATATTGAAAAAGATCTTGGTCTGGGAGAATATATTTGTGTTAATAGTAAACAATTGGACCCATTTATAAACGCAGATGGACGTTATGTTAGTGTTAATAATTTCGCATACCATCTTGATAGGTTACTTATTTCTGGATGGGAACTGGCTAACTCCGATCGTGCAGTGACAATCTCCGTTTTAGGAGAAAATTTGAGGTCATTGAATGGCACTACAAATTTGAATGAATGTGTCAGTAAGATGATAAGTCCTGTTTATGATACTGATACTGATACTAATACTCGTGCTTATAGTTTTGAAGAGAAGAAAATGCCCAATGGTGAATCTTTACTTTCTTTGTCTAATGAAGAATTTGCACATAGATTTATAGGAGAAGCTCTTACTTGTGATATGCTTTTTAGTGACGAGTCTGCCATCGAGGTTAGGGTCGACAAAGAAGGCAATTTTAAACAAATAGAACATGTATCTGATTTTGCACAATTTTATCTTAGTTTAGCATTTGAAAACAAAAACCGTATTAATGTTCTAAGTATGCTATCCCGTTACAGCGACCCATGTTACTCTCTTTGGCAAAAAGTAGAAAAGAAATTCAATCACGGGGATAGCGAAGAGTATTGCGAGGCGATAGATTGGTCTGCCTATGATGGTTTTGGTGATTATTTTAACCGTAACTATAGGGAAAAGTCAAAGCCGCTTCTATATACGAGAAGAGTGATTGGTACAGGTGAGGCAGAAAGCATAGAATTTGACTCACTTTTCAAAAGCAAGGGAAAAATGAAAATGGCATTATTTGTTCCGAATCCGCAAGTTAAAGGCCGTGGGTACCCGACGGGAAGGCTTGGCAAGGAGATATTGTCCTATTTTCCCCAGTCTTATCTATATTATTTGCTTGCTGCTAGTAGAGACCAAATGGATAGGAGTTTTACACTTGCTCCAAACTTGGCTAAAAGTGGTATGAAAGGCAAGCCAATTAGCGTATTTACACTGGAAAAATATAAGGCAAGTTTAGGCCAAGGTGCCGAGTACACTGACTATATTAGGCTTAGCTTTCTCAAGGCCATTGAAATGAAAATTGATCATATTATGTTTGATTTTCCTGTGGAAAGCTTCTTATCAGAAGAAGAATATAAAGAATTCGTTCGAACATTTTTTGAGATATATAATACGACGAAGGTAAAATTTGAGGAAAAAGATGTACCTCTTAATAAACTTATTTCAATTACTTTTTTTGGTTACGATGAAAGAAGAGATAAAAGGTTGATTGGAGACCTGGGTTTGGGGGATTTGGATAAACAGTCTTCTTCCAAACCTCGGACTAAAAAACATGGCAGTAATAGGAATAGGCAAGACTCTTCTGAGGATGAATCATTTTCTTCCAAAGATTTGGAAAGTAGCGACGATGAAAGCTTTAGCGATGATGATGATGGGCGTAGCAAGAAGAAAGGTTCAGGGCGCAAAGGGAAGGATGAACCATCTTCTTCCAAACCGTTGGAAAGTAGCGACGATGAAAGTTCTAGCTGGGATGGTGGGCGTATCAAGAAGAAAGGTTCAGGGCACAAATGGAAGGATGAACCATCTTCTTCAAAATCTCGGATTAAAAAATATGACGATAAGAAGAAAAGGCGAGACGATTTTAGCGACGATGAAAGCTTTAGTGATTTTAGCGATAGAAGTTTAGCTGTGCCTCCACCAAAATATCGCAAGTTACCAAATGATTCTGAGATACCTGTAATTGCTATGTTATCTGAAATATCTCACAATAAGAAGAAGCGCAGCGACGCGTATGATTTCGTTGAAAGAGAATGTAAAAACATGGAAGAGGAGAAAAAAAGTTTTAATCATTATTGGCGTGTATCTCTTCCGCGGAGTACAAGGGATGAACATGTAGGGTGTGATCATCCCCCACGCATTCATAATAATAATACAAACGAAATTTTACCAGAATTGTTATTCATGTTTGATTTATTAGAAGGGGAATCAGAAATAAGCGATTCATATCTAGAATGCAGCGACGGGATTAAAGTTAAAACTTATAAAATCCATAAATCTAAATTTTTGCATTTTTTCTTTGGAAGCGGCGATCATCTAAATACTTGGAATTACAGACATGGTAATGAAATAGACCAAGATATAATCTTCACAGTAAATGAAATTTGTGACTCTAAAACCAAAAGAACTTTCAGATATTGTGAATATGCACATCCTCTTGTGTGTCACATTGCTTATATGTTAAAAGAGTCAATTCGTGGGTATAATCGTGATGAAATAGGTCCAACATTTAGAGATTTAGAATTTAACGCTGAAAACGTGGAATGGTTTAACGTTAACCATAATTATGACTATAGAGATACCCAAGAAATTCAAATTTTTAACGGAGCAGGAAAAGGAATATCAGTTATTACAAAATTGGAAATGAATAAATTTGGATATGGAGAAACCGTACATGCAAGATTTGTAATTCATATGGAAGTTTTTCCAAATATAGAGCTTACTTATGATGGAGGGTGCTGTTATTATACAAAAGAGTTTTTCGGATCAGAGTCTGTAGACATTATGATGACGACAGAATATGCAAAATACAGCATTCTGTACGTTTTAACTTCAGCCAACTCTGAGCGTGTTGGTGGCGCATGCACTACCAGAACTGGTGGGT
Organism: Acutalibacteraceae bacterium; assembly: GCA_045604805.1. Lineage (GTDB taxonomy): Bacteria > Bacillota > Clostridia > Oscillospirales > Acutalibacteraceae > JAZUOT01. Next base: position 17,268 of record JAZUOT010000013.1, on the reverse strand, counting down.
CATTTGAAGAAAGCACACTTAGAGCTTTTCCGCAAGCTTTTATGTCTTTGGTCTGTTCTGAGCAAGGATGGAATTATTATAAACATACTGAGGCTCTAGAAGGTCGTCCTAATTTAGGTGGTGTGATGGTTAGAGACATATCAACGTATTTTGATCCCAAAACTTCGAAATTCCATCCTCTTCAGAGAGCAATAAATATTGTAAGTTCAGCGGCTGTAGATTACAGAAAAGGAGGAGGTAACTATCAACGACGCGAAAGCGATAAAGATTATGAGTACTACCATTGCTTTGTGAATATATATACAGCATTTTGTATGATAGCTCGTGATATTTTTTCTAGGAAAGGTGAGCGTACACCTAGAGGAATCTTTGCGTTTGGTTCACATGGCACAGGAGTATTTCAGGGGAACTTTGAGGTTTTTATTGACGTTCTTTTTAAAGTGTACACAGAATATGGGATTATAATAGTAGCTACTAATAGCAGAGGAGAAGAAAAAAAGGAGAGGATTTATTTTAATCAGTTCATAGATCTAAGTTATTGGGGTAGCCCTAATAAAAATAGTGAAAATGAATGGGAAAGGGAAAGGTATAAAACATTTGTTAAAGCTGCTGAAGATTATGGAGTACCCTTATTACAACAATCGAAGAATATAACACACACTAAAAAAAAATGGGAATCTTTTTAGAAGCTTAGGGAAGTAATTATTAATTTGGTAAAGACCACGCTCTATTCGACTTGCAAAAAAATAAAAGATACTGTATAATAACAAATTGTGACTGTTAAGATCATGAAAATGCGATGAAGCGGGAGGTTGCGGTCTAGTATTAGACCGGTTTTTCCGTGGAGTATGTCCGGGCATCGGGCGAACAAACTTTGATATTAAGTGGAAAGCTTAATATTTAAGAATTAGTTTGTGCAAGTTTAGCTTACAGCTTGTATAGACTTAGACCGGGTTTGTTATGCATTTATGCTTATAAATCCGGTTTTTTTGGAAGCGAAAATGAAACACCCGGCCAAGTGTAGAGTTTTCACTTCCAGAGAAAATACTCCTGCATTTTGAATGAAAAAGTTAAAGGAGGCGATCAATTTGGCAGTCAAAGAGAAGATAAGGATCAAAGTAAAGGGTTATGATCATCAGTTGGTTGATAGGTCGGTAGAAAGGATAATACAAACAGCAAAGCGCACAGGCGCACGTATTTCCGGGCCGATACCGCTACCAACGAAGAAAGAGGTCGTTACAATCCTTCGTTCACATCACATTCATAAGGACAGCCGCGAGCAGTTTGAGATGAGAACACATAAGAGATTGATAGACATATTAAGACCGTCTAACAAAACTGTTGATTCTTTAACGAATCTCGAACTTCCTGCAGGCGTAGACATAGAAATCAAACTATAATCTACGAATTGTTGGAAAGGTGGTCAAGTTGGATTTTATATGAATCCAACCAATAATCAACCAAGGAGGAAAAGAAGTGAAGAAAGGAATAATCGGAAAGAAAATCGGTATGACACAGATTTTCGGCGAAAAAGGCCAAGTAATTCCTGTAACTGTTATCGAAGCAGGTCCGTGTGTGATCTCTCAGAAAAAGACAGTTGAAACAGATGGTTATGACGCTGTTCAGATGGGTTACAAAGACTTAAAAGCTCAGAAGGTTAACAAGCCTCAAAGTGGCCATTTTTCAAGAAATGATGTGGCACCAAAGAAAATTTTGAGGGAATTCAGGTTTGAAAACATAGCAGACTACAATGTCGGAGATCTTGTAAAGGTCGGAGCATTTGAAGTAGGCGAAAAAATAGATGTTACTGGAACCAGCAAAGGTAAAGGTACAGCAGGTGTTATCAAACGCTGGAACTTCGGAAGACTTAAAGAATCACATGGTACAGGTCCTAATGCACGTCGCGGCGGTTCAATAGGTTGCTGTTCAGATCCATCAAGGGTTTTCCCTGGTAAGAAGATGGCCGGTCACAAAGGTAACGAAAGAGTTACTGTTCAGAATCTTACAATAGTCAAGATAGACGAACAAAATAATATAATCGCAGTAAAGGGAGCAATTCCTGGTCCTAACGGCGGAACAGTTATACTCCACGACGCAATAAAAGGATAAGGGAAGGAGGAAGTTTAAATGCCAAAAGTAGAAGTTATGGATAGAAACGGAAATAAAGTCGAAGAGCTTAATATTTCCGATGCTATATTCGGCATAGAGCCAAATGTTGCTGTTATGCACGAAGTAGTAGTAAATCACCTAGCAAACAGAAGACAAGGAACACAGTCAGCACTTACAAGCAGCGAAGTTTCTGGTGGTGGTAAGAAACCATGGCGCCAAAAAGGAACAGGTAGAGCAAGACATGGTTCTACAAGAAATGTTCAGTGGACTCACGGTGGAGTTGCTTTCGCACCGAAGCCTAGAGATTACAGCTATTCTGTGAATAAAAAAGTCAGAAGACTTGCAATGAAATCAGCATTCTCCTCAAAGCTTATAGATGAAAATCTCATAGTTTTGCAGGATATGCAGCTTGAAGATTTCTCAACTAAAGAAGTAATCAAGATATTGTCAAACTTGGGTGTTGATAATAAAGCTTTGATAGTTCTCGATAGTGTTGATAAGAAAATCATTAAATCTTCAAACAACATACCGGGAGTAAAGACAACACAGGTAAACACTCTCAATGTCTATGACATGCTCAATGCAGATAAGCTTATAATCCTTAAAGATGCAGTTAGCAAGATTGAGGAGGTATATGCATAATGACCGCTAGAGAAATAATCATTAAGCCGATAATTACCGAAAAAAGTATGTCTGCTATGGCTGATAAAAAATACACATTCAAAGTAGACAAGAGAGCAGGAAAAATCGAAATAGCTTCAGCAGTTGAAGAGCTTTTCGGTGTTAAAGTTTCCAAAGTAAACACAATAAGCGTAAGAGGACGTTTGCGCCGCCAGGGCAGAACTCAAGGTTACACGCCATCTTGGAAAAAGGCAGTAGTAACACTCACAGAAGATAGCAAAACAATAGAGTTCTTCGAAGGCATAATGTAATCAAGGAATAGGAGGAAAAAGTAAATGGCGATAAAGAACTATAAACCGACTACCCCATCCAGAAGAAATATGTCGGTTGTAGATTATTCCGGGCTCAGCAAGAAAGAACCTGAAAAGAGTCTTTTACAGCCTTTGAAGAAAAAGGCAGGGCGCAACAGCTACGGAAAGATAACAGTCAGACATCACGGCGGCGGAAATCGCAGAAAATACCGTGTAATAGACTTTAAGCGTCAAAAGTTCGATGTACCAGCAACAGTTCTAAGCTTGGAGTATGATCCAAACAGAACATCATTCATAGCTCTCATTCAGTATGAAGACGGAGAAAAGAGCTATATCATTGCTCCAAAAGGCCTAAAAGTTGGCGATACAGTTGTTTCTGGTAAGGACGCAGATATCAAAGTAGGTAACGCATTACCTTTAGAAAATATCCCTACGGGTACTTTCATACACAATGTAGAGCTTTATCCAGGTAGAGGGGCACAGTTTGCAAGGTCTGCAGGCAATATGGCTCAGCTCATGGCTAAAGAAAACAAATTGGCTCTGCTACGTATGCCATCTGGCGAATTAAGAAACGTTCCGATAGCTTGTATGGCTACAATCGGTGAAGTTTCAAACGAAGATCACCAGAACGTCAAGATAGGTAAAGCTGGTAGAAAGCGCAATATGGGTGTTAGACCTACAGTTAGAGGTTCTGCCATGAACCCGAACGATCACCCACACGGTGGTGGTGAAGGTAAGTCTCCAGTTGGTCGTCCAGGACCTGTTACTCCTTGGGGTAAACCTGCTCTTGGTTATAAGACCAGAAAGAAAAATAAGAGCAGCAATAAGTTCATCGTAAAACGTAGAAACGCAAAGTAAAGCTTTCATGAAGCATTTCGCAAGAAAGGAGTCTTAGATATGGGCAGAAGTATAAAGAAAGGGCCTTATGTACAAGAGGTTCTTCTAAAGAGAGTTCAAGAAATGAACAAAGCCGGGGAAAAGAAAGTTCTCAAAACTTGGAGCAGAGCTTCAACAATATTCCCTGATTTCGTTGGCCACACATTCGCAGTTCACGATGGCCGTAAACATGTTCCGGTTTATGTTACCGAAGATATGGTAGGACACAAATTAGGTGAGTTCGCTCCTACTAGAACTTTTAAGGGTCATGCCGGCTCAAAAACCAGCAAGTAGGAGGTGCAGTTTAGATGGAAGAAACATTAAAGGCAAAAGCTCATCTTAAGTATGTACGTGTTGCTCCGCGTAAAATGCAAGAGATTCTTGATGTGATAAGAAATAAGCCAGTGGATTATGCATTGGCAGTACTGAGAAACTTGCCAAAACACGCTTGTGAGGATTTAAAGAAGCTTTTACTTAGCGCTATGGCAAATGCAGAGAATAATCTAGACATGGACGTTTCAAGGCTATATATAGCAGAATGTTATGTAGGTCAGGGGCCAACTCTTAAGCGTATTCGTCCAAGAGCACAGGGAAGAGCGTTCCGCATAAACAAAAGAACCTCTCACGTAACAATGGTGCTTCAGGAAAAAGAATAGAGTTAAAGGAGGAAACTAAAGTAAATGGGTCAAAAAGTTAATCCACACGGTTTGCGTGTAGGCATAATCAAAGATTGGGATTCCCGTTGGTTTGCTAATAAAAAAGACTTTGGTGATTTGCTGGTAGAAGACAATAGAATAAGAAAAACTCTTAAAAAAAGACTTTACGCAGCAGGTATACCAAAGATAGAAATAGAACGTGACGCAAATAAGATAAGACTTCATATACACTGTGCAAAGCCTGGTATGGTCATAGGCAAGGGCGGCGTCGAGATAGAAAAGCTTCGTAATGACTGTGAAAAAGCTTTGAAAAAGCCAGTACACATCAATATCGTAGAAGTTAAATCTGCTGATATGAGCTCCCAATTAGTTGCAGAAAATATAGCAGTTCAGCTTGAAAAGAGAATTTCTTTCAGAAGAGCAATGAAACAGGCTATAGGCAGAACAATGAGAGCAGGGGCAAAGGGTATAAAGGTTCAAGTTTCTGGCCGTTTGGGCGGAGCTGAAATAGCTAGAGCAGAACAGTATCACGAGGGAACTATTCCTCTGCAGACTCTAAGAGCTGATATAGACTATGGTTTTGCTGAGGCAGCTACAACATACGGTCGCTTGGGTGTAAAGGTCTGGATCTATAAAGGCGAAGTCCTAAAGGGCGAAATCAAAAATGACATCGAAGAAAAGCAAGACAGAAAGCCAAGACAGCGCAGGACAGCTAAGCCACGCAAAACACAAGACTAATATCGACAATAAATGTCTTTTTATCAAGATGAAAGGAAGGAACTATCACAATGTTGATGCCTAAAAGAGTAAAGTATCGCAGAGTTCACAGAGGGCGCATGACAGGTAAGGCTCTACGCGGAAATACTGTGACTTACGGTCAATATGGTTTACAGGCACTGCAACCGGCTTGGATAACTTCAAACCAGATAGAAGCTGCTCGTGTAGCGATGACACGTTATACAAAGAGATTCGGTAAAGTCTGGATAAAGATTTTCCCTGATAAGCCTGTAACAGCAAAACCGGCAGAAACCCGCATGGGTTCTGGTAAAGGTTCACCGGAATACTGGGTAGCAGTTGTAAAACCAGGAAAAGTAATGTTCGAATTAAGCGGAGTTGACGAGAAAATAGCTAGAGAAGCTTTGAGGCTCGCAGCGAACAAATTACCTGTTAGATGTAAATTTCTTAAAAAAGAAGAAGGTGAGCAATAATGAAAGCAGCAGAGATAAGAGAGTTATCAAAGGTTGAATTAGAAGATAAGCTTAAAGCTTTGAAAGAAGAACTTTTCAATTTGCGTTTTCAGCTTGCCATCAATCAGCTTGATAACCCAATGCGCATAAAGGCTGTAAAGAGAGACATCGCAAGAATAAATACAGTTTTGCGCGAAGCTGAGCTTAATGCAGAAGAAACAAGTATAAGCAAGTAGGGAGGTTCAAACAGTGAGCGAAAGAAATATGCGTAAGAGCGTTGTTGGTAAGGTAGTAAGCGATAAAATGGACAAAACCATAGTCGTTGCTATCGAAGATAGCGTAAAACATCCGCTTTATAAGAAAATCGTGAAACGTACAGTTAAGTTCAAAGCCCACGATGCCAATAATGACTGTGGTATAGGCGATAAAGTACGTATCATGGAAACAAGACCTCTTTCTAAAGACAAAAGATGGAGACTTGTAGAAATAATAGAAAAAGCTAAGTAATTTTATTTTAAAAGGATATTAGGAGGGACGCACTGTGATACAGCAGCAGACCTATCTTAAGTCGGCAGATAATACAGGAGCTAAAGAACTTATGTGCATACATGTTCTTGGTGGAACTGGCAGGAAATATGCTGGCGTAGGTGATGTAATAGTAGCATCAGTAAAAAAGGCTACTCCGGGCGGTATCGTCAAAAAGGGCGACGTGGTAAAAGCTGTAGTAGTACGCACAGCTAAAAGTATTCGCCGTAACGACGGAACATATATTCGTTTCGACGAAAATGCCGCAGTAATAGTCAAAGAAGATAAAAACCCAACAGGTACACGTATCTTTGGGCCGGTAGCAAGAGAACTGAGAGAAAAGAACTTCCTCAAGATATTAAGCCTTGCACCTGAAGTACTTTAAGTGGGAGGTGTCGAATTAAAATGCAGAAGAAAGTTCATGTAAAAACAGGAGACACCGTAGTAGTTCTCAGCGGTAAGAGCAAGGGCAAAACAGGTAAAGTTTTACAAGTAAGCCCAAAAGAAGGAAAAGTAATAGTAGAAAAAGTTAACATGGTTTCAAAGCACGTAAAGCCACGCAAGATGGGCGAAACCGGTGGAATAGTCCAGGCAGAGGGTGCTATGTATGCAAGCAAAGTACAGCTTGTTTGCCCACACTGCAATAAGCCAACCAGAATAGCCCACAAGATAGATGAAAACAACAAAAAACAACGCATCTGCAAAAAGTGCAAAGAAGTTATATAAAGCTTTTACTGCTAATCAGCTTTAAGAAAGGAAAGGTTTTGACAAATGGCGAGACTTAAAGAGCATTATCAAAAAGAAGTTATGCCGGCTCTAATGAAGAAGTTTGAGTACAAAAACGTCATGCAAGTGCCAAAGCTTGAAAAGATCGTTGTAAGTGTCGCAGCCGGAGAAGCTAAAGATAATTCAAAAATTATCGATGCTATCATGACAGATCTCAGTGCTATCACAGGTCAAAGGCCTGTAGTATGCAGAGCTAAAAAGTCAGTTGCAAACTTCAAACTTCGCCAGGGAATGAAAATAGGTGCTAAAGTAACACTCAGAGGCGAAAGAATGTATGAATTTATCGATAGATTTTTCAACGTAGCATTGCCTCGTGTTCGTGACTTCCGTGGAATAAGTGCTAACGCATTTGATGGAAGAGGTAACTACTCAGTTGGTGTGAAAGAACAGCTTATATTCCCAGAGATAGATTACGACAAGATAGACAAGATACGTGGTATGGACGTATGTATAATAACAAGCGCTAAAACAGACGAAGAAGGCAGAGAGCTTTTGAGTTTGATGGGCGCACCATTCAGAAAATAAGGAGGAATTTTTGTGGCCAAGGCAGCAATGAAACAAAAGCAGTTGAGAACTGCAAAGTATGCAACACGTGGGTACAGCAGATGTAAAATCTGTGGCAGGCCGCATGCCTACCTTCGTAAATTTGGAATTTGCCGTATTTGTTTCAGGGATTTAGCTTATAAAGGCGAGATTCCAGGAATAAAAAAAGCAAGTTGGTAAGAAGTTTTGCAAAAACTTTAAGTTTAAAAGGAGGTAAAGGTAATGCAGATAACTGATTCAATAGCAGATTTGCTAACACGCATAAGAAATGCAAGTGCAGCAAGACACATGACAGTTGATGTTCCTGCTTCGAATATGAAGATATCAATAGTAAAGATTCTTTGTACCGAAGGATATGTCCATAAGTTTGTAATAATAAAAGATGGCAAACAGGATGTCATCAGAATCAATTTGAAATATACAGAGGATAGAAAGCCAGTAATAAAGGGCCTTAGAAGAGTTTCTAAACCTGGTCTTCGCATCTACAGCAATGTGGAAGAAATGCCTAAGGTACTAAAAGGTCTTGGTATTGCGATAGTATCAACATCTAAAGGTATCATGACTGATAGGCAAGCTCGCAAACTTAATGTTGGCGGCGAAGTTCTAGCCTTTGTCTGGTAGGAGGGGATATAAATGTCACGAATAGGCTTAAAGCCAATAGATGTCCCTTCTGGCGTAGATGTAAAGATAGCTCAAGGGAACATCACAGTAAAGGGCCCAAAAGGAACACTTACTAGAGATTTTCACGAGAATATGCAAGTAACACTCGAGGGAAATCAGATAATAGTAAAAAGACCTAACGATAACAAAGAAAACAGGAGCTTACATGGGCTCACACGTTCTTTACTTGCAAACATGGTAGAAGGTGTAACAAAAGGTTACACAAAGACACTCGAGGTAAACGGTGTAGGTTACCGTGTTCAGAAGCAGGGCAAGAATTTAGTTTTAAACTTAGGACTTTCTCATCAGGTTATAGTTCCTGATACAGCTGATATCACAACCAGCGTAGATGGCAACAAAGTAATGGTAAACGGCATAGACAAACAGAAAGTTGGCCAGTTTGCCGCTGAGATAAGAGAAAAACGTCCACCGGAGCCATATAAGGGCAAGGGAATCAAGTATATCGACGAAGTAATAATCCGCAAGGAAGGTAAGACCGGTAAGTAATAAGGCTTTTCGGGCTAAATAGATAGAAAGGGTTTTGACGTATGATAAACAAGATAGATAGAAACGAAGCAAGACTTCATCGTCATAAAAGAGTACGTGGTAAAATAAAAGGTACATCAGAGCGTCCTCGCCTTAATGTTTACCGTTCTGCGAAGAACATCTATGCACAGGTTATAGATGATATAAGCGGAAAGACTCTAGTATCAGCTTCTTCTTTAGATAAAGAATTCGCAGCAAGTGGTTCAAATAAAGAAGGCGCACGTGAAGTCGGAAAAGCTGTTGCAAAGAAGGCAATAGCTCAAGGAATAAGCGAAGTAGTTTTTGACCGTGGCGGCTATATCTTCCACGGAAGAGTAAAAGAACTCGCTGAAGGTGCCCGCGAAGGCGGACTAAAATTCTAAAGAGTTAGGAGGAATACTTTTTGGCTAATTTCAACGAGACAAATACCGAAACTCAAGAGTTTACCGAGAAAGTTGTTTCTATAAACCGTGTAAGCAAGACAGTCAAGGGCGGAAGAATCATGAAATTCTCAGCACTTGTTGTTGTAGGCGACGGCCAAGGAACTGTAGGTTTTGGTGTGGGAAAAGCCGGAGAAGTTCCGGATGCTATTCGTAAAGGAATAGAAGAAGCAAAGAAAAATTTATTCAAGATTTCACTCAGAGGTAACACAATTCCTCATGAAGTTATAGGTAAGTTCGGAGCAGGAAGAGTTCTAATGAAACCTGCAGCACCTGGTACAGGTGTTATAGCGGGTGGTCCAGTAAGATCTATAGTAGAAGTTGCTGGCATAAAGGATATCAGAACAAAGGCTCTACGTTCGAACAATCCTTTCAATGTAGTTAGGGCAGCTATCGATGGTTTAGTTTCTCTTCGCACAGCTAGAGAAGTAGCAGCTACTAGAAACAGAAAAGAACATGACATATTGCCACCACGCCACAACAGCGTAAACTATGAAGCTAGCAAAACCGAAGCAGCTAAGTCAGAAGCTAACTAAAGGAGGAAGCAATAATGAATAAAGTCAAGATAACTCTTGTCAAAAGCCTTATCGGCAGTAAAAAAGATCAGATTGCTACCGCCAAAGCTTTGGGTCTTGGCAAGATAGGTGACAGCACTGTTCAGCCAGAAAATCCACAGACTAGTGGTAAGATCAAGAAAATATCTCATCTTTTGAAAGTAGAAGAAGCTTAAAATAAAAGGAGGTGCAGGTAATTATGAAATTGCATGAACTTTCACCAGCAGATGGTGCTAAGAGAAAAGCAAAGCGTGTCGGCAGAGGCCATGGTTCAGGCTGGGGCAAAACTTCAGGAAAAGGCCACAAAGGCCAAAAAGCAAGGTCTGGCTCAGGAATGCAACTTGGTTTCGAAGGTGGACAAATGCCTTTGCAAAGAAGAGTGCCTAAGAGAGGTTTCAATAACATATTTGCTAAACAAATAGTTGCAATTAATATAAGATCTCTCAATGCCTTTAATGACGGAGATACAGTAGATAACGAAGCTTTGCTCAAGGCTGGTATTCTTAAGAAAACCGGCGATGGAGTAAAAATTTTGGGCAACGGCCAGTTAGAAAAGAAAAATCTTAATGTTCGAGTAGCGGCTTACTCAAAGTCTGCAAAAGAAAAAATAGAAGGAGCCGGCGGGAAGGCAGAGGTGATCTGATTTGCTTAAGACTCTGCAAAACGCATGGAATATACCGGAACTCAGAAAAAAGGTTATTTTCACATTTTTCATAATAGTAATTTTCCGTATAGGTGCCTGTATGCCAGTGCCATTTCTGAATATGGATGCACTTTCAGGTTTGATGAACGAATATGTCGGTACCGGCGAATCTGCTAATGTTCTTTCTTATCTTGATATGCTCTCGGGTGGAGCTTTCTCAAATGCGACACTTTTTGCAATGAGTGTTACACCGTACATCAACAGCTCGATAATCATGCAGCTTTTAGCTGTGGCGATACCAGCACTTGAGAGACTTTCTAAAGAAGGCGAAGAAGGCAGGAAGAAAATTGGCGCTATTACTAGGTATCTTACAGTTGTGCTTGGCTTAGTACAGGGAACTGCTTACTATGTTTATTTGAGAAACAGTGCTTTTAATGGTTCTCAAATTGCCAACTATACCTCAGGTTTCGAGGGAGTATTCACCGCGATAGTTATCATTTTGGTTTTCACAGCAGGTACAGCCCTCATGATGTGGCTTGGCGAACAGATAAACCAATTTGGCATAGGAAACGGAATTTCAATTTTACTATTCGCAGGAATTGTTGCTAGAATCCCCAGCATATTCCAACAGGTGAAAAATTACTGGCAATTAGGTTCATCAGGTAGCACACAGTACTATGTCTTTGTACCGCTATTTGTATTAGTTTTCTTGGCTGTCATATGGGTTATTACCTTCATGAACGGTGCAGAACGCAGGATACCGGTACAGTATGCAAAGAGAGTTGTCGGAAGAAAAATGTACGGCGGACAAAGCACACATATTCCGATAAAAGTAAATTTATCAGGTGTTATCCCGATAATATTTGCAAGCTCTATTTTGTCTATCCCAAGCACCATACAGCTTTTTGTTAATGTGCAAGAGGGTTTTTGGAAAGGATTCTTTGATGCCTTTTCTACGACAGGTTGGATGTACGCACTACTATATTTCCTCTTGATAATAATGTTCTCATTCTTCTACACTACGATACAGTATAACCCGATAGAAATGGCGAATAACTTACGTCAGAATAACGGCACGATACCAGGAATACGCCCTGGCCGCCCGACGACAGAGTACATTTCCAAAATTTTATCCAAGGTAACTTTGATAGGAGCTTTCTTTTTGGCATTCATCGCACTGTTGCCGATAGTTTACGGCAATATAACTGGAATGAAAAATATGATGCTTGGTGGAACATCTATTATAATTTTGGTTGGTGTAGCGCTTGATACCATGAAACAGTTGGAATCACAGATGATGATGCGCCACTATAAAGGCTTCCTTGATTAAGTAGTTACAAAGAGGAGTTTGGTTATTACAAAATGAATATCATTCTTCTTGGCGCCCCTGGCGCCGGAAAGGGAACGCAAGCGAAGAGAATTTGTTCCCATTATGGTATTCCTCATATAGCTACGGGGGATATCATAAGAACTGCGCTGAGAAACGGCACTGAACTTGGTATCAAGGCAAAGCCCTACTTAGATAAGGGGCAGTTAGTTCCTGATGACCTGGTCATGGGAATAGTCGAAGAGAGACTTAAAAAGCAAGATTGCAATGGGGGTTTTGTTTTCGACGGTTTTCCAAGGACAATTACTCAGGCCGAGGTTCTGGATAGGAGCAATATTACTATCGATAAGGTCATTAACTTGCATGTTGAAGACGAAGATATAATAAAGCGAATGTCCGGACGCCGTGTTTGTGGCACATGTGGATCAGTTTTCCACAATAAATACAACCCACCACTAGAAGATGGAAAATGTGATAAATGCCACAGTAACCTTTTTCAGCGCGACGACGACATACCGGAAACCGTGAAGAAAAGACTTATTGTTTATCATAAGGAAACGGAGCCGCTCATAGCCTACTATGAAAAACAAGGCAAACTCTTTTCGGTCAAAGGTAATATAGATATTGATGAGATAACAAGAAGAGCAATTGAATTGATTGAATCATGAGAAAGAGGGTACTATATTGATTCTGCTCAAAACAGACCGTGAGATTTCACTTATGAAAGATGCGGGAAAAATTGCGGCACTGGCGCTTTTGAGAGCCGGCGAAATGATAAAGGAAGGCATAAGCACCAAGGAAATAGATGAGTCCGTGAGGAAGTTCATAGAAAAACAAGGAGCAAGTCCTTCTTTTCTGGGATACGGTGGCTTTCCAGCCAGTACATGTATTTCACTCAATAATGTCGTTGTCCATGGCATACCAAGTAGGGACTGTATTATAAAAAACGGGGATATAGTGTCTGTTGATGTAGGAGCTTATTACAAAGGCTTCCACGGGGACACAGCTTATACCTTCAGCTGCGGAGAAATAGGCGAAAACGCAAAAGCTCTGCTTGAGGCTACGAGGGAAAGTTTATACAAAGCTATAGAGCAGGCACTTCCCGGAAATAGAATTGGTGATATCGGTAATACAGTCGAAGAGTATGTCAAAGTTCGCGGTTACTCGGTGGTGAGAGATTTTGTCGGCCATGGAGTAGGCGCGGATATGCACGAAGACCCGAGTGTACCAAATTTCGGCTCGCCTCATAGAGGAACAAGACTTATGTCGGGAATGACCATAGCAATAGAGCCAATGGTAAACGAGGGGAGCAGCGCTGTTAGAGTTTTGGATGACGGATGGACAACAGTTACCGCAGATAAAAAGCTTTCAGCTCACTTTGAGCACAATATTGCTATTACAGATTCAGGTCCTGTTATTCTTACTTTACCTGAGTAATATGGTATAATCAGAAGGTGGAAACATATGGACTTTGATGAGAGTCTTATTGTGCGCTCGAGAGCTGGGCACGATAAAGGGGAATTTTTCGTTATACTGCAGCTTGAAGGGGACTATGCTTTTATTTCAGATGGAAAGAGCAGAAAGCTGGAAAATCCTAAGAAGAAAAAATTAAAGCATTTATTCCCAACAAATATAAGGGTAGAAAAAGAACTCCTTTGTACTGATAAAAAAATCAGAACAGCTCTGAGGGAATTCAAAGAAAGAGGAAAAGCAAAATAAAATATTAAAGGTAGGAGGTTGTCGGTTTGTCGAAGCAAGACGCTATAGAGGTCGAAGGTGTAGTATTAGAAGCTTTACCTAATGCAACTTTTAAAGTTGAATTACAAAATAAACACGTGATTACAGCTCATATATCTGGTAAACTTAGAATGAACTTTATCAGAATATTACCGGGAGATAAAGTTACAGTCGAGATGTCACCATATGACCTTACTCGCGGAAGAATTACGTGGAGAACTAAATAAAAAAATAAAGCGGCAGAAACTTAATGAGGAGGTAATAAAAAATGAAAGTTAGACCTTCTGTCAAAAAAATATGTGAAAAATGCAAAATCATAAAACGCCATGGCAAAATAATGGTAATATGTGAAAACCCAAGGCACAAACAACGCCAAGGTTAGAAGTTTTAGAAATCATCAGGAGGTGTTAGAGACTAATGGCACGTATAGCAGGTATTGACTTACCAAGAGATAAAAGAATAGAAGCTAGTCTTACTTACATTTACGGTATAGGCCCTTCTACAGCAAAGAAGATTTTAGAGGAAACAGGAGTAAATCCTGATACTAGAACAAGAGATCTCACAGAAAGCGATGTATCAAAGCTCAGAGAGTATATCGATAGAAATTGCACAGTTGAGGGTGATTTACGTCGTGATATAGCTTTCAATATTAAACGTCTTATCGAAATAGGATGTTACAGAGGAATACGCCATCGTAAAGGTCTTCCAGTAAGAGGCCAGCGCTCAAAAACAAATGCAAGGACAAGAAAAGGTCCTAAGAAGACAATGGCTAACAAGAAGAAATAAGGGGGAAGATGAAAATGGCACCAAAGACAGGTAAAAAGACAACGACTCGCAGACGTCGTGACCGTAAAAATGTTGAACGTGGCTGTGCACATATACACGCTACATTCAACAATACAATAGTTACCATATCAGATGTACACGGTAACACAGTATCATGGGCAAGTGCTGGTGAATTGGGCTTCAAAGGTTCAAGAAAGAGCACACCATTTGCAGCACAGTCAGCAGCAGAAAATGCTGCAAAACTTGCTCGCGATAATGGAATGAAATCCGTTGCAGTATTCGTAAAGGGCCCAGGTTCAGGCCGCGAAGCTGCTATAAGAGCACTCCAAGCTGCTGGTTTGGAAGTAACTTCTATAAAAGACGTTACTCCTATCCCACACAACGGATGTCGCCCACCAAAGCGCAGAAGAGTGTAGTTTTTATAAGTGTTATTCTAGGAATAACAGCAAAAATCCATGGAGGTGTAAAGCTAGAATATGGCAAGATATACAGGACCTGTTTGCAGACTATGCCGCAGGGAAGGACAAAAGCTCTTTTTGAAGGGCGATAGATGTTACACAAATAAATGTTCTATTTCACGCAGGGAGTATTTCCCAGGCCAACATGGCCAGGGCCGTAAGAAGGTTTCTGATTACGGCATACAGTTACGCGCAAAACAAAAAACAAGGCGTTACTATGGGGTTCTTGAAAAACAGTTCAGACATTACTATGAGCTGGCTGTTAAAATGCCGGGAAAAACTGGTGAGGATTTACTTTCAATACTCGAAAGCCGTTTAGATAATGTTGTTTACAGAATGGGTTGGGCTACTTCACGTCCACAGGC
This sequence comes from Acutalibacteraceae bacterium, assembly GCA_045604805.1. Lineage (GTDB taxonomy): Bacteria > Bacillota > Clostridia > Oscillospirales > Acutalibacteraceae > JAZUOT01. The sequence continues at coordinate 2,159 of JAZUOT010000013.1, read as the reverse complement.
AAGACAGCTGGTCATGCATGGTCACTTCGAGGTTAATGGAAAGAAAACAGATATCCCCTCATTCCTAGTAAAGCCTGGTGATGTTATAGCTATAAGAGAAAAAAGCCGCAAGAGCGAAGGTTTGAAAGCAATACTTGAGAAAACTGAAAATCCATCAGTGCCGTGGCTTGAGATAAACGATGAGCGCTTGGAAGGTAAAGTTCTGGCTAGAGCTAAGCGCGAAGATATAGATCTTGAAGTAGAAGAGACACTTATCGTTGAGTTGTACTCTAAGTAATATAAAAATATTCGCACCAAGGTTTACAACCTATGCGAAATAGCAAATAAACATATATTTACTTTACTTAAAGAAGTATTACCTTTTAGGTTTATATTTTTAGGGAGGATAGTTGATGATCCAGATACAAAAACCAACGATAAAGGTAGAAGAAATATCTACGGATGGAAATTATGGAAAATTTGTTGTAGAACCCTTAGAGAGAGGTTTTGGTACGACTTTAGGAAACTGCTTGAGAAGGGTTATGCTCAGTTCTTTGCCAGGAGTTGCAGCAAAGTGTGTAAAGATAGATGGAATAGTTCATGAATTTTCTACTTTGCCTGGTGTCAAAGAAGATGTATCAGAAATCATATTAAATATAAAAGAACTCTTAACCAAACTATACACAGAAGAGGATAAAACCGTTGAAATACATGCAGTGGGGCCTTGTGAAGTTACAGCCGATTTCATTGAATGTGATAGCGAAGTAGAGATTTTAAATCCGACATTGCATTTAGCTACTCTAAGAAAAGATGCGAGATTGGATATGGAAATAACATTGGGTAATGGCATGGGATATGTCCCCGCCCAACGGAATAAACAGGAGTTTTTTGCAGATGCGATAGATATAATACCCGTAGATTCTATATACGCTCCAGTGCAAAGAGTAAATTATGAAGTTCAAAATACTAGGGTCGGCCGTATAACAGATTATGATAAGTTGAGCTTGGAAGTATGGACTAATGGAGTTATAAACGCAAAGGAAGCAGTGTCTACAGCATCTATGATATTTACTGAACATTTAGATTTATTCTCTGATCTTACAAGCGAGAACAATAATGATAAAGTTTTGGAGATTGGTAAGATCGATAAAGAGGAACTTTTGACTACCAGTATAGAGGAATTTGATCTTTCTGTAAGGTCTTTTAATTGTCTGAAGAGGGCAGGCATAGATACTATCGGAGATTTAGCTTGCAAAACAGAAGCGGATATGATGAAAGTTAGGAATCTTGGCAGGAAGTCTTTGGAGGAAGTTATAAAAAAATTAGAGAGTTTTGGGATATCTCTGAAAGAAGAAGAGTAGAAAATTTTTTATAAATTGAAAGGAGTGAATTCTAATGCCAGGTACAAGAAAATTAGGAAGAGAAACAGCTCATAGAATGGCTATGCTCAGAGGCTTGGTTACTTTTCTTTTGGAAAATAAAAAAATAGAAACAACTCTTACCAGAGCTAAAGAAGTACGTTCACTTGCAGAAAAAATGATTACATTAGCCAAAACCAATGATTTACATCATAAGCGGATGGTACGTTCTTTTATAACAAAAGAACAGGTAGTGGTTGAGTTATTTGACGAAATAGCTCCAACATATGCCGAAATAAATGGTGGTTATACTAGGATAACCAAGTTGGGACCAAGGAGAGGCGACGGCGCTCAAATGGCTATTGTAGAGTTAATATAAAGTGTAGTATTTAGATATACAAAAATGATTTAAGGCTCGATCCCTCAAAGAGGATCGGGCCTTATTTATATATAAGCGATATGCTGTTGATGCGCGTTTAAAAATTCTTCCATAAATTGATTTCGAACTTCCAACAAACTTTTTTTTCATTGCCAGGTGTTTTATTTTTACAGATAATATCAGCCTGAAAGCCAAAGTAAACCTCTGCAGTAAAATTTTTTTTATTTTCCAATTGATTTCATATAGGGGGCGGAGCATAATATATATGTGTATATTTTGGTGGGGATTGGAAGACTATGGAATACAATAAATCTCATCTTAATCTTAATCAGGATTTTTTAAGGGTTCTTATTGATAGCAGAGACAAAGAAGAAGCTTTAGTGAGGCTTAGTACTTTAGGTTGTTCTATAGAACCCGAACAGCTTGATTATATAAAGTCATCG
>JAZUOT010000012.1:0-7876 GCA_045604805.1 Acutalibacteraceae bacterium | reverse complement strand
ATTTTTGGATTTATGACCGGCGTCTTTCGCGGACTTACTATGCGTTCCAGAGGTATAGTTCGAGCGAATTTTAATATAGGCCTAACTAACTTGGTATACAACATGTTCCGGTATAGATTCTTGCTGCGGAATGCTTCTGTCAGTAGGTGAATTGTACCATTTTGAGGAAAAATATTTTAAAAAATAGTCAAAATATCAAAAAAATGAGTGCTAGGGGTATCCTTTTCCTCTTTTTCGATGTTTTGACTGTTTTTTTATTTTATTTTAATGGTTTCTAGAGGTGACCAATTAATATTAAGTCTGAGTTTGAGTTTGAGTCTGAATCTGAATCTGAATCTGAATCTGAGAAAAGCCTCGATCTCTCAGAGTATATTAATATAGGATTGAACGAAAACCATCCTCCTACAAATGAATCTATGACGAATCAAGGCAAAACCCCCCATCTGCTGAATCATGAATATTTGCGTAATAGAGTTTCCGGTCATATAGCAAGTTTCAACTCTGACAGAGGAGCAAATGTTCAATTTAAGTCTGAATCTGAATCAACTCATATTGCTTCAGAGCGTATTGATGAGTTGTTAGACTGGCTACTTATTGTTGATGATAAAGGCGAAGTTGTTAACTTGAAAAACCGTGTAATTTCTAACATTTGCATTTGGGCAATGGAAGAAGAGCTATCATTTGTTGATACGCTTGCTAAAATTGTCGATTTAGGCCTTTGGAACATGCTGACTAATGTAGACCTTGATACCGCAACAGGCCGAGCGATTTTTAATAAATCTGTTGATAGCAGAACGAAAACTTCCTCGAGATCAGAAAGCTCGTCCTCTAATAGTAATCCCAGCAGAACGGATACAAGAGAGCAATCACCTGCTACAAGGGTAGGGCGACCAACTCTGCCAGGGTATCTAGCTCCGGCAGTAAGAGAAAGCGTGTCATTAAGAAGTTATCAGATTCCCATTCCCAAAAACACCTTTGAGTTAAGTATGGAAGTAGTTTTTCAAAATGAAAATGGTAAGATAGTGGGAAACGAAGGGAATGAAACTTTTCATATTTCCACTGATTCTTATAGATATGAAAAATTTCACTCCAACGCTAAATGGCTCCACCGTTGGAACCAGTTGGAGAGAAAAATTACTCATCCTACTACTACAACAGGGGCACTACTCTTTACATGTGCCTCAGCTGCGGCTGGTTGTGTTTGTGCTGCGGTTGGAGCAGCACTTGCGCCTGTTCTGGTTTGTTTGGGCGTAGCGCTGGGTGTTTTTCTGCCGTGGGGAATAGGGGCTTTGATTTCTATTTCTGTTAAAGATAAATATATGGACAAGACGAAGGAAAGCGCGCGCAAGTGTGTGCCTTATGAGGATGTTGCATGGCATCTAATGCACAGCGTAATCGACGGGGGTTATCATGAGTTGCCTTTGCCGATTCAACCGAGTAGTGATAATTAATACACTTAATAAACTTAAGTTTGTTTAGTTTACACTTAATTAAGATTGCAGAGCAAATAGGAATACCTTACCCTGAGAAAGTGATAGTAGCTCTCACTTGTTATTTACTTAAGAATTTAACTTTAAGCACTGGCGAAATGCAGGGCAATTGTTTACTCGTAAACTTTATATATGATGAATTAGACGGTATTAGCATTGGCCATATGAAAATTTGAATGTGTGGCTTTTCCGTGTGTTTAGAGTGATCTACAAAGGTAACTTTACCACTTGTAAAATGTAAACTTTAATGTTAGAATGAAGGATGTATTCGGTGTTTTAATGTTTGTTGTAGTGAGGTGGGGGTCTAATGAAAAGTAATATTCATCCTGAATATGAAGAAGCAACGATCGTGTGTGCTTGTGGTAACGAGATAAAGACAAGGTCCACGAAAGGTGATATGCATGTGGAAATTTGTTCTAAGTGCCATCCGTTTTACACAGGAAAGCAAAAGCTTGTAGATACAGGTGGACGAGTAGATAGGTTTAATAGACGTTTGAATCAAAGCAAGGCTGCTAAATAGTTTTATCGACGGCTGAAGTTCTGAGCTTAAAGAAAGCTCTCACACTGTTTGTAGGGTGAGGGCTTTTATATGTTTTTTTGTAGTATTGTAGTTTTCACTAACTTGACAAAAACTGCAGTTGATATGTATACTTTAGAAAGTGTGCTGTGGATATCCATAGTGCATTATTCCTTGTTCTTAGTTTTTAGACTAAGGGCCATTAGACCATAAGGAGGTGTAGAAGATGGAAAATAAGAATAACTCTTATGAAAGTGTTGTTGTTTTTTCATTGACTCTTGGCGAGGAAAAAATAAGTGAAATCATAGACAAGCTCAAGGAACTTATAGAAAAGAACGGTACTCTGAAAAGGGTAGATCAGTGGGGGAAAAAGCAACTTGCTTATAAGATCAACAAAGAATCCGAGGGTTACTATGTGTTGTTCAACTTTAGTGCTTCATCGGCATTTCCGGCTGAGTTTGAGAGAATTTTAAAAATTACTGATGGAATACTTCGTTTCTTGGTCGTAAAGGACGAAAACTAACAAGGGTGTATTGTTTATGTTAAATGTTGCTGTATTGATGGGAAGGTTAACTGCAGATCCAGAGCTTCGCTATACCCCTGGCAATGTTCCGGTAACAACTTTTACTTTGGCTGTTAATCGTTCTTATGCTAAAGCTGGAACAGAACGTCAGACTGATTTTATTGATGTTGTGGCATGGCGTTCGACGGCAGAGTTTGTTACTCGCTATTTTAGCAAAGGGCAGCTTGTTGCTGTTGATGGGGAAATTCATACTAGAAATTACCAAGATAAGCAAGGAAATAATAGAAGGGCTTTTGAAATAGTTGCTTCTAACGTTCATTTTGCTGAATCTAAACGTGATTCTAATAGACATAATTCGGAATTTGAAAAACGTACTGAGTTTTCTGAGACTCAGGCTGCTTATAGCAGTGGCAACACGCAAGATTTCGAGGAAATTGATTCTGATGATCTTCCATTTTAGATTATAAAGAAAGGCGGGAAATTTTAAGTGGCTGATAAACCTAATTTTCGTCGTAATGGCAGAAGTCGTAGAAAAGTTTGTAGTTTTTGTGTAGACAAGATTGAAAATATAGACTATAAAGATGTTGCAAAATTAAAGCGTTTCGTATCTGAAAAAGGAAAGATACTTCCGCACAGAATGACAGGGACTTGTGCACAGCATCAGAGAAAATTGACGATAGCCATAAAACGCGCTCGACACTTGGCTTTGATTCCATATAGTGCTGATTAGTTTTGTTTTCGATTAGTTTCCTATAGGCTTTTTATAGGAAACTGATCGAAGCACTTGAAATTGTAATTTTATTGTGTTATGATAGACGCGTTGAGGGCCATTAGCTCAGTTGGTCTAGAGCAACCGGCTCATAACCGGTTGGTCCGGGGTTCGAGTCCCTGATGGCCCACCAATTGTAAACCTGAAGTATGGTTTGTCCTACTTCAGGTTTTTTGTATGACGGGCATGCCGTCAGTCTGTGGAGAAAGTCCACAAGTGGTATAGTTACCGATGAACCCACAAAGCGACTCCAAGGTTTACACCGTGAGGTGTGCGCGAGAAGAAGGGATAGTAAAATCGTAGCCTGACAAACAGAAACCTGATATGAGGCGTGAATGGCAGATAAGCTAGTTCCAGGCAGTGAGGTCCAAAAGGAAACTGTAACCAATGAGCGTAAATCAGGCAGGTAGAACCAGGTAAAACAGCATTTATCACTGTTTTTCAGATCCTCAATAGAAAAGCAAAACACTATCCCCCCCATATCAGCTGTGATGTGTATGCTGTCAGATGAATCAAAGCTATTTCTATGATTTTAAGACATTTGAAACTACACTTCTTTATACACCAAAGACATATACGATGATATGAGGGCAAAATTAAAATAAATGCTATTTAATTGATTTTATAACTTAGTAAATTCTACCCATTCCCTAGCTCTTTCTACATTGTCGTCATCTGGTTTAGGGCTTTTAGATTTTGGATACCTAGTATTAGGGTATATTGCAGGGTTGATATATTTGTCCGGTTTGTATTTATAGCTTCTATATTTGCTATCAGAGCTGTTTTTCAATTTTATCACTTCCCCAGAGCTTATTTTGCGCACATATGTTGCAAAAAATTATAGGTAAGGTTTGATAAGTATATATAAGTGATACCATCTGCAGTAGTTGTGTTAAAATGATATGGTATGTTATTCTGCTATTCATACTTACTTGGAAATGGAGTTGTATAGGAATAGTATGAAAAATATGTTGATTTGTTTAGGCTTATTACTGGTAACTATTTTATCAGTTATTTTTGTATTTGCTGAGAATAATAGCAAAGAGAGTATTAGTGTTATATTTACACATGATACACATTCTCATGTTTTACCCACAAAAGAACATGACGAAAATGGAAATATCATAGAATATGGTGGTTATGCACGGCTAGCAACTGCTATTAAGAAAGCAAAATCAAAAAGCCAGAACAGTATAATAGTAGACGGTGGAGACTTTACAGCCGGCTCTTTGTTTCAGACTATTTTTTCGACACAAGCTGCAGAACTTAGACTTTTGGGGGAAATGGGAGTAGACGTAACAACTCAGGGAAATCACGAGTTTGATTTCAATATAGACGGCTTTTCATCTATGCTTAATTCTGCAAAAAACAGCGCTGATATTTTACCAGAGTTTGTAATGTCAAATATGGATATAGAATCAAATGAATCAGGTGGGTTTACACAGCAACAGATAGTTCTTAAAGAGTCAATGAAAAACTACGGCGTAAAGGAATACACTGTAATACAAAAATCAAATATCAATATTGCTGTATTTGGACTTTTAGGTGAAGATGCCAATAAAGATATAGTTACGGAAGGTATTTCTTTCAAAGACAACATTGATACAGCTAGACAGATCGTAAACAAAATAAAACAGGAATCAGATGCTGACATGATAATATGCCTCTCACATTCTGGCACTTCTGAAAAAGTGGAAAAATCAGAGGATGAAATATTAGCAAAAGAAGTACCTGAGATAGATGTAATAGTCAGCGGGCATACTCATACTACTTTGACTGAACCTATAGTTTACGGGAACACTTATATAGTCGGATGTGGCGCTTATTGCAGAAATTTGGGGGAAATTGATTTAGTTCAAAATGAAAGCGGACGTTGGGACTTTATAGATTATAACTTGACTCCAATAGATGCTTCTGTAACTCCGGATAAGGCTATAAGCACCAAGATAGATAGATTTAAAGATTTGGTGCAAAGCGAGTATTTGGATACTTATGGCTATACTTTTGACGAAATCCTAGCCTATTCACCCTATAATTTCACTAATATTCAAGATTTTGCTCAAACTATATCGGAGGATAGTTTAGGAAATTTAATTGCAGATAGTTATCGTTATGCTTTGAGCAATGTAGGAGATCATGCTGATATATCTATAATACCTTCTGGAACAACAAGAGCTTCTTTCGTTAAAGGTGATATAGCTCTTTCTGATGTTTTTGCTGTAAATTCCTTGGGTATTGGACTTGACGGGACTCAGTGCTATCCTTTAGTCAAAGCATACGTTAGGGGAGAAGATTTAGATTCTATTTGTGAGATAGATGCATCAGTATCGAATTTAATGAAGGAAGCAAGGCTGTATATTTCTGGTCTAGCATACAGCTATAATCCTAATAGAATGTTTATGGACAAAGTAACTAGCGTAAAACTGGTCAACTCTGACGGAAGTTTATCCGATGTGGACGATGATAAGCTTTACAGCGTAGTTGTCGGCTGGTATTCTGCACAGATGTTAAAAAGTGTAAAAACTGCTTCCTACGGTCTTTTAAATATTCCTATACTAGACGAAAATGGGAAAGAAATAGAAGACTCCAAGTTTACAGAACAGGTGATATACAAAAACGGAAAAGAATATAAGGAATGGCAAGCCTTGGCAGACTATTTGAAATCTTTTGAAAAAGTTGATTCTTTGCCGACAATACCGGAATATTACTCTAAACTTCATGCTCTAAAAACAAACGTAGACAGCAAAAATTTATTTGAACTTATAAAAAATCCAAATAAAATCACTCTCACTGTAATTATTATTGTCTTATTAATTTTATGTATTCTAGTATTACTTTTATTTTATCTTATTCGCTTATTAAAATTTCTATTTGGAAAATTTAATTCAGAGGTAAACGGTAGATGGGAGCAGACATAAAAAAAAAATTTATAGATGTAATAAAATTTTTCTCTAATTCATTTGTGAAAAAGTTGGGCAGAGATTATATTTCTGCTTTTTCTGCTCAAACTACATTTTTTCTACTAATATCATTTTTTCCATTTTTGATTATCTTTATCACCTTAACTCAATATTTACATTTAGAAAGTAATGATATTTTTTTGCAGATGTTATCGTCACTTGTGCCGGCAGAATTTATAAATATGCTTACATCAGTTTTGCATGACATATACAGCAGGACAGGTACGGTGTTGTCGGTTTCATTAATAGCATTATTGTGGTCCGCTTCGAAAGGTATAAGCGCTATAATAACTTGTCTGAACAATATATATAAGATCAAGGAAACGAGAAATTATTTTGTTGTGCGCTTTTTTGCAATAATATATACTATCGTGTTTATGCTTATGCTTTTGTTGAGCATAGTAGTGTTTGTTTTTGGGAGGCAATTGTATGAACTTATTACAAGCTGGTTGCCTAATTCTATGATTTATCAAACAGTAGATAATATAATTAACATAAGGGCTATTTTAGGAATTGTTGTTTTTTTTGTTGTGTTTATATGTATGTATAAATTTCTTCCAAGCCAGAAAATACTCACAAAATATACTTTACCGGGGGCAATATTTTCTACTATAGCTTGGATGTTTATTTCGTATGTATTTTCTATTTATATAAACTATATGACTAGATTTTCGTATATATACGGCAGTTTATCTGGTGTGATAATAGCTCTACTATGGCTTTACTTCTGTGTTTATATAATTTTTATTGGTGCTGAAATAAACTACTTTTACTCTAAAAATATAAAAAACAGGGAACTAAGGGCCTATAGGCAGTGAAAATATGATATAATGCCACACCCAACAAAATGAAAGTTAATTTCTGTTAGAAACTGTGTGATAGCTGTGTTTTTTTGAAGCTCAAAACTTCTTCTAAGCAACCTGTACTTTAAGGGATATAGAACATAGCTCTTGCAAATAAAAACGAGAACATGGCCTGTGGCCAGTTCTCGTTTTTGACAAAACAGCTAATTCATCCATTAGGAAAAGCAAATAAGTTTTTCAGCTCAAATCATCAGTCGAAAAAGTAAGTAACATGTTGTGGGCTTAATAGGTCTTGTTCAAAGGGGTCTCGTTCAAGTGGGTCAATATAGCTATCAGAACTATCTTTGCCAGAGTTTGCTGTACCCATGTGTCCAGGTGTTTCTGTTATTTGTTCCGGCTGCTGCGAAAATGGACATTCCAACATAGGCGACTGCTCCAGCTGCAACTCGTTCCATATTTCATATAATTTCTCTATGTTTCCAACGATGCATCGATTTGTAAATTTTTGCTTTAAATTTTCCGTAAACTTTAACCCTTGATCAAGCAAATAGCAGAAAATTCCCAACGCAAGTGCATTTACAAATTGTTCTGGGGTTAAATATGTAGCATTTTCTGAGTATAAGCAGCTAAACTCCTTAGTACATTCAAACCGTATAGATGATTTTTCACCTTCTATATACTTTACATACCGTCCTGGGTTAGCTAGAAACTTCTCCATCGGGCAGTTAAATTCTTTAGCTTTGATTAAATCTATGCCAATCAATTCTCTTAATGCATTGATATATGTTTTTTCATCATTTTTTAATTCTTTACG
>JAZUOT010000011.1:0-2282 GCA_045604805.1 Acutalibacteraceae bacterium | reverse complement strand
TATTGTTTAATTATCAATGTTCTTTTGCTGCCTTTTTGCGACAGCCATGTTAGAATACCACAGTCAATATTTATTGTCAACCACTTTTTAAAAAATATTTAAAATTTTTTCAAACAATTTAAACAATTATGTTTTAAAAACGCCACATGAATTTTATCACGTGGCATTTTGACTATCTTTACAATTATTCTAATATTTCTTTTACTTTTTCCTTTGTGATATTGCAAATATGCGCAATCTCTTCCTCCGCCCTCCCTTCTTTGTACAATCTAAAAACTTGTTTAGTCAACGTTATACCTTCTTGTCTACCTTCTTGTCTACCTTCCTGTCTACCTTCCTGTCTACCCTCTTGTCTTTCTTCCTCGATCCAATCTGCCATTCCTTTACACATATTCATTCGTTTTTCTCCTTCCCTAATTGGTATTTTACTGCTTGTACATGCATTAATTAATCGTACAGTTTCTACGTCTATACTTTGAAATTCGTCTTCGTTTTGTAATCTCTTTACTTCATTTTTGTCCCCCGACACTGCAATATACTTCATGGCCTTTCCGAAATCTGTTTTAAATTTATCAAAATCTTCTATTTCTTTCGGAATAATTAAGTGAACTCGATAATCTTCCACGACAACACACTGCTTCAGAATATCCCGATATTTTTCGACTGTTTCCACGGAAATGTTTTGTGGTATAACCACTAACTCTGTTGCGTCTCGAACTGTCAAGTTATCCGCTTTGATAATTTGCCTTCCATCGAATAGGTAGTAATTGAAGCAGTCTGCAAAATAGTTTGGGTTGGACGCGTAGTCCTTTTAAGACTATTATATGATATAGGAGTGATTTGTCAACGATTCGCATCTGAACTTTAATATTCTATTGTTTTGTTTGCTGATTTTCTCGGATATCGAGAATTGATTTCAATTGAAATTTGAGATATAACAGCCTTTTCGTACAGAAAAGATGCTGTGTGGACTTTCATTTTAATATATCCTGATAGGGCTTGTCAATCAAAAAAGATTGCGCGTTTTGCGCAATCTGTAGGGTTACAATTGATGTGACACCTTAATACTATACAAAAACGGTTGAGTCCTTTAAAATGTTAATCGCCAAACCAACATTACAACAAAAGGAGTATCAACCGTTATGAATACTATAACATACTCACAACGATATTTGCCACATGAAATCAACACAAAATTCTTTGCTGTCAAACTTTACCGCACTGGTGTCGGCGTTCATTATGTTTGTAGACGTTATCACATCTCAAAGTCCTCGCTTATGCGTTGGAATAAAAAATTTGATGGAACCAAAGAATCTTTACTTGATCAATCACACAGACCTAAAACTCTGCATCCCAATGCTCATACCGAAACCGAGTTAAAGTGGATTCGCGACCTTCATCGGCGTAATCCACACATCTCCGTCTGTGAGCTTTACGGAAAACTTCGTACTGAAAAAGGCTATTCCAGACATCCCGGCTCTTTGTATCGTGTTTTCGTGCGACTTGGCTATTCGTCAAAGGCAACATCTACAAAGAAACCATATAAACCACAACCCTATGATACTCCAACAAAGTTGGGTGTCAAATGGCAAATGGACGTAAAATACGTCCCTATAGAATGTTATTCCAGTTCTGTCCCACAGAAGTTCTATCAATATACAGTTATTGATGAAGCATCCAGAGAACGCTTTATCTATCCTTATATGGAACAAAGCAGCTACTCCACCATTGATTTTATAAAACGAAGCATAGAGTACTTTGGATATAAGCCACAAATACTTCAAACAGATAATGGAACTGAGTTCACATATATCAAAAAGACAAACCGAATTCACCCCGTAGATATCTTCTGCCAAAAACTGAAGATTACTCACAAACTAATCCGTCCAAGAACTCCACGACACAATGGCAAAGTGGAACGCAGCCATCGCAATGACCAGGAACGCTTTTACAACTTTCTAAAGTTTTATTCCTATGATGACCTACTCATACAGATGAAACGATATCTGCGTCGTTCAAACAATATACCAATGCAGGTGCTCGGATGGAAAACACCTTTGCAAAAGCGTCTCGAACTCGAGACACATTAATTCTTATTCCGCTTGTTCAATAAACTTCTGCAAGGCCTTGTCCTGTCAAGGTCTTGCCTTGTAATGGTGCTTCGCAACCTTGACAGGACAAAACCTTGCAGACAAAAAGTAGTCAAGCGGAATAAGAATAGGTGTAACAACCACTTGTTCACGATTAATACCAATAGGATAACATACTGTTTTTTTATTTTT
>JAZUOT010000010.1:0-22900 GCA_045604805.1 Acutalibacteraceae bacterium | reverse complement strand
TGTCCATTCAGTTTGTTGTTCTGACGTTTCACCACTATGGGTTTTTACACGTTTCATACCGCCAGCTACTTCACTGAGCTGCTCAAGATCCAAGATGCTTGCATCTGATGTTTCATTTCTTCTTTCATACGTAAGCTTTATTGCATCCAAATCAGCAGAATCTACCTTGTAACCCAGAATTCTAAATTGCTCGATCGCTTCTTCTTTATCTCTGAATTCTATGAGTAAATCTATTTCCTTTTTGCTTAAGCCACACAAATCTTTGAACAAAATTTTCTCAGTCATCTCAAAAGCCTCCTAAGTATAAATAAAAACTCCATATTTACATCATACCACCCACACCCGAAAAAATCAACACGTTTAGTGCAGGGTTTTACTCTTAATTCCTATAATAAGTTTTTTAGAACAAAAAACTATCACACTGTTTACAACAGAGATAGCTTTCTGTGCGTTTGTCCTTGTGCATTGTCTGAGATTGCCACGTTAAATTTTGTATTTTAATAAAGTTCCACGCACACAGCAAAATGATCTGAAACCACAGCTTTATTTTCACCATTAAAAATAACTTTTGAGCTTTTGACAGGGTTTGAGTTATTTTTAAATATATAGTCTATACGCATAGCATTTGCTTGATCTTTATCTTTCCAGCCGTCTATGCTTTTATCTACAGTTATGCCAATATCTTTATTTCCAGCTAAGTCAAAGGTATCGAAAAAGATACCTCTTTTTTTTATAAATTCATATCCTTCATTTGTTTTGTGTGCAGGCGAATTAAAATCCCCTAAAAGATAGATTTCCTGATTTTTTAATAAATTAGAACTAATGTGTTCTATTTTTTCCCATTGTTCGCTGAAAGGATCTTCTATTTCATTCCACCATCCCATGTGGACAGAAAAAAACCACTTACCCATGGTTTTTATGCCTAAAATTTTTCTAGTCTTATAGTTATCATAGGATTTATTTTTAGATATAAATAAATCTAAGTACGCATCTATATCTGAAAGGCTTAAAAGTGCTACTCCCTCGTCAAATTTATCATAACCTATGTGGTTAGCCACCCAAGACCAATTATATTTTATACCGTATTTTCTCAGAGCTTTTATGAGCTGCAAAACATAATTATTTTCCTTTATAGGGACAGAAACCAGACTCGGTTTAACAAAACCGAGCCTGTCTAAATCTTCATCTTCAAGAATTTCTGAGCTCATACTCTGATTGACTTCTTGCAAGGCAATCAAATCAAAACGTTCTTCTTTTATAGTTTTTAGCAAAGTGCTAAATTTTTCCTTTGCACAGTCTTCCATAAAACTATGCGTGTTTAATGTTAATATCTTCATAGTATATCTATAATATCAGATTTTATTACATCTGCTTGCAAACCGTAAATAGCTTGGACTCCTTTGTCTTTTTTGAATAAACCCAAAGCACCAAGTGGTTTCCAGTCATCAATATCTCCTACTTTATCTAAGTCCTTAACAGTCACCCTAAGCCTGGTCATACAGGCATCTACAAATTCTATATTTTCTCTGCCGCCTAAAACAGCAATTATTTTTTCAGCACGGTCAGCTTGTGAGAGGCCTGATTCTTCTTTGTGTCCTTTATGTCCTTTTTTGTGCTTAGAGCCAGCAAGCTCTGCTTCCTCTAAATAATTTCCTTTTCTACCTGGAGTTGCAAAATCGAATTTCTTTATCATAAAGTTCGAAACAATAAAACCAACAGCAAAAAATACAAGTACACAGATAACAAAGTTTATCACATCGTGAACAAGACCAGCTCTTATAGACATAGGCAAACGGGAAACTAGTTCGATATTTCCAAAAGAGTGTAGACGTAAATCAAATATATCTGCTATACCAAATGCACAACCTTGCAAAATGGAATACACTAAGTACAGTAACGGCGCAGCAAAAACAAACATATATTCAATAGGCTCAGTAACACCTGTAAGAAACACTGCTAAAGCAACAGATAAAAACACAGAAGCATATTTTTTGCGTTTATCTTTATCCACGTTTTTGAGCATAGCAAGCGCAAAGCCTAATAATAATCCAGTAGCACCTATCATTTGTCCAACTTTAAACCTGGCAGGGGTAACTGTATCCAAAAGATAATTATAAGTTTGAATATCACCAGATTTTTTGAGATTTATGAGATCGCTTACCCACGCTAGCCAAAGAGGATCTTGACCTCTGACAACATCACCGGCAACACCTGCAGCAGAATTTGTAAGTAATGTATATGTACTTCCAAGATCTGTGTAATTCATAGGTATAGAAAACATATGGTGCAAACCAAAAGGCAAAAGTAATCTTTCAAGCATACCATACAGGAACGGAGCTATGAAAGGAGCTGTATCTTTAGAGCCTGCAAGCCATAGACCAAAATTATTGATGCCTAATTGAACAGTTGGCCAAACAATACATAAAACCAAAGCTAATATGGTTGACCAGAATATAACAACAAAGGGGACAAATCTTTTGCCGTTGAAAAAAGATAAAGCACTGGGTAATTTGCGAAAATTATAATATCTATTATACAAAGCAGCACCAACAAAACCTGCAATAATACCAACAAATACACCCATATCAAGTGCGGGTATTCCCATAATATTTACAAAATAATTACTAACTAGCATTTCTTTGCCAAAAAGAGAATAAACTATGGCATTTTCATCGAATAACATATTCTCTGTTACTCCAAATATAGCACCCGTAACAGTATTTATAACCAAAAACGCTATGATAGCAGCAAATGATCCCCCTGCACGCTCTTTAGCCCAAGAACCACCAACAGCCACAGCAAAAAGAAAATGCAGATTGTTTATTATAGCCCAACCAATCTGGGACATAGCATAACCAATAGTGTAAACAACATGCCCTTGTTGCGAGGCCATTTCCACAACCGAACCCAAACTTATAAGCAAACCCGCTGCAGGCATAACTGCAACAACTACCAATAAAGTTTTACCTAAATTCTGTAAAAAAGCAAAGTTTATCTTGCCTGCCCCAGAAAACAAGGCCTTTTTTTCGACATTTTCCACTACACACCGTCACCCTTCAACAAAATTAAATATAATACTCATAAGCAAAATTATACAATTCAAAGGTTCAAACTTCAAGTACATTTTGTATTCATTGTACAATTATGTTTTGAGTTTGGAATTAATTACAGTTATATTGCTGTAAATTTAAATGTGCTTGGTATTTTTTCATCGCTTTAATTAATTTAACTGCCATTAAAAAATTCTCCACAATTTGCTCTCAAATTTATCAGGAAGTATAATGATCTGATGTATGTTATAGTAATGCTCATGAGGTGTTTTGTTTGGATATCATAATAGAGAGATATTTCAAAAACTTAAGTGATAAAAAAATCGCTTTTATAGGCATAGGAAGAAGCAATTTACCAGCTATAGAGTTATTTGCAAAGTACGGAGCTGATATTACAGTTTGCGATAGGCGTATGGAAGATAAATTTCCTAGAGAAATAGAAACATTAAGCTCTCTTGGAGTGAAGCTAAAACTGGGTGAAACATATTTAGATAATATAGATGCTGATATAGTTTTCAGGACACCGGGGCTTAGTTATTTGAATCCTGAACTTATAAAGCTTCGTGAAAATGGTATAGCTGTAAGCAGTGAGATGGAAGTTTTTTTTGAACTTTGTCCTTGCAAAATAATAGCGGTAACTGGTAGCGATGGAAAAACAACAACAACAACAATAATAGCCAAAATGCTGGAAAAACAAGGTAAGAGAGTCTTTTTAGGGGGGAATATAGGAAAACCTTTATTACCGCAGATATTTGATATGAAAGATTCGGATATTGCGGTAGTGGAACTTTCAAGTTTCCAGCTGATGTCTATGAGGAAAAGCCCCGACATCGCAGTTATTACAAATCTTGCACCTAATCACCTTGATGTACACAAAGATATGGACGAATACATAAATGCCAAGAAAAATATCATATTTCACCAAGGGGCAGAATCTAGAACTGTTTTAAACTTAGATAATAAATTAACAGAATCCTTTGCTAATGAAGTTAGAGGTGAAAAGTTCTTTTTCAGCAGAGAGAAAAAGCCGTATTTTGGCACTTTCGTAAAAAACAATAGTCTATACATGAGCTTTAAGAACAAAGAAGTAGAACTTTTTTCAAAGTCTGACATAGCCATACCCGGTGAACACAATGTAGAAAATTATTTAGCTGCTTGCAGTGCTCTGTGTGGAATAGTTTCAAAAGAAAACATGAAAGAAGTTGCTAAAACATTTACAGGCGTTGAGCATCGCATGGAATTTGTGAGGGAAATAAACGGTGTAAAATATTACAATGATGCAATAGCAACTAGCCCAAGTAGGTGTATGTGTGGGGCTCTATCTCTTTATGATGAAAAAATAATAATGATAGCTGGCGGCTATGATAAAAACTTATCATTTGAGGATTTTGCAGAGACTGTATCAAAAAAAGTTAAGCTTCTTATACTCATGGGGAATACTTCTGAGAAAATCGAAAAAGCTGTAAGAGGAGCTGCAAGTTACACTGAAAATGCTATAAAAATAAAAAGAGTAAATAATATGCAAGAAGCCGTAGAGCTTGCAAACTCTTATGCTGAAGCTGGCGATAAAGTTTATATGTCGCCTGCTTGTGCAAGCTTTGATATGTACAAAGACTTCGAAGCAAAGGGAAATGATTTTAAAGATATAGTGAATTCTCTTTAAGCTCTAAGCAGTTTAGCATTCATAGTACTTTATTATTAGATCCAGAAAGGAAAACTTATGGAAAATTTAGTCAAAGAATTATGTTCTTGTGAAGGTGACGACAAAGTTTTGGAACTTGTCAGTCAAAAGTTGCAGGACTTTGGGAAAGTAACAGTAGACAGAAATAAAAACATTATAGCCAATATAACATCGGAATCTGGGAAAAAACATATTGTTCTAGATGCCCATCTAGATACTATACATTTAGTTGTCACGCACATTGATGATAATGGATTTATTTCATTTGCAGCAAGTGGGGGAGTAGATGCTAAATATTTACCTGGACAGGTGGTAAAAATACTCGCTAAAGAAACTATTACCGCTATAATCACGACAATTCCTCCACATGCCTCCAAACTTATGGGCAAGGAGAAAGTAGATATAGATTCACTGTATATTGATACCGGCCTTAGCTCAGATAGAGTGAAAAATTTAGTAAGCCCAGGAGATAGAGTAATATTTGCCGATAAACCTACTACTTTGCTAAATTCGAATTTGGCTTCCCCAGCTCTTGATGATAGGGCTGGAATTGCTGCTATACTAGCTTGCTTAGGAAAATTAAAAGGGAAAAATTTGCCTGTTGAGCTAAGCGTAGTGTTTTCTCAGCACGAAGAAACCACAGGAGGAGGAGCAAAAACTGCTGCTTTTTCCATAAAGCCAGATGAGGCCATTGTGGTAGATGTGAGTTTTGCTGTACAGCATCAGGTCCAAAATGGAGTTTACGCAAAATTAGGAGAAGGCATAATAATTGGTACTTCACCTACTTTATCTCCCTGCATGACAGAAAATTTAAAACAGCTGGCAAGCGAAAAGAATATTCCATATACCATAGAAGCTATGGGAGGAAAGACTTCTACTAACGCTGATAGTTTCACTCTTTCTAGAAATGGTGTAGCCTGTGCAAATTTATTTATTCCTCTGAGATATATGCATAGCCCTGTGGAAGTCGTAAACTTAAAAGATATAGAAAGAGTAAGCGAACTTTTATACGAATATGTCATGAACTACAAGGAGGAAAACTAGAGCATGGATATTAATTTGCTTGAAAAATATTGCCTTGCAAACAGTACAAGCGGAGATGAAAAAGAAATCCGCAGCATAATCAAAGATGAAATTACCGCCTATGTAGATGATATAAAAACAGATGCTATGGGAAATTTGATAGTATTTAAAAAGGGAAAAGAAAGGGCTAAAAGTAAACTTATGCTTTCTGCCCATATGGATGAAGTTGGATTTATTGTTACGCACATAACAGAAGATGGTTTTTTGAAATTTGCTCCGGTAGGCGGAATAAATACCATGATATTGCCAGGGCTTTATGTAACTGTAGGCAAAAACAATATATCAGGTGTTGTAGGACTTGCACCTATACACTTGCAAAAAGCTGAGGAAAAACAAACTCCTGCACAGATAGATGATCTTTGCATTGATATAGGTGCAAAGTCTAAAGAAGACGCTAAAGTAGCTGTAAGTGAAGGCGATTTTATATACTTTAAATCTATTTTTGAATGTAATAGCGACACAGTAAAAAGCAAAGCTATAGATGATAGAATGGGTTGCTTTATTCTAACTGAGCTTATAAAGCAAGAGCTACCGTATGATATGCATTTTTGTTTTTTAGTACAGGAAGAAGTCGGTACTAGAGGTGCTCATGGGGCTGCCTTTACTGTAGAACCCGACTGTGCCTTGGTTATAGATGTTACTACTGCTTGCGATATCCCGGGAGTACCAAAACACAAACAAATAACTAAATTATCTGCTGGAGCGACTTTGCCTCTGATGGATTCAAGTATGGTTTATGATAGGGATTTTTTAAGTTTAGCCAGAGAGATAGCTAATCGCGAAAATATGAATATACAGTTCAAAGAAGCAACTACTGGAGGCACCGATGCCGGAAGTATATTCCTTTCCAGAGGCGGAGTTAAAACTGGTGCCGTAGTTGGCTGTGCAAGATATATCCATTCGGCCTGCTCTTTAGCGAATATCAAAGATATGGAAGCGGTATTTGAGCTTACTAAAGCTATGATTAACGAAATTTGCAGTAAAAAATGGTTTTAAGAAAGTGTAATTTAATATGTCTAGAATTTTTGATTTCGATGAGAATATTTTAAAAAAAGCTGATATAGCTCTAAAGCTATGCAAAAAACAGTTTGAAGATATAGAAAAAATAAAAGATTATAATACTCAGAAAATGTTAGAGGCTTTCATAAATAATCATATAAGTGAAAGCCATTTCAATCAAAGTACTGGTTATGGCTATGATGATAAGGGACGCGATACCCTAGATAAAGTATTCGCAGAAGTTATGGGAAGCGAAGATGCTTTAGTTCGTCAAGATTTCGCAAGTGGGACACACGCTATAACTGTTGCACTTTTTGGTGTTTTGCGGCCTGGGGATACAGTATTATCCGCAAGTGGAGTTCCTTATGACACACTGCAAGCCAGTATAGGAATAGCTAAAAACCACGGTAGCGGTACCTTAACTGATTTTGGAATAAAATATGAACAGATAGAATTGACAAAAGAAAGCAAAGTGGATTTAGATAAACTAGGAAAAGCTCTTCGCGCTAAAAAAATAAAGCTTGTTATGCTGCAGCGCTCCTGTGGATACAGTGAACGCAATTCCTTATCTATCGAAGAGATAGCCACCGTGGCAACAAAAATCAAAGAGGTTTCACCTGGGACTTTGCTTTTTGTTGATAATTGTTATGGGGAATTCGTACAAACAAAAGAACCCTGCGATTATGGTGTCGACTTAATTGCTGGTTCTCTAATAAAAAATCCAGGTGGCGGTATTGCAGCAACAGGAGGCTATATCGCCGGTAAAAGAGAACTCGTAGAAATGTGTGCCTGCAGACTTACAACACCTTCTACAGGCAGAGAAATCGGCTGCAACCCTTCAGGTTATAGAGAACTTTATATGGGAATATATATGGCTCCCATGATAGTCGCTGAAGCTTTAAAAACTGCCGTTTTTGCCGCAGCTTTCTACGAAACATTGGGGTTCGAAGTAATGCCTCGCTTCTATGATTCTCGCTTTGACATAATCCAAAAAATAAAGATGCAAACCCCTGAGCAATTAATTGCTTTTTGTCAGGGTATTCAAAGCGCTTCGCCCATAGATTCTTTCGTCTTGCCTGAACCTTGGGATATGCCTGGTTATGATAATAAGATAATAATGGCAGCAGGAGCTTTTACTCTAGGTTCCAGTATAGAACTTTCTGCAGATGCACCTATACGTAAGCCTTATTTGGCTTTTATGCAGGGCGGTACTAATTTTTCTGCTGCTAAACTTGCTGTCTTGAAAGCAGCAAAGAAACTCAATAAAAAATAATTAATACGGAGACGAAACCTTATCTGCGATAAAATACATCGTAGTACAGTAGGAATAACGCAAATTTCGTATTTATCGACTGAAAGTGTTGACTAAACTGTGGGGATAGAGTATTATATAGGAGTAAATGGTGTATTTTGTAATTATTAAATATGGGGGGAGTATAAAATGGCAGGGAAAATTTTATCAAATTGTTTGAGTGGATTGAATAGAGCTCAAATTGATCTGCTCATAGAATGCAGGGACGAAGAGGAGGCGATAGAGCAACTTAGAATTCGTGGTTACGAGTTGGATGTAGATGAGCTGGATGCGATAAAGCTTGCGTATGAAAAAAGAAATGAAATATCAGACGCAAACAGCTTGAGTCTTGAGCAGCTGAGCAAGGTAGCCGGTGGTGCTAGACAGGCCTTTGAATTAAGAGTTAGCAAAAAAAGACGAAATGAAATGGTTCAAACTGGACTGGCATTAACTAAATCTGGTGGAGAGTTGGGAGTAGCAATTGATGCAGTCTTGCATTCTGGAGAACAAAATGGAGAACAAAATGGAGGACTACATGAAATACAATTTGAAAAACTAGATGAAGAACAAAGAGAAGGATATGCTAATGCTTACGTTACTGCAGCTTGTCGGATGGCATCAGAAAAACAAGGGCAACTGGATGAGGAAATTTTAGAAGCTGTACAAAACGAATTCCTTAAAGTTGCGCACGGTGGAAAAGCAGATAAATATAGCATTTGGGAGCAAGAACACATCGTTGTATTTACGGCAAGGGTTGGTGAAGTACTTAAAGGCACAGGAAATTATGAGAAAAACGGAAAAATAGATTTTAAACG
Organism: Acutalibacteraceae bacterium; assembly: GCA_045604805.1. Taxonomy (GTDB): domain Bacteria; phylum Bacillota; class Clostridia; order Oscillospirales; family Acutalibacteraceae; genus JAZUOT01. Next base: position 13,981 of record JAZUOT010000010.1, on the reverse strand, counting down.
TATTGCTCATGACGCACTTGAAATTTCAGCTTTACACAACAACAGAGGTGAAGGAGAAAAGTTGCATTTTGTAGATGAAAAGAACGCAGATGATCATGGCCAGAGACTAGTGGTTAATACAATTCAAAAACGTCTGGAATTCCACAAACAACAATATCTTTTTAATGCCGACGTTGTTGAAGATAGTGATGGAAATAGAAAAAATACACTTGAACCTAGAGTAAATGAAGCAGGCAAACCAATGCGAGTCAATCTAGTTGATAACCCTGACGACCTGTTCGACGCCTTTAGCGCAAGATATGAAAAGTCTGAGAGTTACGAAGGAATCAAGCTGACTAATGGAGAATCAGATAAGATACTGTTCTCTAATTTGGTTGAAAATGGTGCGCAATTGGTTGATGGAAAACCTGGAAATGCCTGGACTGCAAGATTCGACGCGTTTGAAAATGTGATCAATGTAGCGAAGGCTGTACGAAATAAAGAAAATATAAATGAAGAGTTACAAGCTAATATAGATAGAGACTTACAAGGGACAATGGTATTAACAGATGTACTCTATGTCATGGAAAAGCATGCTGATCAAAGAAAATGGAATATATTGATGAAAAAAGAAGGTTTCGCACAAAATGAAAAGGAAGAGTTGGCTAACTTTATAGCGATGCATGCGCAAGATATAAAAGATAGACATAAATATGTTTCAGAAAATGATGCTAAAATTTCAAATCATATGCGTGCTCAAAACGCTATCGAGCGTCGAGTAAGAACAGCTAAGCAAACAGCAGCAGGGTTCGGTATAGCTACGACAGCAGGGCTAGGTACTGCAGTGGTGCCGGGTCTTACTTATGGATTTGTTAGTGGAGCTACATCATTTGCGGCAGCATTTCCTGCGATTGCAAAAGTATTTACGGTGGGGTTGCCAGCACTATTTAAAGGAGGCACTGCAGCTTTTGCTGCCTGTTTTGCTGGTAAAACATCGCTTGGTCTAGCTGCTACATGTTTAGCAGGTACTGGAATTGCTGGTGTAGCTGTGATAGGACTTATTACTGCGGGTATAATTTGGGGCGTTATGAAGCATAGGAATAAAGAATCTCTGGAATTTAATGGTCCTTTGGCACAACTGGGAGGAGGAGCAAATTTATTAAAAAATTTAAATGACGATAGCGGTAAAGGAAAAGGTGACAGCGGCAGTAGCGGAGAAAGTAGCGGCAGCGGGAACCAAAATCCTGCAGTAATAGCTAATGCAAACAAAAACCGAAATGAGCAGCAGAGGGTAGAACCAGGAGCAGAAGTAAAACCAGCCAACGACGGCAAGATCAACCAAGATAATGAAGGACTAAGACAACAACCAGCCCCCACCGGTGCAAACGGGAGTTTTTCTAATGGAGGAGTCAATATCGTCCAAGATAAACCAGAACCAGCCACCGGCGGAACCAATGATGAAAATCTTGATCCAAACAAAGGCAAGGAAGCAACTGCATGAGATGACAACTAAATTAGTCATTGTTTTATTGTCATGGGACAAATGGAACATAAATTATTTGCACACGGGAATCTGGCATATAGCCGGGTTCTCGTGTTTTTGTACCCGCATTTAAAATCTGTGCTATTTTCTTCTCTAAACACTCGCAAAATGCTATTTCTATCCTAAATACGGGACTTTCAAAAATCACACGAATGATGTATAATATAGAAGATCTGTTTAATTGTGGTATAGGATTGTATTATAGTTTAATTTGAATGGTTGCTGATATTTATTATGAGAAAGACTAAAATTATTTGTACATTGGGTCCTTCAACTGATGATAGAGACATACTGAAAAATATGATGCTTGCGGGTATGAATGTCGCAAGAATAAATATGTCTCACCAAAAACACAGTATCCACAAAACAAGAGTAGACATGGTAAAGGAATTAAGAGAAGAACTCAATTTGCCAGTCGCTTTGATGTTGGATACCAAGGGACCAGAAATAAGATTAGGTTCTTTTGAAAAAGGGTCTGTTTTTCTAAAGGAAGGGTGTAAATTTACTCTAACTACCGATGACATTATAGGCGATGATAACACTGTTTCTGTAACATTTAAAAAACTTCCAAATGAAGTCAATGCAAATGACAAAATTCTTATAGATGACGGTCTTATAGAACTAAAAGTTCTTAGCAAAGACGAAGAAAATATATATTGTGAAGTATTAAATGGAGGGAGAGTGTCTGCTCATAAAAGTGTAAATATCCCTGGTGTTTCGCTTTCTTTGCCTTTTATAAGCGATGCTGATAAGGCTGATTTAAGATTTGCCGTGGAAAATGATTTTGACTTTATAGCGGCATCATTTACTAGAACCAGAGAAGATATACAAAATCTTCGTGACTATCTAGAAAGCTTGTCTTGTAAAAACATACGCATAATAAGCAAGATAGAAAATGGTCAAGGCGTAAAAAATATAGACGATATTATTGATATTTCAGATGGAATAATGGTCGCCAGGGGTGACCTGGGTGTGGAAGTTCCATTACAGACTATACCTACTATACAAAAAAGAATAATAGGTAGAGCTTGTAATGCTGGAAAAGATGTTATAACTGCTACTCAAATGTTGGAATCAATGGTAAATAATCCGAGACCAACTAGGGCAGAAGCAACTGATGTTGCCAATGCCGTTTACGATGGAACCAGTGCGGTGATGCTGTCAGCTGAAACAGCCGCAGGCTTGCATCCTCTTGAAGCGCTTAAAACTATGTCCTCGATTGCAGAATATACTGAACAAGAAATAGATTATAAGAGACGTTTTGAACTCATACATCAAGGTCAGAAAACAGATTTGACTTCGGCAATATCTCATGCGACAGTTACTACTGCACATGATATGGACGCAAAAGCAATATTTACAGTAACAGAATCAGGTAGAACATCAAGAGCTGTTTCTAGATACCGCCCCAGCTGTCCTATAATCAGTGGTACTCCTGATAAAAAGGCTTGGTATCAGCTTAGTATCAGCTGGGGAATTACCCCCATAATTATGCACGAAAAAGACAATACGGATGAGTTGTTTGACCAAGCTATAGATATAGCAAAATCACATTCTTTAGTCTCAGACGGCGATTTGTGTGTGATTACGGCGGGTATACCACTAGGAATTTCTGGCACTACAAATCTTTTAAAGGCTCAGGTTGTTGGAGAGACTTGTCACCGTAATAAAGAGTGATTTAGCCCCATATAGGAACAACAAAGGGAGAATCCGGAATTCTTAACAGAGCAAATTTGTTGAATCGAGCAGGCTGTAGGAAAAATAATTGCCCACAGCCCGCTCGATTATTTTTCATGTGTTGTCGCAACATGTGCACTATCTTCTCATATTCCTTAATCTGTGCTATAATTCTAAAGATTGGGTGCTTGGAATTATTCGGCACATTTTTGCATTGTATGTTAGGTAGCTTGTCAATCAGAGAGGGATGCATAGACAAATGTTAAAGACACTTACAAAGTGCATAAGGGAATACAAAAAAGAGGCTATGTTTGTGCCGATATTTGTTACATTGGAAGTCATAGCGGAAGTGCTGATACCGGTTTACATGGCAGATCTTATTGATTATGGCATAGACGCTGGAGATATGGCTAACATATGGAAGGTAGGTGCATTGCTAACTGTATTAGCTTTGTTTTCGCTTATTTTTGGTGTAGTGGCCAGCAGAAAATGTGCAATTGCTTCTACCGGTTTTGCAAAAAATTTACGTCACGATATGTATAAGAGCATACAAGATTTTGCTTTTTCGAATATTGACAAATTTAAAACATCTAGTATCATAACTAGATTAACAACTGATGTAACTAATGTTCAGATGGCATTTATGTTAGCGATACGTACAGGGTTTAGAGCACCTGCTATGATTATTTTTTGCATGATAATGTCGACTCAAATAAATTTAACAATGTCGTTCATATTTCTTGCTACAGTGCCAATTTTAGCTGTAGGGCTTTATCTAATAATGAAATATGCACATCCTATGTTTGAAAAAGTTTTTAAAGCATATGATAGATTAAATGCAGTTGTTCAAGAAAATTTACATGGAATTAGGGTTGTTAAATCTTTTGTCCGTGAGGAACATGAAAAAGAAAAATTCAGGAAGATTTCCGAAAAAATATACAGGGATTTCTCTAAAGCTGAAAAGATAACAACATTGAATGCGCCATTGATGCAGCTTTGTGTATATGTTTGCATGATTTTAATTGCATGGATAGGAGCAAGATTGATAGTAGCTTCTGGAAACAACCCGGAAGTTGGAATGAGCACAGGGCAGCTCATGAGTCTTATAACTTTTACAATGCAGATACTTATGAGCTTGATGATGCTTTCCTTTGTATTCGTTATGGCAACTATTGCACGCAATTCTGTTGAAAGGATAACCGAGATACTAAACGAAAAAAATGATTTAACAAACTGTGATGAGCCAATATATGATATAAAAGACGGTTCAGTTAAATTTGACAATGTAAGCTTTGGCTACTCAAAATACAATACTAAGCTTTGTCTCAAAGATATAAATCTAGATGTGAAATCTGGAGAAACTGTAGGTATAATAGGTGGTACCGGATCTGCTAAGTCTAGTTTAGTCCAATTAATACCCCGCCTGTATGACGTAAATATGGGAACTGTTTATGTTGGAGGAATTGATGTTCGAAATTATGATATAAAAAGTTTAAGAAATTCTGTTGCGATGGTGCTCCAAAAAAATTTGCTATTTTCAGGAACAATAAAAGAAAATTTGCGCTGGGGAAATGAGAATGCCAGCGATGAAGAACTTATCAGAGCTTGTAAGCTGGCGTGCGCAGATGATTTCATACAAGAAATGCCAAAAGCATATGATACTCACATAGAACAAGGTGGAACTAATGTTTCTGGCGGACAGAAACAAAGGCTATGTATAGCTAGGGCCTTGTTAAAGAAGCCAAAAATACTTATACTTGACGATTCTACAAGTGCAGTGGATACGAAAACTGATGCCAGTATACGCAAGGCATTTAAAGACGAAATACCAGATACCACTAAGTTCATAATTGCTCAAAGGATTTCTTCGGTTCAGGATGCTGATAAGATAATCATAATGGATAATGGACAGATAAATGATTGTGGTACTCACGAAGAATTACTTGCTAGAAATGATATATATAAGGAAGTTTATTATTCGCAGATGAAAGGTGGCAGTAAAGATAATGAGGCCTAGAGCTATGATGAACAGAGGCGCCGCTCCTTCTATGAAGTTTGATAAGCAAACAGTTCGAAGATTATTTGCTTATATACTAAAACATAAAGGTAAATTGATTCTAACTATAATTTGCGTATTGCTAAGTGCTGTAGCTGGAGTTGGTTGGTCTGTTTATATAAAGATTTTGGTGGATGACTATATAGGCCCTATGCTTTTGCAAGACGTTCCGGACTATATGCCACTTTTAAAAAGTATATTGGTAATGTGTGGAATTTACTTTATCGGTATTATTGCTACATTACTATACAATAGGATAATGGTAGTCATAAGTCAGAAAGTTCTCAAAGAAATACGTGATGAGATGTTTTCTCATATGCAGACCCTACCGATAAAATACTTTGATACACATACGCACGGGGATGTAATGAGCCATTATACTAACGACACAGATGCACTCAGGCAAATGATATCACAAAGTGTGCCACAATTATTTAGCTCATTGGTTACTGTAGTTGCAGTTTTTTGCTCTATGTTAGTTATGAGCATACCACTTACCATATTTGTATTAATATTTTTATTTTTAACTTTAAATTTAGCGAAATTTATAAGTAAAAGAAGTGGGAAATATTTCGTAAAACAGCAGCATTCAATAGGCGATATAAATGGATATATAGAGGAAATGATAAATGGCCAAAAAGTTGTAAAGGTATTTTGCCATGAACAAAAAGCACAGGAAGAGTTTGACAAAAAGAATGAAGAATTGTTCCAAAATGCGTCAAAGGCAAACCAGTTTGCAAATATGCTTATGCCGATAATAACTAACTTAGGATATTTACAGTATGTCCTTATATCGATTTTGGGCGGGATTATTGTATTATCAGGATATACATCTTTGACTCTTGGCGCTGTAGCTGCTTTTTTGCAGTTATCCAGAAGCTTTACAACACCGATAAATCAAATGTCTCAACAAATTAATTCAATAGTAATGGCTTTAGCCGGGGCAGGACGTATATTTAATCTAATTGATGAAGAAAGCGAAAAAGATGGAGGTGTCGTAACATTAGTAAACGCTAAATATAAAGATGGTAAACTAATGGAGTCCGAAGAAAGAACTGACATATGGGCTTGGAAAGAGCCGTTGGATGATGGCAACACAAAATATACGCAGTTACAAGGAAAAGTTGTTTTTTATGATGTAGACTTTGCCTATGAAGAAGATAAACAGATATTGCATAATATTTCTTTATACGCAGAACCTGGACAGAAGGTAGCTTTTGTTGGTGCAACCGGTGCGGGTAAGACGACAATAACGAACTTGATAAATAGATTTTACGATATAGCCGATGGGAAAATAGAGTACGATGGAATAAGCATAAATAAAATAAAGAAACCTGATTTGAGGCGTTCGTTAGGAGTAGTACTGCAAGACACCAATCTATTTACTGGAACAGTCATGGAAAACATACGTTATGGGAAATTAGACGCAAGCGATGAAGAATGCAAAGCAGCAGCGAAACTTGCAAATGCAGATTCATTTATATCGATGTTGCCACTTGGTTATTATACGAAGATATCTGGCAACTCAGCTCAACTTTCTCAGGGACAAAAACAACTTATATCTATTGCCCGTGCAGCGGTTGCAGATCCACCTGTAATGATATTAGATGAAGCTACTTCTTCGATAGATACCCGTACAGAAGCTATAGTCCAACATGGCATGGATTCCCTTATGAAGGGAAGGACTGTTTTTGTAATAGCACATAGGCTTTCGACAGTTCAAAATTCTGATGTTATAATGGTTTTAGACTTAGGCAGGATAATAGAAAGAGGAAGCCATTATCAGCTTATAAATGAAAAGGGTAAATATTATCAGCTGTATACGGGGGCATTTGAATTAGACTAGGAGATAGGAATATGCTGTCTATACTTAAAAGGATCTTCATAAAAGAAGACTCCATGTCGGAATCAGAGATAAGACATAGATATGGTGTTATTTGTAGCGTATTTGGGATATTTTTAAACATATTATTGTTTGGCATAAAATATTTTGCTGGGATTTTTAGTGGATCTATATCTATAATAGCGGATGCCTTTAATAATTTGTCTGATATAGGCTCGTCATTAATTACTCTACTAGGTTTCAAATTAGCGAGCAAAAAGCCAGATCCAGACCATCCTTTTGGTCACGGAAGAATGGAGTATTTATCTGGTTTGGCTGTTTCTTCTATCATAATTGTTGTTGGGTTTGAGCTTGCCAGGACATCTCTGGATAGTATTATCCACCCACACGAAGTTAATTTTGGGCTTATCCCTATTATCATACTTGTTGTATCGGTATGTGTTAAATTTTATATGTTTTTTTACAATATGGTTATTGGAAAAAAAATAAACTCAAGTGGGATGAAAGCTACGGCTCTAGATAGCCTTAGCGATTCACTTTCTACTTCTGTCGTTTTGGTATGTTTGTTTATAAACCATTTTGTAGGAATGAATATCGATGGTTTCTGTGGAATGCTAGTAGCTATATTTATCTTGTATGCAGGTGTTAGTTCAGCAAAAGGGACACTTGATCAGCTTATGGGAAAAGCTGCAAAAAAAGAAGATGTTGAAAAAATAGAGAAAATAGTATTATCTTACGATGATGTCAAAGGGGTACATGATCTTATAGTACATGATTATGGTCCGGGACGTGTTATGATATCACTTCATGCGGAAGTAAATGGAGAAGGGGATATCTTTAAGATTCACGATACTATCGATACTATAGAAAAAGATTTAAAAGAAAAATTAAATTGTGAAGCAATAATACATATGGACCCAATAGAAGAAAATAATGAAAGAGTTACAATTATGAGGGATGAGGTTTTAAAGCTTGTCAAGCAGATAAACGAGGATAACACTATACATGATTTTCGTTTAGTTCCAGGGCCTACACATACAAACCTGATTTTTGACGTAGTTGTCCCTCATAAAATAGAAATGAGCGATAGCCAGATAAAGGAAAAAATATCTGAGCTTATAATAAAAAAATGGGATAATCATTATTCAATTATTGAGATTGATAGACCCTATGTCAAAGCGTAGTTCTTTTTAATAAAACTGTAAAAAAATATTTTATTCGCGCTTTTAATTGGAGACAAACACCATGTCGGAGAGTTGTTCTAAAGTTTTACTTGTTGATGATGACAAGAATATCTGTGAACTTATCAAATTATATTTAGACAAAGAAAATTTTGAATCCGTTTTGGCTTATGACGGTAAAATAGCTTTAAGCTTATTTGAAAAAGAGCAATTTGATCTAGTACTGCTGGACGTCATGCTGCCCGGCAAAAACGGTTTTGAAATTTGTAAAGATATACGGAAAAAAAGTGACTGTCCAATAATAATGCTCACCGCAAAAGATGAATCTTTTGATAAAATAAAAGGACTGGAACTAGGAGCAGATGATTACATAGTCAAGCCTTTTGAAATGAAAGAAGTCATGGCTAGGATAAAGGCTGTCTTACGTAGGTGCAAGGCAAAACAAGCTGACAGTGCCTTTAGTGCTAAGTTACAATACGATAAATTGAAAATAGATCTTGATAAGTATGAGCTTTTGATAGACGATAAAAAAGTGGATGTTCCTCCCAAACAGATGGAACTTTTATATTTTATGTTGAGAAATCCGAATAAAGTTTTTTCTAGAAATCAGCTTTTGGATGAGGTATGGGGTACGGAGTATTTTGGTGATTCACGTACGGTGGATGTTCATATAAAAAGACTGCGCGAAAAATTACAGAATGTTTCTAGCGAATGGGAGCTCAAGACTGTATGGGGAGTAGGATATAAATTTCAAACTAATATATCGCGATATGAATGATGATACAAAATAGTATTTTAAAAAAAACTATATTTTCTAATATGCTAGTTATAGTTACTAGCTTTTTTTTAGTAGGAATATTGGTGTTTTCATTTTTGTTAGTTTTCGAGAAAAAGCAAAAGCAAAATGCGCTCTCAGAAAGCTCTGACTATATATGTGATTTAGTAGAAAATAGTATTTACGAAGATAATACGGGTTTCAATATTTCTAACTCTATGATGTTGCAAAATATGCTCAATATTTTCTATCTGAGTAATGGTACGAGTGTATTAATAAGCGATATAAACGGAAATATTTTGATGTGTTCAGACGGAGCTTTGCAAAGAGCTAAGTTCGAACAGAAAATAAATTCTGAAGTGATAAATGACGTATTAAAAAGTAAAAATTATTTTTCTACTTCTGCTCTTGATTATTTATTTGCAAAGCCGTCTTATGTTTCGGCAAAAACCTTAGAATTTACATCATTTGACTCTACACGCACAGTGGGCTGTGTTTTCGTTTGTTCTAGCCACCAAGATGTGAATTCTTTGGTTCATATATGTTTTGTCGTGTTTGTAATAGCCATGTTAATAGCTTTAGCTGTTTCGTACTTCATTTCTTGGTATTTCTCAGCTCGCCTGGTAAATCCCTTAAAAGAAATGTCACAAGCAGCTAAAAGTTTTACAGAAGGGGATTTTTCTAGAAGGGTTACAGTTAATAGCAACGATGAAGTAGGAGATTTAGCGAAAACATTTAATAATATGGCCGCATCAGTGGAAGCATTTGAAAACGTTAGGCGTACTTTTGTTTCTAATGTTTCTCATGAGCTTAAAACTCCGATGACCACTATAACAGGTTTTATTGATGGAATTTTAGATGGAACTATACCGCAAGATAAACAGGCTTACTATCTGGAAATAGTAAGTGAGGAGGTTAAAAGATTATCTAGACTTGTGAAAACTATGCAAGATCTTTCGGTAATAGACAGTAATAATATTAAAATGAATATTACTAGTTTAGATATAGCGGAACTTATCAAAAAAATATGTACTACATTTGAATATAAACTAAAACAGAAAAATATTTCAATACAAGGTTTGGAAGATTTAACAAGTCTCAAAATAAAAGGCGATTACGATATGCTTTATCAAGTGCTTTATAACTTGATAGAAAATGCAGTCAAATTTTCAAATAATGATAAATATATAAAAATTTCTCATGAAGAAAATAACGACAATATAATAATAAATATACAAAATAGTTGCAATGGTATTCCTCAAGATAAAGTGCCGTTTGTTTTTGATAAATTCTACAAACTAGATAGCTCTAGAAGTGAAGATAGAAGTGGTATGGGTTTAGGACTCTATATAGCAAAATCTATCATGCATTTGCATACAGGTGATATTACTGTTAAAAGCAAAAAGGCTGAATGTTGTATATTTTCTGTTTATTTTAATAAAAAGTTAGGAAAATAATAGTATGACTTTAGAATAAACGGCAAAACATAAAAGTGAAGTTGCTCAAATACTGGCTGAATAATAATTAATGGTATTGTACAATTAATTATTCTGAATTTAAAATCTAAAAAACCTCTACCGTAATAGACATTATCATAAAGGCAGTGTATAAGGCTAAAAAATTGATGGTGGTGCATGGTAATGAAGCAAGGAACATTTACGGATATCGAATATAGCTTTCGTAAGAAGAGAACAAAACGAGAGGAATTCTTGGAAATCATGGGCGAAAACTTTATTTAGTCCGATGCAGAGGTAAAGACCATTTTGAGAAAAATTAACATAAAAACAATAAAATAATGCCTAATTTACCATATATTTGCTATACCAAAGTCTAAAAAAGCTAATTTATTCAGCTGAAACGGATTGATGGACTTTTGTGCAGAGGTTTCTTAATTGGTGCTCCTTTTTTTACGGGAATGCTGTCAAAATTATTTCCATTTGTGTAATAATAAAATACTTTTCACACATAAAATTAATAGTTATAAATTTAAGGATGAAAGTATTTTTTATTATGCGTTTAATATACAGGAAAAAATATAGAAATTATTACACTGAAAAAAAGATAAGATTAATAAGGCTATTAAAAAAATCTATTAATTTATTTAGTTCAGCTTTATGCTTTATGGTATGCTTGTACTGTTTTATTCACGAATTACCGGAAATTTTGGGTTCAAATAGCAATGAGTTTAGTACAGCTGTAGCTGGATTAGTCATGCCAGATGGTGCAAAAAATATCTTGCTTGATGCTTCTTTAGAATGGGAGGAAAAAGAAGAAAGCCGACCGGTTGAGGCTCAACAGATTGAAGAAAAAGTAGTTAATGAAAATGTGAATACTACAAAAAATTCAAAAGCAGTTTTAATAGAAACTTGTAGCGACACTCAGAATATTATCCCTATAGCAATCCCTAATATTGTTCCTGCAGAGGGAGAAAATGTATACAGCGTTACAGAAAGAAATATTGCGAATGAAGGCGACAGTTACGAAAATGTATTCGTTAAAAATTATTCAAAAACGCCTATAGATATAGCTTCTGAATTAAGTGAAAATCCAGAACTTAATTTTAATATAAACAGTGAAGAACCTCAGATTTTGATATATCATACTCATACAACAGAATCTTACATGCCAAGCAATAGCAATGTATTTCCTGCCAGTTACTATTCCAGAACAACAGAAAAAGAATATAGTGTAGCGGCGGTTGGTGAAAATATTTGCAAACAACTACAAAAAAGAGGGATAAGTGTGGTGCATGATACGACTATTCATGATAATCCAAGCTATAATGGTTCGTACTACCGTTCTGAAGATACTATACATACGATCTTAGAAAAATATCCAAGTATAGTAGCCGCAATAGACATACATAGAGATGCGATAGGTAGTACGACGAATCGCAGTAAAACAGTATTTGATTCAAAGTCTGGGAAAGCTGCGCAAATCATGATAATATGCGGATGTGGAGAAAATGGTGTATCAAATTTCCCTGATTGGAGGCAAAACTTGAGATTCGGCCTGAAAATCCAAAAGAATATAGCTGATAATTATCCTGGGATGGCCAGATCTCTAAAATTTTGCGATAGACAATATAATCTGAACGCAACAAAAGGTTCAATATTAATTGAAGTTGGGACAGATGTAAATACTTTGGAAGAAGCATTAAAAAGCGGAGAAATGTTAGGTGATGCAATAGCAGATGTAGTTATTAATTTGTAGGCAAAAAGCTCTGTTTAATCTGCTTGTGAAGCTTTTTGTTTGATCTTATAACGAATCTATAAAATGAAATACAATAAAATTTAAATTTTATTTCCATTGCTTCTTACTCAAATAAAGTAAAAAATTAAGTAAGTAAATAAGTTTTAAAAGCTTTTAAAACATTATTATGATTCTAATACACTTTATTCCACCATATAAATTATTTAGTTAAATAACGGAGGAATAAAAGATGATTGACTTCTATCCAGAGGGCCAGCTTATAAATAGCACTAAAAATAAAAACGCTATGTTTTCAAAGGATTCGCTTTATGAAGCTTACAAAAATAATGAAATCTTAGAAGCACGTGCCATATTGTGCGACAAAAAACACAATTTGATTGTAGATCTTGGATGTTTACAGGGCATAATACCCCGCGATGAAGGTGCTATAGGCATATCCGATGGACGTGTTAAAGATATTGCATTAATTTCAAGAGTCAATAAAGCTGTTAGCTTTACTATCAGCAGTTTTAAAAAAGATAAAAATGGAAAAGATATTGCGATTCTTTCTAGAAAATCTGCTCAGGAAAAGTGCAAAACAGAATATATATCAAACCTGAGAAGCGGAGATGTAATAAAAGCTCGTATAACCCACTTGGAAAGTTTTGGCGCTTTTGCAGATATAGGATGTGGAATAATTTCGCTTATTCCTATAGACTTCATATCCATATCACGCATAGATCATCCACGGGAACGCTTCACCGTAGATATGGATATAAATGCTATAGTCAAGGGATACAATAACGATAGGATTTGCCTAAGCCACAAGGAATTGCTAGGCAGTTGGAGCGAAAATGCAGAAATGTTTTCACCGGGAGAAACTGTCACTGGCATTGTCCGTTCTGTAGAAGATTATGGAATTTTTATTGAGCTCATGCCAAATCTAGCCGGTCTGGCGGAATATCATGAAAACATAAAACCAAAGCAACTAGTCAGCGTCTACATCAAGAACATAATACCTCAAAAAATGAAAATTAAGCTCGTTATCATAAATACCTTTGAGGAAAGAAATGCATTAATGAATCCTAAATATTTTTTTAAAGACAAACATATGGACCATTTCTTGTATTCTCCAGCTTGCTGTGAAAAAATTATCGAAACAAACTTTGATTAAAAAACACGAGAGAGTCCGCGATATAACAAGATGAAAAAATGTGAAAATTGTAACGCTGAAGGAGGACAAATGAAAGCAGGAAAAACAGTGTTGGTAAGTCGAAGATATAAATGCAAGAAATTTGGGAAAGTGCATACGCTAAAACCCAAAGGAATAGGACATAGTGAAGAAACAAAAGAAATGGTAATAAAGTTATTACGTGGAGGGAAATAGCAGCCGCGCAGTAGGAAGAATACTTGGAATAGGAAAAAATATGTGTTTATATTGGATACTTAAACGATAAAAGCAAATAAAGGAAAAAGAAGTATTAAACGAACAATTATGAGTTATACAGTTTTATAAAAAAACAGGATTTATGTGATAACTCTGGTAAGCAGAGATGATCGCCAGATAGTTGAATGATATAATCCCAAATATTGTGTAAACCTCAGATTGGTTGTAGAATAGAAACAATACATATGAGGATTTACAAATGGGAAGAAGAAAGAGAAAACTAGAAGAGATAGCTCGTCGGGAGAAGATTCGAGAATTGCTCCAGATAGCCAATATTGACAGCATGGA
>JAZUOT010000009.1:0-2112 GCA_045604805.1 Acutalibacteraceae bacterium | reverse complement strand
GCCAGAACAAGACCTATCACAAACAGAGGCCAAAACCATGCCGATGTAAAGAAATTCCAGTTCACGGCAATTCCAAAATCCCCAACAGTGAACATTTCATAAATAAAGAATATTCCTACTGCAACCAACAAACCGGCACATATTTTACTTGCAAGTGCATAATTCTTCTGCGAAAATTCAGGAATACGATTAATAAGTTTTGAAAAAACGCTTTCATAGTAATAAGTAATAATGATTATAGTGTTATGACAAATATTTATCCCTCAATAGGCTTCAGGAAGTAGAAACAGGATGTAGTGAAGAAATTGCGGACCCATGGAATTCCACCGATAGCCGCATATAATTTCCTTGGACGGAGATTGAATTTCACCTCATAGTGCGGATTGATGAAATAAAGAGTCCTGTCAATGGTTTCAAAACCTTCTTTCCTTACAGTCCTTTCAAACAACTCTATCGGACATTTAGTGCGCTTTATATCCAATAGTCCGCTGACACACTCTTCATTCTCCTTGAAGGCCTTAAGAATCCATCCATATAATGCGGCCGGAAGCAAGTGAAAGAACGGCAAGTGCGACAGAAAACGACTTTGACACAACTGTTGATGACCACCGAACGGCATATGCCAAGCAGGAAAAGAGATAAAGATTACCCCATCTTCTTTCAACATCTGCTTACACTTCTGCACAAACCCACTCTTGTCATATATATGTTCAATCACATCATGACATATTACAAGGTCAAACTGATGTCGGAGTTCCTCTATCTGAAAAACATCGGAAGCTATGAAACGTCCTTCGGCACCCTCCTCCTCAAAGAATTTCCTGGCGTCCCTTATACGTCCCTCGCACATGTCCACACCAACCACATTGCAGCCCATACGCGAGAATGGCAATAGATTCCCGCCATCGCCACAACCAATCTCCAATACATTCAACTTGTCGCATACCTTGCAGAATTGTTGGATATAAGGAATAAAGTACTTCTCACTTGTAACAGCTAGCTCGTTAAAATACTGTCTTCTGTTATGATGTCTTGGTTGCATTTATCTTCTTATTACAAAGTCATTACAGTTCACGACGGCTACACCGTTAGGAGCCGCACCCTCTATCTTTACAAAGATTTTGAGCCAACTCCAAGTTCTGTTTTTTGCGTACCAAACTCAAATCCAAGTGTCATAGAGATATGTTGGTCTCCTTTTGACTGTGCAAACGACATTGTGCTTAAAAAATACAACGATACAATTAGAAATAATCTTTTCATAACCAAATTGCTACCATCAGCTCATAGGCATATCCAAATTTGAATAGAAAGGGCATAAAAGAAAGTGTGAGCCTACTTTAACTTTTCCAAACGGTAGGCCTTCGACTGCCTTGTAGATGGATAAGAAAAAACAGCTCACACCCTTGGCTATATATGTTGTGAATACATATAACAAACCAAAGGGAGAACATTTTTACCTATTCCTATCTACTAATGAGTTGTCGAAGTTCACCGTTTAGGAATAAAGCTAAAACGCTTCCTATTTATGTCTGTTGCACTTGCAACGCTACAAAATTAGAAAACATTTTATAAATGTCCAAATGTGAGCTGTTATTTCTAATGTCTTATTTCAATGAATTTTTCAATTCAAACCTAACTATAGAAGTAAAAAGAACTTTCCTATATAGAGTATTTGGGTATCATAAGCTTGTTTTATAACACTATTCGTATTTATTAGCAAAGTTACTAATTTTGATAAAGTAAATTATCGATTTTTTAACTATTTAAGTAGGTTTTCCAATTCACTCCTACAGTTAAATTGATATATCTTTCCTCTATTTTTTTTTATTAACGGCATATGTTTTGACAGAGTTATATATAAAGAAAGAAGCAAGCACAAACAAAAAAGAGTCCCGAAATTCTTTGGAACTCTTCCAGCGGTGTGTACGGAACTCGTAACCGACTTGTCGCTTTTGTAGCGAAGCGGAAAAGGGCTCACCTGCAAAAGTTGGGGGGATGATATAAAAATATTATCTTTGCATCTTAAATAAAAGTATGATGCAAGACGAAAAGATCTTATTGGAACTGGCCCGTTTGATACTCCCTTCAGGCTTTGTTGAGAATTTCAAGATT
>JAZUOT010000008.1:0-6187 GCA_045604805.1 Acutalibacteraceae bacterium | reverse complement strand
CTGAACGAGTATGTTTATTACTTCAATAACAGGCGGCCTGCAGCCGCTCTGGGCTATAAAAGCCCAGTTCAGTACAAGACCGAACTGGGCTTCTAATATTAGGGTTCTTTTAATTGTCTACTTTTACTTGACAGATGCAGCAGCATTTGCTGCCTGGGTTTGCTTATGCAAGAGTACCCCAAAGACCAAGATCGGAATGATGTGCGATTTGCCCTACGCGCACTTATGCTTGAAAGATGCAGGCTTGCTGACAAGGCCAATGATATAGTCTGCTAATACGATTTCAATTTAAAACTTTTATTTCTTATGGGGAAACGAATTTTGAATATCAGTTAATCCGCAGATGTAGTCCATGCTGACATTATACAGTTCAGCAAGTACAATTAAGCTGTCTATAGGAATTCTGGTCTTACCCAGTTCATAATCGCAATATGTTCTTTGCCCAATTTTCAATAGAGTGGCAATCTCGGTTTGTGTTTTGTCACTATCTTCACGCAATGCGCGTATGCGTTCTGCGTAGCTCATAATATCACCTCGCATTTAGCATACCATAGAGTTTATTACTCTATTGACTTTTAGAGTTATAAACTCTATAATTAATTTGGAGGTGAAGGAAGTGGAAGAAAATCAATGCAAAAGCTGTCAGTATTACATACAGCATTACACTTTTGACAAGAAAAGGATAGTTCAGGTATACTGTGGCCACTGTGCGTATTTACGGCCAAAGCGAAAGAAGCCGGATGCAAAAGCCTGTGAGAATTATGTTGCGGGAACGGACAAAGAAGACTTGTTTGTAACAAAGGAATATCTCAGTAAAGAGTTGCTGCAGTATATGCTCCGCCTGGAACTGCTTCCGGAAATTGGGAATGGAGGATGAGAATAAGGCCCCCTTGTGTAAAGGGTAAGCGAAGCGCGGTCGCGGTAGTGAATGGCTGTCCGGTGGACAGCCAGAGCTGCGACCGGGCCGCCCCGCAGGCGGCTGTCACGCGGTTAGCGTGACTGGGGGATTGTTATAACTGAGCTAATAATGCATGCAAAGATGCAGAAGATGAGGGATTCGATTTAATTAAGGTGCAGCTCCGTCGAGCCGTCGCCGGCGGGGCCCTTCCGCGCCCCACTTAATTCGGTTTGAATCCCTCTCCTTAACAAACATAAGACCACACCATCTGGTGTGGTCTTATGTTTGACAGTATTAAACCAAATATATAGAAACTTATTTTCTTCTAAAAGATACAGGCTTGTTGATAAGTCCAATTACATAGTCGGCCGAAAGCTCATAAAAACGGCACAATGTAACAAGATCGTCGATTTTTAACTCTGCACGGCCGATCTCAATATGATTATAGCCTTGCTGGCTTTTGTTTAACAGTTTTCCAATTTCAGCCTGTGTTAAATCCCGATCTTCTCTGATATTACGAAGCCGCTCCCTGTAATCCATTATTGCCTCCCAATATGATTGATACCTCATTTTAGCATACTCAGCATTTGAGTATTGACAAATACTCAAATGCTGAGTAAAATAAAAAAAGAACGGAGGTATCTTATGGACGAGAAGCAATGCAAGGATTGCCGATATTACATACAGCATTACACTTTTGATAAGAAAAGGATAGTTCAGGTATGCTGTGGCCACTGTGCGTATTTACGGCCAAAGCGAAAGAAGCCGGATGCAAAAGCCTGTGAGAATTATGTTGCGGGAACGGACAAAGAAGACTAGTTTGTAACAAGGGAATATCTCAGTAAAGAGTTGCTGCAATATATGCTCCGCCTGGAACTGCTTCCGGAAATAGAGAATAGAGAATGTGAATAAGGCCCCCTTGTGTAAAGGGTAAGCGAAGCGCAGTCGCGGTAGTGAATGGCTGTCCGGTGGACAGCCAGAGCTGCGACCGGGCCGCCCCGCAGGCGGCTGTCACGCGGTTAGCGTGACTGGGGGATTGTTATAACTGAGCTAATAATGTATGTAAAGATGTAGAGGATGAGGGATTCGATTTGCATTTAAGATTCCCTAACAGGAATCATAAATAGATGTAGCGACCAGTGTTTGCACTGGTCACAGCAACATGCCACCGGCATGTTGCATTCCGATAGGTTCGAATCCCTCACCTCGACAAAAAGAAAAACCACACCGAATGGTGTGGTTTTCTTTTTGGCAGTATTGAACTTAATGTATGTTCTACGATTGGCTTTTGGGGTGGGTAAAGCAAAAAATGCTTAGAGCCGTAATGGTTTTCAGCCTTTTGTTTTTAAAAAAAGCCATTTTTGCTATTGAACTTAATGTATATGCTATCTTATCCTATACATTAACCTAGTTTTTGGGCGATAGCATCGTACATACCCTTTCCAAAAACTGATTTTGCCGTTAAATGCCTGATATACAAAGCATTACTTACCATTAGTTAATGCCTAGAAACTACTTGAAGTTTGCCTTGATACAGTTGCAAATGGACGTCATACTGTTCGTACAATTCTGGAGTCGGTTTGTGGCAAACATGGATAATCGTTGCGTTTTCAGACAGGATAGCTGTTTCAATTGCCCTTGCGGTATCTTTATCCAATGCAGAAGTGACCTCATCTAACAGATAGAATTCGGGCTGTCCCACCATGGCGCGCGCAAGGCAAACACGTTGCTTTTCACCACCGGAAAGTGTGTCGGCAAGCTCGGGTGATATCGTACAATCAGCATATCTCTCCAATAGATATGTCAAGTTCAGTCGTTCAATCACACTGCGATATTTCCATCGGGGAATATCTCGACCCAATAAAATATTTTCTTCTAATGTAGTTTCAAAAAGGTATGGTTCTTGAAATACCACACACACTTTTTCTCGATAAGCCGCTTTATTGGATGTATAAACATTAGATGTATTCACAAAGATGGAACCTGATGTTACTTTCTCCATTCCGGAAAGAACATTTAGCAATGTGGACTTACCGCTGCCACTGGGTCCTGTTATGATATATTTTTTTAGCTTTTCAAATTCAAATGAAACTCCTTGAAGGATTTTTACCTCGCCCACATGGTATTCTATATCTCTTAATCTGAGAACTTCTACCGTTTCAATAGTAGCGGTGCTATCATAACCATCCTCTTGATCCTCAACGATATTGGAATATTCTTTAACAAGAGGAATAGCCTCGTTTCTGCCGTGAATGATGTAGGAAAGAAACTCAATAGGTGCACCAATTACAGAATCCAATTCAAGGATAACTACTAAGTCACCAATATTGATTTGCTTCTCTGCAATTAAGATAACGCCAATCACAAGAATTAATACAGTTTTTAAAGTTTGAAGAAAAGCTGTCACACCTTGGACAAAGCGCTGATGATTGCCCAATATAATCTCAGATGAAGTGACTTCGCTGTTGTGTTGCTCAATTAAACTATTAGCTCTGTTATGATATCGAAAGGAAGCAATCACTTTAATGCCACCTAGGTATGACTGGAGCTGCGCATTATAGGCAGACATCTTTTCCGAATATACTTTTCTAGCTGCACCACTCTTTTTGCGAATCAGATTTGGAATACACACTATGCTAACACTAAGAATAATGACAATAAAGCCTAGAATAAAGTGCACATTAATTAAAGATAGAGCAGAAAAACAAATGAGAGAAACGCATTTGATTATATCAATTGTTCCGAGGAAAAATTGACTCGATGCGGTAGGGATATCATTATTAATAAAAGAAGAATAAAACGCTATTTTTTCTTTTTTTATGTAATCTTTGCGGGAGATAGTGCGAAAAACATTTCTTCGCATAATGCGCTTTTGGTGTGCATCAAAGTATTTCGAAGCTTTTTGGTCAAGAAGGAAAAAAATAATTTGAAGCGCACTGCATATGAGATAAATGAACAAAATACTCACGCCATAGGATGGGCCACCGATAAACCCGTTGATCAACTCTCCAGAGATTGTGGGTACAACAACGCAAATGAAAGTATAAATAACACCAATACCGAGAGCTAGTACAAATCTATATCTATTATTGTGCATGTGTTTCCACAAAAGTTTCATAACTACCTCCTCGCTTGATGGGCACATGTTTCTGCTTTAGTCGGCAAAAGGGCACGGATGATCTTTGGATAATTGCATATATGGCATTTTTGAAATTCTTTTTTCATAGGCGCTTCGATCATACAGAATTGCATCGTCAAAGCAATCAATATCGCTTATTTTAAGTTCCGGTTTCGGACAAACTGCACACGGTTGGATTTCACCATTTTCACATATTGCCCAAATAAAAGTTCCTGCGGGACATCTAAATGCGCCTGCATTTTCTTGCGAAATCTGTGTATCCTCTGGCCATATTTCTACAGAAGTATACTTATTTGCTAATTCGGTTACTTGCGCTATAAAGTTATTTCTATCAGGAGATGTACTGTAAAGCTGTCCTTTAGATGCTCGTCCAAGTGGAGCTATTCTGCCTACAGAAATGCTTCTTACGCCAGTTTTCTCCAAATATGCAATTAACCTCTGGACATCTTCTCGATTATCATTTGTAAGAATTGTAGACACATTGACGGGAATATTTCTTTCCATTGCAGCTACGAGGAAACCTAATATGCTTTGAAACGATCCTTTTATACCAGTAAAGGCATCATGTTTTATTGCGTCATAACTGTATATTGAAACGGTTACTCCCAGCTGTGCTCCTTTTAGACTATCAAGAATAAGAGCATCGATATTATATCCCGATGTCAAAACGGATATATAAAACTTATCTCTGTATTCTTTTAGCAATTCGACAAAATGTGGGTGCAGAGTGGGTTCGCCTCCGGAAAGGGTCAAATACGGCACATAGCCACACATTTTGTCCAAAAAGTTTTTTAATGCTGTAATATCAATATATGTGCCATTCCTTTGGGCAGACTTGTAACAATGGATGCAATGATGGGAGCATGCATTTGTAAGTGAGACATGTAACTCAAGAGGATAGAACAAGCCTTCTTTACCGGTAAGATTTATTTTCTCGACATTAGAACTGCTAACTTTCTGAAAAAAGCTAGAAAAGTTTTCTAAAAAAATCTCAATAAAAATAGCAATATCGCTTTTTTCAATCTCAAGATCGTTCGCCATTGTCTCGATTGTTTTGTCGATATCATTTGAAACTGAGAAATATTTCAACAGCAATGTTTCCTCTGGAGCTAATGTGTAAAAATCAGTTAAATGATCAATTACCAACAACGAATTACCCCACCAGTGGATATCAATTCCTTTTTTAGAAACAATATACATAAAACCCTCCCGAAAAATACAAAGGGGCAAAACGGTCCGTGATTAACACAACAGACAGTTTTGCCCCTCGCGCAGTTCATCTACCAATTCAGTAAAAATCAACTAATCGGAGTATGATGGTTATACGGGAGACTGCCTCGACACTGGTAACTCTGGGGATCTACAGTTTTACGGGAATACTGCTTGATTGCCTTAACGATACTAATCAACATACTCTCCACCTCCTTCCTATGCAAACTTTTTTGCAGTGATTTCTGCATCATTACTATAACATAACACAGCCTGGTTGTCAACAATATGCACTATAATAATCCAAAAAAACATAAGATTTTATATATTTTGACTATTGTCGATGTCATGTTGATGCTTACTGCTACTGTATCTATATCTCTCGCATATCTTTTGTCATGCTGGGGGCATACTCCTTCTAAAACAAAAAAGAGGGCTGTCACCACTAAATGCTCAGTGATGACAGCCCTCAAATCGGCTTTACGGTCGTTCGAATCCCTCATGTTGATGTTTTGCATCCATGAAAATCGAGCGATAATTTTGGGTATAAAAACAGGAAAACCGCTAGAGACTCTAGCGGTTTTCGGTGTGCAGTCATTTAGACCACACGTTTTGGCAGAGGATGAGGGATTCGAACCCCCGCAAACGGAGTCAGAGTCCGGTGTGCTACCGTTACACAAATCCTCTATATGGTGGAGACAACAGGACTCGAACCTGTGACCTCATGCGTGTGAAGCATGCGCTCTAACCAGCTGAGCTATGCCTCCATTCGGAACAGAAGTTATTATACCACATTTTCCGGGAAAGTCAACACTGAATTCAGATTTTTTCAGTTTTTTCTTCCCTGCCTTCTCCATCGCCCGCGACATAGACTTTTGCACAAAAAGCATTTCCTCTTTCTGTCTATAATCACGTTTTTTGTATTTCCTTAACTTTTCCTT
>JAZUOT010000007.1:0-16075 GCA_045604805.1 Acutalibacteraceae bacterium | reverse complement strand
ATTTAATAAGCAAAGCAAAGGTCCCGGAGGACGTCCCCACTATGACTACATAATGATGTTTAAGATATTAGTATTGCAGAGAATATATAATCTGAGCGACGACCAAACAGAATTTCAGATTAACGACAGAATGAGTTTCATGAGATTCTTGGGACTAAGCATAAGCGACCAAGTACCAGACGCAAAAACAATATGGCTGTATAGAGACACATTAGCGAAAGCAAACATAATGAAAGAATTATTTGAGTTGTTTGAAAAGAAGCTAGAGCATGAAAATATAATCACAAAAGTCGGTACGATAGTGGATGCAACATTTGTGGAAACACCAAACCAGCCTGGTATACAACATGTTTCGGTATAGATTCTTGCTGCGGAATGCTTCTGCCAGTAGGTGAATTGTACCCTTTTGAGGGGAAATATGCAAAAGATAGCCAAAACATCAAAAAAATGAGTGCTAAGAGTAACCTTTTCCTATTTTTTGATATTTTGGCTGTTTTTTATTTTATTTTACTGGTTTTTAGAGGTGACCAATTAGTAATTTCCCAAAATCTGATAGTGACAAAAATCATACACTTTGCTATGATTTACTTGATTATTTAGGTTTTGGTTGGTGAATAGAATTGAGAATGCGCAAAAAGAAGTGGGCGTTGCCGGAATTAAAAGCTTGTGATTATTACATAAATGACCCAGGTTTTCTTTGCAAAAACATATCGGAATCGTTTTCTAGAAAGCAAGATATACATTTAGAAATAGGATGTGGGAAGGGTGTATTTACATCAGTTCTTGCAGCTAGGAATAATTCAATAAACTACATAGGTATGGATTTAAGCACAGATGTTTTGGGTGTTTGCAGGAGAAATATAGAAAAAGAATACTCTGAAGAAAACAAAAAAATAGATAACATATTGATAATGCGATATGATGCGTCGAAACTATTAGAAATATTTTCAAAAGATGATAACATAAAAAGAATTTATATTAATTTTTGTAATCCATGGAATAAGAAAAAACACAATAAGCGCCGCTTGACATATCCATCTATGCTAAATGTTTATGAGAAACTTCTAGCTATTAATGGTGAAATTTTTTTCAAAACAGATGATGACGAATTATTTCATGATAGCGTATCTTATTTTGAACAAAGTAATTTTTCTATAAATCGAATTACATATGATCTACATTCTGAAAATTATGAAGATGAAAGCACGATACCTACTGAACATGAATTAATGTTCAGCAAAGAAGGAAAAAAAATTAAATTTTTATCCGCGGTATTATCATAAATATAATAGGGTGTATGTATGGATAATTTTAAATATTCATTAAAAAATAACTTATTTTCAATAATTACTATATCTGCCTGTGCGATTATAATGCTATCTCTTTTATTTTCCCCTGAAGGTTTCAAGGGGATGAGCCATGTTCTAAAAGAGATAAAACCGATATGGCTTGTGTTTGCGGTTTTAGCTATGTTCTTTGGTTGGTTGCTAGAAGGATTATGCATACATATATTCTGTAAAGACATAATGAAAGATTGGAGTTATATAGATTCTTTCCAGGTCGGTATGATAGGGAGTTTTTATAATGCTGTTACTCCCTTCGCTTCCGGTGGTCAACCCATGCAAATATATTTTATAAGTAAAAAAGGCATGGATGCTGGATTTGCTACTTCAATAATAGCTAAGCGTTCTTTGATTTATCAGGCAATACTGGTGCTTTATGCAATAAGTCTTATGTGTTTGTCTTTAAGTTTCTTTATTCATAATATAAGTAATTTTGCATGGCTTGCGATTTTTGGAGTTTTGTCAAACGGTAGTTTTATACTGTTTATATTGCTTTTTTCTCTGAATGAAAATCTAACTAAAAAGTTTATCAGAACTTGTTTTAATTGGCTGGGTAAATTGCATATTTTGAAAAACTCGGAACTCCGGTACAAAAAAGTAGAACAAAAACTCGATACTTTCCACGATGGGATCATAAGTTGCAATAGGCCATTTAGGACCTATTTTCTTGTTATATTTTTCACAATCATTCAAATAACATTTTCATGTATTATTCCGTACTTTATTTATAGAAGTTTTGATTTTCATTCTGCGAGTTTACTTAACATACTTTCTGCGGATTCATTCGTAACTATGGTTGCGGCATTTATTCCTTCTCCAGGTTCTTCGGGTGCAGCAGAGGGTAGTTTCTATTTGTTCTTCAATTTATTCTTCGAACATGGCACTATTGTTCCGGCAATACTGATATGGCGCTGCTTGACTTATTACTCTAATATCCTCGTAGGAGGTATAATTTCTGCTATAAAACCAAAACAACATAATAGAAAAAATAAGCTTACAGCGGAAGTTGTAGAAGTTGCTTAATAGTTTTATCTGTATACTTGTTAGTAGATTTTCACTGACAGGAATGTAAATATTTTCCTGCAAATATGATATCATACAACATGGTAGATGTTCGGAAAGGATGATGTTTGAAAGGATGCCTAAAAAGGGACAACAATACGGCAATGAAAGCATAAGCGCTCTTAAAGGTGCAGATAGAGTCAGAAAACGTCCAGCGGTTATATTTGGCTCGGACGGAATTGAAGGTTGTATGCACTCTGTTTTTGAGATACTTTCAAATTCTATAGACGAAGCAAGAGAAGGTTTTGGTAAAGAAATAACTGTTACTCGCTTTTTAGATAATTCTGTAAGCATAGAGGACAAAGGTAGAGGTATCCCGGTCGACTTTAATAATAATGAGAAAAGATATAATTGGGAATTAGTTTTTTGTGAGCTATATGCTGGTGGAAAATATAACAACGAAACTGCACAAAATTATGAATATTCGCTTGGGTTAAATGGTTTAGGTCTTTGTGCGACTCAGTATTCTTCAGAGTTCATGGATGTAGATATCAAGCGAGATGGTATGCAATACACACTTCATTTTGAACATGGTGAAAATATTGGAGGACTTAGCAAAAAAGAATATTCAGGGAAGGCAACTGGTACCAAAATTCATTGGAAACCAGATCTAGAAGTTTTTACGGATATAAATATTGATGCACAATACTACATAGATACTATAAAACGTCAAGCAATAGTTAACAACAACATAAAATTTATATTTAAAAATGAGACTTCTGTAAATAAATTTGAAAGACATGAGTTTATATATCAAAACGGTATCGTTGACCATGTAAAAGAACTTGTTGGAGAGGAAGCTTTGTGCCAGGTGCAAAGTTTTTCCTCACAGAGTATGGTGCGAGATCGCGAAGATAAGCCAAAGTACAAATGTAAAATTAATGTGGCTTTAGCTTTTTCTAATAAAATAAATACCCAGGAATACTATCACAATTCCAGCTGGCTTGAGTATGGCGGTGCACCATTAAAAGCTGTTAAAAGTGCTTTTGTCAGCCAAATAGATAGCCTGCTCAAGAAACTTTCTAAATATACTAAAAACGAAAGCAAAATTACCTTCCAAGATATAGAGGATTGTTTGGTAATAGTTATTTCTTCTTTTTCCAGTGTTACAAGCTATGAAAACCAAACAAAGAAGGCTATAACAAACAAAGGTATACAAGAAGCCATAACAGAGATGCTCAAACATAATCTTGAGATCTATTTTATGGAAAACCCACTAGACTCAGAGAAAATAGCAAATCAAATTTTGATAAATAAACGCAGCAGAGAAGATGCTGAAAAAACTAGACTAAATATCAAAAAGAAATTAACAAGCAACATGGATATGGCAAACCGTGTAGCTAAATTTGTCAACTGTAGAAGCAAAAATATTGATGAGAGAGAGCTATTTATAGTGGAGGGTGATTCAGCACTTGGTGCCTGCAAACAAGCAAGGGACCCTGAATTCCAAGCCATTATACCTATAAGAGGTAAAATTTTAAATTGCTTAAAGGCTGATTATAATCGCATATTTAAAAGTGATATCATCACAGATCTTATAAAAGTTCTCGGTTGCGGAGTGGACGTCAAGACTAAAGCTAATAAAGAACTTTCCAGTTTTGATATAAATAATTTGAAGTGGAATAAAGTTATAATCTGTACTGATGCTGATGTAGATGGTTTCCAGATACGAACATTAGTATTGACTATGATTTACCGGCTTACTCCAGAGCTCATAAACAAAGGCAAGGTCTTTATTGCAGAATCTCCCTTATACGAAATAAACTCTAAAAATGAAACATACTTTGCCTATACAGAACAGGAAAAGCAAAAATTCATAGAGGAGATAGGGAACAAATCATACACTGTACAACGCAGCAAAGGTCTGGGTGAGAATGAACCGGATATGATGAACCTTACCACCATGAACCCTAAAACTCGTAGACTCATAAAAGTTATGCCAACAGATGTTATAAAAACAGTTGAGATGTTTGATTTGTTGCTCGGCGATAACCTTTCCGGTAGAAAAGATTATATAGCTGAAAATGGATATAAATACATAGACTTGACAGATCTAAGCTAAGCTAAGCCTAAAATTTGCTGATAAATAACATATAAACAAAAACAAGAGGTGTTTACCAGGTGGCTAAAAAAGGCTCAAAAAAACAATTTGTTCAGAATATAAAAGGCCATATTAATGGTGCTGGAAGTACTTTAGAACAAGAAATAGATAGCACCTTGAGAGAAAATTATATGCCCTATGCTATGAGTGTAATAATGTCTAGGGCTTTACCTGAAATAGATGGTTTCAAGCCATCTCATAGAAAATTACTATATACCATGTATAAGATGGGCCTTTTAAAGGGCGCAAGGACAAAATCTGCTAATATTGTCGGACAAACTATGAAATTAAACCCGCATGGCGATTCGGCAATTTATGATACGATGGTGCGCTTGAGCCGTGGGCACGAAGCTTTGCTACATCCATATATAGATTCAAAAGGAAATTTTGGTAAAGCTTATTCCAGAGATATGGCATACGCAGCTTCTAGATATACGGAAGCAAAACTCGCTTCTATATGCGAAGAGCTCTTTAATGATATTGATAAGAACACTGTAGATTTTGTTGATAATTATGATAGCACTTTAAAAGAACCGACCCTTTTGCCTGTGGCTTTTCCTTCGGTTTTAGTAAATGCAAATACTGGCATTGCCGTATCTATGGCAAGCTCAATTTGCCCATTTAATCTAAAAGAAGTATGTGATACAACTATAGCTCTGATTAAAAATCCTGACCATATAATATCAGATACTCTCATAGCTCCTGATTTCCCCGGTGGTGGACAGATACTATACAACAGAGAACAGATGGAGCAAATATATAAAACAGGTCGTGGTGGCATAAAAGTAAGAGCTAGGTATAAATATGACAAGAATGCTAGATGTATAGATATACTTAGTTTACCTCCTACTACAAACTGCGAAATTGTTATAGAGAGAGTTATAGAACTGGTAAAGCAAGGCAAAATAAAAGAAATTTCTGATATACGCGACGAAACCGGTTTAGATGGTTTAAAAATAACAATAGATTTGAAAAGAGGAACCGAGCCAGATAAATTAATGGCTAAACTCTACAAAACTACAACATTAGAAGATACTTTTTCCTGTAATTTCAATGTTTTGGTTTCCTCTATACCGAAAGTATTTTCTGTTAGAGAATTGCTTTGTGAGTGGATAAATTTTAGAGTTAATTCTATCAAACGCAGGACTGCTTTTGATCTCAATAAAAAGAAAGCAAAGTTACATTTATTGCAAGGTCTGGAAAAGATACTTCTTGATATAGATAAAGCGGTAAAAATTGTACGAGAAACATCAGAAGAATCTGAAGTTGTACCAAATTTAATGATAGGTTTTGGTATAGATGAGATACAGGCTGAATATGTTGCTGAAATAAAGCTTCGTCATCTTAATAGAGAATTTATAATCAAGCGTACTGATGAAATAGAAAATTTACAAAAAGAAATAGAAGACTTACAGTCTATACTTGAAAGTGAAAAAAAGATAAAAAACATAATAATAAAAGAACTTACTAGGATCGAAGAGAAATATTCTGAACCTAGGAAAAGTATTTTAATATTCCCTGAAGATACTGTAGAAGCTGAAGAAATTGAAGATATCCCAGATTATCCTGTTACAGTATTTTTCACAAAAGATGGATATCTGAAAAAGATAACTCCTCAGTCTTTGCGTATGAGCAAAGAGCAAAAATTAAAAGAAAACGATAGCATCATTCAGGAAATAGAAACTTCAAATTCGGCACATCTTCTATTTTTTACAAATAAATATCAGGTATATAAAGCTCATGCAAGTGAATTTGAAGATACCAAAGCCAGTGCATGGGGAGATTTTGTCGCAGCTAAACTAAAAATGGATGAAGATGAGCAGCCGGTATTTATGGTTTGCAGTAAAGATTACAAGGGAAATCTTTTGTTTTTCTTCAAAAACGGGAAGCTTGCGAAAGTTCCTCTTTCTGCATATGAAACGAAAACTAATCGAAAAAAGCTTGCTAATGCTATAAGTGATAAATCTGAATTAGTATCTGCTTTTCATATTCTAGAAGATGAGGATTTTGTCCTTACTAGTACAAACGGTAGAAGATTGTTGCTGAATAGTTCAGCAGTTCTTCTAAAGACAACTAGAAATACTCAAGGTGTTGCCGTAATGAAATTTAGAAAAGGGCATTGGCTTTTGAGTGTACAAAAAGCTAGTTCCATGCAGCTTGAAAACCCAGAAAAATATAGGAAACATAACTTACCTTCATCTGGTAGCTTTCCTGAAAAGGATGAATTTGGAGAACAAATAAGTTTTTAAAATTTTTTCACCTTGGAATATTAATGAAATTAACGGTCAAGAATAACACCATGAGGTGATTATTTATGACTATAACTAATAACGGTGAAAAAAGTATAAGGAAAAATCAATCTGGTTTTTATTTGGCTCTTGCTCTTTGTATTGTTGCAGTAGGCGCTGCTGCGTTTATAACATATACTTCTTTTTCGGACAAAAATAATAAAAATACCGAAACAAAGGTTTCAGCAAGCAGTACAGCTCTTTCTGAAACTTCAGAAAACATAGTGGCTGTAGAAAAAAATCTAAGTGATGTGCCTAAAGAAGATACAACCAAGCAGCCTAAAATTAATTCCGGTTCTGATTCAAAAGTGAATTCAGCAGATGCAAAAGAAACAAATGCACAGGCAGCAAAAAAAGTGTTCCCATGTGGTAGCGATATTTCAAAAAATTTCAGTGGAGAAAACCCAGTCTATAGCGTTACTCTGAACGATTGGAGAATTCATAATGGTACAGATTATATAGCTAGTAAAGGAGACACGGTTGTTTCCATAAGCGATGGAACTGTAAAAGAAATAAGAGATGACGACCTTTTGGGTAAGATTATTACCATTGCTCATTCTGATGGTTTTGAGGCTTCCTATTGTGGGCTGGGTGAAGAAGTTTTTGTCGCTAATGATGATAAGGTAGAGGCTGGACAAAAAATAGCAACCATTGCTACTGTACCATGCGAATGTTTAGAAGAATCCCACCTGCATTTAGAAATAAAAGTAAATGATAAATATGTGGATCCAGCCGAATTTCTAAAAGATGCTGTGAAGCAGTAAGTTCTTCGTATTATGATGAACTAATAAGAAAACTCTCAGAAAAGCTTCTGGGAGTTTTTGCTATATCAATAACAGCATAGAAAATACCGGTCAGATTGGACAAAATATTAAATTGTGCAAAACAACAAAAATTACATACGGCTTTGCAAAATATGTAAAATATTGTAAAATGAATAGGAGTTTTTTTCTAAGTGATGATGTGAAGGTATCATATGAATCAGGCTACCCTGAGCCTAAAGGAGGGGAACATACAAATCAGGTAGAAAATTTTTTTATTTTAGTAATCAGGAGGGAAAAACGAATTTATGAATAAATTTATAACCAAGTTCACAGCACTGGCACTAGCAATAATATTATTCGCAGGAATAAATGTCACAGAAATGCAAGCACTGTCCCAAAGAACACCTGAACAGCGGGGGGGGGGGCAATTTAGCCGCTGGAAATGTAACCTTTGATATTTCAAAGGGGAATATAACCATAAGCCAAGGTAGCGAAGGCGACAAAGTAAATGTGACACAAACTGATAAAAATGGCAATAACGTTGAATCAAAGACCAATGTGAGCGGAACAATAACAATTACTGGCAGTACAGATAAGTACAGTTTGGTAGTAGAAGATGGTATTGACGAACATCCAGTTAAGATAATACTAGATGGCGTAAATATAACACTAAAAGAAGAAAAAACGAATAGTACAGAGTATGCTTATAGAAAAGGCATACAGATAGGTAAAAGCAGTAATGTTGATATATCAATAAAAGCTGATTCTAAAATAACTGTCGCAAAAGGTGAGAATAACGAAAGTGGTGTTTCAGCTATTGAAGTTGCCAGAAAATCTAATCTTACTTTGAGTGGAAATAAAAAGCTTTCAATTATTTTTGATAAAGATGTTGCCGAAGATGCAATCTTAGGTGAAAGCTCGCCTTCTGCAGCAATAGTTTCTCAAGGCAGTGTCACTATTAATGGCTGCCATGTTTATATGAATTTGGCAGATGAGGACAGAAGGACAGAGAGATGCGGTATATGTTTCTATGGAAATGAACCTTATGTCTTCACCATGAAAAGCGGAAGGCTAGATATTGAAAATTGCTATACAGGCATTTGGCAATACGGTGATGATGGAGGTATTAACTTCGGTTGTGACACTTTCATCATGGAAGGTGGAACTATTTCTGTAGATAAAGTAACTACTGGTTTTAATTTAGGCTCAGGAGATTTTTTATTAAATAATGGGAATATTACTATAAACGATACTGAAAACTCAGGTATGAAAATTATACCTGGCAATGTCACTATCAACGGTGGCAGTATCACTATGACGGATATAGGTGATAAACTGGAACCCTATTGGGGAGTAGGCTTAAGAATGGAATGCTCAGATGGTGATTTCACCATGAACGGTGGTTCCATTGATATAAACGCTAAAAGAAGTGCTTTGTTTGATGGAGGTTCACCAGATGACAAAGTCGGTGGCGGAGATAAAGTATCTGGTAATGTGCAGATTAATGGCGGTACGTTAAATTTAAAATCAGAGAGTAAATATGCCTTGTACGGAGGAAAATCAATAACCATAAATGGCAAAGATACTGTGGTTAATTGTACAGGCTATGATGATGCTATATTAGTTGGTACCGGTGCTTTGACCTTACAAAATGGTAAAGTTACAGGGCAAGCAACAAATCCAGGGGAAGACGGTGCAGTCCGTGCAAGCCAGGTTTATGTCAACGGTGGAAAGCACATCTTTACAGGAGACGGAAAAAGTACATTTGGTGGAGTGTATTCTGACGCTGGTAAGTTCAATATGACAGCTGGAACGTTGGAGTCATATAGCAAAATAGATAAGCCAAATAAAATTACTGCTATCGTAGCTAGAGTGAAAAATAAAGGTGAGGATATCTCAATATCTTTCCCAGCTTCAGGTTATGATTTTTATCAGGGAGTAGATAAAGCGGAAGCTGATAAAAACGGTAAAGTAGATAAAATTGATGTTGAGGATACAGAACTTTCTCTCAGCAAGAAATATGATGCCAAAAGAACAGTAAAAGAGTATGTGCGAATAGAGCAAAGTGAAGAATCTCAAGCAGCAAAACCTGAGATAATATTAATTGCAGGTGAAGGTGCTACAGAAGGTAAGGCAAGTATCAATAATGGAGATAAAAAATTTACTATAGATCCAGTGCCAACAAAAGATGGATATAAAATAGCAGGGTATTATTTGGACGCTGATTTCACAAAACAAATAGCTGATGCCGACGGTAATTTAATCGCAGACATAGATGGCTATGTAAATGAAAACGGTGAATGGGTCTATGACGGTACAGAAGATATAAACATATATGTTAAATGGGAAAAAGTGATTACTAGTGATGGCGATGGAAAGAACGGCGGCGATGGAAAGAACGGTGGCGATGGAAAGAATGGCGATACAGGCAAAGGTTCTGGTTCTGGAATGAAAACAGGTGAGAATTTTAATTTTACATATCTAGGTGCATTCTTTTCATTGGTAATTTTTTTTATAGCAAAAAACTTCAAAAAACGTAAAAATTATAAACATTTAATCTAGCATAAGTGTTTTATGTGGCGGTGCCGGGCAGTTTTGCTCGGCATTTTTTTTTATGACGGGTATGCCGTCAGTGTAACATTTAATTGAAAGATTATCCATCAAAATCCTCTATGAGCTGATTTAATTTTTTAGAATCTTTCATAGATATTCCCTCTTTTAAAGCTGTCCTGTCTGGCAAAGGCAGAGAGCTTATATCAATATCGAGCGTCTCCTCCGGCTCATTTTCTCCGAATCTAAATATAGCAACTTTGCCATTGTATTCTTTTACTAGATACTGAATATTTTGCTCATTATTTTTTAAATTTGAATTATTTGAAGCGTTAAGATATTTCACATCATTTCTTGTTGCTGTAAAGAAGGTAAATGTACCTATCGCTATTAAAGAAGTTGTCAGAAGCAAAAGACATATAATGGATATTTTATTTGAACGTGACACAGTACCACCTCTAAAAAAAAGTGTTTGCGCATTTTTTTTATTTATTCACAGAAATTAGGAATTTTATAATTTTTTCTTCTATAAACTATGATTTGTTTAAGCTAAAAGTTTGTGATATATTGATGTCATATAGAGTGGTAATGTTTTTTGTTACTTTTTTGAAGGGAAGTTTAACCTAATGCGCAGGAAAAATAAGAAGCTTTATCACAAGTTAACTGCTTCAAATAATAAAGACAAATCATTAATTTTAAGCTTTATTAAAACATTTTTTGCAATTTTATTAACCAGTTCTGTTATGATAGCTATCGCTACTGTTGTTTGTATAATGAATTCATTTAATAATGTCATAAATTTAGATCTACATGCCTTGCAGCTTGATATGACAAGTTACATATATGTTAACGACAAAAACGGTGCGCCAGTGCAATATCAGCAAGTATACGCATCTGAAACACGCATATGGGCAGATTATGATAAGATCCCCCAAAGCATGAAAGACGCTATGGTAGCAATAGAAGACAAACGTTTCTATCAGCATTCAGGTGTAGACTGGAAAAGAACTGCTGGAGCAATACTCAAGTACTTAACCGGTGGTTCGGATATCTATGGTGGTTCCACCATAACACAGCAATTGATAAAAAATCTTACGAATAAAAAAGAAGTAAGTATTAGCCGAAAAGTAGGTGAAATATTTACAGCGCTAGAGCTCGAAAACAAATATAGTAAAGATGAAATTTTGGAATGTTACCTGAATGTTGTAAATTATGGTGGTGGCTGTAATGGTGTTCAGGCTGCTTCGCACTTATATTTTGGTAAAGATATTTCTGAGTGCTCTATTGCTGAGTGTGCGAGTATTGCTGGTATAACCCAAAATCCTACAGCTCATAATCCTTTGTTGCACCCAGAAGCGAACAAAAAGCGTCAACAAACTGTTTTAGGAGAAATGTATTCTCAGGAATATATAACTAAAGAGCAATACGATGAAGCTATAAAACAATCTAACAATATGTCATTTGTTGGTGAAGTCGATGATGGTAACGGCAACACAAAAATAAATAACTGGTATATTGAGGCTATGCTCAATGACATAACCAAAGATTTGTCTGAGAAATATAATGTAGACACTGATACCGCGCAATATATGTTGATGCACAGTGGGTATAAAATTTATTCAGCTATGGATAGTGATGCTCAGAGCATAGCAGAATCAGTGATAGCTAATAATGATGATAGCGTTTTACCCAAAGACAAAGGAATTCAGGTGGGTTACTGTTTGATGGGATATGACGGTAGGGTATTAGCTTCTATTGGCCAAAGAGGTCAAAAGACTGCTAATATGCTTTGGGACTGTGCAAATATAGCACAGCGTCAACCAGGTTCAAGTATAAAGCCTATAGCGGTATACGCCCCCGCTATGGAAGAAAAACTTATATGCTATTCCTCTGTGATAAAAGACCAGCCTTTGTATAATTTGCCGGGAACAACAGGGGCATGGCCTCCAAACTGGTATGGTTATTACAGAAAAGCATTGCTGTTGCCTAAAGCCATAGAAATATCTTCAAACGCCTGTTCTGCTCAAACTTTGCATCAGCTTGGATTGGATAAAAGTTTTGATTTTTTGACAAATAAATTAGGCTTTACCAATCTTAATCCAGATGTTGATAAAACTTATTCCGGTTTGGCCACTGGTGGTGGTTATAATGGTGTTACTGTCAAAGAAATGACTGCAGCTTTCCAGATCTTCGGAAATGGCGGAATCTACTATTCACCATATACCTACTACTACATAGAAGATATGGATGGCAATATTATTTTGGATAATAGAAATGCCTCTGGAACTCAAGCTATTAGTTCCGGAAATTCTACTATTATGCGGCATGTGCTATACAATGTTATACAAGGTTCAAGCGGTACGGGTAGAGCTGCTGCTATTCCCGGCTGGGAAGTATTTGGAAAAACAGGAACAACTAACAATAACGAAAATAGCTGGTTTATAGGTGGTACTCCATACGCGGTAGGAGGAATTTGGACGGGATACGAAACTCCTAAAACAATAGGTGATACTGCTGCCGCAATAAGAATTTGGAAAGCCATAATGAATAGATACTTGAATTTGCAAGAAAACAAACAATTCATTGATGACCCTCAGGTTGTACAGCTAAACTATAATTCTAGAACTGGTTTTATTTCTGACTCAGCTTCTAATGTAGGCTACTATATGATGGATAATTTGCCCAATAAAGGTGCAGGAGTAACTGTAGAAGACAATGATAATTACGAAAAAACAACTCAACAAGAAGAGAGTGTCTCAGAATCAGAAACTAGTGAAGAAAGTGAAGAAACAATAGATGAAAGTAGTTCTTCTGAGACTTCATCCGTATCTTCCTCATCCGAATCTTCTTCTTCAACTAGTTCTTCTTCCTCAAAGTCTTCATCATCGACTTCGTCATCGACTTCACGAAAACCTTCGCGTTGATATGATTTAAAATTTATAGGATGAGCAAAAACTTGTTTAAACCCATCCTGTTTTTCTGTTTTTAATCGGTGTTATTAAATAAGAAAAACTTAAATATAATGTAATATTATAAAAAGTGCGGAGGAGTAAATGGGACTCATTGTGCAAAAATTTGGCGGAACCTCTGTTGCCAATGCAGAGAGAGTTTTTAATGTTGCTAATATAATAACTGATATGTACAAAAAAGGTAACGATATAATTGCTGTAGTATCTGCACAGGGCCAAACTACTGATGAATTAATAGAAAAAGCAAATGAAATTAATCCTCGAGCTTCAAAAAGAGAAATGGATGTACTGTTGAGTTCAGGGGAGCAAATATCTGTGTCACTACTTGCCATGGCGATAGAAAGTTTAGGATATCCTGTCGTGTCTCTGCTTGGTTGGCAAGCAGGAATAAAAACTACAGAAAATTACAGTAATGCTAGAATAAAAACTATAGAAACAAACCGTTTAAGAAAAGAACTAGATAAGAAAAATATAGTTATTGTAGCAGGGTTTCAAGGATTAGATATATATGCCGATATAACAACATTCGGTAGAGGTGGCTCTGATACAAGTGCCGTGGCTTTAGCTGCTGCTATGAATGCCGATAAGTGCCAAATATATACAGATGTAAAAGGTATATACACAGCAGATCCCGGTGTGTGCAAAAACGCTCAAAAACTCAAATTTATCTCTTACGATGAAATGCTAGAACTTGCAACACTCGGGGCACAAGTTTTAAATAATAGGTCAGTTGAGATGGCAAAAAAATACCGGATAAAATTAGAAGTGCTTTCAAGTATGTCAAGAGAAAGTGGAACCATTGTAAAGGGGGCAAATAAATTGGAGAAGATGCTTGTAAGTGGTGTAGCTAAGGATACAAACGTCGCACGAATATCATTGTTGGGCCTTCCGGATGAAGTTGGTTTGGCTTTTAGGATATTTTCTAAATTGGCTGCTAGGAAAGTAAATGTAGATTTAATACTGCAATCAATATCTGCAACGGGAGAAGGAAATAAAGATTTAAGCTTCACCATCGAAAAAGACCAGTTAAAAGTATCCTTAAAAGTCTTAGAAGAAATTATAAGCGAGTATGATGCACAGATATTGTACGATACTGATGTTGCGAAAATTTCAATAGTCGGTGCAGGAATGGAAACCCACCCTGGAATAGCTGCTAAAATGTTTGAAGCATTCTACGATGCAAATATAAATATACAAATGATATCTACAAGCGAAATTAAAATTTCTGTGCTTATAGATATCACTCAGGTGAACGAGGCCTTGGCCGCTGTTCATGATAAATTTTTTTGATTTGGTGTGTGTGTAACTAGTATGTAGAAACTTTTTCTGTAGATTACTTTAGATGATTATGATACAATGGTATGAGTGTTTAATCAAAATTTATTATGAGAGCAATCAATAAATGAAAGTGTTACAATTATTGTGCGAAGATGGGATGTGAGTCGAGATGAAAGAGAAGTTTTGTGCGAAAAACATATCGATGGATAACTCTTCTCTGACTATTGAGCAGCTAGACGATGTAGCTGGTGGTATGTCTGTTAAATTGAGAATAGGTGAAGGTCATTTAGATATCGCAAGAATAGAGCTTGCGCAAAACAAAATATTAGGAAAAAACGTCCCTTTTGCTGATAAAGGTCTCGGAAATGTTTCTAACACTAGTGAAGGAATAGGCGCTAGCGTTTTAGAAAAGCTAAGAAATGATAAAGATTTTCTACAAAAGTTCAATGATTTCAATGAAAATGTGGGAGCTGATAATGCCTTAGTGCTGGCTTTAAATTCCACAAAAGGCGAAAAGTTTGATGTAGAATATAGTGACAATGATATTTACAATTTTTTACCCACCCAGGAACAGAATGAAATAAAGAATATGTTAACTAAAATAGGGTTAGATTTACAAAAAGTACTTGCTAATGGCCTACTGAATTTGAACAAAAATTCGGTTTTAAGTTTTGATAAGATTACTAGAAAATTAGAAGAAAATGCACATTATGATGCTGATATTGTACAAAAAACACTTACAATCTTAAAATTTCTAAAAGAGAGTTGTAAAGGAAAAGATGATTGGCACTGTTTTACAGGTGATGCTACAGATTATACAGAAAACTTTATAGAAGGCGCTAAAATAACTCTTGAACGTAATATAGGTTTACGTCTACTGCAAGAAAAAGACCTTCGCTCTGTTTTATTCTTGTCTAAGGGATTCAAAACTCCTATCAGTGAAATTCCAATAGGAGATTTTTCCTGTAATGAACATTATAGGTTTGGCGAGTTCTTTTCACAGTATAAATTCGTAAAAATGGCAGAACATGTGGTTGATAATACATTCAAACGCTTGCCTGATCCTGAGGACAAGGAATTATATAAGGTTAATTTAGAGCGAGCTGAAACTTATTTGACTGTAGCTTTAAAAAGTTGTCACTCTTTAGTAGAGATGATGGAAAAAAGCAATAAGCCAACATCTGCTGCAGACTATCAGATGCTGGCTTTAGAGCTGGATCTAAAGTTGTCATTACTTCAAATCATGCTCGGCAAGGAACCTGACATTATTCATGTGCTGGAGAGTATGAACGATATTAGCATAGCTTATCCCGCACACGCGGTAGAAAAATTTGAAGTTTTATTAGATGGTGCAGTAGCATTTTTAGATGCTGTAGATAGTGAACAAGCGAGGTCCCTAAAAGAAGTTTGTCAGGGATATTTAAATGGCCTTAAACCAGTAGAAGTAAATGAAATTGATGGTAAAAAGATATTAGTCCCAAAACCTAAAGAAGATGAAAATGGTAATCTTGTAATAGATGAAGAAGGCAAGGTCGTATATGAAGGAACTAAAGAAACTACTGCTATATTTGGCTTAGCCCGTGATGAAAATGAAGCAGAGCAAGAAGAGATAGCACATAAACATGATCCCAAAGAAGTAAGTGAAATTGATGGTAAAAAGATATCAGTCCCAAAACCTAAAAAAGATGAAAATGGTGATCGTGTAATAGATGAAGAAGGC
>JAZUOT010000006.1:0-50302 GCA_045604805.1 Acutalibacteraceae bacterium | reverse complement strand
TGATAGCAGAGACAAAGAAGAAGCTTTAGTGAGGCTTAGTACTTTAGGTTGTTCTATAGAACCCGAACAGCTTGATTATATAAAGTCATCGTATCAGCATAGGGAAGAATGCGATCTGAACAAAAATACCCTAGACATGCGTCAGCTGGAGCAAGTTACTGGTGGAATACAGCTTAAATTAATATATTTTATTTTTAAGCGCCATTTATCGGAAAAGTACAAAGATGAGGGGGGAGAGAGCTATATTAAAAATATGCATCATACGTTATCATCTTTTAAAAATGATGGTGATTGGCAATTAGCTCTACCAGAGTATATGAAACCAGAGATAGCTGCAAAGATATACATGCATGTCTTGGGTGGAATGAGCTATCAAGAACGCGGTGAAACAAAACAACTTTTTTCAGAAAAGAGCAGAGAAATTTTATTTACAGATACACGTTCTATTACGCTAGCTTTGGATAGTCAACAGCATTTTTATGCTACTTTTCGGTCTATGATTAATCACTTGGATAAAATTTATGATCCCAAAAGAGCTAATAATATTAGGAAAATTATCAATAGTAAAGAAGAAGTAGACAAATACTTAAAAGATGCCAATGACTGTAACGAAGATCTAAAACAATTTTTGGATGACGTGGTGTGTAATTCTTTATACGGCACGTTGGAAATATCGCCATATGGGCATTATGTTACTTTTCACCCCACTACCGAACGCTCACTTGATACCATAAAAGAGAAAGCAAGTTTTTATTTTGACACATTTGATGATACAGAGACAATAGGATCTGACGAATTTAATGGTATAGAGACAATAAGAGAAGTAGTGGATGGAGATCAATACTGCATGAAAGAAGATTTCTTTTACCTTTTCTCAGCAGGAAGTACGATCCGCCCTACAAACACTCTCAAAAATTTAGTAGTTATGCATGAATATTTCACGGAAGTAAAGGGAATAGAGAAAGATGAATCTATTAAACATTTAAAAACGTTTATGAGAAACTTTAAAGGTAGCGTTCAGAATGCTGATCGGCATTTTGGCTGTGATTACCTACGACATGAATTAAAAGACAAAAGAGAACAGATACTTGACAAAATATTAGAAGATATCAAAGGATGGGAGAATCCTGCTGCGGAAGAACCCGAGCCAGTGGCAGAAGTGCTTGAGCCCTCAGAGATAGATAAAAGCAAAAAAGACAAACAAGAAATGAGAATGGTGGATTCAGAGGACGAGGAATATTCTATTACTTCTTCCTCATCTTCTTCCTCATCTTCTTCCTCATCTTCTTCCTCATCTTCTTCCTCATTTTCTTCCTCATTTTCTTCCCCATCTTCTTCCACATTTTCTTCCCCATCTTCTTCCCCATTTGAAATTGCAAGTGAAGAAAATATTGGAAGAATAAATAAAGTAAAAGAAAACTTTAAAGAAGACCTAATCCAAAAATTAACAGACATACAGGAAATAAAAATGTCATGCACGGAAGAATATGATGATCCTATAAAAGGAACAGTGGAAGAGGAAATATCAAACCGGATAGAAACTTTAAAAGGAACTAAGGAATATTGTATATGTAAGAGAGATATAGAAATAATAGTAGATTTAGTGAAAGAACACTTGGAGGAAATAGCAAAAGAAGTAGCAAACCAAACAATGTCCAAAGCAACTTATTATAATGGAAAAAAATTAGAAACCGAAGTTGAAAAGGCAGAGTTTCATGAAGCCATTGTAGATAAAATATATTCTGGTGTATATAATGCACTAATGCGGTATATGCCAATACAAACGGACGCTACCACACAAATGTATGAAAAGCAGTCACTGTTAGGTCTACATGTGCACTCTGTGAAATTGAGAGAACAAATTAAATTGGATGTGCAACACGACGAAAAAGAAAAGTTAAAAACAAAAATACACTACACACAACTCGAGCTTTTTTTTCGATGTTGGGAACTAGGGACTATGGAACGTATAGCAAAAAAAGCTAAGGTATACAATGCACCAGAAATAATAGAAGAATTAAACAACATAACAGAAACAATGAATAACCTAACAAGCATGATAGAAGAACAACCGGTGAAAACACTACTTGGACTAAGTAAGATAATAATACAACAAATACTAGC
Source organism: Acutalibacteraceae bacterium (assembly GCA_045604805.1). Lineage (GTDB taxonomy): Bacteria > Bacillota > Clostridia > Oscillospirales > Acutalibacteraceae > JAZUOT01. Next base: position 48,178 of record JAZUOT010000006.1, on the reverse strand, counting down.
TTCCGTACACACGATATGGTGTAATGATTTTAAACCTGTTCTAGATATAAATTCATATGATAAAGAATTAATCAATCTACGAGAAGCAACGTTAGAACTTTCGAATAAAATAGGGAAACTGCGAGTAGAAGTGTCTAAGCACCAAATAAAAAAGCCATCAATAGCTACGGGAGCAGCGGCTGCCACTGCAGGAGTAGCGCTTGTGCTCTTAAAAACGATAGGCGCGGGAGTAGCGGCATTTTTTACAACAGCATTGCCATTATTATTCGCAAGTCCTGCATCATTCTTCGCCTTATCGCTTTCAACGCTTGTTCCTGGAGGCGTATTCATTTTAGCAAGTTTAGCTTTTGTAGGATTGGGAGCGTGGTTGGCTACTAGAGTTGTACAATACTTTAAAACCAGAAGAGTAGCATTCCCATTTGCAGCCAACTAAAGGCACTTAAGGCATACTCATTTGCACTCAGCAGAATCCTAACATAGAGTAAATTAATTGGTGGGGTGATGACCGGCCGGTCCACTCTTTCGTAATGTCTATCATAGCCAAATAGAGCATTCTTCAACATGGCAAGCACAAAGTTTTGAATTACTTCCAATTTATTACAATAATTGGAACTGAATAAGCTATAAGCTATCAATTTTCACAAGCATCCTTGTTATTCTTTGTTCATCCATTTGGATAACTTTCACAGTTAAGCCATAGCTTTTGAATTCCTCGCCTATTTTAGGTATATGTGAAAATTCTTCCAAAGCCCAGCCGCCCATGGTTTTGTGCTCAAAGTTTGAGGTATCTACGTCCATTTCTAAAATTTCAAACATATCGCGAATCGGCATATCACCACTTACGTTGTAGTTTCCATCAAAGGTTTTTATACAATCTGGATCTATAACTTCATCTTCGTCCCAAATGTCGCCCACTAGCTGTTCTATTAGGTCTTCTAGAGTAACCAAACCCAATGTTCCACCGTAGTCGTCCGTGACTATAGCTATTTGGATTTTCCGGCGTTGCAACTCATTTAAGACAGTAGAAAGCTTCGTTGTTTTGTAAACAAAATAAGCTGGAACCATTAGCGATTCTATAGATGGAGACTCGCCGTTCAACTTTTTTAACATGAAATCCTTTGTATACAATATCCCAACAATTTTATCTGCATCATCCTGATATACTGGCAGCCTGGAAAAGCGAGTGTTTAGAATAACATTCGTATTCTCATTATCATCATCGCAGAGATCTACACCCACTATATCAACCCTAGGAGTAAGTACTTCTTGTACTGTTTTTTCGTCAAAAACTAGTGCCGACTGAACCAGTTCACTTTCCTGTTTTTCTAAAACTCCTTCTTCCTCTATGTTTTCAACTATAAATTTAAGTTCCTGCTCTGTGACAGTTGGCTCTACTTCACCAACTAAATCGCTTCCCGTCATTTTCATGACAAATTTTTTGAGCCTTAAAAAAAGATATGTGATAGGTGAAAACACAGCAGATATAAGCTGTACTATATACGATGTAGACATCACATATTTCTCATTTTTTTCCCTAGCTAAACATTTCGGTAGTATTTCCCCAAAAGCTAAAATTATAATAGTCATCGCAGCGGTTGCTATAGCTGCACCACTGTCGCCAAATATACTTATCGCTAAAACGGTAGCTATTGACGAAGCACCTATATTCACTATGTTATTCCCTATCAAAACTGTAGTAAGTGTTTTATCAAAGCACTCTAAGAGTCTGTAGCCAATTTTTGCCTTTTTATTACTTTCTGCCTTTTGTTTTAATTTCAATTTATTAACCGTAGAATACGCTGTTTCAGTTGCTGAAAAAAATGCTGAAAGAGCTATCAAAACTATCAGCAACACATATGTTATATAGCTAGCCAAAAATTTACACTCCTAAAGAAAATAGAACAAAAATAAATAACGTAAGTAAAATACTATGGCCCATTGCTCAAAATAGCAAACAGGCCACTACACATATTAATCAAAAATATCTTTTAATTTTGAGAAAAAACTTTTCCTCTTGGGGTAGTTCTTCTCGGAAGCACTACTATCAAACTTTTTCAGAATATCTTTTTGGGCTTGCGATAAATGTTTAGGAACTTCTATGATAACTTTAACATACTGGTCCCCTTTACCAAAACCACCTAAGTGCGTGATACCCTTTCCTTTTAGCTTAAATACATCCCCAGGCTGTGTCCCCTCGTGCAAAGCATATGTAACTTTACCATCTAATGTTGGAACTGTAACTTCCTCGCCCATTGCAGCCTGTGCAAAAGTTACCGGCAATTCACACCAAATGTCATCCCCCTTGCGATCAAACACAGAATGTTTTGCAATGCTAACATAAACATGAAGATCCCCGGCTAGACCGCCATTAGCTCCTGAGTTACCAGCACCACTAATATTCAAAATTTGTTCGTTCTTTATACCTTTGGGCACAGTGACTTCTACAGTTTTAGAGCTTTTAACTCTTCCAGAACCTCTACAAACTTTACAAGGATTTTCAATTATTTTTCCTTTACCTCTACAGTGCTCACAGGTTCTCGCGGTTTGCATAACTCCAAATGGCGTACGTTGGTTTATTCTTATCCTTCCGCTACCCGAGCATTCAGGACAGGTTTTCGGAGAAGTCCCAGCAGAACACCCCGTACCATGACAGTCACTACAAGTTTCTATATTTTTATATGTTATCTTTTTCTTACAACCGTTAGCAGCCTCTTCAAAACTGATATTAAGTACGGCCTCCGCGTCAGAACCTCTCATCGGTGCATTGGGGTCTGAACTACGTCTGCGGCTTCCGCCAAATCCACCACCAAAAAAGCTACCAAATATATCTTCTAAGTCTATATCTATACCACCAAATGGACTTCCGCCACCATAAGAAGCTCCTCCTGCACCTGCACCATAGTTTGGGTCAACTCCTGCGTGCCCAAATTGGTCATAGCGTGTTTTTTTATCACTATCTGAAAGTACTTCATAAGCTTCGTTTACTTCTTTAAATTTCGCTTCAGCCTGTTTATCACCTGGGTGTAAGTCCGGATGATATTGTTTGGCTTTTTTTCTAAACGCCTTTTTTATTTCGTCTTCAGAAGCACCCTTGTTAAGTCCCAAGACTTCGTAATAATCTTGTTTTTGCTCCACAAATAATCCACTCCTAATTACACCCAAAGAGGAGGGCAAAAACACCCTCCTTTAAGCGGCATAAGCATAAAGCCATAATAAATAAATTTTATTGGTTGTTGTTTTCCTTGTCAACATCTTTGTAGTCAGCTTCATATACGTTGTCTGCTGCAGCTTCAGGATTTGCAGCTGTAGGATCGGCGCCTTCAGCTTGTTGCTGTTTTGCAGCTTCTTGATAAAGTTTAGTTGATACTTCAAACATATCTTTTTGCAAAGCTTCCATATCAGCCTTTATCTTTTCGCTGTCATTTGATTTCAGAGTTTCTCTTAACTCAGCTGTTTTCTTGTTCAGATTTTCTTTATCAGCTTCGTCAATTTTATCTCCGCTATCAGTGATTAACTTGTCTATGGAGTAGCATAAATTCTCAGCTTCATTTTTGAGATCTATTTCTTCTCTTTTTTTCTTATCTTCTTCTGCATACTGTTCAGCATCTGCAACAGCTTTCTCGATATCTTCCTTGCTCATATTAGAACTTGAACTAATTGTGATATGCTGTTCTTTTCCGGTTCCCATATCTTTAGCAGTAACGTTAACTATACCGTTTGCATCTATATCGAATGTAACTTCGATTTGTGGAATTCCTCTTGGAGCTGGAGCAATACCGTCTAATTTAAATAGACCTAGCTGTTTATTATCGCGTGCAAATTCTCTTTCACCCTGCAAAACATTGACTTCAACCTGTGTTTGGTTATCTACAGCTGTAGAGAATACCTGGCTTTTCTTGGTTGGTATAGTTGTATTTCTTTCTATTATCTTTGTCATAACTCCGCCCATAGTTTCTACACCAAGAGAGAGAGGCGTAACATCAAGAAGAAGCAAGCCTTCAACTTCGCCGCCAAGAACTCCAGCCTGCAAAGCTGCACCAATTGCTACACATTCATCAGGATTTATTCCCTTGAATGGCTCTTTACCGACAAAATTCTTAACAGCTTCTTGAACTGCTGGTATTCTAGAAGAACCACCAACCATCAAAACTTTATCTATATCAGAAATCTTTAAACCTGAATCGGAAAGTGCCTGACGAACCGGCTCCATTGTTTTATCTACTAAATCTTTAGTTAGTTCGTTGAATTTAGCTTTTGTTAAAGTTAAATCTAAATGTTTAGGGCCTGTGGCATCTGCAGTAATAAATGGTAGATTTATATTTGTTGTAGCAAGACCTGACAGATCTATCTTAGCTTTTTCAGCAGCTTCTTTTATTCTCTGCATAGCCATCTTGTCGTTTTTGAGATCTACACCATTTTCTGATTTAAATGTATCTATTATCCAGTTCATTACGCGCTCGTCAAAATCATCACCGCCTAAACGGTTGTTACCTGCTGTTGCAAGAACTTCCTGTACGCCTTCACCCATTTCAATTATTGAAACGTCGAAGGTACCACCACCTAGGTCGTAGACCATTACTTTCTGATCTGATTCTTTGTCTATGCCGTATGAAAGAGCTGCAGCTGTTGGTTCGTTGATTATACGTTCAACCTCAAGACCAGCTATCTTACCAGCATCTTTAGTTGCTTGTCTTTGTGCATCAGTAAAGTAAGCTGGGACAGTAATAACTGCCTTAGTTACTTTATCTCCCAAATAGCTTTCTGCATCTGTTTTAAGTTTAGTTAGAATCATTGCTGAAATTTCTTGAGGTGTATAGCTTTTGCTATCTATATTAACCTTCTTATCAGTACCCATATCTCTTTTTATTGAAGCTATGGTTCTGTCTGGATTTGTTATAGCCTGACGTTTCGCAACCTGGCCGACTAATCTTTCGCCTTCTTTAGAAAAAGCTACTATAGATGGTGTTGTTCTACCGCCTTCAGCATTAGCTATAACTTTTGGTTCGCCACCTTCCATTACTGCCACGCATGAATTTGTTGTTCCTAAGTCTATTCCTATTGTTTTAGCCATAATAAAATACCTCCTAAAAATTTGACCAATTAGTTTGCGACTTTTACCATCGCATATCTTATGACTTTGCCTGAAATAACATAGCCTTTTTGAAGCACTTCTACTATCACATTTTCTCCCAAATTTTCATCCTCCATATGAACAACTGCATTGTGAAAATTCGGATCGAATTTGTCTCCAACTTTACCGCATTCCTCTATACCTATTTTTTCAAATGATGCGTTTATTTGATTTTCTATAAGTTCCAAACCTCGCAAATACTCTTTCGGCATATCTTTGATATTTTGTTTTGCCATATCTATACTATCAACTGCCGGTAAAAATAATTCTATGGTTTTGGCTACTGCATCGTTATAAACAGCTCTCTTTTCTTTCTCACTACGTTTTCGAAAGTTGTCGTATTCTGCGGCAGTACGAAGAAGCAGTTCTTTTTGTTTTTTTACTTCTTCTTTTAATCTCTGCGATTCTTTCCTGTCGATTATATTATCGTCAGAAACTTTTTCAAAATCCTCTGCACCAGAACTTACGTCGTTTCCAACATCATCCTCATTGGCACTGTTTTTGTTTTCCATATCTTCCAAATTTATCCACTCCTTTTTTCTTAGTCCTCATCAGAGGCAAGCATTTCTCTCAAAATATCTCCGACTGTATCAGCCAAGTATTTTAGACTACCTATACTCTTTGCATAATCCATGCGAGTTGGTCCTATCAGCGCTATAGCTCCAGTATCGTTTTTCTTACCCATATCGTACTTAGCTATTACTACTGTGGAATTAAAAAGTTCAGGGTTTTCATTTTCGTTGCCTATAAGAATGGTCACGTCTTCATCTACCGTATTCATCAAACTAGCAATCCTATCCCTGTGATTTATAAAATCCAAAACCATCTTGGCACTTTCTAACTCAAAATCAGGAATATATAAGAGATTTGTTTGGCCGCTGAATTTCATATCCGTGTGCAAAGCATCTCGGCAAACTCCCATAAAAGCTATAAGCGGAGAGCTCAGATATTCCGATATTTCTTCCAAGCTATTAGCTACCTTGCGGATTAAAGCAGGAGTTATACTAGTGAGAGGAATGCCACCAAAATTTTCATTGAACACCCCGTGGTAAATTCTTATCATCTCAGGAGTAACTCGATAATCAGTCTTGAAATTTTTGTTTTTTATAATACCAGAGGAAGCCATCATTATGACCATAGCGGAACATCTGCCTGTTATAACAAATTGAACATGCCTCACTGTAGCTTCTTTATCATTCGGGGTCCTAGAAACAGCAGTAAAATTTGTGATATCGGCAAGCAATCTAGAAGCTTCTTCCAGTAAATGTTCAGGGTCATCAGCCCTTTCAGAAAGATTTCCATAAATATATTTTTGCTCTTCTTCTGTTACAGGTTTTAGCTTCATAAGATTATTTACATATTCTCTGTACCCTGCATTTGTGGGAACTCTTCCTGCGGATGTGTGGGGTTGCTCTAATAGTCCTAATCTTTCAAGTTCGGCCATCTCATTCCTAATGGTTGCAGCAGATACCTTCATTCCCAAAGACTTCACCAAAAAATTAGATCCAACCGGCTCACCAGTTTTAACATGAGTTTCAACGACAGCTGTTAGTATTTTCTGCTTCCTGTCATCGAGCGTCAAATTATCTCCTCCTCTCCACAACTTTAGCACTCGATGCATCAGAGTGCTAAGCACAATTCATATATTACATTAGCTTGCAGCCTTTGTCAATAGGTTTTTTCAAAAAAATCACATTTTTTTAGCAGACTCTCAAGTAGAGTGCTAATTATTCTAAATGATTCGAAAAAAAGATAAAATTTAATTTTTGTGCTATAATTTTGTTAGTTTTAGTTTTTTTACAATAGTTTGAGTATTAATAACCCATTGAATGCACAACATAAGGTTTATGTATCAATATAATTAACTTCGAGTTAGTTTTTTGCATAACTTGATAAGTAGTTTTTAAATATACAGAAGGGAGTATTAAATGGAGTCTAAAATATATCGTATTGTGGATAGCGATGAAAAATTGATTAATGAAATTTCTTGTGTGAGAACAGCCCAAAAGAAGTTTTCTTCGTATTCACAGGAAGAAGTTGACAAGATATTTTTTGCAGCGGCTTCTGCTGCAAGCAAGCATAGGATTCCTTTAGCAAAGTTGGCTGCTGAAGAAACAGGCATGGGCATAGTCGAGGATAAAGTTATAAAAAATCACTTTGCATCCGAATATATATATAATAGCTACAGGAACACAAAAACCTGTGGCGTTATTGAAGATGATAAGATTTATGGTATCCAGAAAATAGCGGAACCTTTGGGAATTATTTGTGCTATAGTCCCTACCACAAACCCAACATCAACTGCGATTTTCAAAGCTCTATTAGCATTAAAAACAAGAAATGGAATGATTATAAGTCCACATCCTAGGGCGAAAAAATCTACTATTGCAGCTGCAAAAGTTGTTCTAGAAGCAGCTGTAGCAGCGGGCGCTCCTGAAAACATTATAAGTTGGATAGATGTTCCTTCTATTGAGATGAGTAATTTGTTGATGCAAGAATCTGATATGATTTTAGCAACTGGCGGCCCAGGTATGGTAAAAGCTGCATATTCTTCTGGTAAACCAGCTATTGGAGTCGGAGCAGGTAATACACCCGCGGTTATTGATGAAACTGCTGATATTATGTTAGCAGTAAATTCTATAATTCACTCTAAAGTTTTTGATAATGGTATGATCTGCGCTTCTGAGCAATCTGTAATAGTTTTAGACAAAATATATGAAGATGTAAAAAACGAATTTTTAAAACGTGGTTGTTATTTTTTGAACGAAACTGAAGCTCAAAAGATGCGTGAAACTCTTTTCATTGACGGAACTCTTAACGCTAAGATCGTAGGGCAAAGCGCTTTCGACATCGCAAAAATGGCGGATATAGCTGTTCCTGAACATACTAAAATTTTAATAGCCGAAGTAATCAGCACACAGACTGATGAAGAGTTTGCACATGAGAAGCTTTGTCCGGTTTTAGCGATGTATAAGGCTATAAACAGTGAAGATGCCTTTGATAAAGCTGAAAGCTTAATTGAAAACGGAGGATACGGTCACACTTCATCAATATATATTGATGCTGAAAATCAGCAGGAAAAGCTGAGTAAATTTGCTGAGAAAATGAAAACTTGCCGCATTGTGGTTAATACTCCATCTTCTCATGGTGGAATAGGAGATTTATATAATTTCCGCCTAGAACCGTCTTTGACATTAGGTTGCGGCTCTTGGGGAGGAAATTCTGTATCTGATAACGTCGGCGTAAAACATCTTTTAAATATAAAAACTGTAGCTAATAGGAGAGAAAATATGCTTTGGTTTAGAGCTCCTGAAAAAATATATATGAAAAAAGGTTGTTTGCCTGTAGCACTTGAGGAACTCAAAAGTGTCCTAAATAGAAAAAAAGTATTTATCGTCACAGATAATTTCCTGTACAATAACGGCTACACTAGACATATAACAAACAAACTTAATGAAATGGGTATAGATCATACTACTTTTTTTGATGTTGAGCCTGATCCTACACTTGCTTGTGCAAAAGCAGGAGCTGAGCAGATGAAAGCATTTAAACCCGACTGCATAATAGCTTTAGGCGGTGGCTCTGCTATGGATGCAGCGAAAATTATGTGGGTAATGTACGAACATCCGGAAATTAGTTTCGAAGATATGGCTATGCGTTTTGTTGATATTAGAAAACGTGTGTACACATTTCCCAAAATGGGCGATAAAGCATATTTCATAGCTATACCAACTTCTGCCGGAACAGGAAGTGAAGTAACTCCTTTTGCTGTCATAACAGACGAATCTACGGGAATAAAATACCCTTTAGCTGATTATGAGTTACTACCCAATATGGCTATTGTGGATGCAGATCTTCATATGACTGCTCCGAAAGGTTTAACCGCTGCTTCGGGCATAGATGCTTTGACTCACGCCTTGGAAGCCTATGTTTCTATGCTAGCTACAGATTATACCGATAGTTTAGCATTAAAAGCTATAAAACTTGTATTTGAGTTTTTGCCACGTGCATATGAAAATGGAAATGATATCTTAGCTAGAGAAAAAATGGCAAATGCTGCAACTATAGCTGGTATGGCTTTTGCAAACGCCTTTTTGGGCATTTGTCATTCAATGGCTCATAAATTAGGCTCATTCCATCACTTACCTCATGGAGTTTCTAACGCTTTGATGATAAATGAAGTTATACGCTTCAATGCCGAAGAAGTGCCTGCAAGAATGGGAACTTTCCCTCAATATTCACATCCTCACGCACTAGAAAGATACGCTGAAATAGCAGATTGTCTGGGTCTTTCTGGGAGAGATAATAATGAAAAATTAGAAAAGTTAATATCTGCCATAAATGATTTGAAAACAAAAACAGGAATAAAGCACAGCATAAGTGACTATGTACCAGATGAAAAAAGTTTCCTTGCAAAATTAGATGAGATGACAGAGCAAGCTTTTGATGACCAATGTACAGGTGCAAATCCTAGATACCCATTCATAAAAGAAATAAAACAGATGTATCTGGACGCATATTACGGTAATAAATAGTTTCCCTATAACAAGTTTTTTCTTCGTTCTTATGGTATATGTAAAATAATTCTATATTTCTCTCTATAGTTATTCTTTAAGTTGCATTACTTTTACTGCAAACATTCTCATATGGTGTTTAAATATTATATTTATTTATGATATACTGTAGGTGTGGATGCATCGTAGACTGTAGTTGGAGGCGTTTCCCTTGAAAAAAATATATATGAATTTTGCTGCTATCTTTATGTCAGTCTTGTTTATTTCTTTTAATATCCCTTTAGATTCCTTTGCAGAAGATACACATTTTGCTCCTTCGACTTTGCTGGGAAGTACAGGTAGGGCTGACTATTGGGCGGTAAGTGGAGATATACGGATATATAAAAAAGATGCCACTAGTATGGTTCTTTCACGCGGCGGCAAGGAGCTGGACACTTATTCTATCGGTTCGATTATTGAGCTATATGACCGTTGGGACTTTGGTGGTAACGTTCCAGCTAAGCATACAATTACTATTGACGATAATGTTGGTGATGTTAATTTGTGTTTTGGCGCTGAGATTGGAGGATACTGTTATTCGCTGGAGCTTGAATCATCTGAACCGATGCTCAGAGTAGGAAAAGGTAACAATGTTCACATAAGAATGATTGATGAGACTATTTTCACAAGTACGGCAGGTGCAGATGGTTGTTCTATATACTCGGAGTCTCCAATAACGATAGAATATGATGTTGATGATGATAATGATGGTGAAAAAGATTACGACTGTACTAATGATCTTCTGGAACTCGATGGTTGTAACAATTCTATAAAATCTACGAGTGATGTAACTTTAAAAAATGTTGATGCAAGCATATTTAATATAAACTGTAAAAATCTATCTATTATTGATAGTAATTTTTATGCAGCAATGGATGCGCAAAAAAACTCTACTTTGGGGAATTTCAATTGCAGCCAGAATATAAACGTAAATAACAGCACTGTTTCTGTTAGCTCAATTACTTGTCACGATTTAACTTTGAGCGAAAGTCCATTAAGTGTAGAAAAAGATATTGCGTGCCACGACTTGACTTTGAGCGATGGCTCATTAAGTGTAAATAGTGCAATATCTTGCAATAACTTGAGCGCTAAGGGTGGCAGTCTTGACGTTAAAAAAGGTGTTCTTTCTGCAGGAAATATCACTTTTTCTCACACATCATCAGTTTCTGTTAAAAACGAGATTGGAACCGGAATAAAATGCGATGGCAACTTTGCATATAAAGGTAGTAGTCTCCTTGTGGACGCTAAAACTTCTGGTATAGATGCAAATGGTGAAGTTAGTTTAGCTGGTGAATATAGTAGAATATATGGGAATGATTCTTATTCCATAGACTGTGCTTCTCTCGATATAACTCAACTGTTAGAATTTGAGCTTTTTGGTGCTAAGAAACTCGTGAATTTGAAAAATGGCAATAGCAGCATAAAATCAGGCTGTGTGAATCATAGAACTTACAAGGCAGGAGCATCTATTGATAGCCTCATAAGACTATATTTAAACTCTGAGGATGATATAATTAATCTCCTTATAGGAAATATTGCTATGAGTGACGGTACACCATACCGCTGTTTTGCATGTTACGTTTGATAACCCTATAGAGTTGGAAATCACTTTTTTGCATTAAAAATATTAAAAGCGCTGTTTGTACATAATCTGTATACACGGCGCTTTTTTGTTCTATAGTTAATACACCTCTGTTATTATACTTTCAAAAAAAATAAACTGCTGCAAGTAATTTTATACTTCACAGCAGCTTATTAAAAAATTGGATTTGTAAAAATTATTTTTTTATTTATTCAGAGCCTCATAAACGGCAACAGCGCAAGCAACAGAAGCACCAACCATAGGGTTATTACCCATACCGATAAGTCCCATCATTTCTACGTGGGCAGGAACTGAGCTTGAACCAGCAAACTGTGCGTCACCATGCATACGTCCCATAGAGTCTGTAAGGCCATATGAAGCAGGGCCAGCAGCCATATTATCAGGATGCAATGTTCTACCTGTTCCACCACCAGACGCTACTGAAAAATAGCTTTTACCGTTTTCGTTTGCCCATTTTTTATAGGTACCAGCAACTAGATGTTGGAATCGTGTAGGATTGGTAGAATTTCCTGTAATAGATACATCAACTTTTTCATGTTTTAAAATAGAAACTCCCTCTAAAACATCATCAGCCCCATAACATTTTACAGCAGCTCTTTCTCCCTCAGAATAAGGAGTTTCTGAGATAACATTAAGCTCATTTTTGAAGAAATCATATTCTGTTTTCACATAGGTAAAGCCGTTTATTCTAGAAATAATATATGCTGCATCTTTACCTAGACCGTTTAGTATTATTCTTAAAGGCTCTTTTCTTGCTTTGTTTGCACTTCTAGCTATTCCTATAGCACCTTCTGCAGCTGCAAAAGATTCATGTCCTGCTAAAAATGCAAAGCATTTTGTTTCATCTTTCAGAAGCATAGCAGCTAGATTCCCATGTCCTAAACCGACATTACGCTGTTCTGCCACAGAACCTGGTATACAGAATGATTCCAAACCTATACCGATAGCTTCAGCTGCTTCGGCTGCTGTTTTTGTATTTTTCTTTATAGCAATAGCACAACCAACTGTATAAGCCCAGCCAGCATTCTCAAAAGCTATAGGTTGTACGGATTTAACTATCTCCATCGGGTCTATATTTTTAGAAAGGCACAAATCACGAGCTGCCTGTAGATCTTCAATATTATATTCCTTAAGACATCTGTTTATCTTTTCTATTCTTCTGTCTTTTCCTTCAAAAGTAATTGTATCAGCCATTATAATTGTCCTCTCCTTTTTTATTCTTCTCTAGGATCTATATATTTCGCAGCGTTATCGTAACGTCCATACTGACCTATATTGTTTTTGTATGCTTCATCAGGCGAAACACCATGGCGTATATCTTCCATCATTTTTCCAAGACGTACAAATTTATAGCCTATTATCTCGTTGTTTTCATCAAGAGCTGTTGATATAACATAACCCTCAGCCATTTCCATATATCTTGGGCCTTTGAGTTTAGTGCTAAACATTGTACCGACCTGCGAACGCAAACCCTTACCTAGATCTTCGAGGCTAGCACCTACTGGTAAACCACCCTCTGAAAACGCAGTTTGAGAACGGCCATATACTAACTGTTTGAATATTTCACGCATAGCAACGTTTATAGCATCACATACCAAGTCTGTATTCAAAGCTTCTAATATCGTCTTACCCGGTAAAATCTCAGATGCCATAGCTGCAGAGTGAGTCATACCAGAACAACCTAAGGTCTCAACTAGAGCTTCTTCTATTATGCCTTCCTTTACGTTAAGTGTAAGCTTGCAAGCACCTTGTTGAGGTGCACACCAACCCACACCGTGTGATAAACCGGATATATCCTTCACTTCATAGGCCTTCACCCATTTCCCTTCTTCTGGTATGGGTGCAGGACCATGATTAGGACCTTTTTTTACAGTGCACATTTTTTCTACTTCCGCAGAATAATTCATAAAAATTTACTCCTTTCAGCTGAAAACCATATCGTTGCTTTTTAATATCCCTAAAAACTAAGCAATCACCAATTAATTATATTACCCAAAAACGCTCGAATCAAGAAAAAATAAGGTTTTTATATCAATTATTTCACAACTATATTCACTATTTTACCTGGTACATAAATCTCTCTCAGTATAGTTTTGTCTTTGATAATAGGAGTTATTTTTTCATGTGACTTAGCCTTTGACAAAACTGATTCTTTTGAATCTAAAACTGAAATTTGGATACTTGTTTTAAGTTTTCCATTGATCTGTACAGCTATATTAATAAACTCATCCTTACATTTTTCTTCGTCGTATTTTGGCCAAGTCTGGATTGACGCAAAGCTGTCACCAAGATTTAGTTCTTCCCATATTTGTTCTGTAATATGAGGTGCAAAAGGATTAAGCAATAGAGTAAAAATCGATAATTCTTCCCTTGTTATAGATGCTTTAGAACTTATGTCATTCATAAGAGCCATCAGAGTTGCTATCGCCGTATTAAATTTTAAACTTTCGATATCTTCAGAGACCTTTTTGATTGCTTTATTAAATGGTACTTCAAGCTCTTTACTTATTCCTTTTTTATCAGAAACAATGTTTCTAAGATTCCAGTAACGTTCCAAAAATCTTCTACAACCTTTTATACTATTAGAACTCCATGGTGCAGCTTTTTCAAAATCTCCAATAAACATTTCATACAGGCGCATAGTATCCGCACCATACTCGGCTACTATCTCGTCAGGGTTCACAACATTACCTCGTGACTTGCTCATTTTTTCCCCATTTTCTCCGAGTATCATGCCATGACTTGTTCTCTTAGAATACGGTTCTTTAGTACTCACTACCCCTATATCATACAAGAATTTATACCAGAATCTACTGTACAAAAGGTGCAAAGTTGTATGCTCCATTCCGCCATTATACCAACTTACTGGCATCCAGTAATCTATTGCTTCCTTTGACGCCAAAGCTTCATCATTGTGAGGATCTATATATCTCAAGAAATACCATGATGAGCCTGCCCACTGTGGCATAGTATCAGTTTCTCTTTTAGCCTTTCCTCCACATTTAGGACAAGTAGTATTAACCCACTCCGAAATGTTAGCAAGTGGAGATTCGCCATTGTCTGTCGGCTCATAAGAATCCACATCAGGCAATTCTAAAGGCAAATCGCTTTCTTTCAAAGCTACATAACCACATTTGTCACAGTTCACTATTGGTATGGGTTCTCCCCAATATCTCTGCCTTGAAAAAACCCAGTCTCTTAACTTATAGTTTACTTTTTTGAAACCTTTTTCATTTTTTTCTAACCAATCTAATATTTTTACTTTGGCATCCTCTACACTCAAGCCATCAAGAATGCCAGAGTTTACCATAACCCCAGTTTCACAGTCAGTAAAAGCCTGCTCTGTTACATTTCCGCCTTTTACAACTTCGATTATTGGCAAATCATAAGCTTTTGCAAATTCCCAGTCTCTAGTATCGTGAGCCGGAACGGCCATAATTGCTCCTGTCCCATAGGTCACTAAAACATAATCTGAGACAAATATTGGTATTTCTTTATTGTTTACTGGATTTATCGCTGATATCCCCTGTATTTTAACTCCTGTTTTATCCTTTTGCACCTCAGTGCGTTCGAAATCAGATTTTCTTGCTGCCTGCTCTTGATATTCTTTAATTTCAGAAATATTTTCTATTTTATTTTCCCATTTTTTTAGTATTTCGTGTTCAGGAGCTATTACCATATATGTAGCACCAAATAAAGTATCTGGTCTTGTTGTATATATGTATATATTGTCTCCAGCCGTGGTAGAAAATTCTACCTGTGCTCCCTCTGAACGACCTATCCAGTTTCTTTGTTGTATTTTGACCCTCTCTGGGTAATCAACCAAATCTAAATCGTCTAGTAGCCTCTGAGCATATTCTGTAATTTTTAACATCCATTGTGATTTAACTTTTTGTACAACTTCACTGCCACAACGCTCACATACTCCATTTACAACTTCCTCATTTGCCAAAACGCATTTGCAGCTCATACACCAGTTTACAGCCATTTCCTTTTTGTAGGCTAAACCTTTTTCAAAAAGCTTAAGAAATATCCACTGGGTCCATTTAAAATACTTCGGATCTGTTGTATCTATTTCCCTGTTCCAGTCAAATGAAATACCCAAAGACTTAAGCTGTTGCTTAAATCTAGCAACATTTTTTTTCGTAACTTCTTTAGGATGAACATGATTTTTTATAGCAAAATTTTCAGTTGGCAAACCAAATGCATCCCAACCTATAGGGTACAAAACATTATATCCTTGCAT
Source organism: Acutalibacteraceae bacterium (assembly GCA_045604805.1). Lineage (GTDB taxonomy): Bacteria > Bacillota > Clostridia > Oscillospirales > Acutalibacteraceae > JAZUOT01. The sequence continues at coordinate 32,645 of JAZUOT010000006.1, read as the reverse complement.
TCTACGCTTTCTAGATACTATATCTAATGCGGTATAGGATCTTGGATGACCTACATGCAGACCTTGTCCGGATGGATATGGAAATTCAATCAAAGCGTAAAATTTTTCTTTGTTTGACTTATTGCTCGCCGCAAAAATATTTTCCTCTTCCCATTTTTTCTGCCATTTTTTTTCTATCTCTTTATGGTTATAACTCAAAACTAAACTTCCTCCCTAAGTCACACAACTCTTTTTGTAAGCATCAATTCTCTATGGCAATCTCTTCTCCACTGCTACATAATTCTTCAATATTATAAAACTCCCTGCTTTGCTCTAAGAAAACATGAACAATAACATTTTTGTAGTCTAACAATATCCAGTCATTAGTATGCTTACCCTCTATATGATCCGGCAGCACAGAATTTTCCTTTAGTTGATGTTCTACTTCATCAGCAAGAGCCTTTACCTGTGTGCTACTGTTCGCCGATGCAAACACAAAGTAATCCGCTAAAGTGCTTATTTCTTCAACTTTTATTAATTTTATTTCTTTACCCTTTTTATCATCCAAAGCTTTTGCTGCAAGTTTTGCTATGCTTAGTGCATCCATTTTTAAATTTTCCTCCGAATTCATACTATTTCTTTATCTTTAGCAAGATAATAATTATAGGCATCAAAAGTATCCACAGCTATCAAAGATTTTCGCTCAACAAGATTTTTTATCGTATACTCCAGACAAAATAGTAAACATTTGTCCAAACTTTCAAAAGCCAAACTTCTGACATACTCAACATCTTTATAATCTCTGTCATCAGAAATAAGATCAGCTATATAGACTATCTTTTCAAGTTTACTCATATTGGCTCTAGCTGTTGTATGGTAACTTATAGAATTTATTATATCCTCATCAGATATATTTAGTTCATGTTTTATAAGCTCAGCTGCCGTTTTGGAATGCCAAGTTTTTTTTGAATTATATGAAACATAGTCTAATTTTACACCGTATTTATTTATTATATCTAGCTGTTCTTTTTCTTTTAATTCCTTTGTAAGATCATGCAAAAGCCCAGCGGTATACGCTTTATTCTGATCACAATCATAGTGTTTTGCAAGCTTTATAGCAGCATTTGCTACATTCACACAGTGGGTGTATCTTTCTTCACTCAACTGTGACTTTAATAAATCTTTATACTCCTGCAAAAAAATACATCCTATCTATATAGCTTATGTTGTTTTATATAGTCATAAACTTCCGCAGATAAAAAGTCAGAAACATCCTCATTTCGCTTTAACATATCCCTAACATATGTAGATGACAGCTTCATCTCTCCAACGTCCAATATGTCTGCACAAACAGAGCAATAAATAGATGATAGCATAGCCTTTATTTTAAGTAAATCTTGTACTTGCGTACTATTTCTCGGTACCACACATAAGCTTGCTAAATTTAATATCTCCTGTGGATTTTTCCACTGTGAAAAGCATTGGAACATATCTGCGCCCATGATGAAATAAATCTCTGGATTCTCGTAGTTGTCCTTAAGCTCTCTCAAAGTTTCATAAGTATAACTTGCTCCACCTCGTTTTATTTCAATGTTCGAAACTTCCACTTTGGGGATATCTTTTACTGCAAGCTTACACATATTCATTCTATCTTCATCACTGACTTGCAAAACATATTCTTTATGAGGCGGAATCGCTGTAGGTATCAATAAAACTTTATCGACTTCATATTTCTTTAAAAATTCTTGCAACATATATACATGGGCTTTGTGTATAGGATTAAAAGTACCGCCCATAACAGCTAATTTTTTTATTTCGCTCATGGTAACTTTATAATTGCTTTATCCGGATTTTTCTTATATAAAACAAATTTAAACCCTATCACCTGTACCACTTCGCTGTCAGTAAGTTTTGCTACCTCTTCAGCTGCTTCCCTAGCACTTATAGGTGAACTTTCTGGCAAAACCTTAACTTTTATTAATTCTCGTTTTTTCAGAGCATCAGAAGCTTGTTTAACTACCTGTTCACCTATTCCAGCTTTTCCTATCATTAAAATTGTTTCCTCTTGGCTTGCTAGAGATCTTAGGTAGGCTCTTTGTTTGCTACTTAACATTTCTACTTTTCTCCGTTTAATTTTTCTAATAATTTAATTTTAAAATCCCTTAAAGCGTTTCCCCTGTGGCTTATAGCATCTTTTTCATCTGCCGTAAGTTCTGCTAAACTTTTGCCATCTTCCACCTCAAAAACTGGATCATAGCCAAAGCCATTCTCTCCGTGAGGTTCCTTTGCTATATAGCCGTGGCATTCACCTGTACTTACTATTTCTTCTCCGTTTGGGAAAATACAACAAATACAAGTTGCAAAATGTGCTTTTCTTTTTTCATGTGGGATTTCTTCTAAATTCTTAAGTAATTTCTTATAGTTTTCTACGCCATTTGCATTCTCACCTGCATATCTGGCAGTATAAACTCCAGGCTCTCCATTTAATGCATCAACAAAAAGACCTGTATCATCTGCTATTACAGCTTTATCAGTAAGTTTAGCTACTGCTTTGGCTTTTATCCTCGCATTTTCTTCAAGAGTTTTGCCAGTTTCCTCTATCTCATCTATCGATATCCCTATACCCTTTAAACTTACAGCATCTACTCCTAATGGGTTTAAAATTCTATTTAGTTCTGTAAGTTTTTTGGGATTACCAGTAGCAATAACGAATGTCATTATAAATTCCACCTTTTTAATTTATTCTTCCATAAACAAAGCATTTACATAGAAATCCGGATCAAATTCCAAAAGATCATCTATTCTTTCTCCAACACCCACATATTTTACAGGCACGCCTAATTCTTCTTTTATAGAAACAACTATTCCACCCTTTGCTGTACCATCAAGTTTGGTTATTGCTATACCTGTAAGGCCTGTTGCATTTTTGAATTCTCTGGCCTGACTTACAGCATTTTGGCCTGTGGTAGCATCTAGCACTAACAAAATTTCTTTATCTGCTTCAGGTAATTCCCTATCTATTATCCTATTTATTTTTGAAAGTTCATCCATAAGATTTTTTTTATTGTGAAGTCTTCCAGCCGTATCACATATTATTATATCTGTATCTCTTTTCTTCGCGGCAGATATAGAATCAAAAACCACAGCAGCGGGATCCGAACCTTCTTCTTGCCTTATTATGTCCACACCGCATCTATCTGCCCATATCTGAAGCTGCTCTATAGCTCCAGCCCTGAAAGTATCGGCAGCTGAAAGCAAAACCTTTTTACCATTTAGCTTATATAAATTTGCAAGTTTACCTATAGTTGTGGTCTTTCCCACACCATTTACCCCTATTACCAGAACTATCGAAGGTTTAGTATTAAGATTAACAGTACTATCACTTGAAAGTAATTCTGCCACCGTTTGTTTTAAGAGTTCTCGGACTTTCTCTGGATTTTCTTCTCTTTCCTTTTTTACTCTTTGCCTTAAATTCTCACATATTTTGGCAGATGTTGCTGCTCCCATATCAGCACAAATAAGCATCTCTTCAAGTTCTTCGAAGAGCTCATCATCTATTTTTGTGAAAGCCGAAAGCATATTGTCTATTTGGCCGACAATTCCTCCTCGAGTTTTCTGCAAACCTTGTTTTATTTTAGAAAATAATCCCACTATTTATATCCTCCATGCTCATCAAAATCTAAACAAAAGCTTTTTCTTTATTGATCTGAGACAAATCTAAACTTAAAAGCTTAGAAACGCCCTCATCTTGCATAGTGACCCCGTACATAGTGTCAGAACCTTCCATAGTTCCTCTTCTGTGCGTTATCGCTATAAACTGCGTGTTTTGGTTCATCTTCTTGAGGTAAGCTGCAAACCTATCAACATTTACATCATCTAAAGCCGCTTCTATTTCGTCAAGTACACAAAATGGTGCCGGATTGACCTTCATTATAGCAAAGTACAAACTAATAGCAACCAGAGCTTTTTCTCCCCCTGATAACAATTCAAGTCTTGTGACTATTTTACCTTTAGGTTCTGCTTCTATCTCTATACCAGAATTCAAAACATCATCCGGTTCACTTAAATTTAATTTTGCTCTTCCACCATCAGTCAGCTCTTTATATGTCTCATTAAAATGTTTGTTTATCTGCTGAAAGCGTTCTACAAAAATCTCTTTCATCTGTAATGTTAAATCCCGTATTAAGCGCAAAATTTCTTTTTTAGATGTCTCAACATCTTGTACTTGAGCTTTCATAAATTCATATCTTTCGCTTACTTCTTTGTACTCTTCTACTGCCGCAACATTTACACTCCCAAGTGATTTTATTTTAGACTTGATTTTGGATAGTGTTTTTTGTGACTCATATGCGTTTTTTATTTCGCAGCCCTCTTCTTCTGCTTCGCTCCTAGTAAGCTCATATTCATCCCAAAGTTTCCCTATGATATCATCATAATTTGCTTGCAAACTTTCTTTGCGCTCCTCTAGCTTTGCTAAATCCCGTACTATTAATTCTCTTTCATCTAATTTTTCCTGTTCTTTTTTTCTAAAACTTGCGTTTTCCTTTTCAAATTCTAGACGCTTGGAATTTATATTTTCTATTTCTTCTTTGTACGACTTTACTTGCATCTGGTATTCATCTGTATTTTTTGATATCTCTTTAGATTTGTTTTTCATATTTTTTTTGCTATCTAATGTTTCTTGTATTTTAAGCTTGCACTCGTTTATTACACTTACTTTATCAAGTCGCCGGTTTTCTATATTTAATATTTCTGCTTTTACTGTTTCTATATCCTTTTGGAAGCTCATTTTTTGCAGCTCTTTTTGTTGGAGTTCCTGTGAAAATGTTTCTTTCTCTTCTAAAAGTTTATCCTTGTTTCCTGAATATAAAGTAATCTTTTTTTCTATTTTCCGAATTTTATCCTCAAGTTCTGATATATTTGTATCAGCTTTCTCTGAGTTTTTTTTCAGAGCCTCCAGCCTCAAAGACATGGAATTTTTATCAGCCTTGGCAGTTTCTAAAGTCTGAGTAGTGTCCTTTAATGTGTACTCTAGATTATTTATATTAGATTCTAACTTTACCTTTTCATTATTTGAGTCGTTTACTTTTTCCTTATAAGCCAAAGCTTCGTTTTGCATAAATTTATACTCTGCAAGAAATTTTTCCAAGTCTTTATTATTTACATCAATCTTCTCTTTAAGTTGCAGTGCATCCTTCTTTAATTTATCAATTTCTCCGCTTCTGCTTAATATACCCGCATTTTTAACTAAAGCTCCACCAGTCAAAGAACCTCCCGCATTTATGACCTGACCATCAAGGGTAACTATCCTGAAACGATATCCAGATTTTTTGGCCATATCTGTAGCACTGTCTAAATCTTCCGCTACTACTATTCCACCAAGTAAAGAGCTTATGATATTTTCATATTTTTCATTACAACTACATAAATTTGCCGCTACATCTACAAAACCAAAACTATTTTTTATCTGACTCACATCTATATGTCTTCCGCGTATGGTATTTATAGGCAAAAAGGTTGCTCTACCTATTCTGTTTTGCTGCAAATATCTTATACACGACTTCGCATTTTGATCTGTATCTACTACTATATGTTGCATAGAACTCCCGAGGGCTGTTTCTATTGCTATAGCATACTCTGTCGGAACTTTAAATAGTTTAGAAACCGGACCGTGTATACCTGCTATAGTCCCCCTATTTTTTTGTTCCATTATAACTTTGACGCTTCTTTGAAAACCTTCTAGATTTTTCTCCATATCATCTAGAATTTTTACTCTTCTCTCTCTTTCTCTCATATCTAGTGTGAAGGTATTTATATTTTCTCTCAATGCATCTATATTTTTGAGCTTTGAAGATAACTTTAATTCTACCCCTCTGAGAGCATTTTCATTTTTTAAGACCGACTCATCTATGTCAGTTTTTTTTCTTAACATTTCTTTTTTGTTTTCTTCAAGTTGTAATATTTTTTGAGAAGTTGAATTTATTAAATTTTCACTTTCTTGCATACGGATATTTATCTCCGCAATAGATGATTCACTAGCTGTATTTTGAATCTTCGCTTTTGATAGTTCTTCATTTAACATTGAAAATTCTTCAGACAAAGCTTTATTATCTGCAAGAGATTTCTCTAGGGTTTTCTGAATACCTGTAATATTATTTCTAAGATTTGAAATTTCTTTCTCAGAGCGTTCAATACTCTCCTCTAACATTAATATTTTATCTTTTTTTTCTTTCGTTTCTTTGTCATAGTCCTCTGAAAAAATACTTGCTTTTTCTATTTCTTCCTGCAAATGTTTTACATTTTCTTCTAAATGTATGATTTCATTTTCTATTACCGCTTGTTGCTTGTTATTTTCAGATATAAAACCATCTATCTCTTCTATTTTTCTTCTTATTTCGTCTGCTTTTACTATACACAAATTTGTTTGGCTATAGGCTTGTTCGTTATCATTTCTTATTTTTTCTAGTTCTATCGAAATATTTTCGCTTTGCTCTCTGGCTATTTTTATCTTCTCATCTTGCTCTATAAGCGTCTGCGCCGACTTCTTTAACGTATGTACCCAAAGTCCTATCTCTAAAGTCCTTTTTTCCTTGCTAAGTTCTAGATATTCCTTCGCCTTTTCAGATTGTATTCTCAAAGGGCCTACCCTATCTTCCAATTCCTTTAAAATATCTCTTAGCCTAATTAAATTGTCTTCTGTCCTTTGAAGCCTTCTTTCAGCTTCTGTCTTTCTATATCTATATCTAGATATTCCAGCAGCTTCTTCAAAAATCTCTCTTCTATCTTGAGCTCTAGATGAGACTATTTCATCTATCTTGCCTTGGCCTATTATCGAGTAACCATCTCTGCCAAGACCAGTATCCATAAATAGTTCATTTATATCTTTTAAGCGCACAGTTGCTTTGTTTATCAGATACTCACTTTCACCCGAACGATAATATCTTCTTGTTACTGAAACTGTATCTTCATCAAATGGTAATCGCCTATCTTTGTTGTCTATAGTTAGAGTTACTCTAGCAAAACCCTGAGATTTTCTCTTGGTTGTTCCGTTAAATACCACATCTTCCATTTTGGCACAACGCAAAATTCTGGTTGACTGCTCACCAAGCACCCAACGCATCGCATCACTTATATTACTTTTTCCGCTACCATTAGGACCAACTACCGCTGTTATCCCTTCTTTAAAGTCTAGCGTAGTTTTATCAGCAAAAGTCTTAAATCCTTGTAATTCAAGCTGTTTAAGTAGCACTTCCTCACCTGCTATTTTTCACTTCTAATTCATACCCACTTAGACTATCATCCTGTACTATTTTTACATTATAATTTAAATTTTTTAATCTAAGCAAATTTCTTCTGTTCTGACCTATAAGCTTTGATACTTGCCTTGGATTTATATGTACAAAAATATCATTACCATAATCGCCATCAATAAGAATGTTAATCAACTTATTGTATAATAATTTTCCTTCTACAAGTTCTCTCAAGGCAGGATGATAAGCCCCGGCTACAAAATATTTTTCTACATCTGTACTGCTGTGCAAACCTATTTTTATAACATTTACATTGTGTTTATTAAACATATCAAGAAGTAGCGAGCAAAGCTCTACAGCATCATCAAGTTCAAGGGCTGTATATTCCCCTTGCCTATAAAGCTCCGAAAGATATGTACCTTCCAGCACTACTGTTGGATAAACCCGCACAGTATCCGGATTTAAATCTATCAATTTTTCAGCTGTGAGTATATCTGTCTCCTTACTGGCTTTATATAAGCCTATCATCATCTGTAAGCCCAGGGAAAATCCATGTTTTTTTATGAGCTTACTTGAATTTATTACATCACTAGAAAAATGTCCCCTATTATTAGCTTTTAAAACTTCATCGTCCATACTCTGAGCACCGAGCTCTATAGATGAAACATTATACGCCTTTAAAATATTCAAAATATTATCATCTATACAATCCGGTCTTGTAGAAATTCTTATTCCCGAAAACAATTTATTTTCTACATATTCGCTTGCCACGCTCAAAAGCGATTGCATATATTTTCTATCTATAGCCGTAAAACTTCCGCCGAAAAAGGCAATCTCTGAATTTTCAGCATCTACATTACCGCTTTTTATTGCAATTTCTATCGAAGATTTTACATCTTCGATGCTTGGCTGATAACTTTGTCCGGTTATAGTTTTTTGATTACAAAAACTACAGTTATTCTTACAACCATTATGCGGAACAAAAATTGAGACATTGCTGTGTTTTATTCTACTCAATATCCCATCAACCCTAACGCTTCTCTAGCCGCTTGCTGTTCAGCTTCTTTTTTACTTTTTCCGCCACCCTTACCGATGATATTATTATTTATCTTTACCACTACTTGGAAATGTTTATCATGGTCTGGGCCTTTTTCAGAGACAAGCTCATAGGAAAGTTGTTCTCCGGGATTTTTCTGAACTATTTCTTGTAGCTGTGTCTTGTAGTCTCCTGCAGACTTCAAAGAACTTGGGTTATCTAAACACGGTATTATGAATCTTAGTACAAATTTTCTTGCAGCTTCTATTCCGGCATCCATATATATGGCGGCTATTACTGCCTCAAAAGCATCACATAATATAGATGGTCTAAAAGCACCGCCGTTATTTCTTTCCCCGTTGCTTAAAACTATAAATTCACCTAAATTTATCTGTCTTGCAAAAGTACTCAATGACTTTTCACAAACCAAAGACGCTCTAACCTTAGTTAGATCCCCTTCTGGCATCTTCGAACAGTTTTTAAAAATATAGTCTGAAACTATAAAACCTAAAACTGAATCACCTAAAAACTCTAGACGTTCGTTGCATTCAAGTTTATTTTTACGTTCGTTAGCATAAGAAGAATGAGTAAGTGCTGTCCTTAAATACTTCTTATTTTTAAAAACATAATTTATATTTTTTTCCAGTTGAGCTGTGTCCATTCTTCATTCGCTCTCCTTAATGTTTTTATCTTCCACTGCCTTTGTTATTTCATCTATGGCACAGCTATTTGCGTATTTTGCTAGGAGCTTTATTGCATTAAAAAAGGTTTTTGCGTCTGAGCTGCCATGTGCTTTGAAAACCGGCTTACAAACACCTAAAATTGCTGCTCCGCCGTGTTCTCTGTAATCTATCTGTTTTTTCATTGCTTTCATCTGCGGCATTACTAAAGCAGCTGCTAACTTGGTAAGCAAATTGCTTGAAAAAATTCCTTTTATTTTCTTCATTAAAACTGAAGCTGTCCCCTCAAACATTTTAAGCATCATATTTCCGGTAAAACCATCTGTTACAACGACATCTACTCCGCGCTGAGGTATGTCTCTAGCCTCTATATTTCCTCTAAAATTCAAACCACTGTCTTTTAACAAGGCATACGCTTCTTTTAAATCTTCTGTGCCTTTCTCAAGCTCCACACCAACATTTGCCAAGGCAACTGAAGGTTTTTCTATCCCTTCAACCTTTTCCATATAAACAGAACCCATTATTCCAAACTGCCTTAAAACATCAGGTCTGCATTCTAAATTAGCACCTGAATCTAAAAGCATAAATTTCCCTTCATCTTTTGGCATTATCGGAGCAAAAGCTGGTCGTTTTATATTTTTTATCCGCTTTACTATAAATGTAGCACCATATACTAAGGCTCCACTATTCCCCGCAGATATAAATGCATCTCCCTTTGAATCTTTTAAAAGCTTCAAACCTACTGCCATAGAGGAATTCTTCTTTTCTTTTATAACACTTACCGGTTTGTCTTCCATACCAACAACATCTACTGCGTTTGCTATTTTCATCCCTTCCAAAGATATATTATTATCCTTAGCTGTATTTTTTATAATTTTTTCATCGCCTGTCAAAATTATCTCAAATTTAAGTTCATTTACTGCCATTTCACAGGCTTTTAAAATTTCGAGTGGAGCATTGTCCCCACCAAATGCATCAACTATTATTTTCATTTATAATTACACCTCGCTCCATTTTTTGATATTCTCCAAAACACGCTTTGCCATAGCAGCATATCTTTCTTGCTTGTTTTTTATCTTAGTATCCAAATTTCTTATTATCCCAAAGTTCGCACCCATAGGCTGGAAATCACTTGTCTGTGATGTTGTTATGTATGTATTCAAAGCACCTATCATCGTAGTGTCATCAATTTGCACAGGTGCTTTATTTTGGATTTTCCTTATTACATTCATTCCAGCTAATATCCCTGAAGATGCGGACTCCATATATCCTTCCACACCTGTTATTTGCCCTGCAAAAAACAAATTTTCATCTGTCTTAGTGCTTAAATTTCGATTTAAAATTTTCGGGGAATTTATAAAAGTATTTCTGTGCATAACCCCGTAGCGCACTATATCTAAATCCTTGAGCGCAGGTATCATAGAAAACACTCTTTTTTGCTCTTTGAATTTTAAATTCGTCTGAAACCCTACCATATTGTAAAGCGTCTTGTCAGCGTTTTCTTGTCTAAGTTGAACTACAGCCCAAGGTCTTTTTCCTGTTTTTGGCTCTTCAAGCCCTACAGGTTTAAGCGGACCAAAAAGCAAAGTACTTTCCCCTCTTTGTGCCATAACTTCAACAGGCATACAACCTTCATACACCTTTGGATTCATTACATCAAAAGAATGCAAAGGCGCACGTTCTGCATTAATTAGCTCTTTATAAAAATTTTTATACTCTTCTTCATTCATAGGGCAGTTTATATACGAGCTGACGTCTCCTCTATCGTATCTAGAAGCATAGAAAGCTCGTTCCATATCTATACTTTCAGCGGTAATTATAGGTGCTGCCGCATCAAAAAAGCTCAATGTATTTCCAAATTGTTCTTTTATTTTTTGAGCCATACTATCACTTGTAAGTGGTCCCGTTGCGATAATAGTTACATCATCCGGTTTTAAAGTATCCATTTCCTGCGACTTTACTGTTATGTTTGGATGGCTATATATTTTTTCTGTCACCAGCTTCGAAAAAATTTCTCTATCTACCGCTAAAGCTCCACCAGCTTCCACTTTAGACTTATCTGCACAGTCTAGCAACAAGGAACCCAATACCCTCATTTCGGCCTTTAGCAAACCGCCTGCACTTTCTAGTCTCATAGCCTTTAGTGAATTCGAACATACAAGCTCAGCAAAATTCTTGCTCTTGTGTGCTTGAGAATATTTTTGTGGCTTCATTTCATATAAATTCACTTTTTGTCCGGCATTGGCTATATGCCAAGCAGCTTCACAACCTGCGAGCCCTGCACCTACAACGCCTATAGTCATTTTTATTAATCCTCTTCGCCTTGGGGTATTTCTTCGTAAGCGCAATTTTCATCACTACAATATATCTTCCCTGATTTATGTGAAAGCAAAGTTTTTTTACAAGTTGGACAAACCCTATCTTCTAAGGGTTTATCTGGTGTAGAAAAATCACAGTCCGGATAATTACTGCAGCCATAAAAAGTGGTTCTTCTCTTACTGCGTTTTTGCATTATGTCTCCACCACATTTAGGACACTTTGCTTCCATTTTTACATCTATATTTTTTATATTTTTACAATCAGGATAGCCTGAACAAGCCATAAATTTACCGAACCTGCCGAATTTTATGACCATAGGCTTCCCGCATTTATCACAGACTTCGTTAGTTTTCGTCTCTTCTTCGAGCTGCTCTTTAGTCTTAACACTTCCGTCCTTATTTATATTTTTGATATTCTTGCACTCTGGATAGCCAGAACAACCCAAAAACTTCCCAAAACGTCCTGACTTTACAATCATAGGCTTACCACACTTATCACATATAACGTCACTTACTTCATCCTGTTTTTCTTCTTTTTCTTTAACAGTTCCATCTGCATTAAGTTTCATTATATTTTTACACTCAGGGTAGCCAGAACAACCTAAGAATTTGCCATATCTACCTTGTTTGATTTTCATGGTTTTTCCACACTGATCACAGATTATATCTGTTTTATCGCTTTCTAGCTCAAGCTTTACGCCTTTCATTTTACCATTGGCTTCTTTGAGCGTCTTTTCAAAATTTCCGTAAAACTCTTCCATAGTTTTGGTCCAATTTATTTGGCCTTCTTCTACTTTGTCGAGATTCCCTTCCATTTCCGCTGTGAAATCGACATTCAATATATCTTTAAAACAATCTGTTAACAAGTCCGTAACAACTGTACCAAGCTCTGTTGGTTTTAGATTTTTTGCTTCCCTAACAATATATTCTCTGTTAGTTATGGTTGTAACTATCGATGCATAGGTAGATGGCCTACCTATGCCATTTTTTTCCATAGTTTTTATAAGGCTAGCTTCAGTATATCTTGGTGGTGGTTGAGTTAAATGGCGATTTGCTTTTATTTTCAATGCATTCACTTTGTCGCCCTGCTTTATATCAAAAAGCACTGCAGATTTTCCTGCTCCTTCGTCTTTGTCTTCCTCATATAAGGCCGTAAAACCATCAAATTTTACCTTAAAACCAGAAGCTCTGAATATACAACCATTGGCTTCAATATCAGCTTGTGCAGTATCATGAATACAGTCTGACATTTGCGAGGCTATAAAGCGCTCCCATATAAGCTTGTATAATTTATACTGCTCTGGTTTTAAGTTTTGCTTCACTTGTTCTGGTGTCAAACTGGGAATAGAAGGCCTGATTGCTTCATGGGCATCCTGTGCAGATTTTTTTGTTTTGAAAACTCTTGCCTTTGATGGCAAATATTTTTCATCAAACTGTCCGCTTATATAATCTCTTGCTTCTTTTATTGCGTCTTCTGATATTCTAAGCGAATCAGTTCTCATATATGTTATAAGACCGGTAAGACCCATGCCTGTTATATCTATTCCTTCATATAGCTGTTGTGCTATTTGCATAGTTCTTTTAGGACGGAAAGAAAGTTTTCGTGAAGCCTCTTGCTGCAAAGTAGAAGTAATAAATGGTGGAGTAGGAGCTTTTTTCCTGCTACCTATTTTCACTGATTTTACCACAAAATCAGCAGACTTTATTTTGGCTAATATTTCATCAGCCTCTTCTTTTTTCTTTAAATTTCTCTTTTTTCCATTTTCGCCATAAAAAGTCGACTCAAACTTTCCTGATTTATCTAGAGTTTCTAGTAAGGCATCTATGGTATAGCTTTCCTCTGGTACAAATTTTTCTATCTCTTTTTCTCTATCAACTACCAGCTTCAAAGCTACGGATTGGACTCTTCCTGCTGACAGACCCTTTCTTATCTTACCCCATAAAAACGGACTCAGTTTATAGCCAACTATTCTATCTAGAACTCTCCGAGCTTGCTGCGCATTCACTAAATCCATATCTATCTTCTTGGGATTTTCCATTCCTTTTTTTACGCCTGTTTTAGTTATCTCATTAAAGGCAACTCTATTCTCTTTATTCAAATCCAAATTAAGTATATTCGCTATGTGCCAAGAAATAGCTTCTCCTTCTCTATCCGGGTCGGTGGCAAGTATTACTTCGCTGCTTTTTTTTGCTTTTGAGTTCAAACTTTCTACTAATTTTTCTTTTCCCTCAACTATAACATATTCTGGCTGAAAAGAATTTTTTATATCTACACTCAATTTACTCGAAGGTAGGTCCCTAATATGCCCCATAGAAGCAACAACTTCATAGCCGCTACCTAAATATTTTTTTATTGTTTTGGCCTTAGCCGGAGATTCTACTATAACAAGTTTTGACATGTTCATACCTCCATAAGATCAAATTTATTTCGAATAACCCAGCCCAGCATTATCTTTTATTGTTCCAAGTATTAGAAGTTCCATAGCCGCTGTCTGTGCACTTATTATATTCATTTCTAAATTTTCTGCAAGTTCAGATATATCTTTCGGCGTTTCTGTTAGCTCATTATATAATCTTTTTGCATTTTCACTTATATTTTCTGGTAGTTCCTTTAATGTGTTTTTACTATCCTTTAAAGTTTGTTTTTTATCCAAAACATTTTCGAAACTTTTTTTATTATTCAGCAGACTTTCTTCATCATTTTCTTGACCATTGCTATTAACGCCATAAACTTGCAAAATATCTGATACTTCAGTAGCTGGTATAGCTCCGTCTTTTATGAGCAGATTTGTCCCTGCGGAGTATTCACTCCTTATGCTTCCCGGAACAGCAAAAACATCTCTACCTTGTTCTAAAGCTAAACTGGTAGTTATAATAGCCCCACTTTTCAACGAAGCTTCTACAACTAGAATACCGTTAGACATTCCTGACATTATTCTGTTTCTTATAGGAAAATATCTGGGTAATGCTTTTATTCCTGGAGGAAATTCTGATACCATACTTCCATTTTCTTGAAGCAGTTTATATAAATCTTCATTTTCTTTAGGATAACAAACATCAAGTCCTGTGGCACAGACACATATCACATCTGTGTTCCCAGCTTTTAGAGCGGCTTTCAACGCTATGGTGTCTATTCCACGTGCGCCACCACTTATAATTGTGATGCCATTTTTAGCAAGTTGATAGGCAAAATCAAAAGTCACATCACAACCATAATCAGTAGCATTTCTTGAGCCAACTACACATATAGCAAGATTATTATTAAGCGCTAATTTTTTCCCTTTAGTATAAAGCACTACTGGAGGATTATATATTTCTCGTAATACTTTGGGATAATCTTCGTCCAAAAAAGTAACGATATCTATACCTAGTTTTTCACAATTTAATAAAATATTTTCAGCTTTTTCTAAAGAAGTTTTCTTGATATTTTCTATTTGACGCTTTGTAAAAATGCCACTGTGTATTATTTCATTGTCTGAAGCTTGATAAAAATCACGCACCGACGAAAACACATCAATAACTGAACGTAACTTTTCACTTCCGTATCCTAAAGCTTGTTGAGCCCATACGAAATAAAGTTTCTCTTGGTTCATTTTGACATCTCCCATATAATTATAGAAGTTGCAACAGCAGCATTTAAGGATTCGCTTTTATAGTTCATAGGTATAGTAAATGGCACATCACACATGGCTATAGTTGTACTTTTCAAGCCACTTCCCTCGTTACCTATAAGTACCACAGATTTCTTTTCAAAGTGCATGTTTCTTATGCTGGTAGCCTTTTTGTCCACAACAGAAGCATAAATTTTATAATCATTCGCTTTTAAATCTAAAATTACATTTTCTAAATTTACATCGCACTTGATATTTACATTGAATATTCCGCCCATAGAAGCTCTTAAGACCTTAGGAGAAAAACAATCACAACATCCCTTAGAAAGTAAGACTGTAGATATATTAAAAGCTTTCGATGTGCGCAGTATAGTACCCATATTCCCAGGGTCTTGAATATCTTCCAAGATTAAGATTTTGCCATCAACAACAGTTGCACTAGACTCTTTTTTTTCGCAAACAGCCACTATTCCCTGGGATGTAGTTGTATCGGATATGTACTCAAGCAAACTTTCGTTTAGCTCGTAAACTTCTGTGCTATGGTCCAAAATATTCTCAAACTGTTCAGAATATTTCAAAGATAAATTTGGCACAAAAAAACTTTGCCGTATTTTTATATTGTTCTTCAAAGCTTCTTCGCAAAGTCTTATACCCTCTATAACAAACAGATTTGTTTCTTTTCTATATTTACCGCTTTTAAGAAGTTTGGAAACATCTCTTATTTTATCATTTTGTTTGGATGTAATTTTATTATACATAACTTAATCTCCGATACTTCCCAAAAGGTTATTGCTAATAAACTAACGCTCGGAGAGCAAAAGCCTCCGAGCGGAAACAAACTGACTTATTTTATCGCAGCTTTTGATTCTTTTACTAAGCCGGCAAAAGCCTTCTCATCAGTAACAGCAATCTCAGAAAGCATTTTTCTGTTAAGATTGATGCCAGCCTTCTTAAGGCCATTTATGAATGTAGAATAATTGGTTCCGTTAGCTTTGCAAGCAGCTGATATACGTGTTATCCACAAACGTCTAAAATCTCTTTTCCTTTGTTTACGGCCTATATAAGCATAGTTGCCAGATTTCATTACTTGCTGCTTGGCCATTTTAAAATGCTTACTTTTAGCACCCCAGTAACCTTTTGCAAGCTTTAATACTTTTTTCCTTCTTGCGCGTGTATACTTCGCGCCTTTAACACGTGCCATTTAAAATTCCTCCATCTCTAAAAGTTTACTTATAAGGTACTAATCTCATAATTTGTTTTACATTTGTTTTATCAGCAACTACAGACTTGCGTAAATTTCTTTTGCGCTTCGTAGTTTTTTTGTTTAAAATATGAGACTTATTTGCATGAGCACGAATAGGCTTCCCATTTTTTGAAAGTTTAAAACGCTTCTTCGCACCACTATGTGTTTTTATCTTTGGCATTGTTATTCCTCCCTAAATATTATTCTAATTTCATTTAGCTTTTTTGAGATTTAGTCATATTTTTTGACTTAGGCGCTAAAAACATTATCATATTACGTCCTTCAAGTTTCGCTTTTTTCTCAATAGTAGCAAACTCTTCGCAAGCTTCAGCAAACTTATTCATAACTTCATACCCTGCTTCAGGATGTCCCATTTCTCTTCCTCTGAAGCGAATCGTTACTTTTACTTTATCTCCAGCGGATATAAACTTACTGGCATGCTTTAACTTCGTGTTAAGGTCATGAGAATCAATGCTAAGCGAAAGCCTAATCTCTTTAACCTCAACAATGTGTTGATTTTTCTTTGCTTCCTTTGCGCGTTTATTTTGCTCAAAGCGATACTTCCCGTAGTCTATTATCTTGCATACAGGCGGATTTGCCTGTGGTGAAATTTTCACCAAATCCAAACCCTTCTGTTCCGCAAGCTTCAATGCTTCCCGAGAAGACATAATACCAAGTTGTGCTCCGTCATCACCAACAACTCTAACTTCTTTATCAGATATTTCGTTGTTGATCTGAAGCTCCTTTTTCTTGCTTATGTTAAGCACCTCCTGAAAAAACTCGAAAAAGTAAAAAACTGCAGATAAGCAAAACTCATCTGCAGCTAAATAACAATACTTACTCGTAAAAGTAAAAAATATTGGCCTGTTCGGTAAACCTGCAGGCGAAAGCCATAAGCTCTGCTTAAATTCCACTCTTCGCAGTATAACAACATTGCATATATTTGTCAAATCGGATTTTTAAGCTATCTGGCATAAGCGTAACATTTGTCTATGCCGCAACGATTTTGTTGTGGCTAAAAAAACTTTACTTAATGGTGTAGTTGTATTATTATGTACATGTGGATTGTGTTTTTTGGGGAGGGAATTACAATAATGCTATTTAGCGATTTAAGTAAAAAACAGTTAAGCCTGCTCATGGAATGCAGAGACATTAAGGAAGCCGGTAATCTGCTCACTCACTTTGGTTATTCGCTAGACGAGGAACAGCTCGAGGAGATGAGGTTATCGTATGCAAAGGAATATACCAATAAGAATAATAGTGATACACTCAGCATGGAGCAGCTGGAACAAGTAGCTGGTGGCGCGCGTGTAAAGGTTAATATGCACGTAAGTAATCCTCACACTGGGCGCATATATGTATCTGACTTCACCACTCTTACTTTTAGGAAATCTACAGAGGATGGAAAGTCATCATTTGAGGGTAAAATTTTTGTAACTGGTAATTCAATTGTTGTTGAAAAAGAATTATCTGAAGATGAAAATGCAACTGTTGTTAAAAAAACTCCTACGCGTGAAGAAGAATTACCTGAAGATAAAAATATGGGTGATAGTGCGGCTACTATAGACCGTTCAAAAGAAGATCCCATAATTCCACGAGGAGTACTCTCTTTCCGCACCTTAGACTACATCTCAGGCAACTTCTTAGGCAACATCTTATGCAACTTCTTAGGCCACACTTCTTTATCTAGGTGGAGATTTGGATGTTACTATGCTAGAACTGACAGTGATTCGATAATGTTTCTTCCTCAGTCTGCTACTTCACTACACTTTATTTTTTCTATCTCAGCCCTGGAAAGAATTTATAAAAGTCTTCCTAAAGAGGAAGCTTTTTATATACAAGTGTCAGGTGAACACCAGGACCAAGACAAAGATTATGTAAAACTTTCACGGGAAGAAGCAGCTTTTTTTCTTTGCATCGGTCTTAGTAATTCTTTGCTTAAACAGGAAGAAAATCAGAACAGCAGTAGCAAATATACACATAAAAATGATAATATGCAAGCAAAAGTTAATTTAGACACAATTCTGGAAGTTAATGATGAAGATAAAAAGGATTATGAGGTTAACGCTTTGTCTGATGAGCAACTTAGCTTCTTTCATGAAAGAGAACGGCATTGCACAAGTGTGAAAACTACAGTCAAAGACATGGCCAAGGAATCAAATGCCGCGGTAAATGGTAAGATATATAATTTGTCTATAAACACTAGTTTTCCACATAAATATTTTAGTATTTTCCCCTGTGAAGAACGTGGTAGCTCCGACGACCTGCAGTTGTCTAAAGGAGCATTTGCTGAGAATCTCCAAGATAGTAAAAATTATTCTAATTTTAGTTTTGATAAAGACTTTTTTGAGAACCAACATGTAAAAGAAATAAAATCCAAAATGGATGAACAAATAGACAATAATATTAAATCGACGAAAATGTCGATGAGGGGTCAAGCTGCTGGTGCTTTTGTTGGTGGTTTAACATTTATTCCGACAGGGATTGTGGCCTTGACTGTAGCCCCGGTCAAAGCATTTGTTGTAACTACAATAGCTGCACCTATTGTAAAAGCTATTTCGTTTTTAACTATGTCTATGGTGTCTATAGGACTTCCTGTTTTATCCATTCTTCTGGGACTAGGATTTGCAATCGGGTTTGGTTTATGTGCATGCAAAAATTATCCAATCTCTAAATCCATTCGTCACAGCATTTCTATATTAAGACAACCGCTAGGAAATACTGCCATTAGTAGTAGTGATGACTGAAAACTTTGACTCAATCATAAGCCAAGTTATCGTTTTGCAGAACGATGCGCCAGCATAAAAGGTCGCTTTCTATTGCCTTGTTATGCTGGCGCATCATTAAAAATATTCGTGTTTTTATCAATATTTTTTACTTTAATTGAAAAGGTATATCAGCAACTACAATATGTTTATGCTTAAGTAGCTCTTTTTCTATAAATAACTGTGTCTGATTGTGCAAAAGAGCGAAGCGTTTATGTTTTACATTAAAGTGTGGCATTATAACAGTTATCATTTCGCCTTTTTTATAATCATACTCTTCAGATTTTATATATTCCAAAAGAGGTTCTACGACTTTTCTATACGGGGAATACATTATCGTAAGTGGTATATCAACATCCAATGCCTCAAAATTTTTACGTATTTTCTTTTCTTGTTCGTTATCCAGAACAACAGAAAAAACTCTTACATTATCAGAAATAGTCAAAGCATATTTTATTCCCCTTATACTTGCCTTATTTATACTCTCAAGCAATACTATAACTTTATTATCATAGTGAGACTTTACATCTATTGTGACGTCTTTGGGGTTAATATCTAATTGTTCTCTCACCGAAGTATAATGACGTTTTATTCCAAGCATCCCGATGACCATAAGAGGTATCAGTAATACAACGATCCAAGCGCCTTGGGTAAACTTAGTAACTGCAACTACCATAATTGCTGCAAAAGTAACTGTACATCCAAAACCATTTATAAATGCACGCAGCAACCATCCACTTTGTTTCTCTTTAATAAGTTTTATACACATACCCAGTTGAGAAAGCGTAAACGAAATAAACACACCTATAGCATAAAGTCCTATCAATTCTGAAACATCTGCATGGAATATTAGTATCAAAAATATAGCTACTGAAGATAATGCAAGTATTCCATTTGAATAGCTTAATCTATATCCTCTAGATTTAAATTGCCTTGGCATATAGGCATCCTTAGCCATAACTGAAACCAACATTGGAAATCCAGAAAAAGCAGTATTAGCAGCGAGCATAAGTATCATAACAAAAGTTGCTACTATAAAATAAAATACAATAGACGAAAAAAACGTACTTTTTCCTATTACCAGCTCTGTAAGCTGTACTAAAACTGTTGAATTAGGTGTGGGTGTGACTTTATAAAACAATGCTAATATTGTAGTTCCACCAAATAATACCGTAATAATTATTGCGATTAGAACAAGAACACGTCTTGCATTTTTTACAGGAGGATTTTTAAAATTAGGAACTGCATTACTTACTGCTTCCACTCCTGAAAGCGCAGTACAACCGTTTGAGAAAGCATATAGTACAAGGAAAATAGAAACACTACCCAAACCGTAATAATTCTCATATGGGACTTGAGCGACTGTATAATTCCCTGTGAATACTTTTATGAAGCCAACTACTATCAAGGTTAAAAGACCAAATATAAACAAATATGCCGGAAACCCTAGTATTTTTGAGGATTCGCTTACACCCCTCATATTGATAATAGTTATAAATAAAACTATCATGACACTTATGAGAACCTTAAACGAAGAAAGCCCTGGAAAAGCAGATATCAATTGTTCCACACCAGAAGAAACACTTACCGCAACTGTCATTATGTAATCTATGGCAAGTGCTGCTCCTGCTGTAGCTCCAGCTGTTATTCCTATATTTTCTTTAGCTACTACATACGCTCCTCCACCTTGTGGATATTCGCGAATTGTTTGACTATAGGACAAAACTAAAATCAAAAGCAAACCAACTATAGCAGCACAAATTCCCGCCATGTATCTATATGAGAGCAAACCTATAACCGGTATCAAAACTAACAGGATCTCTTGTCCTGCATATGCTACTGATGATATAGCGTCACTTGAAAGTATTGGTAAACCCCACAATACACCATATTTTTCACTTTCAACCTCTTCACTTTTTAAAGGTTTACCCAACATAATTCTTTTTAATCTATTTAGCATAATGCTACCTCCAAAGTCCTAAATCCAACAGACTCGAATTTTAGCACACCTTGTACAGCATAACAAGAGGAATTTCTACAAAATTATTTTACTATTACACTAATCGCAGTTTTGCGCCCGTGTTTTCTAGATTTTTTACTATATTAGACATTATATTTTCAATTTGTTTATCAGTTAAAGTTTCTTTATCTGAGCGGAACATCAGCTTAAATGCAACACTTTTCTTGTCTTTTTCAATCTGTTCCCCTGTGTACACATCGAATATTGAAAATTCCTCTAAAAGCTTAGGAGAGCTTTCTAAAATCAGCTTTTCTAAATCTGCAACCGGTCTATTAATGTCACAAACTACAGCTAAATCTCTGCTTACTGAAGGGAATTTGGGAAGGGGTTTAAATGTTTTTTCTGAAGCTGTATGTTGGTACATAAGCTCAAAATCAAAATATATGCTATATACTTTCTCATCCACACCAAAGTTTTTAAGTACAGTTGGGTGGACCTCTGCTACATACCCAAGCAAATTACTATCTATAGCAAACTTAGCACATCTACCGGGATGGTAATATGGTACTTCATTACAAGCACTAACTTTATAAGAATTTATGCACATTGTTTTTAGCATTTCTTCGGCAATTCCCTTAGCAGAAAAGAAATCTGCATTTTCACCGTACATAGCTAATACTAATTTGTTTATCTCGTCTGGAAGTTTTGAATCTGGAGTTTTTATATATTCTTTTGCGATTTCAAATAAACAAGCATTAGTATTTCTATTGTTATAATTTCTAGAAATCGCTTCCAAAATAGACGGTAGGGCAAATGTGCGCATAACACTTGTGTCTTCACCCAGAGGATTCAAAATTTTCACATAATTTCGCAGCTTGGAATTTTCATCTATTAAGGTTTTATCGTAAAGTTTAGGGCTTATAAAAGAATATGTTAAAATTTCACTGGCTCCCAACGAAACCATAGTTGCTGATAGCTTGTTCTTAAATTTTTGTAGCTTAGAATATCCTCCTTGAGAACTGCCTTGCAATTTTGTGGTCTTTATATTGTTATAACCATAAAAACGTGCTATTTCCTCGGCTATATCAGCCTTTGCCTCCACATCCATCCTAAACGATGGTACGGTTATATCATTTCCATTAACAACAAAGCCTAATTTTTCTAAAATCTTTTCCATTTCTTTTTGTGAAATATTGATATTCAAAAAATTATTTATCCAATCACTATCCAAGCTGATATGTTTTAATTCTTTTTGTTCTGCGCCTGCTTGCAAAACCCCGTCTAGTACATCTCCGGCATTTAGCATTTCTATCAACTCACAGGCTCGGTTTATTGCTTCTAAACAACTATTTGCATCCAAACCTTTTTCAAATAAGGCAGAAGAGTCTGTCCTTACACCATGGTATCTTGAAGCAGAACGCACTGACTTAGCTGAGAAATTTGCAGATTCAAAAACAACTACTTGAGTATCATCAGATATTCCGCTATATTTTCCGCCCATAACACCAGCAAGTGCTAGAGGTTTTTCGGTATCAGCTATGATCAAATCATCTTTTCGCAGTTTAAGCTCACTATCATCTAAAAGTATTAAATTTTCTCCTTCGTAAGCTTTACGCACTACGATATTTCCATCTTTGACAAAGTTTAAGTCAAAGGCGTGCATAGGCTGGCCATATTCAAGCATTACATAATTTGTAATATCAACTATATTATTTTTGGGGCGCACTCCCATCCTTCTTAGTCTTTCACGCATCCACAAGGGAGATGGTTGGATTTTTACATTTTTTACTACCCTAGCACAGTAGTTTGGGCAAACATCTTCATCCTGTATTTTAACAGAAAGAAAATCTTCAATATTTCCATTTCCCGCTTTTACAACAGGTTCGTGAAGTCTAAGCTCTTTACCGTATGTAGCAGCAACTTCTCTTGAAAGTCCTATGATAGAAAAACAATCTGCCCGATTTGAAGTTATTTCGAAGTCAAAAATCACATCATCAAGCGAAAGCGCTTTTTTTATATCAATACCTACTTCAGCATCCTCGGGTAAAATAAATATTCCATCTTCTATAGCTTCAGGGAAATCGTCTATTGTAACACCAAGCTCTGCTATTGAGCAAAACATACCGTTGCTTTCTACTCCCCTTAACTTCCCTTTTTTTATCTTGCTACCATCAGCCAGAGTAGAATTGTGAAGTGCTACGGGCACTTTATCTCCTACTTGTATGTTTTTAGCTGCAGTAACTATCTGCAGATTATTCTCTGTATTGATATCAATTTGACAAACAAATAATTTGTCTGCATCAGGATGTTTCTCTATAGATAATATTTTTGCAACAACAATGTTATCTATTTTTTCAGCCTCATGTTTATAGGTTTCAACCTTTGAACCGCTTAAGCTCATGGTTTCCGAAAATTCTTTTGCCGTCACAGGAGGCATTTTCAAATCTACAAACTCATTTAACCATTCTATCGATAGTTTCATTACATACCCTTCCTAAAACTGTTTTAAAAATCTCATATCATTTTCAAAAAACAAACGCAAATCATTGATACCATATCTTCTCATGACTATTCTCTCTAAACCCATGCCAAAGGCAAAACCGCTATAAACTTCAGGGTCTATATTACAAGCGGACAAAACTTTAGGATGAACCATACCACAACCTAAAATTTCTATCCAACCCTCACCTTTGCAAACAGAACAACCCTCGCCTTTGCAATTAAAACATTGCATATCTAATTCTGCCGAAGGTTCTGTAAAGTGAAAATGATGCGGTCTAAATCTAACAACAACGTCATTTCCGTAAAGCTGTTTTACAAAAAGTTCAAGAGTTCCTTTAAGATCTGAAAAACTAACTCCCTTATCTACCACTAATCCTTCTATCTGATGAAAAAGCGGAGAGTGAGTAGCATCAACGGTATCTGTCCTATATACTCTCCCAGGTGCAATAGTCCTTATCGGAGGCTTTTGTTTTTCCATTGTTCTTATCTGCACCGGCGAAGTATGTGTGCGCAAAAGAACATCCTCATCTATATAAAATGTATCTTGCTCATCTCGTGCTACATGATCCTTGGGAATATTTAGTGCATCAAAATTATATTTTGTTAATTCTACTTCCGGTCCTTCTGATATCGTAAAACCCATTCCTATGAAAATTTGTTCTATTTCATTTTTTACTATGTTTAAAGGATGAGCAAAACCTATTGGCTGAACTTTTCCGGGTAAAGTTACGTCAATTTTTTCAGAAACCAAACGATTTTCTAATTCTTTAGCTTCTAACTTATTGGCATATTCCTCGATAAGTGTTGTTAAATCCGTTCGTATCTCATTAGCTAATTTTCCTACTTGTGGCCTTTCTTTGGCAGACAAACTACCCATACGTTTTAGTATCGAAGTAAGTTTTCCTTTCTTGCCCAAAATGGAAACTTTTATTTCTTTTAGAATATCAAGCGTTTCAGCTTTAATTACATTATTTCTGGTCTCAGCAAGAATATTTTTCAACTCTTCTACCAACATAAAATTAACTCCCTCGATCTTGTATGAACAAATAAAAAATGTGCCCCTATAAAAGGGGCAATATAAACTAAAGCTGTTATACTTAAGCTTTGTATAATTTAAATTACTAATCTACATCTGTGCCATAAATGAAACTATATTTATAGCTATCACTAATATAAAAAATCCAACTGCGATTATTTTAGTCCAGCGTGCAAGAAAAGCGTCTATGGACCTAGCTCTATTTTTGTCAAAAAAAGTATCTGCACCACCTGTGACTGTTCCTAAATCTTTTTGATGGCCTTCCTGTAATAACACCACAGCTATAATAGCTATTGCAAATAATATCAATGCACTCCCACAAATCCACTCCACTACAGACATTTTAAAACCTCCAAGTCAATTTACGAATGCAAAAAACACAACCCACTCTGCAAAGATTATCATAAATGTTACCGTTTTACAAATGTGGAAAAGATAAGCCATAGAACCTATGATTTGATAGTTACTACCGTCATTCAAAGGTTTACGGATTTATACACTGATTATACTCGTATTTATCTATGTTATACCACCAGTTTAGACTATCGTCTTCAGAATATTGCCGCAACAAAGTATGTCGGTATAGCAAAGCCTGTTGGTTGTATTCACCAATTTTATTACGATTTACTGTAGCACGAATAGCCCTTATGATATAGGCAGCAAAAAAACCTAAGCAAGCCGATGTTGCTGATACACACGTCAACAATATCACCAAAGGCATTGCAGGCAAAAAAAGTAATCCTCCAATCGCAATACTACCAGCAAAGTATACAGCTGAGGATACAAATGAAGAAACAATCTCAGTTTTCTTCGGTGCAGGTCTCACTATACATTTTTCTTTCATGGTTTTTAGACTTTCTAGGTAGCCCTTCGCTATTTCCTTTTCACCATCATCAAGTTCAAAGTCTTCTAGAATATTTTCATTTTGTTCTAAAGTGTTTATTAGCTCTTCAATTAATTGCAGAAGTTTTTTATCTTTATCGTATCCTCCTTCTTCTGATAAGAATGCTATTGATACATTTGTTATGTGATTTACTATTAATCTAGCTGTATTTTCTGCTGCTTCATTTAACTTTCCTTTTAATATTTCTTCACTTAGATTTGTATTTTTTAGCACATCAAATAAGCAAAATTGTGCTGATCCTAGTGCGAGATGATGTAATGCTGACTGTCGTAATTCTTCCAACCATTCTTCTTTACTGTCTATACTGCTCTTTTTCAGCTCTATATACGATTTTGAAAAAATGTCTTTCATTCCTAATGCCATTTCCTTTGTTATTAATTTTCTAGCTTCAAGTATTTTCTCTCTGGATAATTGCTTTTCTCCTAGGAAGTACCTGTATTCACTTATGAAATTTTTAAGCTTTTCTTGTAATTCTTGTGGTTGGTTTTTTATTTTTTCTATTTCTCCTTCTAGTACTTCTTTGTTTACTTCATACTTTATTAAACTGTCATAATATAAAAATGTCACAAATACTTTGTCTTTACAGTACATTGTAGTTGCTTCGAATCCTAGTTTGAAACGCTCATATTTAACGGGTTTAACGGGATCAGAAGAAGTTTCTTCCTTTCCATCAAAGTAATTATTTATTGCTTCTATTCGTTTCTCTAAGCTTTCCTCTGCTACTTTTTGTAGTTCCTTATCATATTGTTCTAGTCCGAATGATCGTAATTTTTCTGATAGTTCCTGATTTTCTTCTTTAAGCTCCTCTGATAATCGCATTATCTTTTCCAGAAAGTTTTGCTTTACCCAGAAAATTCTATTGTTAAACATTTTGCTTATTATTTCGTTGCGCTTAGAATAATTTTCCTTTGGAATTGCTTTTATTTTTTCTTCATCCATTTCACGCATCAAATCTGCGCTGCATTTAAGCATTTCCTCTGCTATTGATTTTATACTATTTAAATTTTTTGGGGCGTCTTCTATTTGACACCAATACTCATCAGGTATTATTTCTAGTTTATTTTTTAACATAGTTGCTTTTGCTAGTGCTTTCTCATCTTCTGTTTCGGCTAGTTTTTCTCGCTCTTTATACGCGACATCTTCCGCTATCTTCTTTCTTGCAAGGCGCGTTTCCATTGCATGTCTTAGTAAAAGTGCTTTTTCTGTTTCGTCTCCAAGCATTCGATTCGCTTCCTCTTCATAAGTCGAAAACTCATCATCTGCTTCTTTCATCATAAAATCATAAAAACTGCCTATTGCTGATTTTTTAACTTCTATTTCAGTTTGTTTGGCTGCTTCAAAATCATAGAAAATCCTTCTTATCCTTATTCTGTTATTATATAGAGTGAATGTTGCTAATATTACGTATTCTCGTTTATCTTTATCTTTTTCTTGTTGCTTAGCGTTCTTTATTTTCTCTCCAAACCATTGTCTTTCAGATCTATACAGTTCTTGTATATGTCGTTCTATATTTCCTTCTATCTCTGATTCTGGTACATTATGTTCCGTTTTAACTTTAAGTAGTAACCGTAATAAGTCTGTCTGGCTCTCAAACTTCTTTTCCCATGCAAAGTTTTTTAAATTGTACTCATCTATTGCATTTATTTGTTTACTAGATCGCATTTCAGATATTTTTTTATTTTGGTCGTCAAATAATTCGCTCTCTTTATCAAACATATATTCAATTGCAGCTATTTTTAATTTGTAAGCTTCCTTTTCATCTATTAACTTATCTTCCCTCATCATTTTAGATATATTTTCAAAATGCTTTTTAAATGCGTTCTTTATTTCCTTATGCTTATTTTCCAGCGCTTTTTCTAATCTTTCCAAATAGTCTGACGACTTTGTTAATCCTATACTTTTCTTTTTTGTTTCTAAAGCACTCTGCAAATCATACTGGCATTTTGCTGCATTTACCATCGCTTCAATAATTAATTGTCCCTCTGTACCTTTACTTTCTCCTCTTACTAGTTTTCCTCTTACTAGTTTTTTCTCATAGTCGATCACTTTATTTACATGATTTATCTCCTGACTTGTACAGATATTTCCTATACTTTTTTCTAGTTGTTCTAGAAATTTTAAGTATCCTTTTTTTAGTTCTAACTTGTCGATGAGAGTTTTTAGTTTTGAAGAATAAAACTCTAATGCTTCTTTCCCGCTATTAGCATAATTTTGTACTGCTTTTATTCGTAATTCGAATGCTTCATCTTCAGTTATTTTTTTATTTTCCTCCCATTCTGTTATCAGATTTCCTAGATCATATCCCAACGGTCCTCCAAAAGTACAAGCATAAAATCCCTGTGTTGCATTCTCTAGGAATGGTACTACGCAGTCTTCTTTTCCTGCTTTCAATATTTCTTTTAAGGAAGCTAACGTACTTTCCCAAAATATATTTAATATCTCTTTTCCCTCATTACATAATGCTTTTTTTATTTCTTCTTTTAATTTGTACTCTTCAAGTGAATTTATATTTTTTACTTTCAGTTGTCTTTCTATCTCCCACTGCATATCGTGCATTACGCACTTAAAACCAGATTCTTTTTTAGCTCCATATGCCTCTTCTATTTTTATTTTGAAGGCTAATTGCATCTTATCATCATTAGATACTTCTGTTTTCTTACAAATTTCCACTGCTTCAGACATTTTACTTCTAAAGTCTTTTATCATTTTGGCTTTTATTTTTCCGTATTCTTGAACTTTCTCAGCGCTGCTGATTGCTTCAGCGCAAAGATCTGTTATTTCTTTGTCTGTCAACACCGTGGGATGTGGCAATGGTAAAGATTGCGTTCCCTCCTCGTCGCTTGATTCTCCTGAAGATGAGGATGTGTCGTCAATAGCAGAATCTTCACTGTCATGGTACAAGTTTAAGTCTCGTTGTACTTCTTTGGACATAGATACTATGTTTATTTCCTCTTCCTCTTCCTCTTCCTCAAGTTCTAAACAAATCGATTCTACTACGTCTTCTGCTACATCTACTATATTTTCATTTTCATCTTCATTTTCATCTTCATTTTGATCTTCATTTTGATCGTTACTAGGAACTTCTTCATAAGATAATAAAGGTGATGTATTATACTGACGTAATAAATAGTTTATATCACTATCACCTAAATTTTTCTCCCTAAATTCCTTCAGTTCCTTCCATGAGGCATTTTCGCAGAGAGCAGTTGTCACTTCTATGATGGAGTAAAGTTTTCCTTTTTCCAGCATTTTTAATATATTATCAAATGCTACCTGGTTAAATTCCACATCGCCTTTTTCGTCAACATAAACAAAAAGATCTGACAAATAATTAATATAATCATTATCAAGAAGGTAATCATTGGGCAGCTCGTTAATTTCATATTCCCCTTCTCTTTTGTTTTCATTCAACTCTCTTATGTTTTCATTCAACATTTCTAATAAAACTTTAGGATTTAGCAGATTACGGCTTCCGTCGTATCTTGTTTCAGCTGTGGTTTCAGCATCCCGATAATGTACATTCACAGAAAAAGAAGTTTCAGGCGATTCTACATTTAGCTGTATATCGCCAGTAAACGACACTATATACATTGCTGTTCTTACGATTTCTTCTAAAGTAACCTTTTCGTTGCCGTGATCATTGTAAATTTTTATAGCTACTGCTTTAATATCACTATATAATGATTTATTATCATGAAAATTAAATCCTTCAACTTCTTTGACAGATCCTCCACAATTTTCGTAATTTTCTTGCATATCGCCACGCACTACTTTTTCTATGGTAGTCGTCATCATTCTGCCAAGCGGTTCTTCCTCAAGATTTCGCTGGGCACATTCTTTTTTAGCAGACTCCACAAAATCATTCACAGTATTCTCATCTAGTGTTCCAACTTCGCAGGCAGCAGGAAAAATGTGTTTTATATTGTTAAGATATTCTTTACCAATTGTCGATTTTGCACGCATCTCAAACCCACCAGCTACTTGCTCTAGCTGCTCAAGATCCAAGATGCTTGCATCTGATGTTTCATTTCTTCTTTCATACGCAAGCTTTATCGCATCTAAATCAGCAGAATCTACCTTGTAACCCAGAATTCTAAATTGCTCAATCGCTTCTTCTTTGTCTTTACATTCTGTGAGTAGTTTTATTTCCTTTTTGCTTAAGCCACACAAATCTTTGGACAAAATTTTCTCAGTCATCTCAAAAGCCTCCTCAGTAAAGACAAAACACCTATATCTATATTATATACCTCCACCCCCACAAAAAGCCAATAGGGAAATAAA
Organism: Acutalibacteraceae bacterium; assembly: GCA_045604805.1. GTDB lineage: Bacteria > Bacillota > Clostridia > Oscillospirales > Acutalibacteraceae > JAZUOT01. The sequence goes on along the minus strand of JAZUOT010000006.1, from coordinate 3,080 downwards.
AAAATTTTGGTGCAGAGGTCTGCTCTTAATTTCTCTAGAAAAAGTTTTGAGATTAAATTAGTAAGGTTTCCTGAATTTTATGTTAAAAAAATATCCCGACATACATCTTATGCTTACATATTTGTAGCAAACATAAGTTATCGTAAATTAATATACTTTACAAATAGTTGCAGTGATTTTTTTTATCACCACGACTATTAACTAAAAAGAGTTTATACTTATTTTTTTGACACTACCAATAGTTTGCTTAAAAAAGCAGGTATAGCATAAATTCCTGAAGAAAGTGCACCTGTAGATTTAATATTCTCCAAGATGTAGAGTTGAAATTTTCACTTCTACAGTGACCTTATTCTTCAGTATAGTGCCAAAAGCTGCTAGTTCAGTGACTTTTTGATATTTCAGTGCTACACTGTATTCATACAATTTTGGAAAAGTTAAAGGAGCCACTGGATTATGCTTAAATTTGATCATATATCCATATGGGGTGATTCCATACTAAAGGGTATAATTTGGGATACCGTAAAAAACAAGTACTGTATATCAAAGATGGGAGCTATAAACATATTAAGGGAGAAGACACAAATTAAAGTGAAAAATTTTTCTAAATTCGGTTGTACCTCAAGCAAGGCCATTTTCTCGCTTAAATCATATCTAGATAAAAATCCACAAGAGGATGCCGCTCTTATAGAATTAGGTGGAAATGATTGCGATCATGTGTGGCAAGAAATATCCCAAAATCCATTTCATGAGCATCATGCCAATGTTTGTTTGAGTAAATTCACTCAAAATATAAATTACTTTATCAGTGAACTAATGAACAATGGAATTCAGCCTATACTTATGAATTTGCCTCCCATAGATTCTAATAGATATTTCAATTGGATAACATCTCTGCCAAATGTTAAAGAAGAAAATATAATAACTTGGTTGAAAGAAAAATCTACTATATATAGAAATCAAGAGATGTATTCATATGCAATAGAAAAAATATCACATATGCGCTCAGTTCCGCTTATCGATGTCAGAAGTGAATTTCTAAGCATCAAAAATTTATCGGATTACTTATGTGTAGATGGTATACATTTAAGCGAACTTGGACACAAATTCTTGGGAGATGTGTTTTGCAAATTCTTTACATAATATTTTGTACTGTACATTAAAATGTATTTATATACTGCGAAATATAAACTTTTATCTATCTATTTTGGCCTATGATTTACTCATAAATAATTAAATGCCTACAGGTATTTGTATTTTATTGTCATTAACTTTTACTTTGATTTTGTTTGTATGAACAACATATGTAGTTGTATAACCTAAAAGCATCCAGAAAAAAATTACCATAAAACTTATATTGAGCAACAGTGCTCTTTCAAAAAAGCTATATGCACAATATGCTATCAGACACGAAAACATTGATGTAAAATTTGTACCTTCACCTTTATTGATGAATCTAGATAATGCATAAAAGTGATCCCTAGATATATGGTATGCAATAAAGATGAAAATAAATGCCCCCACAATACCATATGCTACTAAAATACTAAGATATCCGTTATGTAAGTCAAAAAACAAGAAACCTTCTTGTAAGTAATCAGCGCCAAATTTAATGATATTTTCTTTCCCTACTCCCCAAATTGGTTTATAAGAAAGCAGAGAGATTGATTTTTGAATAGAATCAATCCTTCCACTTGAAATTTCGTATTCAGTATTGTTTCTGCCAAGTGAAATAACATTATCTATGTTCTGTAAATCTGCAGTTGTTGGAGAGTATTCAACAGAATGAATTACATTAATAAACCATGCAACGGAGTTCTGTATGCCTATACGCATAAATATTACACATATTCCTATAAGTAAGCAGATTATCGTAATCAATATCAAATTTAATATTCTGTTTTTTTTATTTTTACGGTAAGTTAATTTAAGATTGTAGCATAGGGAAAATATAAGGAGATAAAGTAAAATAAAAAGTAATGATGCATTCGAATCAGATAGCAACAGAGTAATATAATTTACGATGGCAGAAAATAATAAAAATTTATTTTTTAAAATAGTTCCTTTAGTTTTACCAAAATTCTTATAAGTTAAGTTATAATTAAAAATTATGTGACAAAATATAATGCCAACAACCGACATAAACGCAGATAAATTTGGGTTAGTATAAACACCAGTATATCTGTTGTCGATCAGTCCTAGTCTGTATCCTAGTATTTCTGTTTGAGGCCAAAATACAGTGATAATCATTCCTAGCAGAGACAGAATGGTAGATATACGTATAACCAAGCAAAAAAAAGTAAGCATTTCTTTTTTTAATTTTGTTTTGTTTTGTTCAGCGTGCATACCATAAAATATAAAAAAACATATGGCTACATGATAAAAAATTAAAACATTCATAAAAAAGTGGCTGGTTATATTAAGAAAAGTCGTAACAAGCATCGAACTTAAAAACAAAAATAAAAGCTCGACATACTTTATATTTTTCAATACCCCCGTCTTAAATTTATTTATAATCAAAAATACAGACCAGAGCATCAGAATATATGTCGCAATTTGGAAAGGAATTTCTATTATGCAAACAAAACTTAAAAGCATACTTGAGGCATAAAGTATTCGGAACAAACTTTCATTGCGAATATATTTATTTACAAATCCATCGGTATTCATAATACACAAAATCACCCAGAATTAAAAGTAAACATCACACTGTATAGGGTAGTATATAATTAAAATGATTTCAATATTACAGAAAGTCGTTGTACCGGCCATGCCAGCCACACTATAAACTGCGAGCTTTCCATAAGCTCAAAACTTCTTCTAAGAGTGGGGTAGCCGCTAAACTGATTTCAATATTATTTTTTATTGTGGCGTTGAAAAGATATTTCCTTGACAAGAAAAATTATTCTAATGTAGAATGTAAAATTAGGATTGGTATTTTAGGAAAATTATTTTAAATTTATTTGAGGTAATAGGAAATGAACAAGCAAACGATACATAAAGAAATAGAGGAATGTCGAGATGAAGCTGAATTAAGGAGTTATTTAGGCGAGCATGGAATAAAAATAGAGCCTTGCGAAATA
>JAZUOT010000005.1:0-56521 GCA_045604805.1 Acutalibacteraceae bacterium | reverse complement strand
AGTATAACATTGATACAACCGACAGCAGTCAATTATATCATAAGTGATTTTTCAAAAACTGAACTTTCAGTGAGCGATTCAGCAACTTTTACCGTAAAACCTAAAGACTCACTTGAACCAGAGAGTTATGATACTACTCTTACCGTCACAGGCACCAATGGTTCTCAAGCTGCGGATGTTGAACTTAAACTGAATTTTTCTGTTACAGATAATACATCCGATGATGACAACAGTGATGTCAACAGTGATGACAACAGTGATGACAACAGTGATGACAACAGTGATGACAACAGTGATGACAACAGTGATGACAATAGTGATGACAATAGTGATGACAATAGTGATGACAATAGTGATGACAATAGTGATGACAATAGTGATGACAACAGTGATGACAATAGTGATGACAATAGTGATGACAATAGTGATGACAACAGTGATGACAATAGTGATGACAATAGTTTTATATCTAACCAAGATTCAAAATCTAACAATAAATTTGGTGAAACTACAAAAACAGGAAATACTTTATGTATAGGAGGGTTGATTGCTTTTTCACTGTGTTCGATGTTTACTGCTTATGATAAATCAAAACGCAAAAAGTAAAGAAAAAAATAATTTTTTAAAAAAGCAAGAGTGAGGTAAAACTCATCCTTGCTTTTTTTAGTAATCAAGCCAAACACACACTTCTAAAATTGCCCCTTATATGCTAAAATATCAGCTGAAATTGTTTAGAGAGGGTGAGTAGTTTTCATGGAACTTATATCTAAAATTCCGCGAGGGACAAAAGACATACTGCCAAAAGATTCTTTCAAATGGCAGCTTGTTGAAAACATAATCAAAGAGATAGTTCATACATATGGTTATAAAGAAATACGCACACCGATTTTCGAACATACAAACTTATTCAAACGCTCAGCTGGCGAAAACACAGATGTTGTCCAAAAAGAAATGTATACTTTTGAAGATAAATCTGGACGTTCTATTACCTTACGTCCGGAGGGTACTGCTGGTGTTGCTAGGGCTGTTTTAGAAAATGGCTTACATAACAAGACATTACCTCTTAAGCTTTATTATTTTGATTCTTGCTATAGGTACGAAAAACCTCAAAACGGTAGGTACAGAGAATTCAATCAGTTTGGCGTGGAATGTTTTGGTGCAAACTCTCCTACCGCAGATGCCGAATTGATATCTCTTGCAAATTCAATATTTGAAGCTCTAGGGATACACGAACTGCGCTTGAATTTGAATTCTATAGGCTGCCCGGAGTGCAGAAAAAATTACTATACTTTGCTTAGAGAATATTTTAATGAACATTTAAATCAGCTTTGTGAGCTTTGTAAAAAAAGATTTGAGAGTAACCCTATGAGGATTCTGGACTGCAAAAATGACTGTTGTCATAAAATCTCAAAAAATGCTCCTACCATGCTAGAAAATCTATGTACTGATTGTGCAGAACATTTTTCACAAGTAAAAAATCTCATGGATATAGCAGATATAAAATATGAAATAGATAGTACTATTGTTCGAGGTTTAGATTACTACACTAAAACTGTGTTTGAGTTTGTTTATGACACAAAAGATGGACCTTTAACAGTTTGTGGTGGTGGACGTTATGACGATCTCACAGAACAGCTAGGTGGTCCCAAAATTTCCTCTCTGGGCTTCGGCCTTGGCATGGAAAGGCTATTGGACGTTATCTCTGCTCATCAGGAAAATTTCAACAACATAGACTATCCCGGATGTGAATTATATCTGGCTTCTCTGGACGATAAAGCTAATGCCTATGTTTTTAGTTTGGCTGAGGAATTAAGAAGCGCTGCTATCCATGTTGAGTGCGATCTTAATTCTAAAAGTTTAAAAGCTCAGCTACGTTATGCTGATAAAATAGGTGCCGTATACAGCCTGGTTGTAGGATCTGATGAAATAAAAAATAATGAAGCTGTTGTTAAATCTATGCAGACGGATGAAAAGTTTACAGTCCGTTTGGATTCTAATTTTGTGGATGATTATACTTCAAATATTATTGGTGGTTTCGGAGAGGATTTTTAAATAAATGGAACAACAAGTTACTAACTTCAAAAGAACTGATTACTGCGGTAATTTAAATAAAGAATGTATTGGAAAAAAAGTTACTGTTTGCGGTTGGGTACAGCGACAGCGTGACTTAGGACAACTAATTTTTATAGATTTACGTGATAAAACTGGAATCGTACAGCTTGCGTTCGATGACAATACGGACAAAGATATATTTTCTCAAGCTTTCAAAGTACGGGCGGAATTTGTTCTAGCTGCCAGCGGTACTGTAAGAGAACGTTCTTCCAAAAACTACGATATTCCCACTGGCGAAATTGAAATAGAAGTCGAAGCTTTGCATATATTTTCGAAAAGTGAGACTCCTCCATTTGAAATTTGTGAAAACACCAACGTAAATGAAGAACTCAGACTTAAATATAGATATTTAGATCTTCGGAGGCCGGATCTGCAGCGTAATATAATTTTCAGGCATAAGATAGTAAAATCTGTCCGTGATTATTTTGACGATAATGATTTTGTAGAAATAGAAACACCTTTACTTATTAAATCTACTCCTGAAGGGGCCCGTGACTACCTGGTGCCATCTAGAGTATTTGGGGGAAGTTTTTTTGCTTTACCACAGTCACCTCAACTGTACAAACAGCTATGTATGTTATCTGGTTTCGATAGATATATGCAAGTGGCAAAATGTTTCCGGGATGAAGATTTAAGGGCAGACAGACAGCCGGAATTTACACAAATAGACTATGAAATGTCATTTGCCGATGAAAATGATATTATGGGCATCGCAGAAGGACTTGTGCAAAAGGTCTACAAAGATGTCTTGGATATAGATATAAAAGTTCCGTTTGATAGAATGACCTACGATGAAGCTATGCGTCGCTTTGGTAGTGATAAGCCTGATACAAGATTTGCGATGGAAATTGTCGATTTAACAGAAAATTTAGCAAAAACAGATTTCAAGGTGTTCGCCAACAGCATAAAAAATGGTGGGGTAGTTGCCGCTATAAATGCCAAAGCTGCTGCAAATTCATTCACACGCAAAGACATAGATAAATTAGGCTTATGGATCAAGGACTATAAGGCTAAAGGTCTAGCATGGTCTAAATTCAATGAAGATGGTAATATTTCTTCATCTTTCGAAAAATTCTTATCAGATGAAGAAATCACTGCTATGCATAAGAATTTGGATTTTGAAAAAGGTGATTTAATTTTTGTTGTTGCCGACGAAAATATAAATGTTGCCCAGACTTCACTGGGAGCACTAAGGTGCAAATTAGCCAAACAACTAGGAATCATAGACAAAACTAAACCATCTTTGCTGTGGGTCACAGAATTTCCTATGTTTGAATATAGCGAGGAAGAAAATAGATATGTGTCTAAACATCATCCATTCACTATGCCTCTGGATAATGCCATAGATAGGTTGCAATCTGAACCCGCTTCTGCAAAAGCACGTGCATATGACATGATATTAAATGGAAATGAGCTTGGCGGAGGTTCTATAAGAATCAGTGATAGCGAACTTCAGAAAAAAGTATTGAAAGCTTTAGGCTTCACCGAAGAAGAAGCTCAAGAGCGTTTCGGTTTTCTTATGGATGCCTTTAAATATGGAGCACCACCACATGGTGGGCTTGCTTTTGGTTTAGACCGTTTGGTAATGCTTATGCTGGACTGTGAAAGTATTCGTGATGTTATTGCCTTCCCTAAAGTTCAAAATAGTTCTGAACTAATGAGCTCATCTCCGGCACCTGTTGATAGAAAACAACTAGAAGAGCTATCGATAAAATTTGATAAAAAATAATGGTAAGTAATAGTGTTGTGAGAATTGGTCATCTCTATAAAACCTTTTTAGTAAAATAAAAAACAACCAAAACATCAAAAAAAGAGGAAAATCTTGCTCCTAGACACTCATTTTTTATGTTTTGGCTATTTTTTTACATATCCTCCCCAAAAAGTAACAATTCTCACTTACTGACAGAAGTATTACGTAACAAAAATTCATACCTAAATATGTTGTATGCTAGATCAGTTAGGCCTATATTAAAAATTGGGAATTTTTCCTGATAGCTTGCTAAAATGCTCTATCTGACCGTGATGAATACCACTAGAAAAAATGGACCGGCCGAAGCCAAGACTGGATTTTGATTAATTCGCAGACGTCTAACTACTATTTAGAGTTTACACAGAATTCGGGATTCTGCCGGGATAGTAGGGCTTGATAACATCGACCCATTCATCCTAAGGAATGATCTCGTCCATAATTTCTAAGAATTCCTCTCGTTTCGTTTTCTTCTTTTGGAAACTTATACTCTATGTTAGTAAATGTTTCTTACTTCACCTACCACCCGAATGCTGCATTTGCTTCATTAAGTGCATCTAAGTTATTAACATTATTATAGTATTCAGAGTTATCGGTTTCAGAGTTATCGGTTTCAGAGTTATCGTCTTCAGATTTCTTTTCTTCCTTCTTAGGCTCTTCCACCACAGGCTCTTCTTTCTTAGGCTCTTCCACCACAGGCTCTTCCACCACAGGCTCTTCCACCACAGGCTCTTCCACCACAGAGTTATCGTCTTCTTGTAAAGGTTCAAGCGCGTTTTCCTCTTGTTCAGGTTGTTCTGCATATGTAGCTACATCAGACTCCGACAATATATGCGTAGACATACTAATCTCCTTCTCCTCCCTCTTCGCAATAGTCGTACATAGCAAAACAGCACCAATAACAATCCCAAAAAGTCCCACTACGGGCAGTAAAGGATGCCCCAAAAATCCCACTACAGACAGTAATGAAATATACTTAACAACAGACTTCATTACAACAGCTACACATCCTATAGTGGTAATAAATCCGCCGGAAGTGTACCCAATCCACCCCCATATGTTCTTAGATTTCACAGCATTTTGCACTATTTCTTCTGCTTCTTCAACATTAAATGTAAAATGTTGGAGTTTATTATCATTGCATTCTCGTTCCCTCTGACTCATACTTTGGGCTTCTTTATAGTCGTGAAGTTTAGAACTATTATTTTGCCGATCGGATATAAAATGAACTTGGCAATCGTCTACATTGATACATTTATTAGTGGAACTATCATCAACTACATTATCTGCTTGTCTATCATTCCGTTGAGGATTTTCTTTAGCTTTATGAGCGTTCTCGAAGTCAAACGCTTTATTATTTATGTGTATATACGTTCTTAAAATAACACTTTCAAGATTAGGAGTATGCAAACAACTTCCTACTGCACTATCTTTTCCTTCATTACTAATTCCAGAGTTCAAATTGTTCTCATGCTGTTCTTCTGGCAAAATATCTGCAACAATTTCACCTTCAGCAACATCTTCAGTCTTCTTCAAATTGCTTTTATGCTGCTGTGTGGAATTACCTGTAATAGCTCGACCACTGTTTGCGTTACTACTAGGTATAGCTGTTTTTGTTGCGTTGAGAGCTTCTCCAATCTTTTCAAGAGTAGGTAGGTTAAGGACAAAATTACCTGCGTCAGTCACGATCACAAGCGAGTTATGAGTAGTACGAACTTTTTTTACAATATGACCAAAACATTCCTCTACTGCATTATGCCATCTAGAATTTTTTTCAAATGAACTGTTTTGAGGAATTTCATATTTTGTATTCGATATTTCCTCATGCTCCCCAGAATCACGATCCCTTGTATAAGCAGAGGGTTTGGTATTACTGTTCATGTCTTCATTTGAGGCTTTTATCTGTTCAGATTCTTTATTTCTATATGGATGCTGCGTTTCTAGATGTACCACTCCGTCCTTAATGTTAATGTTACAACTAACATTGAATGGACTTTCATAATGTGAAGTATTATCTTTTCTATTTTTGCCAATCTTAAATTTACTATTTTCTTCGCGCTTATCAACTACTTTTACATGAGTTCCACCAACTACCTGCTCCAACTGGCCTATACTTAGTACATCACTATTACTTCCACTAGTATATTTATTTGCATATGATAATTTTATATCCTCAAGTTGTTCATCACTCAGCAAATAACCAAAACGAGCAAGTAAAGCACCGGCTTCATTAATATCTCTGCACTCCATAAGCAAACTTAGTTGTTTCGTATTTAAATCACTGAATACCATCACGAATACCTCAAAAACATAATACAAACCAACAATTTATACATACATTATACTACCTTACCGTCAGAATTTCACTAATTAAAAAGTTTTTACACGAAATTTTTAAAAACATTCAGTTAGTTTATTGGAGTATATAAATTGTTCACCACCCTCATCAAGTTATTAGTCCATACATTAATTCTGTACATCTAAAATTCGGTCACCATTTCACTACTTAACATGCGTTTGAGTTCTCTGACAAAAAAGTATTGATTTTTGCGATAGAAGGGTATAGAATATGACTTGGCACTTGAGATGTGAGAGTGCTAATTTTAAATCTGCTTTAGATGTTTTATGCATTCAAAGGCGTCGGAATTTAAAAGGAGGAAGAGATATAAAATGACGATAAAACCATTAGCAGACAGAGTTGTAATCAAAATGCAGGAAGCCGAAGAGACTACAAAAAGTGGAATCGTTTTGGCAGGCAGTGCCAAAGAAAAACCACAAATAGCTGAAATAATAGCTGTAGGGCCCGGAGGCAACATAGAAGGTAAAGAGATTGATATGTATGTTAAGGTCGGCGATAAGGTAATAACAAGCAAATACTCTGGTACAGAAGTAAAAATTGATGGAGAAGAATATACAATATTACGCCAAGATGACATATTGGCAGTTGTAGAATAATAATTTGTTAGAAGTTTTATAAGGAGAAAATTTTTATGGCAAAAGATATAACTTTTGGCGAAGACGCTAGAAAAAAATTGTTTGCAGGTGTTAATAAATTAGCAGATACTGTAAAAATCACATTAGGCCCCAAAGGAAGAAATGTGGTTTTGGATAAAAAATTCGGGGCTCCACTTATCACTAATGACGGTGTTACCATTGCAAAAGAAATAGAACTAGAAGACTCTTTCGAAAACATGGGTGCTCAATTAGTAAAAGAAGTTGCAACTAAAACTAACGATGTCGCTGGTGATGGTACGACTACCGCTACATTGCTTGCACAAGCTCTAATAAGAGAAGGAATGAAGAATGTAGCAGCTGGTGCAAATCCGATGGTAGTTCGCGACGGAATAAGCAAGGCTGTTGATACGGCTGTTGAGACAGTTATAAAAAATTCCCAGAAAATAGACGGTCCTAAGGATATAGCTAAGGTAGCTTCCATCTCTGCATCTAATGAATTTATAGGGAACCTAATAGCTGAAGCTATGGAAAAAGTAACTTCAGATGGCGTTATCACTGTAGAAGAATCCAAAACTGCTGAGACTTACTCAGAAGTTGTTGAAGGTATGATGTTCGACAGAGGTTATGTAACTCCTTACATGGTTACAGATACCGAAAAAATGGAAGCTGTACTCGATGATGCTTACATCTTAATCACAGATAAAAAAATCTCAAATATTCAGGAAATTCTTCCTCTGCTTGAGCAAATCGTTCAGTCTGGTAAGAAACTTCTCATAATCGCTGAGGACATAGAAGGTGAAGCTCTCTCCACCATCATAGTAAATAAGCTCAGAGGTACATTTACTGTTGTCGCTGTTAAAGCTCCTGGATTCGGTGATAGAAGAAAAGAAATGCTCCAAGATATTGCTGTTCTAACAGGTGGCCAGGTTATCTCTGAAGAAGTTGGCTTAGAACTTAAAGATACAACTATAGAACAACTCGGTAGGGCTCGTCAGGTTAAAGTCATGAAAGAAGAAACTATAATCGTAGACGGCGCTGGTGATAAAACTGAAATAAACAATAGAGTTTCTCAGATCCGCACACAGATCGAAAATACAACTTCTGAGTTCGACACAGAAAAACTCCAAGAGCGTTTAGCTAAACTTGCCGGTGGTGTTGCTGTTATAAAAGTCGGTGCTGCTACCGAAATCGAAATGAAAGAGAAAAAACTCAGAATCGAAGACGCTTTGGCTTCAACAAAAGCTGCTGTAGAAGAAGGTATTGTCGCTGGCGGCGGTACAGCTCTCATAAACGCAGTCCCTGCTGTAAAAGCTCTTTTAGATAAAACCGAAAATCCCGATGAGAAAACAGGTGTTAACATAGTTCTTAAAGCTTTGGAAGAACCTGTAAGACAAATTGCTAAAAATGCAGGTTTGGAAGGTTCTGTTATCGTCGAGGAAATTAAAAAGTCAGGCAAAGTAGGCTTTGGCTTCAATGCTCTCAAAGAAGAATACGTCGATATGATTCCTGCCGGTATCGTTGACCCAACAAAGGTTACTCGTTCAGCACTCCAAAATGCTGCTTCTGTCGCAAGTATGGTTCTAACTACTGAATCTCTTGTAACCGACCAAAAAGAAGAAAATCCTGCTCCTGCTATGCCTGCTGATCCAGGTATGGGCGGAATGTATTAATCTAGGATGTTAGGAAGTTAGATATCAGAGAATCGAGTAGGGGCTAATATTTCATAGCCCCTCTTGCACCACCGTACTTGCCGTTTAGTATACGGAGGTTCAACACAACTTCAAAGCATAACGCTCATTATAGTAGTCAAAGCAACTTACAAGACCTGCTTTAGCAAGCACTTCCTTGGGGATTGCTTTGGCTACACATGTTTTCGTAGCGACCCAGTAATAACGGTCCCTTACAATATTCGGTTAGTCTGGCACAGTTCCAACATCGCCTTGTGTGCTTTCTCCTTTCCGCTTCCTCGGATTTACCCTAAGTAATGCAGTATCTGCTCATTTACGTTTTGCCATTCCTGCTGTCAGGCATTCCTTGGAGCATACATTTGATTGCACGCTTACATTGTTCAGCCCTTCGGCCTGGCCTATCTCAAAACTACACCTACTGCGGCTTCTGCTAACTTCTCACAGTTCGTTGTTACTACGCACACATCATGGTGTAAACCTTGGGAGTCGCTTTGGGGGTTCGTCGGTAACTACGCCCCTTGTGTACTTTCACCACAGACTGACGGCATGCCCGTCATACCTAAAGGCTGCGGCAAGAACATTATGTTCTTGCCGCGTTTTTTTTGTATCTATAAGATGAAAACACAACGCAGATAAGAGCCAAACAGAGTAGCAAATCATAATATCGTCGGAAATGTTATCTCGGTATACTAACTATCTACAAAAACAAAATATCTACCAACGAAAAAAATAGAAATTTTCCGTAAGGAAGTTTTTAGCTTTTAAAAAGGCACTTACAGTGTTTTTGTTGCTGCGGTGGTTAGTAGTGTGATTACATACTCCTATCCACCTGACTTAGAATCCAGAGCAGAGGTTCTGTGACGCCTCTTGACTCGAAAGGTTTACCTGTTTCGCTATGCCCTAGGGCAGAACAGGTAAAGTATTGGAAATTTTTAAATTTATTAGAAATAGATCTGACGAAGTTGCCGGCACCGTAAGTTTCCAGGAATTTCTGACAGACTATATTCTGTGCTTCACTCGCATTTTTACAATCTTTATGTCTGCTCATATATTTTTGAATTGCAGGTAGACCTATTTTATTTTCAAGACCGGGTATATCGACTTTGTTTATAACTACAGCCAAATTTACATTCAAGAGGTCTTTTGAGGTACGCAAGAATATTTTTTCCAAGTTTATAAGCATGAGGTTCAGTATATCGTCAGAACTTTTCGCACTAGCCGCATAATTTTCCAAGTTTATTTTATTTTCCATTTCCATAGCATATCTCGAAAGAGAAAGCGGATCTACTATAAAAATCATACCATCGGCGTAGCTATAAGCTATATTTCTCTGTATATCCTCACTGCTCGAGAAACGCTCACCGGATATATCATATATATATATACGCCTACCGAATTTATTGCCTGGTAACCTAAGCATCATTTGATAGGCTGTAAGTGCTTCTAATTCTGTTTTGTGTGGTCGAATTCCTTTTTGCATATTATTTGATATCTGTTTGTAGGCTGCTTCATTTTCGCTGGATAAAAATTCAAAGTCCCAATTATTTTTAGGTGCAACCTGATTAAACATTCTATTTATAAGCATATTTATGTAGCAAGTTTTACCTACAGAGGGCCCACCTATAACAGGTATAGCATATTGTCTTACGGCGGTATCACCTTCTAGAGCACAGCTACATTTCGGGCAGTAGGCGGAAAGCTTAGCTTTTCCACCGAAAAATGTCGTGGCAAGACTTGCACCACAGATACATTTCCTTTTTAATATGCCGTATTTACCAGGAACTAAATTTGAATGCATAGCGCCACATTTCGGGCACTGATAGGCCGGCACTATAAATCTAGTCTGACATGAAGGATTGGGGCAAGCGTTAGAAAAGCCATGCATAGAATTATAAATCTGGTCAATAAGCCATATGATTCCAAGCCAAGCAGAGGCAAACAGGTACATTATCGATAGCAATATCCCCCTCACTACGATCATAGCTGCCATTATTACGCAGCCAAATAATATTATCAGGAGTGATGCTATAAATCTCGGGCTGCGAACAACAGAAATATATCCCTTCTGGTCTATTATGCTAAACTGCATTTTCGCAGAGTTTAAGTTTTCTTTCCAAAGCCATATCAGCGTATTTTTTAAATTTTCAAAGCCCCTACCCAAAAAATACACTGATACTCCCGGCTGCTTATTTTTATTATCCATACTATCCTCCTAGGATATTCATTTATAGGTACTTTCTCATTGTCTCAAAAAATAATTTTGTCTTTTCATTTGCTTGCTTATTTTCTCTTATATATTTCTGCATAATATCTATCAAAACTTTATATTGCTTAAGCTGTCTTTTTTTAAGTTTTTTCAGATAAGTGGATATAGTTAAGCAAAATACAGCAATTTCCTCTTTATTGAAACAAAATTCAACAAATTTATTAAAGTCTTGTTCATCATATATACAAGGCATGAAAACAGGAACAGCTTGTGCTAAATATATATTGTAGTCACGTTTTTCAAAATTTGAAAGATTTATTTTCGAAAAGGCTTTATATTCCTTTGCAAATGAAGGATATACTCCGTCTTTTTCTGCTTTAGCCTGTAAAAATTTCAAAAAAGAAATCGCATATATAGCATGAAAATCATCTTGTTTCAGATTATTTAAAATTTTAACCAGCTTGAAAATAATAGGCGAATCTATCTTAATTAATGCTTTCATGCCCTGAGACAAAAATTTATCAAATAAAACTTTTACATATTTCCAGCTCTTAAAGCACTCTTCGGGTATGATTTCTACTATTTTAATCAAATTTTTTATATTATTAGTCTTACTAAGTCCGGCTTCTACCATAGAAGCCAAATCTATATTTTTTAGCTCTTTGCGATTTTTGAAATTATCCTCATAGCTAGCCCAAAAAGCCACTATAGGATTCCTGGAATCTCTTATTTCTTTAGCGGACATATAGGCACACAGCTCTAATGTTTTCTCTTCCAGCCACATATTTTTCTTTATATTTTTGGCTAGCTCCTGCTCTATACCACTCAAATATTTAGTAAAGCTTATGCAAAATTTTTCTTTTTCATCTAAAGCAAGATGTGTAGCAAACATGCTAAGTACTTTTATTATTAACTTTAAATTATCTTTGCAGCAGTAAAGAAGTTCTATAGCGGTATTTTCTTTAATTCCCAAATGGCAAACTTGAGGTATTGTCTGTTTTAGCAATTCTTCGTGCGCCGATTTATCTGTAAGATTCTGGCAATCGTTATGATAATTCAGAACAAACTTTGCAACAAACAAAACTAAATTTTTATTATTCCCATTCATTTCGAACTTCAGCTGGCTCAAAAAATCCTCTGAAAAGAAAAAATTAAGAAAATCCCAAAATTGTTCCGATGTGCTATTTTTCAAGGTATCCAGCAAATCTAATATTTTTACAGCTTTATTTTCTTCCTTCGCATAGTGCAAAATAATCTTGTACAAATAGTCATGTATGCTATATCTCATAAAAAATGAATACTTGTAAAGAAATACGAAAGTTTTCTGGCAATATTTTATATCTAATATTCTATCCTTACATATGATGTCTAATATCTTAGCCCCTACCTCTGAGTTCATATATTCTTCGCAATATCTGTTACCAAAGCTTATAATGTCTTCTATATCTTTGTCGTCTGCGCTAAGCTCGGAAGCCACATAAAGCCTGAAAAATTTGTACGCAGCCTCTAAATCGTTACTGAAGTAATAAAAATTTATTTCGTTCAAAAAATCTATAAAATCATTTATCTCATCCATGCCTAAAACATAAGAAGCAGCCATAGCTTTTGCAAAAGATGGTACAGGTATATTCTCTGTTCTGTACTTCATATCAAAGTCTAGGACTATTTGTCTGCTGGATTTGCAGCCGTTTGAATAATTAAAATAATTCTCATCAGGGCGAACACCTAAACACAGCAAATTTAGATTGCGCTCTTTGCTCATTTCACTGCTAAATTTTTTATGGTCATGTGTATAAGTATTAAAGCTCAATTTTTTTGCCATTTCCAGAGGCAAAGCCCTGTGAAGAGCCGCCATCCACAGAACTAAATGTTCTCTGGTATCATTGATATATACTGGTATTCCTTCTTGTTTTCCTCTGAGCACAGCTGCTATGAAATATGAAAATTCCTGCTCTCTCTCTGAAATAAATTCCATTAAAAGATCGTCATTTACTATGCTTCCAAAAGTTTCTATATCAAGATTTTCAAGGGCAGGTATGGGTGGCTTTGCATTTAGTTCTTCTTCTGTCATGCTGAGCTTTATGTATTTTTCGCCGAACATATCACAAGGGTAGCAGTTTAGCTCATTCTGGCTGAAAACCAAAGCATATATAATATAATTTCCATACCTACCGCTGTAGTCCTTTCCCAGATAAGTAGACTGGGCAACGCATAGCCTATTTGTAGAAAGCCTGAAAAAAGCAAAGCTATAAGGGAAATTATCATAGATTTGCTTTTCAGTAGGATTAGGTGGCATGTCACTAGGTGGAGCATACTGCATGACAAATTTTATATCATTACACTCGGTTTCTGTTATTCCTTCTGATTTAGAATATATCATAAACCCTTTATCAGGGAGATCTCCGTTTTTAAATGATGTATAAATGTACTGTTCTGCCTTCATAATATCTTCGCCCTTACTTAGATGTTATTATTCCCTTTTTTGCCAGTAGCCACAAAAAAGGATCCGCTACTCTGAATGGCCTGAACCTAGGTATTTTATTATCGATGTCTGGATTACTACCCAAAGCACTTAAGCCAAAAAATGCAAAGTCATTAAATTGCATGGAAACATTTTGATAAAGCTCCACTCCCAGCCACTTTTCTACCAAGCTTTGCATTTCTTCGTTGGAATCATTAAAATCTCTTTCGTCAAAAAAGCCATTTTTTACATGGGTAGAATCATTTTTAAGGCAGCTCATCGGGTCAAGTAGAGAATCCACTGCGTCTATCTTCGTAAATGATATGGCTATAGGTATATCTATTTTCTTTGAAATATCAGTAAGCCCTAGACCTCTGCGTATAACTTCTACAGTTCTCGCTAAAATCGTGTTTACATCTGTGTTTTCTTCCGGTAGCCTTATTTTGCTATCGAGCCTATCTCGCACATAGGGCAGTTGCAAAGGATCCAGTAGCAATATTATCCCTGATGATGAGTATAGATAAGCATTATGTGTTTGCATAGAGGCTATGGATGTCAAATTTTCGCCCGCTGTGTCGAAAAATGTAAGTGATACAGCATCATTAAACTTTCTAGAAGAAAACATATGCTTCCTCCGAAAAAGCAGGCTATATATCAGCGGTTCTACATCGCCAGCATCAGTAGCTCCTGCACAGGTCTTGTGCTTGTATATAGGGTCATAAAATTCTTTTTGATATCGGTTTAGGGTGCTATCACCACAGGCCATCACCGAACAATCAAAAGATCTACCGATATTGTTTTTTAGCTGGTCTATTAAAACGGCAACATAATTACTCTTTCCACATTCTTTAGCACCGATTATTGATATAGGGTAGTTCTGTGTGCTTTCTATTCCAAACGGCAGCTCAAAGCCGCATTTCGGACAAATTTTCGAGATAAGAGGTTTACCACATTTGTCGCATAATGGTTTTTTTATCTTATGAGCAGATTCTAAAGCTTTTCTTTCTATAGCATTCTGGCAAGAAGAAGCTTTACTTTTGTTGGTGCATATATATTTGACATCTTTTATATCTTGTTTTTCAAAACATCTAGGACAAGTATATTTCGACAAAAATAAAAACCTCCCTTTTATATGCTATTTGAAGCTTCATTTATTAGTTTAAAAAAGCTATACTGTGAGTCATCAAGCAGGAATAAACGTAATTTGCTGTCTTTTCTGAGCTCCGTTATGCCAAATTCAAATGTATGAGAATCAGAAACTTTTGTTTTTTCCCTATTAATACAAATTATATCACCATCAGACCTGTTTAGCGCTACTGACTTAAATTTGCTAACTATACAAAATTCAGGAAAAATAAAATTCCCCTTGGCACGGATATTCAAACTCAAACTTGTAGAATGAGAAAACATTGATTTTTTATACTTAAAACTATAGAAAATTTCTATCTGTTCATTGCTATTTATGAGCGTTTTCGCAGGCCTTGAATATATAGTACTATTGTCATCTTCACATATAGTGTATAGCGATACATAACAATCCTGCTCTTTTGGGGATAAAATAAGTATGCCATCATTTCTCTCATACTGCTTTTTAGTGGCAAATATTTTTTTGACTAAAGGATCTGTAGCAGATTTAGGGTAATCTTCGAAACTATATGCAAGTAAAACTTTATCAACACCCTGCGGCCAATCAAAATTAATATAGAGTTCTGTCCTAGCACTACTGAAAGAATATGAGATATTACTTGGTTCGGGGACATTAGCTATACATGTGGCTTCATTCAAAATGATATTTGTGGCATTTACCTGGGCTGGTATTATGTATTTTTTCCCAACGAAATCTAATATAAATTCTGCTTTACCTTCTCCTTTTAAAGTTACGTTTAAAGCTTTATATTTTTTGCTTATTTCATTCAAAGGATAAACTGTAGCCTCAACATAATCAGGCTTTTCATCGGAATAGAAGAAAATTACATCCCACTTTGGCTTTGAAAAACTAATATCAAAAACATTACCATATCTCTTTATATTTAAATTTTCTATGGGAGATGCTATCTTACAAGGTACGGCATATATCAAAATTTTTCCTGAATAATATTCCTCAGCATTTATGCTATGCCCTGATGATATATAAAACCAATAACGCTTATCATTTTCGAGGCCGTCTATCTTTATGCCATCAGTTCGGTTACATTCAACAATTTCACAATCTTTTGTTGAATTAGGTTTTTCATTTCCTTCATATTTCCAAATTTTCACCTCTGTGAGAGTTTCAGGTTTTTCCCAGCTTAAAACTACAAAACCATCTCCACCTACAGCCTTTATATTGCTGACATTTTTGACAAGTACTACCTTTTCTTTGAGATGAGCAGCTTTAGAATTAAGCCCTAGCCTACTAGCAAATACCGTGTAATAATAAGCTTTAGCTTCGACTATGTCACTGTCGCTATATCTACATTCACCGCCCTCGTAAATTTTTTCACCGTCATTTATATCATTAGCATAGGAACCTTGCTTTTTTACTAGTATATACTCTATCTGACCTACTGATTTGCTTTCTTCCCAATTTATTTCCACAGCATTTTCATTTATCTTATAATTTAGATTCTCCGGCACTAGTGGTGGATAATTCTCCAAAAGCTTTTTAGCATCTTCACTGTCTTTAACTTCAGAAATCAAATCTGAAAGTATCTCAAAAGCCGAATCTTTGTCCATATTTTTTAAAGATTCTAATTTTTGTTTAACATATTCCAGCTTTGAAAATACTGCATTTGATATTTTTTCATCTATCAAAAATTCTCTATTTTGAGCTTGTTTTATTCTATTGGCTGCGTGATAATATTTCCCTTCTTGAACAAAACCGTCAATACTAGAAAGTATATCTGTAAGCTGCATTTTGTATGTACTAATCTCGTCTTCCAGTGGTTTTATTTCCTGATGGCCAGGCCAAAAAATTTTAGCCTGTTTAAGATAATTTAAAGCTATATCTGCCTGTTTATCTATCCATACAGACTTTGCTTTTTTTATAAGCTTCACAGCTTCTTGCATTTTTGATAAGTCAAAGCCGCATTTTGCACAGGTTTTTGCAGCATTGCTATTTACCGCAGAGCATACCGGACAAACTATAACTAAAGTTTTCTTGCAGTTCTGGCAAATAGTAGAAGTCGCTATATTTTCAGTATTACAAAGTCCACATATTATACTCTTGTCTCTTTCCTGAAAGCCCGTGAGCTCACAGTAGTTACTTATATAAGCTGAAGCTTCAGAGGGGGATATTCTGTACTCTTCTACCGCTATATCTATGAGTCGTTCTTTCATTTTGGGTTCTATTATTCTCTTATTGCTAAGACCCATCTCTTCTATAGCATCATTTACAGAATAATATTTAGTTAAGTTTATGTAATTGTCGTATTTATTTTTGCTGGCCTTGTCTTTGAATATTACCGCACAAAGTCCACATATAGCTTGTCTTGCATTGTCTGTACCTGTTTTTTTGCCCTTGGCTAGTATTTTAGCTTTGATTCCAGACGCTGTCTTCAAGAGTAAATCACAAGATGATTTATTCGATAAATTTAAAAACTCATAAAGTGTCTGATCTTTTTTCCCAAGCTGCTGCATGAAGTTCTTTATGTTTTTAGCCTGGTTTTTGTCTATAGTCTCGCTTAAATCTATCTTCTTATTTTGACTTTCTATGAGTTTAGTAAATTTATTTTTTATGTTTTCCTCGGTAAAGCCAAAAGCCGAAAAAGACTTAAGCAACATCTTGAGATCTTTTTCAGAAAGCTCATCAGACTTTGCACTATATAAATCCAGTCGCCTATCAAGTTCTTTTATCTTTTCGTCCCTTATGCATATGGCCATCTGCGCTTCGTTTGAGCGCAACTTATCATTTAGCATTATTTCCTTTATGTCAGGGAGTAATGCCAGATATTCCGATGCTTTTACTTTTTTTATCGGATTGTTCATGTCTTTCGACCACTGCTGTTGTTTAGTACTTATTGCTTTTTTTATCTTTGTCTTGTCATCAACAGCTGGATCAAAACATAATTCCAACAGTATGTAATAATTGGGTCTTTGACTCATTTCATCACCATAGAACTAAGCTATGTATTTAAAATTGTTCCGCTAGTCAAAGAATATCATAATATGTATCTTATTTAAACCTGAAATAGCATTATGGTATGATTTACTTTTCTATTTTTTTACGTTTGTTATAATTTGACTTATTTTGCTAAAAAATCAATTATATTTTTGTATGGATAGTTTTTGCAATTTACAGATATTGGCTCATCCTTAATCATACCTGATTTATACTTAAGCATATTTGATTCATAGTTAAGCATAAAAGCATTTATTACTTCATTTAAGTCGCCATCGCTTTGGTCCCAATTCTTAAAAATATCAAAACTTTTTGCCACTTCTTCCCACGAAGGTTGTTTGGGCTTAAAAAAACTCATCCCTATTGAAATTAGGAAGGTACAAGCTGCTGGTATAGCCGTAAAAATAGGAACTAAACCTGCAAAAAAGGTAAGTGTAGATAATATAATAGTAGTTATACATGTAAATAAGTTTATAATTGCTCGCTTTTCGCGAATTTTTTCCATATTTTCACATTGGCGTCTTTGTTTTTCTAATTTAAACTTAGTATTTATTTCTGAAATAAGATCTCTTTGATAAAGGGATTTATCTTCTTTTATCAATGTTTTGTTAACTTCAATTTTACGAAGATACGTATTTTCTAAAAATGTATCTATTGCTGTTTTTGTTTTTTTATCGAGATCTTGTGACGTCACAGTTGCAATTAAATGTTTGCTAGGCTTTTCATTAGGAAAATTAACTATATCAGTTTCCAAAATTCTATTAACCGCATTTAGACTTACCCTTGCAATAAATCCAACTTTTTGTAATATGGTAAACGTGTATTCAGTTACTTTTACAGCAAATCTAAATTTTTCAATTTCGACTTTGCCATTTTCGTCTTTAAATTTTTCCGGACATAAACAGTTAAATATAACTTTATTAGTTATTTTAGAGTCGTTTACACTGAAAGGGTTAATTTCATCTATAAATGGCAATCGCTTCCTTAGAGCATCTATTTCATATTGAATAGCACTATCATCTGAAGTATTAAAAACTTTCATGGACCGCAAACTGTCCTGTTCCATTGGTTGCAATTTTGGCTTGTGGATGTTGCTTGAGGTTTTTAACTCTATATTTTGCCTGTGATTTTCTACAAACAAACCCACATCATCAACAAGACGCCCTTCCTTACTACATTCACGCGCATATTCTATTTTTATTTTTTGTTTTTCATGGTCAGTTAGATTTCTGTGCTCCGCCATGTTAAACTCTTTATCAAATTTTAGTAATGCAGATTTTACAATAGATAGGTTATTTGTAAATTTATTTTCATCAAAAACTATTTTCGCTCTTTCTTCACCTATCTCTATATGAATACAATCCTCCAAATGCAAGTAATTGGAAAGTAGATATTTTTGAGTTCCTTTGAAACTTTCTCTGAAACTTTCTCTTAACTTTATTCGCACAAATCCTTTATCATTTTCACATAATACCGAATCAAATACATCTTTGTCAGTTAAAGCACTTGTCTCAATAAATTTTCCCTTATTCCATTCATGATTTCCCATTATATCTATAGCTGTATAAAAGTTATCTCGCGTGTTCATACTTGGATTTTTTCTTTCGAGCTCTGACATTTTATGAAAAAGTAAATCTGGCAAATTATTTAGAATACATTTCGGAATATTGAGAGATCTTTCTATATTTTCTACATACGTATCTTTTGTTGTTCTTTCCAGTCGAACAGGTGCAAACGGAGAAACCGTTTTTTCAGAACTAGAACCTGTTTCGAGTAGTGCGGGAACATGTATTCCACTACGATCAGATCCGTAAATATCCCTACACCCAGATGAAAGAGGAGCATTACCATGGCCATTTGCATGTATATGTGAATGTTGAACTGACTCCTTTCCCTTGGGATGAATGCTAGAAACTTCTGGTGGTTTTGAAACATTATTCATTCCAAAAACATTATCCCATGCAGAACGCGGGGTTGCTGGTTCACTTGGCACTGGAATTCGAGTTTGCTGGGAATGACAACTTTCTGCAGCAGGAAAATTTTGTGCACTTTGGCCTGAAAAATGTCTTGAATTCGGAAAATGTGGAGCAGAGTTTGTTTCTCTTTTGTTGATAAATAATTTAATACCTGCTGCTGTTACACTGTTCAATTGTTCTAGATTAAGATCAGATTGTCTTTCGTTAGCCAAATATACTCGAAGATTTTTAAGATATTTTTCGTACTTCATATCTAATGCGGAAGTTTTGAGGAAACTATTCAGCTCATTATAGTCACGGCATTCCTTGATCTCTTGCATAAATTCTTTTACAAAAATTCTGGCACTTGAGCTTTTCATCAGACATTCACCACCAAACCTCAAAAAACAAGTTAGGGACTCCCATTCCTAAATGGATGGCTATGGACTTATCCTTCTACTCTGTCATCTTCTTCCTGTTTCCTGATTATAGTTCCTGATAGTTTCCTTATTCATATTTCCTACAGTGCCTTCTATGAACTCAACATACTTCATCTCGCAGAGTTTGGGAATGATTTCTTGTAAATCTTTCTTATTTTCTCAATACAGCAAAAAGTAGTTAGAATGAAGTAAGTTAATTGAGGGTTGTGGCTGGGCGATCCATTTTTTCGTAATGTCTATCATAATCAGGTATAGCATTTTTAGCAAGCTACCATCGGTAGGAAAGACCGATTTTGACTGGGGGTTACCTTATGTAACTGGCAATTAAATTCCTCAATCGTATTGGTGGTACAGAGCAATTTCCGTATAGCATTTGGATACTTGAAGTACGTAGGGTCGGCTTCTAAATGGGTGCATCGGTGAATGGAAAAGCCTTGATATGTCAGAGGTTTTACGTAAAAAACAACTAACCGACAGTAGATAATTATATTAACTGTCGGTTTACTTATGGTGCGAGTGACGGGACTTGAACCCGTACGCCCACAAGCACACGCCCCTCAAACGTGCCTGTCTACCAGTTCCAGCACACTCGCAACTATTTTAGTGTATCATAAGCCATAAAAATTGTCAATTTATACATACCTTTGCCCCACGGCAAAAGCATTTACTTTTCACTAAAAATGGTAGCGCGTTGTAAAATGAAGTTGAAATAGTTTTGAATAAAAAAGTATCCATAGCAAGACTCTTGTAGTAGAATTGAATTACCACAAACCAATTCGAAGGAGATCATCGCTATGGTCAATCCCGATTATAATACGGGACATCGCAAAGGTCAACACATAACCGCAGAAGGGAGTGCCCTATTATGAGCAGTTAAAGAAAAGAAGAAAGAAAAAAGGATGATTTTAAATTAGGAAATAGCTTTTTATGAGCAGCAAAATTATTAAAAGCATTAACAAAAATTTTAAGAACAGCTTTTATAGTATCAAGCGAACGAAAAAAACACTTAGACCTACGGTGCAAAGCGTAAATGTAATGCCTTAAATTAGAATTCACCCCTTCCACGGTATAAGTTTGGATTTTATATTTTAGGAGGAAGTATGTTTTAATAGATCCTGTTTTTTTTATTTATAAGAGACAATCCCAAATATTGTATAAACCGATTGGCTGTAGAGCTGCAGAATATGAGCAATACATAGGAGAATTTACAAATTTGCTATTACGGCAAATTTGGTGCTTTCCCCCTAAATCAGAGATTCCTTAGCTTTTTTTATAACATCCGCCACTCTATTAACTTATTTTTTTAAGGCATTTAAGATCATGTGGGCACACTTATAGACGTTTCCTCCGCCCAAAGTCAATACAAGATCACCACTATTAGTATTACGTACTATATAATCAGTAATTTCTTCAAATGTTTTGAGATAAATGCTACCAGGTATTTTACTAGCTAAATCTCTTGAATGGATTCCTTGAGTATTAATTTCTCTAACTGGAAGGATTTCAGATAAAATAACCTTATCTGGAATAGATAGAGCATCTGCAAATTCATCTAAAAAAGCGGCCGTACGTGAAAAAGTATGTGGTTGAAAAACAGCCCAAACTCTCTTAAAACCCATATTCATAGCACAATTTAATACAGCTCTTAGTTCAGTAGGATGATGGGCAAAGTCATCTGCGAGCATTATGTTATTAATATTATCAAGAATTTCAAATCTCCTGTGTACACCTGTAAAGTTATTTAAACTTTGCACTATATCTTCTGATGAAACTCCCATATAATGTGCAACAGCAAAAGCTGCAAGTGCATTCATCAAATTATATTCACCTGGAACAGCAAGAGTTATATCTGCTATTTTTTTCTGCCGATATTCCACAGAAAATGTCTTGCATACACTATTATCCTTTGTGTGTATATCTGTAGCTCTATAGGTATTTCCAACTTTAAGTCCAAAACTTATCTTTTTTTGCGATAAAAATGAAACACATTCTTCACAGTCAATATCATCTCCGTTGTATACAATTGTATCTTTTGTCTGCTTGGCAAATTTTGAAAAAGATCTTTTTACATTATCAAAAGTTTTAAAATAATCTAAATGGTCTGAGTCAACATTAAGTATAACTGAGATAAAAGGGTAAAGTCGCAGAAAACTATCAACATATTCGCAAGCTTCACATACCATTATCTCGCTTTTTCCTACACAAGAGTTACTGCCTAGCTTGTTAAGCTTACCGCCAATAATAGCAGACGGTTCTTTTCCAGAGTCTAAAAATATCTGCGTAATCATAGCGGTAGTAGTAGTTTTTCCATGAGTTCCTGAAACCGCAATAGATTTTTTGTATTCTTCAACAAGCAGTCCTAGCATAACACTCCGTTCAATTACAGGAATTCCCTTGTTATTGGCTGCTATTATTTCAGGATTATTATTTTTAATGGCAGCAGAATATACAACTAAATCCACTCCATTAATATTTTCAGAAGTATGTTCAAAAAAAATTTTTATATCAGTAGCCAGAATCCTCTCTAAAGTATCGGATTTGTAAGTATCGGAACCGCTTATCTGGTAACCTCTATTAGCTAAAACCTCGGCCATGGGACACATACCTGAACCGCCTATACCTACAAAATGTATTTTTTCCACTTTACTTAAAAGATCATCATACATTTCCACAAAACTCCTGACTCATTAATACTGTGGTGTTTAAGCCGATTTATTTAATGTGATATATCCTTCATTTTTCAAGATTTCTACAAACTGAATCATTCTTTCATGCAAAGGTTCAGCCTTACTACCAAAATTATTTTTTAATATGGAGGAGATATTTGCTATATTATTCACACCATTGATATTTTTCCACACACAAGATCCGTACTCATCAAGTCTAATCTTACTTGTTCTAGGTGTTGAAAAAAAAGTCTGTGCCAACTTATTAACAAAACCCTTGTGTGGAACCGTCAGCTCCACACAAGCATCGTTCAATAATTTAAATTTTATATCGCTAGAAATAACAGGAATTAATTGCAGATAGTCATCAATTATGATTGATTTTCTAAATTTTAAAGGCATACTAGTCCTCATCGATAGTATTTTTTTTATCTGAAGAAGTGTTCCTAAATGTAAACGCTAAAATACTCAAAGCAATAACTCCAAACATTGTCAAAGAACCAGTCTGACCTAAAGAAAACAAAGACAAATTTATAGTATCTTCCACTGTACCACTTGAAGAAGGAACTATAGCTAAAACAGCTAGAATAACGCCTATAAGACCTTCACCAGCAATTAAGCCAGAAGAAAAGAGAACCCCTTTATCTATACTTTCTTTTCTTTTTAAAATTTGTTCGTCAGTTTTAGGCCTATTCACATTTTCTGCTAATTTTCTTAATAATCCACCAGCGAAAAAGCAGAGTGATACGCCTATTCTTAGATAAGCGCCAACAGCTATTGGCAATGAAGGAAGGCCGACTATTTCCATGGCTATTGCTATAAATGCACCAGCTATAACCAAAACCCACGGTAAGTTGTTCTGCATAACACCTTCAGTAATCACTTTCATCAAATTGGCCTGAGGCGCAGCAAGTATAGAACCCTTACCAAAACCCCACGAAATATCGAATAAATATAAAATTCCACCGATTGATAAAGAGGAAACAACAACACCTATTATCATGGCGTACTGCTGATATTTAGGAGTAGCACCAACTATAAAGCCCGTTTTTAAATCCTGCGAAGTATCACCAGCAATAGAAGACGCCACACATATGATTGAAGCTATAACTATCGCAGAAATCATGGTGCCATGTGAGCTACTACCTGCTAACTTAAAAGCAACAGTTGTAAACAAGAGTGTTGCAATGGTCATACCTGAAACTGGATTATTAGTTGTACCAACAAGGCCAACAAGTCTTGAGGCAACTGAGGCAAAGAAAAATCCAAAAAATGCTATCATCGCGGTTCCAGCAATGGTGACGGGTATGTTTGGCACGAATACCATATATAAAATCACAGATAAAATTATAAACAGAGACACCCTGCTTGGCATGTCTAAATCTGTCCGCAAAACATTATTCGACTTGAAATCTGTCTGTGATAAATCTACCTCACGATTTCTGGAAAAATTCTTTATAACCTTAGAAAATGTCGATGCCATAGTAGGTAAAGACTTGCAAAGACTCATTATTCCACCAGCAGCAACTGCTCCTGCACCGATATATCTTATATAATCAGTATATATCTGATCATATGACATACTGCTAATTGGAACCGTGCCAGGGAATAGCACTGCATTTCCAGCAAACAGCTTAATGAGCGGCATAATAACAAACCAATTGAGTAGGCCACCAACCATCATGTATGAAGTAGCCCTCATCCCGCAAACATATCCAACGCCAAGCAATGCAGGTGAAATATTTAATTCCACACCGGTCCCGTACGACGGTATTGGATAGCGAACCATACTGGGAAAAAGTTTAAAACCATCCTCTATAAATTTAAATATCGAAGAGATACCAAGCCCAGCAAAAACGTTAGACGCTCTAGAGCCTCCAGTTTCTCCAGCTATTAGTATCTCTGCACAAGCAGTACCTTCAGGGTACGGTAAAATGCCATGCTCCTTCACAACAAGTGCCCGCCTCAATGGTATCATAAAGCAAACACCAAGCAGACCGCCGCACAACGTGATAGAAGCTATAACGAAAATCGAAGGCCCAGAATGTAGATGCCACTCATCTTTCCACATGAACCATACGGGTAAGGTGAATATTGCTCCAGACGCAACCGCCTGTCCCGCTGAAGCTATAGTCTGAACAATATTATTTTCAAGGATAGAGTCCCTTTTTAATACACCTCGTATAATGCCCATCGATATTACTGCAGCCGGAATAGAAGCAGATATCGTAGTACCTATTAAAAGGCCAAGATAAGCATTGGCTGCCCCAAAAACCACAGAAAGAATAGAACCTATGATAATCGCTGTTATTGTGAATTCTGGAACAGTTTTGTCTGCAAGGACATATGGCCTAAAATTTTCACCATTATTGCTGTTTACGTTATCCATTTTACACATCGCTCCTAGAGCTGAGTACGAACAATAACGATACAGCACGAACACAACTCATTACTACACTATCTATAAAATACTAGCTGATTTCTAAATGGTTGTCAAATTTAATGAGAGATAAAGAGTACCCTTTTGCGAGAGTTTAGAGAAAAGAAAAAAGGAAAAAAGCAGATTCTAAATTAGGGAAATAACTTTTTACGAACAGTAAAACTATTAAAAGCATTAACAAAAATCTTAATAACAGCTTTTATAGTATCGAGTGAACGAAAAAAACACTTAGATCTACGGTGCAGAGCGGGAATGTAATGCCTTAAATCAGAATTTACCCCCACCATTTTTCTATTAACTTGTATTTTTCTATATTTTAGTTTACTATGAATAACTGTTACGTATGTAATAAGGGGGAATCTTGTGTCTGTTAATATTTGGCATGATATACATCCGGGACGTATTTCTCCGACAAGTTTCGACGCAGTGGTTGAAATAACCAAAGGAAGTAAGAAAAAATACGAACTTGATAAAGAAGTTGGCTTA
The DNA here is from genome assembly GCA_045604805.1 of Acutalibacteraceae bacterium. Taxonomy (GTDB): domain Bacteria; phylum Bacillota; class Clostridia; order Oscillospirales; family Acutalibacteraceae; genus JAZUOT01. The sequence continues at coordinate 31,266 of JAZUOT010000005.1, read as the reverse complement.
CTTAGGCTAGATAGGATACTATACACGTCGACTATTTATCCGGCAAATTATGGGTTTATTCCAAGAACTTATGCTGAAGATTTTGATCCACTCGATGTATTAATACTGTGCTCTGAATCAATAGAACCGTTGACTTTAGTAAGCTGTTATCCAATAGGAGTAATTTCTATGATAGACGGCGGGCGGCCAGATGAAAAAATAATATCCATACCTTTTACAGATCCTATGTATAATGGTTATAAAGACATAAGTGAATTGCCAGCTCATACTTTTGAGGAGATGCGGCATTTTTTCACAGTGTACAAATCTCTTGAAAATAAGAGAACAGCGGTAAACGAAGTAAGCGGACCTAAAAGAGCAGTTGAGATCATACAAAATTCTATAGATAACTATATCGAGCATTTTTGCCGATAGGTTTCATTATATCAAATGTTTGTGTTTTTTTTTATTTAACACATGCATTTTATTTAAACAAAGGGGTATAATCGAATTATGACTAAATTTGACTATGTGTTGACTGATAAGGACGGAATTCACGCCAGACCAGCGGGGCTTTTTGTTAAACAAGCAGCCACATTTAAGTCTAAGGTATTTATAGCTAAAGGTGATAAGCAAGCTGATGCAAAGCGTTTATTCGCCGTTATGGGTTTAGCAGCCAAATGCGGAGAAACAATAACAGTAATAACCGATGGAGAAGATGAAAAAGAAGCTTCTGCTGCTTTAGAAAACTTTTTTAAAGAGAATCTATGATTATTGTGTAAGGTTCTTATTTTATCTAATTTAAGGGGTTTAAATTATGGGCATGGTTGCGCTTGAGGGTAATGGTGTTTACCGTGGTGTTGCTTTTGGTAAAATAAAGTTCCTAAAGCAGAAAAATGACAAAACAAATAAATACTTGATACAAGATATCGATGCGGAGCTGCAGCGCTTTAAACTTGCGAAGGAACATACTCTGAAAGAGCTGGATATGCTTTTTGATAAAGCATTGAAAGAAGTCGGGGAAGAAAACGCCCTGATCTTTGACATCCATAAGATGATGGTGGAAGATTTGGATTACAATGATTCCATAGAAAATATGATTAGCGAGCAAAAAGTAAATGCCGAGTATGCGGTAAGTGAAACTTGTAAAACTTTTGCTCAGATGTTTTCATCTATGGATGACGAGTACATGAAAGGCCGTGCAGCCGATGTCAAAGATATATCGAAACGTATTATAGCTAATTTATCTGGCGAAAATTCGGGATCTATGTATGATTTTGACACACCGGTAATAGTTGCTGCAGATGACTTAGCTCCCAGTGAAACTGTGCAGCTAGATAAGAAAAAAGTCTTGGCCTTTGTTACAAAAAAAGGTTCAGCAAGCTCACATACGGCTATATTAGCTAGGACTATGAACATTCCTGCAGTTATAGGTGTTGGTGATAATTTAGCAGAGAATTCGAATGGCTGTGAGGCTATAGTTGATGGTTTCGAAGGAAAAATATATATAAACCCCAGCGAAGAAATTATAAAAGAAATGAGAAGCAAAAAGGCTGAAGCCGATAAGGAATTAAAATTTTTAAATAGCTTGGTAGGTAAAGAAAATAAGAGTATAGATGGCCAGGGAATAGGAATTTATGCTAATATTGGCGATGTTTCTGATCTGGATGCTGCTTTGAGTAATGATGCAGATGGTATAGGCCTTTTCAGAAGTGAATTTATTTATTTAGGCAGAGAAGACTACCCAAGCGAAGAAGAACAGTTTGAAATATACAAAGAAGCGGTACAGAAAATGTCTGGGAAGAAAGTTGTAGTTCGAACCCTGGATATTGGTGCTGATAAACAGATAGATTATTTTAATATGCCAAAAGAAGAAAACCCTGCGATGGGATTAAGAGCTTTGAGGATATGCTTAAAAAGGCCTGAAGTTTTTAAAACCCAGCTCAGGGCTTTATTACGCGCTTCAGCATTCGGTAAAATGGCCATCATGTTGCCGATGGTTATTTCTGTTAGTGAAGTTAAAAAAGCTAAAACCATAATGAATGAGATGATGGCGGAATTAAGTGAGAAAAATATAAACTACGATAAAAATATTGAATTCGGAATAATGATAGAAACACCGGCTGCGGCAATAATAAGTGACAAGCTTGCTAGTGAAGTCGATTTCTTTAGCATAGGCACTAATGACCTTTCGCAATATACCGAAGCTATAGATAGACAAAATCCGGATTTGGGGGATTTCTTTGATTCGCATCACTTAGCTATTTTGCGTTTGATAAAAATGGTAGTTGATAATGCTCATAAAGAAGGTTGTTGGGCTGGAATATGTGGGGAGCTTGGTGCAGATCCTACGCTTACCGAGTTTTTCTTGTCGATAGGTTTAGATGAGCTTTCAGTTTCTCCTGGTAGTGTTTTACCTCTGAGAAAGATAATAAGAGAAACCGATGTATCTAAAATAAGAGAACAAAAACTTAGTGAACTTCAATAAAGCATTGTCATATTATTTTTTTTTAGGAGATGATTTTTATGTTCTTTGGAAGAAAGAAAAATAAAACAAGAGAGATTATATCACCATTAAACGGAGAAATATGCCCATTAGAACAGGTGCCAGATGAGGTTTTTTCACAAAAAATGTTGGGTGATGGTGTAGCTATAATACCAACTGATGGAAAAATATGTTCACCAGTTTCAGGCACGGTTTCACAGATTACAGAGACTTTACACGCATACTGTATAACATCAGAAGATGGATTGGATATACTTATCCACTTTGGCATAGATTCTGTAAAATTAAAGGGCAAAGGCTTTAAGGCTTTAGTAAAAGAAGGAGATAAGGTAGAAGTAGGAACTCCTCTATGTGAAGCCGACACAGAGCTTATTAAAAACGAAGGTTATAATTTGCATACTCCTGTTTTAATAACAAACATGGACGACATTAGTAATATAAACATAAAAAGTGGTAAAGCTATTTGTGGTGAAACAGCTATAATCAATTATGAATTAGCTTAAATTACTACTATGAGAGGGGTATAGTATGTCTAACTCGAAAAGAGGCTCGTCAGCATTTGCTGTTCTTCAGAAAATAGGCAGATCTTTCATGTTCCCAATAGCTTTGTTACCGGTTGCTGGTTTGCTGCTTGGTATAGGTTCTTCCTTTACTAATCAGACGACATTGGAAACTTACAATCTTTTAGGGATAATGGGGCCAGGGACATTTATATATGACGTATTTCTCATATTTAACGATGTTGGCCAGATAGTTTTCAATAATCTCGCATTACTTTTTGCTATGGGTGTTGCTATTGGTCTTGCAAATAGAGAAAAGGCAATAGCTTGTCTTTCTGCTGCTATAGCTTTTCTTACAACTCACCAGACTATGAACACACTGCTCAAAATTACCGATAAGCTTGTAAAAAATGCTTATGGGTTTTGGGTCCCGTCAGATAAGCTTTTGAGCGGTTCTACAGATACTGTACTTGGCATAACTTCTTTGCAAGTAGGTGTTTTTGGCGGTATTGTTGTTGGAATATTAGTGGCCTTTTTACACAACCGTTTCTATAAAATAGAATTGCCATCGGTTGTATCTTTCTTCGGTGGTGTAAGATTTGTCCCGATTATTTGTGTACTATGTTCTATTCCTTTGGGAGTAATATTTTTCTTTGTTTGGCCATATGTCCAGGGATGGATTTATTCATTAGGTGCTTTGGTGAATGGTTCAGGTTATGTTGGAACTTTAATATACGGTTTTATAGAAAGAGCTTTGATTCCTTTTGGACTTCACCATGTTTTCTATTTGCCTTTCTGGCAAACTGGTCTTGGCGGTACAGAAGTTATTCAGGGTGTTACCGTGCAGGGTGCTCAAAACATCTTTTTTGCCGAGCTTGCAGATCCTAATACTGCTCACTTTAATGTTGAGGCAACGAAATTTATGGCAGGTAAATTCCCATTTATGATATTTGGTTTGCCAGGTGCAGCACTTGCTATGTATACATGCGCAAAGGATTCTAAAAAGAAAGTAGCTGGAGGTTTGCTATTCTCTGCCGCTTTAACCGCTATATTAACAGGTATCACAGAGCCTCTAGAATTTTCATTCCTGTTTGCTGCTCCTCTTCTTTACTACGCTTTCCACTGTGTTATGGCAGGACTTTCTTTTATGCTTATGCACATCTTTAATGTCGGTGTGGGAATGACTTTCTCTGGTGGATTTATAGATCTGACTCTGTTTGGAATCCTTCAGGGTAATTCAAAAACCAGCTGGATATTTATTCCTATAGTCGGTGCTTTTTACTTTGTTATATACTATTTTGTGTTTAGATTGATAATACAAAAGATGGACTACAAAACTCCTGGTAGGGAAGATGACGAATCTTCTGAAACAAAGCTATATACTCGTGCTGATGTAGATGAAAAGACAGGCAGAAACACAAGTGTTGGGGCTTCTTCTGATGAAAAAGCTAAAACTTCCACTACTCAAACTGACGAAAAGTCTATCTTGATAGTTGAAGGTCTAGGTGGAGCTGACAATATAGTTGAATTAGATTGCTGCGCTACTCGACTTAGAACTACCGTAAAAGATGAATCAAAAGTTGACGATAAGCTTTTGAAACAATCAGGTGCGGCTGGTATTATAAAAAGCGGCGGCGGAGTCCAGATAATATATGGACCTAGAGTTACCGTAATAAAGAGCCATGTAGAAGAATATCTTCATAGTTTGGGAAATAACGTCTGATTTAAATTTGATTTTATGTAACAAAAGCGTAGATGATATCATCTACGCTTTATTTTTAGGAGAAAACTTGTGAATAGTAAAAATATACAGAAACTCGGCAAAAATGCAGAAGATAGAGCCTGTGAGCTTTTGCGGAAGAAAGGTTTTGAAATATTATTTCGAAATTTCCATAGTGCCTATGGCGAGATAGATATAATAGCCAGAGATTCGTCAAATATAGTATTTGTAGAAGTAAAATTTAGAAAGAAAAATTCTATGGTTTCTGCTGAAGAAAGTGTAAATAAAGCTAAACAGAAAAAGATAATAAAAACAGCTTTAATTTTTTTGCAAAAATATGAATCAGAATTAGTACCACGCTTCGATGTTATAGCTATCAATAGCAACAAAACAGAACATATAGAAAATGCATTTGAGATGGATGGGTATGAAAATTCATTTTGAGTTGCTATCTGCAAAAGCGTTCTATTTCCAGCTCAAGCAAGCGAAACACATTTGCGACTAGAAAGCCATCAGCTACAGCATGATTTAGTCTTACACTTACTGGCATGAGCAAGTGATTATTTTCTTTTCTATACTTACCCCAGTTTATAATTGGAGCGAAGAACAGGTGACCGTCCGGTAGTTCAACATTCAAAGAGTCGTAAGACAACCAAGATATATATGATGCATCGAAATAATTTTTATGATTTTCCATATCTAAGTTGTAGGATCCAGTTAGTTTCGCTTGGTCTATATCGGCAAGTACAGTTTTATAGAATGCATGATAATTCTCGTTAAATTTACTATAGACAGGGGTGCAAGTTTCTGTTTCCTCAAAAAACACATAATGTGTAGGATTTATTATGTCATAGCAAATTAATTCATCTGTTTCATAAATATATCCCATTTTGTAATCATCTCTAGAGTTTAATACTTTAGAGAGTATATAGAGAAAATTAATATAAAATTTAGTGTTTGTATCTTTAGAATATTTTACTAGCTTACTTACATCTAGTCTTGCTGTGATAGATACAGAACATTTGCAGTCTTCTGAAAAGTGCCTAAATACATCTTTACGATAGTATTTTTCTTTGTCTATAACTTTATATTTCATTTTTATTCCTTAAAAAAATCAAAATTTTAATTATTACCTATACCAAAAATATTTTTTAAGTATACACCTGTGAATGAGTTTTGCTTTTTAACAATTTCTTCAGGTGTTCCTTTTGCGATAATCTTACCGCCATTATCCCCACCTTCAGGGCCTAAGTCTATGATATAGTCAGCAGTTTTTATAAGATCAAGGTTATGTTCGATAACAACGACAGTATTTCCTTCATCGACAAATTTGTGCAATATTTTTGTAAGGTTGTGGACGTCATAAAAATGCAGACCAGTAGTAGGTTCATCTAGTATATATATAGTTTTACCGGTAGAACGTTTGGAAAGCTCGGTTGCAAGTTTTATGCGCTGAGCTTCTCCGCCGGATAAAGTAGTTGAGGACTGACCAATTTTTATATATCCCAAACCGACATCTTTTAATGTCTTAAGCTTGCGTTTTATTTTTGGAATATTAGAGAAAAACTCTAAGCCCTCATCAACCGTCATCTCAAGAACATCGTATATAGATTTATCTTTATATTTTACTTCTAGCGTTTCTCTGTTATATCTTTTCCCTTTGCAAACTTCACATGGCACATATACATCTGGCAAAAAATGCATTTCAATTTTAAGTATTCCATCACCATTACAAGCTTCACAGCGGCCACCCTTAACATTAAAAGAAAACCTACCTGGACCGTAAGAGCGCAATTTAGCATCTTTAGTTTGGGAGAATAGCTCTCTAATATCACTAAAAAGGCCAGTATAGGTGGCAGGATTTGAACGAGGAGTTCTGCCTATAGGGCTTTGGTTTATATCTATAACCTTATCTAAATGCTCTATTCCTCTTATTTCTTTGAATTTCCCAGGATAAGTTTTGGCGCGGTTAAGCTCTCGGGCTAAGTACTTGTATAGTATTTCGTTGATTAACGTAGATTTTCCTGAGCCAGATACACCTGTCACACAGATAAATTTCCCAAGAGGGAAGTCTACAGAAACATTTTTGAGATTATTCTGAGTAGCGCCTACTATACTAAGTTTTTTGCCATTACCATTTCTTCTTTTTCCTGGTATAGGTATTTCTAATTTTCGGCTAAGATACTGACCAGTCAATGAGTCTTTACAATTTTGGATATCTTCTGCTGTACCGGCACACACAACTTCACCACCATGAACGCCAGCCTTTGGTCCTATATCTACAATATAATCTGCCTCTAACATAGTTTCAGCATCGTGTTCGACAACTATGACGGTATTTCCGAGATCTCTCAGATGTTTAAGAGTTCCGAGTAATTTTGAATTATCTCTCTGGTGCAAACCTATACTGGGTTCATCCAAAACATAGAGCACACCAGTTAAAGAAGAACCTATCTGCGTTGCAAGGCGTATACGTTGGGCTTCTCCGCCGGAAAGTGTACCAGACGCACGTGAAAGGGTCAAATAATCAAGGCCGACGCTTTTTAGAAATCCTAGGCGAGCAGTTATTTCTTTTAATATATTTTCGGCGATAAAGGCTTCTTTTTCGTTCAAAGTAAGATTATCTATGAAATTTAATATTTTAGCTACAGATAATTTACACAGGTCACTTATGTTGAGGCTGCTAACTGTTACTGAAAGGCTTTCTGGACTAAGACGGTCACCAAAACATCTATCACAGGGGATAGCCGCCATATAGCTTTCTATTTCGTTTTTTACCCAGCTACTTTTTGTTGTGTTATACCGACGCTCTAGATTATTTATTATTCCCTCGAATTCTTTTTGCTGTTCTATTTCTCCATATTCTCCGAATCTTTTAATTTTTATTTCTTCTCCATTAGTTCCGTATAAAACTATATCTAGTATTTTTCTAGGTAGATCTTCAATAGGCGTATCCAGTGAGAAATTATAGTGTTTAGCTAATGCTTTATAGTACATATTAGCTATAGAATTTCCCTCTACAGCCCAACCGCCTGCTTTTATGCCGCCTTGATTTATAGAAAGAGTAGGGTCAGGTATAACCAAGTCTTCATCTATTCTCATGAAAACGCCAAGCCCTGTGCATTTTGGACAGGCGCCCATAGGACTATTAAATGAAAACATTTGCGGGTTTAATTTTTCGATACTTGTTCCATGTAGGGGGCAAGCGTAATTTTGCGAATATAATACATCTTCACCATCTACTACGGATATAATGCAAAAGCCATCCGCCATGTTCATAGCTATCTCTAAAGAATCTACTAGTCTTTTGCGAATGTCGTCTTTCATTACAAGGCGGTCAACTATGATTTCTATGTTATGCTTTTTATTTTTTTCCAAGTTTATTTCTTCGGAAAGATCATAAGTTAAACCATCTATTCTTACGCGGACAAAACCGCTTTTTTTTGCAGATTCCAGTTCTTTTTGATGGCTACCTTTTTTGTTTTTCACAATTGGTGCCAAAACCATAAATTTTGTACCAGCATCTAATTGCAGAATTTTATCACATATTTGATCTATGGTTTGCTGTTTTATTTCTCTGCCACATATAGGACAATGAGGCACACCGATTCTGGCATAGAGTAACCTCAAATAGTCATAGATTTCAGTGACAGTGCCTACAGTAGAACGAGGATTTTTGGAAGTGGTTTTTTGGTCGATTGCAATCGCAGGGGAAAGACCTTCGATAAATTCTACATCTGGTTTTTCGACTTGCCCTAGAAATTGCCTGGCATAAGAAGATAGAGATTCTACATATCTGCGTTGGCCTTCGGCGTATATTGTATCGAAGGCTAGTGATGATTTCCCTGAACCAGAAAGTCCAGTAAGAACTACTAGCTTATCTCTGGGTATTTTTAAGTCAATATTTTTGAGATTATGTTCTTTAGCGCCTTTTATATATATATAGTTATTTTTTGCCATTTTTTACTGTGTCATCTCCGCAACTGTGAAATATATCAATCTATATTTTCTTCTTTGAGTTCTTTTATTTTATCTCTTAAATATGCCGCATGCTCAAATTCTAAAAGTTGAGATGCAGCTTTCATTTCTTTAGTAAGCCTATCTATTTGTTTTTTTAGTTCCAGTGGAGTTAATTTTTTCTTTTTTGTTTTATTGCTGTCATCCGCTACGGAGATAGTTAAAACATCTGTTACTTTTTTACTTATAGTTTTTGGTGTGATACCATGTTCACTATTATACTGCATTTGTATTTTCCTACGTCTATCTGTTTCTTTTAGGGCTATTTCCATAGAATTAGTAACTTCATCGGCGTACATTATGACTTCACCGGAGGCATTTCTAGCAGCTCTTCCTATAGTTTGTATGAGCGAACGAGAAGAGCGCAAAAACCCTTCTTTATCGGCGTCCATTATTATCACCAGAGAAACTTCTGGAATATCCAAACCTTCACGCAGCAGATTTATTCCGACAAGAACATCGAATTTTTGCAGTCTCAGATCTCTGATTATTTCCATTCTTTCTACAGTATCTATATCGTGATGCATGTAGCGTGTTTTTATACCGACATAATCAAGGTATCCAGTCAAAGATTCTGCCTGTTTTTTTGTAAGTGTGGTTATCAAAACTCTCTCATTTTTTTCTATGCGTTTTTGAGTTTCACTTATAAGGTCTTCTATTTGACCTTCTGTTGGCTTTACAGTGACGAGTGGATCTAATAGACCTGTTGGCCGTATAACTTGTTCTATAACCTGAGAACTTTTTTCAAGTTCAAAGTCACCTGGGGTAGCACTTACAAAAACAGCTTGGTTTATGCGTTTATAAAATTCCTCAAAATTAAGTGGTCTGTTATCATAGGCGGAAGGGAGCCTAAATCCAAAATCAATGAGCTGTGTTTTTCTAGCTCTATCTCCAGCGAACATACCTCTAACTTGCGGCAACGTTACATGAGACTCGTCCACAAATAAGAGATAATCATCGGGAAAATAATCGAGCAAAGTAAAAGGTGCAGCACCTGGAGCTCTGCCAGACAGTACTCTGGAATAATTTTCAATACCTTTGCAAAAGCCTATTTCGGAGAGCATTTCCATATCGTATTTTGTTCTTTGTTCTATTCTTTGTGCCTCAATAAATTTATTATTATTTCTAAAATACTTTACCCGTTCATCTAATTCTGACTCTATTTGTTTTAGATATCGCTGCATTTTTTCTGGTACGACTATATAGTGTGAAGAAGGATAAATAGCTACGTGTTTTATATTAGAAATTACATTCCCTGTAAGTGCGTGTATCTCACTTATCTTATCTATTTCATCCCCGAAAAATTCCACCCTTACAGCTTTTTCGCTGGATGCTGCCGGGAATATCTCAACGGTATCTCCGCGGACTCTAAATTTATTTCTCGTAAAATTTATGTCGTTTCGTTCATACTGCAATTCGACAAGTTTTTCTAAAAGCTCATCACGATTTTTTTGCATTCCAGGTCGCAGCGAGATTACCATGGTTTTGTAGTCAATAGGGTTACCAAGGCTATATATGCAGGAAACACTAGCAACTATTATAACATCTCGTCTTTCGGAAAGAGCTGTTGTTGCAGAGTGCCGCAGCTTATCTATCTCGTCGTTTATAGATGAATCTTTTTCTATATAAGTATCAGTAGAAGCTATATAAGCTTCGGGTTGATAATAATCATAATAGGATACGAAATATTCCACAGCATTTTCGGGAAAAAATTCTTTGAACTCAGAGCAAAGCTGAGCCGCCAAAGTTTTATTATGAGCCAAAACCAGCGTAGGTCTGCTTAGCTTTTCGATGATATTAGCCATCGTAAACGTTTTACCAGAACCTGTAACACCCAGTAAAGTTTGTTCTCTATTGTTACTATTTATACTATCGACTAATGCAGCTATAGCACGTGGCTGATCTCCGGTAGGTTTATATTTTGAGTGTAATTTGAAATTTCCCATTAGATTGCGCCTGTTCTTAAGTTATTTATTATTCCATGTTATATAAAACTCTTTACCCAGTTAATAAGCGAAGCGTGGTGTGTATTTTCTCTGACAGTTTTTAGCATATAGTCGGTTACGGGGCCATTTTGTTTCATTTTTGCAAGTATAGCTTCTTGAAGTTCTTCTACAGACATCTCTTCATAAGATTTATTTATATTTGAAGGTACTTTATTATTTTCTGTTTTTAGTTCTTTAAGAGGAGGAGTTTCTTTTTTCTCTTCATTTTCTGTTTGAAGTACATTGAATTCATGCGTACGACTTTCTTTTATCTCTTGTGCAGATTTATTTATCGTACATTGGTTTTTGATTGTATTTTCAACTGTAGCTTCATTAGATATCAAAAGTTTTTCATTGTAAGCTCCAGATGGAATCAATATTTCTCCAGAGTTTGCTTTTATCTGTAGAGAAATGTTATTATTTGCACTTATTTTTTGTCCTGTGAGTGCAGATATATATTCTGTACAATTAAGATTTTGCAGATTGATATTAACAGGGTTATCAGAATTATTTACTGCTACTATTACCGACACATCATCTAAAGTTCTTGCAAATGCGAAATGTGTGTTCTGTAGCAATAATTCTTTGTATGAACCGTATGAGAGTGCAGGTGTATTTTTACGTATTTTAGCAAGGGTAGCTATTAATTTTGTATGAGGATTAGTTTCAAGCGAATCCTCAAAATTCTCCAGATTTAATTCCGGTCTTAAAGAATCGTCGGAGAAACTTTCTTTTTTCCCTTCTATAGCAAATTCCGAACCATAATATATGGATGGGATACCAGGCAAAGTATAAAGCAATATGTGTACAGGTGTGAAATGTTCCTTATTATTGAGCTTGGTATATATACGCTCAACATCATGATTATCCACAAAAGTATAGAGATTCAATTTATTCCCGACCATATCACTGACGTACTTTATAGTGTGTGCCACTTCGAAATAATTATGATCATTATGTCCAGAATACAAAGCTTTATGCAGCATATAATTTGTTACTGAATCCAGAGTACCTTCATTTATCCAACGAGAATAGTTCCCATGAATAACTTCTCCCATTAACCAAAAATCCGGCTTTAAATTTTTGGCTTCGTCGCACAGAGCTTTCATATAGTCAAAGTCCATAACATCAGCAGCGTCTAGACGTAGCCCGTCGATGTCAAATTCTTTTATCCAAAAACGAATGACATTGCGTATATAGTCATGAACTTCAGGATTTTTTTGATTTAATTTTGCAAGTAAGTCGTAGCCACCCCAATTTTCGTAAGAAAATCCATCATTAAAAGAGTTATTTCCGTAGAAATTTACATTACAGTACCAATCTTTATACTTAGAATTTTCCCGATTCAGTTTAATATCTTTAAATGCAAAAAAATCACGACCGGTGTGATTAAATACGCCATCCAGAACAACTTTAATTTTTTGTTTATGACATTCCGTTACGAAATTTTTAAGATCTTTGTTAGTTCCCAATCTGCTGTCTAATTTTTTATAATCTGTAGTTTCGTAGCCGTGTCCGACAGATTCAAAAAGAGGGCCGATATAAATAGCATTACATCCTATGTTTTTTATGTGGGAAAGCCAAGGAAGTATATTATTCAAACGGTGCACAGGTTCTTCGTATGGATTAATCTTGGGAGCGCCTGTTAACCCTAATGGATAAATATGATAAAATATTGCCTCATCGAACCATGCCATAATTTTTCACCATTTCCTTCCAATTTAGAAAAATATGATAAAATAGAAAAATCTTATCTGTTGCGCAACATTTCTTCGGCATTTTTTAAGTTTATTTCTGTGATGTGCACACCGCTGATTATCCTAGCAATTTCTTTTTTTCTACCTTCGAAATCCAGAGAAGATATATGTGTATATGTTTTGTCATCATTTATTTCCTTGCTGATTAAAAAATGTTCATCAGCAAGACTTGCTATCTGTGCCGAGTGTGTAACGCACATAAGCTGACGTTTTTTCGAAAGTTCTTTAAGTTTTAGCCCTACTTTTTCTGAAGTGCTACCGCTTATGCCGGCGTCTATTTCATCAAATATGAGAGTGGCATTTTCATTATCGTTGGTGATAACGGTTTTTATAGCTAGCATTATACGCGAAAGTTCACCACCTGAAGCTACTTTTGAGAGAGGTTTAGGGCTTTCACCAGGATTTACAGATATTTCAAAAGTTATGTTGTCACAGCCATTTTTATTTAAATCAGAAAGCTCTTGTTTTATACGAAAGCATACTTTAGGCATATCCAGAAATTTAAGTTCTGCCTTTACTTTTTCAGCAAAAATCAAGGCTGTTTCTTTGCGTTTGCGGCTAATTTCAAACGCTAATTTTTGAGCGTCTTTTTCAAGTTCTGCGAGTTCCTCAGTGATTTTCTGACGGTTCTGCTCGCTTAATTCAATCTCATCCAAACGAGATTTACTATTTGATAAAAATTTAGACTGTTCCTCTACAGTAGAACCGTACTTTCTAGAGAGCTTTGAAAAAAGATCTAGTCGTTGTTCTATTTCATTTAGCTCTTCGGGGGAATATTCTATGCTTTCTTTTATATCACGTAGTTCATCACAACAATCTTTAAGTTCATAAAAAATGTTGTCCAAGCGAGTAGATATTTCATTTAAGCTATCCATATAAACAGAAGCTTTATCAAGCTGTGTCAGAGCAGTTTGTAAAGATGGCAATACACCATTAGACTCCTCATTGCCGTTGAGCAAATCGTGCACTTCATTCAGGGAAAATGAAATTTTTTCGCTGTTTGTTAAAATATTTCGCCTTTGTTCTAGTTCTTCTGGTTCATTTGCGGTGAAATTTGCATTTTCTAATTCTTGTATTTGATATTTCAGAAGATCGATTTCTCGTAATTTCTGAGAATCATCTACTAATATCGCTTGGAGTTTCGCTCTTTTTTTTAAGAGTTCTGAATATACATTTCTATAGGAAATAAGCAATTCATTATAATCTCCGAGGCCATCCAAGTAATGAATATGTTTATCTGTATTTAAAAGCTCAAAACTTTCATTTTGGCCGTTTATATTTATGAGCTCATGAGCTATTTCTTTCAGAACAGAAAGGGAAACAGGCCTATCATTGATACGGCAAGTGCTTTTACCATCGCAAGTTATGTTCCTTTGTATGATTAAATTTTCATAATCAAAATCCAAATTTTGAAGTTTATCTTTTATGCTATTGGGGATGTCATCAAAGCTTGCTATAACCACGGCTTTATCTGCTTTGGATCTCACCATATCTCGTTTTGCCCTTTGGCCGAGTATGGCGTTTATAGAATCTATCAATATGGATTTCCCAGCTCCGGTTTCACCTGTTATGACGGTGAAACCTTTACCAAAATCTATAAAAGCCTTTTCGATAACGGCTACATTTTCAATATAAAGTTGAGTGATCATAAAGTTATCATTTCTTTCTGAAGTTTCGAAAGGAAATTCATAAATTTATATTACTTGCATTGATTTTGATATTTCTGCGGCAAGTTCTTTTCCTTTTAGTAGGGAAACTATCTCAAGTGCAAATTTAGTAGCAGAGCCAGGGCCGTTTGCAGTGGTAATATTTTTATCTGTAAGGCAAGGTGAATTTACAAGTTCAGCTCCGATTAGATCATTTTCAAAGCCGGGAAAACAAGTTGCTTTTTTGTTTTTTAAGCAGCCCAATTTGCCTAGTACAATAGGAGCTGCACATATAGCCGCTACTCTTAAATCATTTTCTATACAGTGAGAAATACAATCTTTCACCAGCTGAGAATTAAACAGATTTTTGGTACCGGGCATACCTCCTGGCAAAATTACCATTTCTATATTTTCCATATCTAAATCAGATGAGCTTATGTCTGCTGAAACTACGATAGAATGGGCTCCTTTTACATTTAAAGATGAGGATAAGCTTACTGATTTTATATCAATTTCGGCCCTACGCAATATATCTAAAACTGTAATTGCTTCTATTTCCTCAAAGCCTTCTGCTAAAAACAAATAAATCATTTATTAATTATACTCCCTACTTTAGGAATTTGTTAACTATGTTTGCGATGTCTTTGTGGATATCATTGATGCTTCTGATATTATTATTTTTACAACAGTTAACTACTTCCCAGCCAAGTGTGTGTTTGCAGTAATATGCAGCTTCTTGACATTTGTGTAAAAATTCTACATCAGCTTCGTGGATATCCTTTTTATCATTATTGCCATTATAACGAACAGACATAAGTTTTTGAGAAATTTCTATTGGCATATCAAGATATACAACCAAGTCGGGCTTTGGTAAAGATAGTTTACTATACTCAAAATCCTTAGACCAATTCAAAAAATCATTCCAAGCATCTTTGGGAAGTTTTGCTGTTTGATATATTTGGTTAGAAGTTGTGTATCTGTCGGTCAGGATTATATCGCCTTGTTCGTAGCTGTGTTTCCATTTGCTCATGAAACTTACATATCTATCTACACTGAAAAATGAACTAGCTGCATATGCATTAATTTCATCTGATTTTTCGCATATTTCACCATTTAAGTACATCTTTACAAGTGCCGATGATTCACTAGCATAGTCTGGAAATGTGAGTTTGATTGTCTTGTATTTTTTCTGAAGAAATTCATATAAAAGCTGTGTTTGTGTGGCTTTACCACTGCCATCTAGACCTTCTAAAACAATTAACCTTCCCATATTTTATTGCACCACCAACTGCATGAATAATAACTATAAATTATAGCAAAGTGGACTATATGAGGCAAATAAATAAAGGATTTTTTTTTACGGATACACACCAAATTTATTGAAGTCAAATTTTTTATTTTACATACGTTTGCTATGGAAATCCTATATCGTTGTATGAATCATGTCACCATGTTCTATGATTTTGGCAAGTAAGAGTTTATTATTTCCCTTGTAGGTACAATATTCTGAGAAAAGTTTTTTAAAATTTTTTGGTATGTAAAGTACAGTCAGCAGCAGGTAATATTTTTTTTTACAACAGTATGTAAAAAAATTCAGTTTAGGTGCAAATTTTCTTATATTTACTAATAAATCTTTTAGATCATTTTCGCTTATAAATTCAAATATTTTAAAATCGTTTTTTATTTTTATTTGGTCAATAGAAATTAGTCTATAGGAATTTTTCCTTGAAAATTCCAAAAAAGTTATTTCTACAATTATTTCATCTTCTTTCAGAAAAGACTTTATTGTAATCCTATTGTTTCTATCATATAAGTCATATTTACTACCAGCGATTATTAACCATTCTTCGATCAAAGCCAAAGCTTTTTCTGTCCTAAAATCCAAGTCTAAAACGCTTATATCATAGTTGTCCATATCTTTTTCACTTAGATGAACAATTATCTTATTGTTATTGTTTTCTATTAGCACTTAAAATCTCCTCTTATTGAAAGTACTTTTTTATATCTGTATTATGATATTTTATACGGTGTGGGGTAAAATTTAATTTTGAGATTAAGAATAGAGGACTATAAAAAATGAAATACCGTAGCGGACACAGTAAAAGAAAAAATAAAAATCGATTATTTAAATATATTCTGTTTGGCATTGTGTTTTTTCTAGTTGCTATTTCAATTTTATATTGGTACATGAATATATATGACCAAAATGAAAAAAATTGGCACAGAGATTCTAATTCAAACATATATTACGAGACTAATGGAGGGGAAAGATTAACCGGCTGGCAAAAAATAAACGGTAGAATCTATTGTTTTAACGAAGATGGCACTTTACAAAAATCTATGAAAGCTATAGATGTTTCTAAGTATCAGAAAGACATAAACTGGGACGCTGTGTATGCACAAGGGATAAGACTTGCTATGATACGTTCTAGTTATGGATATAAACTATATCCCCAGCAAATAGACTCTAAGTTTAAGGAAAACATTGATAATGCTCAAAAAGCAGGATTGAAAGTAGGGGTATATCATTATTGCTATGCTATGAACGTAGAAGAAGCAAAAAAAGAAGCTCAGTTTTGTTTGAAAGCTATCAAGGGCTATGATATTCAATTGCCGGTTGCTTATGACATAGAGGAAGATGAGCATAAGAGTCTAAGTAAAGAGGAATTAACTGATATGGCTGTGACTTTTTGTGAAGAAATAAAGAAAGCCGGATATATCCCAATGATTTATTCATACATAGATTTTATGGAATCAAAATTTGACTACAAACGTATATCTAAGTACGATTTATGGGTTGCGCAGTATACGCCTGAATGCACCTATAAAAATAACTATACTATGTGGCAATATACAGAAACAGGTCTATTAGATGGTATAGAAAAAGAAGTAGATTTTAACTACTATTATTTTGTATCGACTATCAATAAATACAAGAAAAAAGTAATTTATTAACCTAAATAATATTGGGTACCTCTAAAAACTCTGGAAGAAAAGTAGTATGTGGTATAGTAGAAACAGAAAAGCTTGAAGAGGAAAAAAACAGATAGGATTTTTTGATGAAGAGAATATATTGGCAAAGCTAAGCAAGTTATAAGGAAAACTGTAAATAAAAAAAATTCCAATATAATCCTTGATTTTTATGGTAGGGAGATATATCACAAAAAATGATCTTTTTGGATTTGTAGATATTAAAAGGAGGGTTAGTTGTGTTTAAAGGAACGAAAAACAAACTGGGATATCTTGTAGACTGTAGAGATAAAGAGGAAGCTATGGAAAGGCTAAAGGCCTTAGGGATAGAAATAAGCGAAAGCGAATTAGAGGAAATAAAACAAAGCCTTAACGAAAATTCTGGACATTCATCATGTCTTGGCATGGAGCAGCTGGAGAAGGTTGCTGGGGGAACGAAGAGATTTAGGCAAAATGAAGGGAAGGAGAAAAATGAAAACGAACACCACCCAGCGGGGGGGGTATTTCCACAGCCTGGTGTAGCTGGAACAGGAGTACCAGAAGCAGCAGTGGTACCAGTAGAACAACGGCGTGAGGTAGCTGGAACAGGAGAAGCACCACAGCCTGGTGTAGCTGGAACAGGAGAAGCACCACAGCCTGGTGTAGCTGGAACAGGAGTACCAGAAGCAGCAGTGGTACCAGTAGAACAACGGCGTGAGGTAGATGAAACAGGAAAAGCACCAAAAGCACCACAGTCTGAGGTAGTGCAACACATAACCGCCGCAGAGCGACACTCAATCACCGAAGAGCAACTCAGAGACGTCGCAGTGATACTCGAAGGGGAAGGACATCATGAAACCGCCGAAATGCTATACTCAGTCGCCACATGGATACTCGAACGGGAAGAAAATCAGACAAACACCACAGATCAATACGAAAACGTCGCACAGAAACTCATGTACATCGCACGGGAAATCAAAGAGAAAGGACATGATGAAGAAGCCGCAAAGGTACACTTAGTCGCCGCAAGGCTATTTGTAGGTGCAGGAAATCTTGAAGACGCCGAATTTGAATACTCAGTCGCCGCAAATCTATTCGGACGGGCAAGAAAGTTTACAACCGCCGCAGAGGTACACTCATATTCCGTAATGATATGCGTAGATGCAGAAAATTTTGGAAGCGCCGCATGGGAATGCATGGACGCCGCAGATTGTTTCACAGTTGCCGCAGCTCAAGCAGATCCATTAGAACGTGAAGAGTATCATCTAACCGCCGCAGATCTATACATAACCGCCTCAGAGCTATTCAAACAGGAAAGAAAATTTGAACCCGCCGTAGAGGCACTCTTAAAAGCCGCACAGCAATTCAAACTGTCAGGAAGATGTGAAGATGCCGTAGAGCTATTCGAACTCGCCGCAGAGCTATCAGAACAGGCAGATGAGCCTGCAGACGCCGCAAATCAATACATACTCGGCGCAGAGCTATCTTCAAACCTCGCAATACAATTCGCAAATAAAGGGAATTATAAAGCCGCCGTAGAGCAATACAAATTCGCCATACGTCTACACAAAGAAGCCGTCGATCAATTCAACCAGGCAGAAGAGTATATATTTGCCGATCAGCTAATCCCAACCATCGTAAATCAATACATAACCATCGCACAGCTAATCCGAACCATCGCAGATCAATCCAGACTGGAAGAATATGCACTGGGATACTCATACTCATTAGCCGCAGATTATTTAAGTGACGCCGCAAATTATTTAGGTGCCGCCGCCGGTAATTTAGAAGAAAAAGCCGCAGTATTAAGAGTAACTGAAGGACATCCTACATTCTTCGCAACCACACAGCTACACATAACCGTCGAAAGGCTACGCAGAATGAAGGTAGAGCTATACAGAATCGCAGCACAGTGGAACAAAGAAGACGCAGAGCTATTAAAACAGGCAAAAAAACGTAAAGCCGCCGCATTTCGATACTCACTAGCCGCAAAAATATTATTATATGAGTTAGGGGATTGTGGAGCCGCCGCAGAGCTATTCAAAATCGCCGGACAGCAATTCGGACTGGCAAAGGATCGTGAAGCTGCCGCAGAGAGACACCAAAAAGCCTCAGAGCTATTCAAACGGATAGGAAAGATTAAAGACGCCGAAGATCAAAAAATAAAAGCCTGCAGATTGCTACAATATAGCTGCTACGCAAAGAGCCAAGCAGAAATTTAAGAGCCCCCTGTATCAATAGACTAAAATCTAGAAATTAAAACGCTGTTTTTCCTACTTTCACTTATCCTTCCTCTTTTTCTCTTGACTTGACTGGTATTGCTAGTCGTAGTACCATTAAAAATGGTTGGTTTTGATGTATATCATAAAGAATGAGAGGGGTTACTATGATTCAAAATATAAAAGATAAGCTAAGATATCTTGTAGACTGTAGAGATAAAGAAGAATCTATGGAAAGGCTAAAGGCCTTAGGGATAGAAATAAGCGAAAGCGAATTAGAGGAAATAAAACAAAGCCTTAACAAAAATTCTGAGCATTCATCATGTCTTGGTATGGAGCAGCTGGAGAAGGTTGCTGGGGGGATGAAGAGAAGAAGGCTATATGAAGGGGAGGAGAAAAAGAAAAAGGAAGAACAAACGCTGGGGGGTAGAAATCCTGGAAAGCTTCCAACAGTGGGGCTAGCTGCGGCTAAGTTTTTGGTTACGCCTGTGGCTGAGTGTACGACTTCGTTTGCGGTTGAGCCTGCGTTTGCGGCTGAGAGACGTTTAGCTGTAGCTGAGGCTGAAGTGGAAGCTGGGAGACAGCCAATGAATTTCTACGACGTTGCAAATGATAATATACAAAGCGTAGTAAAAAATCCAAAAGAGTGGTTTATTAGAGTATTAAAAATATATCCATACCAAATGGTGAAAGACAGATTGGATATCATAGAAAGACGTATAATGGAAGAAGATGCTAGCCAAGGAGATGAAACTGCTATTGCTGCTTTGAACTTATGTAGCTCTGCAGCTATTAGTGATCTTACAGATAATGATGTGTTCATCAAGAAAGTTTGTAACTTGTACGCAGCTAAAACCGTTAAAGATGCTGCAATTTGTTTTAACGAAGAAGAGTTACGGGAAGATCTAAACGCATGGGCTGAATACTATGAAGGAGTCTTCTTTTCGTATTCCGAATTTATAAACTTTTTGGCTAAGATTGATGGGAGAAACGGATCTGATGCAAATACACCTACACAAATATCGGCAGAAATAGGGAGTGTCAAAAAAGAGGATATGTGATATTAACAAGAGAATAAGATGTGAAAATTGTAATGCTGAAGAGGGGCAAGTAAAAGCCGGAAAAACAGCGTTGGTAAGTCAAAGATATAAATGCAAGAAATGCGGGAAAGCGTATACGCCAAAACAGAAAAGAAGGGTGTATAGCAAAGAAACAAAAGAAATGTCAATAAAGCTATTTCCTAATTTAAAATCGTCTTTTTTCTTTCTTTTTTCTCTAGACACTCGTAAAAGGGCATTTCCCAAAATTTCTCCTTAGGGTAGCCTTTTACTGAGCTATGTGTTATAATTTTACAGATTGATACTATCCTTGGAGGAATTGTAATAATGAGTTTAAAGACATCAAAAAAAATAGACACAAACAGATACGAGCTTGAAGTAAAAGTAAGTGCCGAAGAGTTTGAAAAAGCTATACAGAAAGTATTCAAAAAGCAAGCAAAAAATATAGCTATACCAGGTTTTCGCAAGGGAAAGGCACCACGAACAGTGATAGAACGTTACTACGGTAGCGAAATATTTTTTGAAGATGCGGTAAATGAGGTTTATCCCAAAGCTCTAGAAACTGCTATTGATGAAGCAGAACTTGATTTTATAGAAGACAAGATAGATTTCGATGTAAAGGAAATGAGCAAAGAGGCTGGCCTTACATTTACAGCAGCTATTACAACAAAACCTGAAGTTAAGATTGAAAATTACAAAGGCATAGAAACTAACGTAGTGGAACCATCGGTTTCTCCTCAAGATATTGAGCAAGAGATAGATTACATAAGAGAAAGAAATGCAAGAACTGTATCAGTTGAAGATAGAGCAGCTCAAAACGAAGATATTACTGTAATAGATTTCAAGGGATTTGTTGATGGAGAAACTTTTGAAGGCGGAGAATCAGAAAATTTCTCTCTGACCTTAGGTTCAGGGCAGTTTATACCTGGTTTTGAGGAGCAGATAATTGGCCACAATATAGGCGAAGAGTTTGATGTTAATGTCAAATTTCCAGAAGAGTATCATGCTGAAGATTTAAAGGGAAAAGATGCAGTATTTAAGTGTAAGCTTCACGAAATAAAAACTCGTGAGATTCCTGCGCTTGACGATGAGTTTGTAAAAGATGTAAGTGAAGTTGATACAGTAGAAGAGTACAAGAAAGAAGTAGAAAAAAAGCTTCTTGAAACAAAAAATAAAGATTATGAAAACGAAGTTGAAAAGCAAATATCCGCTAAACTTGCAGAACTATTGGAAGCTGAAATCCCACAAGCAATGTTTGAAAACAAAATTCAACAAAATATAAATGATTTCGCATATAGACTTAAAAATATGGGTATGGATCTTAAAACATATATGCATTACATGGGTGAGGATCTTGAAAAACTAAAGGATAGTTTCAGGGAACGGTCAGAGCAACAGGTGAAGACTGAGTTAGCTCTCGAGAAAATAGCTAACATGGAAAATATAGAAGCTAGCGAAGAAAGAATAGAAAAAGAACTAGAAAGTATAGCAGAGAAATACAATATGTCAAAAGAAGAAGTTAAGTCTGCAGTACCTGAAAAAGAGCTAATAAAAGACATCCTTAACGAAGAAGCCTTTAATTTAGTCAAGAAAGAATCTAAAAATATTGAACCTACAGACGAAGTCGAAGAAGAAAAAAATGAAAATAAAAATAAAGACAGCGAATAATAAGTTTTAAGTGGAGGAATTTGCTTTATGAGTTTAGTGCCTTATGTCATAGAACAGACAAACAGAGGAGAGCGTTCTTACGATATATATTCTCGCCTCTTGAATGATAGAATAATAATGCTAACTGAAGAAGTTAATGATACTACAGCGAGTCTGGTTGTAGCCCAGTTACTTCACCTAGAAGGACAAGATCCGAACAAAGATATTAGTCTTTATATAAATAGCCCGGGTGGTTCTGTGACTGCTGGTATGTCAATATATGACACTATGCAATACATCAAGTGTGATGTGTCTACTATTTGTATGGGAATGGCAGCAAGTATGGGCGCATTCTTATTGGCATCTGGGACAAAGGGCAAAAGATATTCTCTGCCAAATAGTGATATAATGATCCACCAGCCAAGCGGTGGAGCCAGAGGTCAGGCTACAGATATTATGATTCATGCTGACCATATCATGCGCACTAAAAAGAAACTCAATACTATACTTTCTGGTGTTACAGGTCAACCTCTAGAAGTTATCGAAAAAGACACTGAAAGAGACAATTTTATGTCTGCGCAAGAAGCTTGTGATTACGGCTTAATCGATAAAGTTATAGACAAAAGATAGTTAACAGAGTTTTATTATTGAAATTTTTTGAAGGGTAGGACGCTTAAGAGATATGAATAAAGAAGGTAGTTTGAATTGCTCTTTTTGTGGTAAGTCTCAAGACAGATGCTCTAAATTAGTTGCTGGTCCAGGGGTATATATTTGCGATGAATGTATAGAAGTTTGTATAAATATTCTCAAAGATGGGACAACACCTTTTGATGCGTCTAGTTCTTGCGATTTTAAAGATAAAAACTCAGTCCTTCCCAAACCTCAGGAGATAAAGGAATATCTTGACGAATATGTAATTGGTCAGGATGAAGCAAAAAAGGCACTTGCAGTTGCCGTATATAATCACTACAAAAGGGTATATTACGGTGATGATGGTGTGGAACTTCAAAAAAGCAATATACTTCTTTTGGGTCCCACAGGTGTTGGCAAAACTTTGCTGGCACAGACTTTAGCTAAGTTTTTAGATGTACCATTTGCTATAGCTGATGCTACGACTTTAACTGAAGCCGGCTATGTTGGTGAAGATGTAGAAAATATCCTTCTGCGTTTGATTCAAGCTGCAGACTATGATATTGAAAAGGCTGAAAGAGGTATCATATACATAGATGAGCTGGATAAAATTTCAAGGAAGTCAGAAAATCCATCAATAACAAGAGATGTGAGTGGTGAGGGTGTACAGCAAGCCTTACTCAAAATTGTTGAAGGTACCGTTTCTAATGTTCCACCTCAGGGTGGTCGCAAACATCCTCAGCAGGAATTTGTACAGATAAATACATCAAATATATTATTTATCTGCGGTGGCGCTTTCGATGGACTGAAAAATATAGTCGAAAGGCGTAAGGATACTTCTTCTTTGGGCTTTATTGCTGATGTTCACAAAAAAGAAGAAATAGATGAGTATAAGTGGATGAGTGAGGTTATCGCTCAAGATATAGTGAAATATGGCCTAATACCAGAACTTGTTGGGAGAATTCCTGTTATAACGGCTTTAAATGGTTTAGATAAAGAATCTCTTGTGAATATTTTAACCGTACCTAAAAATTCTCTTTGCAAACAATATGAAAAGCTCTTTGCTCTGGATAGAGTAAAATTAGAGTTCGAACCAAATGCTCTAGAAGCTATAGCACAAAAGGCTATAGATAGGGGTACCGGTGCGAGAGGATTGCGCTCTATAATGGAAGAAGCACTTGGTGAGCTTATGTATGATATACCATCAGATTATAAGGTCGAAAAAGTTACTATAACAGAAAAATCTGTCGAAGGGGCAGAAAAACCTGTTTTGCAAAGGGATGAGAATAGGGAGCCTTTTGACATAGAAATGTGTAAATCTAAAAAACCTCAGAGAAGGAGTAGAGGAAACCGTAATACAGCATCTTAACTCTTATTTTTTTAATTTGCCAAATTTTTTATAATTGATATAACAGGGAGCGCCATAATACAACGGGCGCTCCCTGTTCAATTTTGCAATATTATTTTCTCCTTTGCCTATTAAATTTTCGGATTGCGACTGTACATTTTACTTTTTATTTGATTAAATATGAGCTTCGACTTACTTGTTATAAGAATAGGCAGCAGCTTGTTGAATATATTGAACATATTGCATATATGTGCTATACTATAATTGTAATATTAGCATAGAATATTTGGTGAGGAGATGAGAGACTTATGTTAGCTAAAGAAAAAATATTCAATTTGCGGCAGAAAAAAATATTTGTTTTTATGATGATTTTGTTGGTTTGTTTTATTTTTTTAGGCGTCGCAATATTTGCAAAAGACGATCATACTCACGAAAGAGTAGCCAGTATTCGTTATGATACTGGTAAGTGTGATATTTCCAGTTCTACTCAAGTAAAAGAAGGAGATAAAATATCATATGAAATAGTTTTAGGTGGTTGTGATATTGAAAATATAAAGGTAGAAACAACTATAGATGAATTTTTAACATTAGATTTGGGTAGTTTGGCACACTTTGCTACATATGATGAAACTTCAAGAAAGATAGCATGGGAACTAACAGGTGGGGAATCTTTTTCTGAAATACTTAGTTTTTCAACTACTGTGAATAGTCCTATAACAGAACAATGTGTAATAGAAGTATTCGCGACAGTTAGCTTTGACGGAGAAATAATAATCACGAATACATTGAAAAATTCTATTGAAAAGCAAGTACAGACAGTAAGCCAACAAGAAGAGCCTTTATCGGATGAGTTATCCGTAGCATCATCAACAGATGAAAATCAAGGAGTGTCATCTCAGGCGGTACGCAGTGAAGGAGTTAGAAATATTAAAAACGCTAATAAAAAAGCTAGTACTAAAGTTAAATCTGATACTAAGAGTACAGCAAATATGGAAGATTCCTCACCTCCCCCCTTAGAGTCGGAACTAGAGTTAGAGTCTACTCCTAGTGATGAACCTACTACTAGTGATGATACTGGTACTGGTACTAGTTCAGGTACTGATACTGGTGATGATACTGGTACTGGTTCTGGTACTAGTTCAGGTACTGATACTGGTACTGGTACTAGTTCAGGTACTAGTTCAGGTACTAGTTCAGGTACTGGTTCAGGTACTGATACTGGTACTAGTTCAGGTACTAGTTCAGGTACTGGTTCAGGTACTGGTTCAGGTACTAGTTCAGGTACTAGTTCAGGTACTAGTTCAGGTACTAGTTCAGGTACTAGTTCTAGTTCTGGTTCTGGTTCTGGTTCTGGTTCTGGTGATGATACTGCTAGCGGTCAAGATAATATATTATTACTCTTAGCTTTGCTCTCTACTTTATCGTCAATATCAGTTGTTGTTCCATTATTTTTGTATAAGTATTATATTAAACTATAGAGACAATTTGTAGTAAGAAAAATAGAAGAATTTATATCTCTTTTATGCTATATTTTATCTTCCATTTTTTGAAGGTTGCATTATTATTAATTCCATCCAAGTTATTAACTTTTCTCTTTTTCTGCCCTATTTCTCTGCATTTTACCTCAATATTGATTTTCGTAAGTTTTGCGTAATTTTTGCCTATCTTCGTATGGCAAACTTCAGCCTAGTTTGCTATAATGTCAGAGTATTTAAATTACTGAATATACGATGCAATTAGGGAGGAGTATTTAGATGAGCAAAAAATACGTTTATCTTTTCTCAGAAGGTAACGGTAGCATGAGGGAACTGCTAGGTGGTAAAGGCGCCAACTTAGCAGAAATGACAAGCTTGGGGATGCCTGTTCCACAGGGTTTCACAATAAGTACAGAAGCTTGCACACGTTACTATGAAGATGGCAAGAAAATCGCAGACGAGATACAGGCAGAGATATACGAAGCACTTGGCAAGATGGAAGAGCTTGTTGGCAAAAAATTTGGAGACGCAGAAAATCCTTTATTAGTTTCTGTACGTTCAGGTTCTCGTGCTTCTATGCCTGGAATGATGGATACCATATTAAACTTAGGGCTAAATGACACAGTAGTTGAAGGTTTGGCAAATCTCACACAAAATCCCAGGTTTGCCTATGATTCCTACCGCAGATTCATCCAAATGTTTTCTGATGTTGTTATGGGTTTACCAAAACCGGAGTTTGAAAAAATCATAACAAAAGTAAAAGCTGAAAAGGGAATAAAATTAGACATTGAACTTAGCGAAAACGATATGAAAGAACTTGTTAAAACATTCAAGGCTTTCTACAAAGAAAAAATGGGTAGTGACTTCCCTTCTGACCCTAAGGAACAAATGATGGAAGCTGTAAAGGCTGTGTTCCGTTCATGGGATAATCCAAGGGCGAACGTATATCGCCGTATGAATGATATTCCATACAGCTGGGGAACAGCTGTAAATGTTCAGTCCATGGTATTTGGGAATTCTGGTGAAACTTCAGGAACAGGTGTTGCATTCACAAGAAACCCTGCAACTGGTGAGAAAAAACTCTTTGGCGAGTACTTAATAAACGCTCAAGGTGAAGATGTTGTTGCTGGTGTCCGTACACCTCAGTCAATCGATCAGCTAGCAAACGATATGCCTGAAGTTTATAAGCAATTTGCCGATATCGCAGATAAACTGGAAAAACACTACACAGATATGCAAGATATGGAATTTACCATAGAAAAAGGCAAGCTGTATATGCTTCAGACAAGGAATGGTAAAAGAACTGCCAGTGCAGCCTTGAAAATAGCTGTAGACTTAGTTGACGAAGGTATGATAAGTGAAGATGAAGCAGTACTGAGAGTAGAACCAAAGCAACTTGATGCTTTGCTACACCCCCAGTTTGACGCTGAGGCATTAAAAAGTGCAAAACAAATAGGTAAAGGATTGGCCGCTTCTCCTGGTGCAGCTTGCGGAAAAGTAGTATTCAATGCTATGGATGCAAAAGCTTGGGCTGAACGCGGAGAAAAAGTTGTTTTAGTACGTCTTGAAACTTCCCCTGAAGATATAGAAGGTATGGATTCGGCTGAAGGTATATTGACAGTTCGCGGTGGTATGACTTCTCACGCAGCAGTTGTTGCTCGTGGAATGGGAACTTGCTGTGTGTCTGGCTGTGGAGATATCTCTGTTGATGAAGAAAACAAAGTATTTACCCTTGCTGGTAAAGAATACAGAGAAGGGGATTATATTTCAATAGATGGTACAACAGGTGCTATTTATGGAGAAGCAATCCCAACTGTTGCTGCTTCAATAACTGGTTACTTCGGCCGCTTCATGAAATGGGCAGACGAAAGAAGAAAGCTTAAAGTTCGCACAAATGCAGACACCCCAAAAGATGCAAAGCAAGCAGTAGATTTCGGGGCTGAAGGCATAGGGCTTTGCCGTACTGAACACATGTTCTTCGAAGATGATAGAATAAAAGCTATTCGTGAAATGATAGTATCTGAAACTGTTGAAGAAAGAGAAAAAGCCTTAAGTAAAATATTGCCATATCAGCAAAGTGACTTTGAAAATATGTACAGGGTTCTAGAAGGAAGACCTATGATAGTTCGCTTC
The DNA here is from genome assembly GCA_045604805.1 of Acutalibacteraceae bacterium. Classification (GTDB taxonomy): domain Bacteria; phylum Bacillota; class Clostridia; order Oscillospirales; family Acutalibacteraceae; genus JAZUOT01. The sequence goes on along the minus strand of JAZUOT010000005.1, from coordinate 3,697 downwards.
TTAGATCCTCCTCTTCATGAGTTTGTTCCTCAGAAAGAAGAAGATATAAAAGAACTTGCCAGCGAAATGAACATGTCTGTCGAAAAGCTAAATTCTATCATAGATGGTTTACATGAATTTAACCCAATGATGGGTCACCGTGGATGCAGACTCAGTGTTACTTACCCTGAAATTGCTAAAATGCAAACTACCGCAGTAATAAATGCAGCAATAAAGGTAAATAAGGAAAATTTAGGCTTCACTGTTGAACCTGAGATTATGATCCCATTGGTTGGAGAGGACAGAGAACTTAAATTTGTCAGAGATATAGTAACTTCTACAGCGGATTCTATCATAGCTAACGAAGGTGTAACTCTTAATTATAAAGTCGGTACTATGATAGAAATTCCAAGAGCTGCTATAACCGCCGGAGATATCGCAAAATATGCGGATTTCTTTAGTTTTGGCACTAACGATTTAACTCAGATGACTTTCGGTTTCAGCCGTGATGATGCCGGTAAATTCTTAGATTCTTACTATGACAATAAAATATTTGAGTCAGATCCATTTGCTAAATTAGACCAAAATGGTGTGGGCCAGCTAGTAGATATGGCTGTGAAAAACGGCAGAAATACTAATCAGAAACTTCATGTCGGTATCTGCGGAGAGCACGGCGGAGATCCTTCTTCTGTGGAATTCTGCCATAGAACTGGTCTTGATTATGTTTCTTGTTCGCCTTTCAGAGTGCCAATAGCACGTTTGGCCGCCGCTCAAGCTGCTATAAAAAGCAATAGACACGGTTGCTAGAATAAAAACTGGGTATCTTTAGAAACACAGAAAAATAAAATAAATGATCAGCCAAAACATCAAAAAAGAGGAAAAGGTAGTCTGAGTACTTATTTTTTGATGTTTTGTTTTTTTCCATTTCCTCCAAAAGGATACAATTTGCCTACTGAAAGAAGCGTTATGCAACAAGAATTCGTACCTGAATATGTTGTATACCAGGTCTATTGAAATTGGCTTGAATAATATTTTTAGAACGCATAGTAAGTCCACACAAGATGCCTGTCATAAATCCGAAAATATGTTCTACTCTACATCTGTTTTTTCTGATTCCTTTTGCGCTATGCTTTGCTAAGAGCTGCTTTTCTATTCTAGGGAACCTCTGATTTAATTTCTTATCTCACTTAGTTTTTTTTGGGGAGGGTGAATTTATACATCAAAAAATAGAAAAGTTTTATATGGTAAGGTGGTTCAATATCAGAAACACATCAACTCAACAGATAATAGACTAAAACTTAAAGAGAAAGCAAAAAAGTTTATTTTTCCTTTATCTTGTTCCAGTATTTTTTGAATCCCTGTTCGGTTTTGTTTTGACATGGTTCATAGTAGCTTGTACTTTTAATAACATCCGGAAGATATTGTTGTTTTACCCAGTGCTCTTCATACTCGTGAGGATATCGATAAAATTGACCTTTATTTTTGACGTCATCGCCGTCATAATGTGAATTTTGAAGGTGTCTAGGAATGCTTCCGCAATTTCCATTTTCTATATCTTTTATAGCCTTATCTATTGCTTTGTATGCCGAATTTGATTTTGGTGATAAGCTAACCAGAACCACAGCATCGGCCAATGGAATTCTTGCTTCTGGCATACCCAATTGAACAGCCATATCAACGGCTGATTTAACAATAGGGATTATCTGTGGGTAAGCTAGTCCAACATCTTCACAGGCACAAACCATCAATCTGCGGCATGCCGAAATTAAATCACCAGCGTATAGTAGCCTGGCAAGATAATGTAAAGCAGCATTTGGCTCTGAGCCACGCATAGATTTTTGAAAAGCCGAAAGAATGTCATAGTGCTCATCACCAAATTTATCATAATTTATCATACTAGATTGAGTTAGTTGTTCTATTATATCCTCGGTAACGATATATTTTCCATCCAGTTCTCTGGCAGAAATTGAAGCAAATTCTACGATGTTTAAGGCTTTCCTCACATCACCTTTGCAAATAGCTGAAATCCTGTTTACTAGCTCTTTTGAAACTTCAATTTTTTTTCCAAGTTCATCGGACATAAATATAAAGGCATGTTCAACAGCTTTTGATATTTCAGCTTTGTCTATTGCCTTGAATTCAAAAACCATACTTCTGCTGAGTATTGCGCTATAAATATAAAAACTTGGATTTTCTGTTGTTGAAGCTATAAGTGTGATTTTCCCATTTTCAGTATATTCCAAGAGGACTTGTTGCTGTTTTTTGTTTAGGTATTGTATTTCGTCAAGGTACAAGAGAATCCCAGATGGAGCAGAAAATGTTCCAACTTCCTCGAAAACAGATTTTATATCTGATGTGGTAGCAGTAGTACAGTTCAAAAATTTCAGAGTTTTACTTGTTTGCTTTGCTATTATATTAGCGAGTGTAGTTTTCCCTGTACCGGGTGGCCCATAAAATATAAGATTTGGTATTTTTTTGGATTCTATTATATTTCTTAAAACTTTTCCCGAACTTAAAAGATGTTTTTGTCCAACAAATTCATCCAAAGAGCTAGGCCTTAGTTTTTCAGCTAAAGGAATTGACATCATTTTACCCCTGTTTATAGACTTTTATTAATCCCTAAAAGAAAATTTGCATCCGCAATAGTTTTGGCGGTACAGATTATATTTTTTTGATAGTTCTAATGATCTTTTAAAGCCTTCTCTTTTTTTGAAATCAGAATAGAGAAACTTAACCCCATAAATATTGGAAAGTTCTTTACCACATTGGTTTATAAAATCTGCGTTTTTATGAGGACTAATGCTAAGAGTGGTAGTGAAGTAATCGAAGCCTAATTTTTGGGCCTGTTTGGCTGTTTTCTCTAATCTTAATTTTATACATTTTTCACATCTCAAAGAACCTTCTGCCTCATTTTCTAAATTTTGTATCTCAGAATAAAATAAATCTGCATCAAATTTTCCTTCAATAATATCAAAATCGAGTTCTGATAATCTAGAAAGCTTGAAAAGCTCTTTCAGACGTAATTGATATTCATCATAAGGGTAGATATTAGGATTAAAAAAGAAAGCGCTTACATCAAAATATTTACATAAATATTCTGTAACATAAGATGCACATGGAGCACAGCAGCAATGCAACAACAGAGAGTACTTGACATTGTTTCCTAATAAATATTCAATTTCATTATCTAAAAGTTTTTGATAGTTTAATTTTTGCATGATAATCAAATAAAGTAAATATGAAATGATTAAATTTTAATTTAGTTACAATTGGTATTATATAAAAAACTTACATTTTTCATTTTCTTGTAAATTTCCATATCCTATTTGCCAATTATACCATAAATACTAAACTTTTCGAGAGTGCTTCCAAATTAAGAGTTAAAATTTCTAGAAATAACCAATTTTAAATTTTACTTTCCCCAGTAGAAGACGTCTTACATTGGTGCGATACTCATAACCATCAAAAAAAACATCCCCTGGCGCGAAATTTTTCCCAGAATATTTTATGGTTTCGCTTACTAACTCTGTTAACACAAAAGCAGGTCGAGAAAAAATATTTTTCTCGACCTGCCACATCAATTATTAATTATTCATTATAAATTTTCAATTTTTTTATGCTTATTAGAGATAGGAGTGCAAAGCCAAGACCAAGAAAAATTGGCAGAGGGTTTTCGCCGGTTTTGGTGGAGTTATTGGGGTTCGTATTTTTGCCGTTG
>JAZUOT010000004.1:0-15912 GCA_045604805.1 Acutalibacteraceae bacterium | reverse complement strand
ATCTGGATTGTCTGGATTATCTGGATTATCTGGATTATCTGGATTGTCTGGATTATCTGGATTGTCTGGATTGTCTGGATCGTCTGGATCGTCTGGATTGTCTGGATTGTCTGGATTGTCTGGATCGTCTGGATCATCTGGATCGTCTGGATCGTCTGGATCGTCTGGATCGTCTGGATCGTCTGGATCGTCTGGATCGTCTGGATCGTCTGGATCGTCTGGATCGTCTGGATCGTCTGGATCATCTGGATCGTCTGGATCATCTGGATCGTCTGGATCGTCTGGATCATCTGGATCGTCTGGATCATCTGGATCGTCTGGATCATCTGGATCGTCTGGACCGTCTGACGGTTTAGCTATAACGCATTTTGCTTCTGTCATAGGTCTTACCGTTGTTTCTGGGTCTACCTCTAGCAAAGTTATACTATCAACTTTGTTGGCTTCTGCGGCTGTTTTATCTTCGCCTTCAAAAAAATCATAACCTTCATCAGGGAAACTAATTTCATCTTTCGCACTACCAAATGATGGCTTACCCTGACGCCCAGCTGCAACCTTTAAATCAGCTTTTTTTCCAATAATAGCGTTTTCCTTTGCGCTTGCACACAGAGAACCGCCGGTCATATCAAATACACCAGTATCTGCTGTTATTCCTCCGTAGTATTGAGTTGACCCCTCAACAGCAGAGTCAAAATTATATGTTCCGCCTGTTATTTTTACTTCATTTGCAAATACAGCATTATCGTCGCCAGGCTCAGTAGCTCTTCCAGTTACAGTTCCGTTTTTCAAAGTCAAAGTCCCTAGCCCAACAGTCAAAGCATCATCAGAACCCCTAAGGTCGAGCTTTGTATCAGCACCATCTATTGTTATTGATCCTCCTGCATACATAGCTATATTAGACTTAGAGCTAAGAGTTAAATCGCCACCGTTTATAACTAAATCGCCGTAGCCCTCTTGCCCAATCATCATAGCCCTGCCACTATTACAGTTTATATCTACGTCTCCACCATTTAAAGTTGCTGTTGCTCCATCTCCGCCATCAACAGCAATACCGCTAATTACTTCGGACATAGTTATTGAGCCGCCATTAACTTCAAGGTCACCTCGACATTCGATACCGGTGTCCGATTCAGTTATACTTATTGAGCCGCCATTAACTTCAAGTGCGCTGTCAACGTCGCCGGCACAGATACCGCACCCATCCGCGTATTCCACATTAATGGTTCCGCTATTTACAACTACATCGAAGCTTGCTGATATACCAGATTCACCACCATTAATATCTACAGTAGGGCCATCTACAACAAGTACACCACCAACATAAATTGCACTACTTTCAAAAGAAGCTGTACTCACACTTAACTTTCCACTTCCGCTCAAGGTTACACCTGATCCTTCTCCAGCACTCAGGGCTGAGTAGCTTTGACCCGCAGTAATTTTTGAATCTTTACGCACTTCTATATTTGCAAAACTATTTTCATCATCGCCTATAACTACCGGATTACCTATATCTGTACTTGTATAGTCTATTTCCATTCCATCCAGAACTATCTGCACCGGCGAATCTGAACTCCCTACACCACCGCATACATATAAATTGTACTCATCTGTACTACCTGTAATGATTATTGCCCCGCTCACATCGGTCTTTGATTCAACTTCACTGCCATCACTATCAGTTTGTGTCACATTTACTTTGCCATCTTCGCTACCTTGGCTTATGGTTATATTTCCCTTTGAAATATCAAAGGTTTCATCTTCGGCGGCTAAAGCACCCCCCCCCCCCGCGTGTGCGAGTGATTTCTGAGACAGTGCTTGCATTTCTGTGACATTTATTCCTGCAAACAACAATATTGCTAGTGCCAGTGCTGTGAACTTGGTTATAAACTTATTCATAAATTCGTTTTTCCCTCCTGATTCCTAAAAATAAAAAAATTTTTTTACCTGATTTGTATGCTTCCCTCCTTTAGGCTCAGGGTAGCCTGATTCATACAGTACCTTTACGTCATCACTTAGAAAAAACTCTCATTCATTTTACAATATTTTACATATTTTGCAAAGCTATATTTGTAATTTTCGTCGTTTTGCACAATTAAAATTAGACAGCCCCTGAAAATCACAAAAATAAAGAATCAAGCAAAACATTGAAAAGGTAATATAAATACTAATTTATTCTGTAGTTTTCTTTATTACAAATTAACGTGTATATTTTTACATTGCCTCCCCACTTCCTTTTTTTTCCTACTACCTACATCTTGCTTTGCTATTCATATCATGTTGGAATAATTCTTTTAGCATTTTTGCTCTTTCAGTGCTTTTTAGTTTTACTATGTTATTGTGTTTTTATTGACGGTACGCTCACACATTATAAAGTTCAAGTTCACTTTACATATGATATAATGTACACAATGCAACTATGGAGGGTGATGTTGATTGAATATACTGGGCATAGAAACATCGTGTGACGAGACGGCAGCGGCTGTTGTAAAGGACGGCAGAGAAGTTTTATCTTCAGTGATAGCATCGCAGGTAGAAGAACACAAGCTTTATGGAGGGGTAGTACCCGAAATAGCTTCTCGCAGGCACAGTGAAGCGATTGTTCAGATAAGCGATAAAGCCTTAGCTGATGCGGGACTTTCGCTTAAAGAGATAGATGCGATAGCAGTTACATATGGTCCTGGTCTTATAGGCGCCTTATTGGTAGGGGTAAACTTTGCTAAAGGTTTATCGCTTGCTAGTGGGATACCTTTAGTACCGACTCATCATTTGCGCTCACACATAGCTGCAAATTACATTTGCCACAAAGAACTTGAACCTCCGTTTTTAGCGCTGGTCGTATCTGGTGGCCACAGTCACATAGTTCATGTGAAAGACTACACCGAAATGCAGCTTATAGGCAAAACCCGAGATGACGCAGCTGGTGAAGCCTTTGACAAGGCGGCAAGGGCTATGGGGCTACCATACCCTGGTGGGGTCCATATGGACAAAATAGCAGAGAGCGGGAATGAAGAAGCTTTTGTATTTCCTAGACCTAGTGTTAGTGGCTGTGAGTATGATTTTAGTTTTTCTGGACTTAAAACGGCTGTGCTCAACACTTTAAACAAAGAAAAACAAAAAGGCCAAGAATTAAATACAAATGATCTTTCAGCTTCGTTTCGCAAAGCGGTCGTAGATTGTTTGGAAGAAAAAATAATAAAAGCAGCTATTGACAAAAATATAAATAAGATAGTAGTTGCAGGGGGCGTTTCTGCAAATTCACTTCTTCGCAGGCGTTTGCAGATTTCGACGAAAAAAAATAATATAGAATTATTCATACCCGAGCTTAAATATTGCTGTGATAATGCAGCAATGGTCGCTTCTCAAGCTTATTATGAATTTTTAAGCGGGAATACTGCTGGGATGGATTTAAATGCTTATGCGACACTTGCAATAGATAGCCTGGAGACTAGAGTCTAACAAAATTCACTATAGTACTACGGTAATATAAATTTTAATATGAGTAGGAGTTGGATTTATGACAAAAAATAAAAGTGTTTTAGCTTGGATAGAAGAGATGAAAGATTTAGTAAAACCCGATAATGTTGTATGGATAGACGGAAGCCGGGAGCAAACAGAAGCACTTTATTCAGAGGCAACAAAAACAGGCGAACTTATAAAATTAAATGAAGAAAAATTACCAAACTGCTATTTACATCGTACCGCTGAAAATGATGTCGCAAGGGTCGAAGATAAGACTTTCATATGTTGCAAAGATAAAAATGACGCTGGTCCGACAAATAACTGGAAAGATCCAAAAGAAGCCTATGCTTTGCTTTACGACATAGCAAAGGGGAGCTATAAGGGCAAAACTATGTATATAATTCCATATTCTATGGGTCCGCTAGATTCCCCTATAGCTAAGATAGGTGTAGAGATTACCGACTCAATATACGTAGTCTTAAACATGATAATAATGACAAGAGTAAGTAATAAAGTCTGGGATGTTCTTGCTGATAGCGAGGATTGGGTTCGCGGACTGCACTGCAGTTGTGACGTTGACATTGATAGGCGCTATATTTGTCATTTTCCAGAAGACAATACAATAATCTCTGTTAATTCCGCTTACGGTGGAAATGTTCTTTTGGGTAAAAAATGTTTTGCACTGAGAATAGCCTCATATCAAGGTAAACAAGAGGGCTGGATGGCAGAACATATGCTCATATTAGGCATAGAAAACCCTCAGGGTGAAACTAAGTATATAACTGCAGCTTTTCCATCGGCTTGTGGAAAGACAAATCTTGCCATGCTGATACCCCCAGAAGGCTACAGAAAAAATGGTTACCGAGTGTTTACTGTAGGTGACGACATAGCTTGGATGCGCAAAGGAAAAGACGGTAAACTTTACGCTATTAATCCTGAAAATGGTTTCTTTGGTGTAGCACCGGGTACAAATGCTAAATCTAACCCTAATGCTTTAAGCTCTACTAAGGAAGGTACCATATTCACCAATGTTGCTCTTAATTTAGAAGATAATACTGTTTGGTGGGAAGGTTTGGATAAAAATCCGCCAGAAAATGCAATAGACTGGAAGGGAGAACCTTGGTCTACAAGTAAAAATCAAGGGAATGCTGCACATCCCAATAGTCGCTTTACATCACCTGCCAAAAATTGCCCAAGTATTAGCCCTGAATTTGACACCGCTCAAGGCGTACCAATTTCAGCAATAATATTCGGTGGGCGTAGAGCAAAGCTAACACCTCTTGTCTATGAGTCAAAAGATTGGGAAAATGGTGTATTTGTCGGTTCGATAATGGCTTCAGAAACCACTGCTGCAGCTACAGGCAAAACAGGTGTTGTAAGAAGAGATCCTATGGCCATGCTACCATTTTGCGGATACCATATGGGTGACTATTGGCAGCATTGGTTAGATATGGGGAAAGAACTCGGTGAAAATGCTCCTAAAATTTTCAATGTGAACTGGTTTAGGCTAGACGATGATGGGAATTTCTTGTGGCCTGGTTTTGGAGATAATCTAAGGGTTTTGGACTGGATAATAAAAAGATGTGAGAACAAAGTCGACGCAAAAGAGACTGCTATTGGATATGTACCTTATACAGATGATATAAATATAGAAAATTGTGATATAGAAAAAGATACTTTAGAAAAAATCCTCAAGGTTGACAAACAAGAATGGTTGTCTGAGACCGAAGCTATAGAAGATTTTTATGCTAAGTTTGGGGATAGATTGCCCATAGAACTAAGTGTTCAACTGAAAAGTCTCAAAAACAAACTGAATGACTAGATAAATTTTTCTGCGGAGGAAAGATTAGTTATGAATAAAAAGGAAAGTCTTGGAAATAGGACCTTTGCTGTTTTACAAAAAGTCGGAAGATCATTTATGTTTCCTATAGCACTATTGCCTATAGCTGGTTTTCTTTTGGGGATAGGTTCATCTTTCACTAATGAGTCAGTTTTAGAGCTTTATAATCTGACATCTATAATGGGGCCGGAAACTATTATATTTAAAGTTTTAACTCTTTTCACCCAAGTAGGCTCCATAATATTTGATAATCTTTCTTTGATATTTGCTATGGGCGTTGCTTTGGGTATGGCTAAACAAGAAAAAGCTGTTGCAACACTTTCTGCTGCGGTAGCTTTTTTGACCATGCACCAAATGATACATGGTTTGCTTGATATCTCTGGTAGACTGGAAGAAGGCTCAGAACTTCTAGAAAGTACAACTACTAGTGTATGTGGTATACAGTCCCTTAACATGGGAGTGTTTGGCGGAATAGTGATAGGACTCATAGTTGCTGCACTGCATAACAAATTTTATAAAATAGAATTACCTGCAGCTATATCATTCTTTGGTGGCATACGTTTTATCCCTATAATTTCTGTCGTAGTTTCAATGCTTGTTGGTACTACCTTATATTTTGTGTGGCCCATGATACAAGTTGGTATTTTAGCTTTGGGGCAGGCTATAAATAGTGCTGGTGTTTTTGGTTCATTTTTCTATGGCTATATTTTTAGAGCTCTTATTCCTTTTGGTTTGCATCATGTATTTTATATGCCATTCTGGCAGACTTCCCTCGGTGGGGAAATGTTAATAGACGGTACTGTAGTGCAAGGTGCACAAAATATCTTCTTTGCTCAGCTTGCAGATCCTAGCACTACTTCCTACAGCGTTGAGGCTGCTAAATATATGTCAGGAGAATTTGCTATATTAATGTTTGGTCTTACTGGTGCAGCACTGGCTATGTACCGCTGCGCGAATCCAGATAGGAAAAAAGCCGTTGCTGGACTCTATCTTTCAGCAGCACTAACTTGCTTTTTCGTTGGTGTTTCAGAACCGCTGGAATTCTCATTTTTGTTTGTGGCACCGGGGCTCTATTATGGTTTCAACTGCGTGATGGCTGGACTTTCTTATGCTCTCATAAAGGTTTTCGGAATCGCTGTTGGCACGACTTTTTCTGGTGGACTTATAGATCTCACTCTTTTTGGTATATTGCAGGGTAATAGTAAGACACATTGGTTTTACATAGTTTTGATAGGAATAGTATATTTTATCCTATACTACTTGGTGTTTACTTTTTGCATCAAAAAATTTAATATCATGACTCCAGGAAGAGAAATAAACAATGAACAAATGTCAAAGCTTTACACCCGCGAAGATCTCGACAAAAAAACCGGTATAAATACTCAGGTAGGCAGAAATATTGCAAGCGAATCTCAAGAAACAACAAAAACAAGCAGCAAAGATGATTTAAGCGAAATTATAACTAAGGCTTTGGGCGGCAAAGATAATATCGAAGATGTTGATTGCTGTGCAACTAGATTGAGACTTAGCGTGAAAGATGAAGAAACAGTGGATACCGATACATTAAAACAAACAGGCGCCGTGGGCGTTATAAAAAGAGGCAAGGCTATACAAGTGATATATGGACCTAATGTCACTCTCATAAAAAGTAATCTGGAGGAATATCTGCAGGAAATAAACTAGTATTCATTGTGATACAATTCCAAATATTGTGTAAACTCTAAATAGTAGTTAGGCGGCAGGTGTGGTGGATGCTACACTCCAAATTGCTAAGCTCCACATGTAATGATATAATCAGACTCTGATCATGAATTTAAGGAACGCATCTTCAATGTTAGAGTGTTATGATTTAGTCGTAATAGGGGCAGGCCCATCGGGTTTGATGGCAGCTGGAACAGCTGCTCAGAACGGAGCAAAAGTTTTAATTTTAGATAAAAATAATTCAGTTGGAAAAAAACTTTCAATAACAGGTAAGGGACGTTGCAACATTACAAATAACTGCACTATTGAAGAATTCATGGATGCAGTTATCTCAAACAAACGTTTTTTACATAGTTCTATTAATACATTTTCTCCGCAGGATACGATAGATTTTTTCGAAAATTTAGGTTTAAAAACAAAAACAGAAAGAGGTCGAAGGGTTTTTCCTGTTTCCGATAAAGCCTCTGATGTTGTGAGATGCCTGTCGAATTTTGCATTTCAGAATGGATGCTATTTTTTGCAAACTAAGGCAAAACAGATCTTATTAGACAACAATTCTGTTTATGGCCTAAAGCATAGTGATGGGAAAATATATGCAAAGAATATTCTCATAGCCACCGGTGGAGTAAGCTATCCTGGTACTGGTTCTACAGGTGATGGTTTTGTTTTGGCTAAATCTCTTGGTCATAATATAATTGAACCGTCGCCATCGCTTGTGCCATTGGTTTGTTACGAAAATTTTTGTAAGGAGCTCCAGGGACTTTCTTTAAAAAATGTATCGTTGACTTTGTCAAACGAGAATGGTAAAGTGCTCTACAAGGAATTGGGGGAAATGTTGTTTACACATTTTGGTGTATCTGGTCCACTAGTCTTGAGTGCAAGTGCACATATGATACATGAAAATGGCTATACTATATCCATCGATTTCAAGCCTGGCTTAAATAGCGAAAAACTTGATGCTCGTTTGCTAAGAGAATTTTCAGAAAATAAAAATAAACAATTCCAAAACTTATTGCACAATTTGCTACCCAGGAAGCTAATTCCTGTAATACTTAGACTAAGTGACATTTCGGCTGATACGCCATGTAATTCTATAAATAAAATACAGCGCTTAAATTTTGCTAAACTTTTGAAAAATTTTACTTTGAAAGTAAAATCATTTCGCCCTCTCAGTGAAGCGATAATAACCAGAGGTGGAGTAAGTACTAAAGAAATTAACCCTAAAACTATGCAGTCAAAATTAATAAAAGGTCTGTTCTTTGCAGGGGAAGTTATCGATGTGGACGCTTATACAGGGGGATATAATCTTCAAATAGCCTTTTGCACAGGTTATGCTGCCGGGAGAAATATATTGTACGATTAATTTATTTGTTTGTTTATGGAGGCTGACTTTATGATATCAGTGGCGATAGACGGGCCATCTGCTGCAGGAAAAAGTACGATAGCCAGAAAAGTTGCGGAAAGATTGGGATATGTGTATATTGACACCGGTGCGATGTACAGGAGCATAGCTCTTTTTGCAAAGGAAAATTCGATAGATAGCAAAGATGAAAAGGGTGTTAGTAGTTTTCTTAAAGACATAAATATAAATATAGACTTTAAATGTGGCAAACAGCTAATTATTTTGAACGGTGTTGATGTTAGCGAAAAAATACGATTAAATGAAATATCTATGTTAACATCGAACATATCGTCAATAAAGGCCGTTAGAGATTTTCTAATAGATAGACAACGAAGTTTGGCACAAAAGTATGACTTGATCATGGATGGACGAGATATAGCTACTGTTGTGCTTCCCTACGCAGATGTTAAAATTTTTCTGACTGCCAGCGTAGAAGCAAGAGCAAACCGTAGGTTTGCCGAGCTAAATGCCAAAGGGCAGAAAGTCGATTTGTCTGAAATACATAAAGAAATAGAAAAACGTGATTTTCAAGATATGAACAGAAAAATAGCTCCGCTTAGGCAGGATAAAGATGCTATACTTATAGATACAAGTGACTTAACTTTGGATGATTCCATAAATACCGTATCGGATACAATTTTAAACAAATTAAAGAAAAATAATAGAGGCCGAAATTTATGATGACACCTTTTTATGCTGTGGCAAGATTTTTAGTGATGCCGTTATATAAATTGCTGTATTTTTATAGAGTAAAATACGAAGGGAAATTGCCAAATGACACTCCGTACATATTGTGTCCTAACCATATTCAGTACAAAGATCCGCTTTTGATAGCTATATCTCATAAAAAACAGGTGTACTTTATGGCCAAGCATGAGCTGTTTCAGCATAAAATTTTGCGCGGATTATTGTATGCTTTGGGAGCTTTCCCTGTGAAACGCGGCTCAGGAGGAAAAGAAGCAATACAGCATGCAAAAAAATTACTATCCCAAGGGGAAATAGTTGGAATTTTTATGGAAGGTGCAAGATCTAAAGATGGCAAATTTTTAGCACCAAAAGCTGGTGCTGTGATGATAGCCTTGCAGTGTGGAGTCCCTATAGTTCCAGTTAGCATATCTTGCAAAAATGGAAAAGTACCTAGGTTATTGCGCAAAATAACTATACATTATGGGAAGCCTATCCCATGTGAAAGTTTTGGGGAAAACAAAAGAGAAAATATACGCAAGGCCGCTCGGACTGTTATGGATGAAATAAAAAAATTGCATAAAGAGGATGTTTGACAAGTGGCAATAGTACGATTAGCAAAAAGTGCCGGTTTTTGTTTTGGAGTAAATAGAGCCTTGGAAAATGTGAGAAAACTTTTATCTCAAGGGGAAAAAGTCGTAACTTTAGGTCCTATTATTCACAATCCTCAAATTGTAGATGAACTATCAAAACACGGGGTAAAGATAGTTAAATCTCCAGAAGAAGTTCTAAAAGACAGCATAATGGTAATAAGGTCACATGGAGTACCTGCTGATGTAAAAAAACAATGTACTGAATTAGGGATTAAATTTTTAGATGCTACTTGTCCTTTTGTTTCCAAAATACATAAGATAGTGGAAAAGTATTCAACAGATGATACCGTTGTTTTAATAGCTGGTGACAAAAACCATCCGGAGGTCCGAGGAATAATAGGTAATTGTAAAACTAAAAGTATCGCTTTTGCCAATTCCAAAGAGTTTGAGGAAATTTGGAGTACTGGAAACTACCTAATTCACAAAAAAATAGTAATAGTAGCGCAGACTACTTTTAGCACTGCTGAATGGAATAAAATTTTAGTAATAGCCAAGAAGTTATGTACAAATTTACAGATTTTTGATACAATATGTGATGCAACGTGTAAGAGGCAGTTTGAAGCTCAGCAACTTGCAAAATCTTCCGATGCTATGATAGTTATTGGTGGAAAGAACAGTTCAAATACTAATAAATTAAAAGAATTGTGCGAACTTTATTGTGACACCTATTTAGTAGAAACAGCAGAAGAAATACCGATTAGGGATATAAAAGGTTTAAATTGTATAGGAATAACGGCGGGAGCTTCTACTCCGTCTGCCGTGATAGGGGAGGCAATTAAAAAATTGGAGAATTTAGATAATCAGTCAATTCAGTCTAATGTTGAAAGTATCTTAGACTACAATCATTCGCAGTTTGGAGATGTGAAAAAAAGTATGGATCTTGATCAAAAAATAGGTTCTTTAGATGACGCTGTTGCTCCGCAACCGATCGTTGTTGTGCCAGATATAGATATTGGTAGTAGTGATGAAAATTTTGCGGAGATGCTAGAAGATTCTTTTAAAAGCTTTAGTGAGAGTAAATTAGTCAAGGGTACAGTTGAAAATATTACTGCTACAGATGTGTTTGTTGATATCGGTAGGAAACAGTCAGGTATTATACCTCGTGGAGAACTATCCATCGAAGATTTTGATACTCCAAGTGATATAGTAAGTCTGGGTGATGAGCTTGAGCTTTTTGTTTTAGAAACCAATGAAAATGAAGGTACTGTTATACTTTCCAAGAAACGTGTAGAACTGTCTAAGGCATGGGATGAACTACAGGAAGTCAGTGAAAATAAAAGTATCATAAGCTGTTCTGTTACCAGTGTGATAAAGGGCGGTGCTATTGCTAATTATAAAGGTGTACGTGTATTTATACCAGGTTCAATGATTTCTGATAGAAGAAATGTCAACCCAGAAGTGATAAATGGCAAAGAAGTTAGAGTTAAAATTATAGAATTCGATCGTGCCCGTAGGCGTGTTGTTGCATCGATGAGAGCTGTTTTAGAAGAAGAAAAGCAAGAAAAAGAACGCAAAGTATGGGAAAGTCTTGAAGTAGGAAATCGCTTTGATGGAACTGTCAGAGGTATTGCCAAATATGGTGTTTTTGTAGATATCGGTGGTGTAGATGGTTTACTCCATGTTAGCGAACTTTCTTGGAGCAAGGTATCAGACCCTTCACAGATAGTAAGTGTTGGTAACAAAATAGATGTATACGTCAAAAGTTTTGATAAAGAGAAAAAGAGAATAGAGTTAGGACATAAAGATCCTAATGCAGATCCTTGGAAGATAATTGAACGCGATTATCCAATAGGCAGTATAGTAGAAGTAAAGGCTGTAAGATTTGCTCCGTTTGGCGTGTTTGTCAGTGTTATACCGGGTGTCGATGGACTTATACATATATCTCAAATTTCAAATAAGAGAATAAATAAACCAGAAGATGCAATTCAAATAGGAGATACCGCTATGGCTATTGTTACGAAAGTTGATGTAAGTAAGCGCCAGGTAGGTCTCTCTATAAGAAAACTTTTGGAAGATGAATTGGCGAAAAATATTGCTTCCGGTGAAACTCGTATTTCTGATGATGAATTGCCTGAAAATGTGCATTTTACCACCGAAGAAGAATATAAGAGAAATAATTAATTCGCAGCTTGGGGCAGAATCCCGAATTCTGTGTAAACTCTAAATAGTAGTTAGAATAGAGTAAATTAATTGAGGGATGTGGCCGGCTTGTTCCGGCTACATCCTTTTCAACACCATAACGCCGATGGGGTGACGAAAGTCAAGGGCGGCAAAGCCGTTTATTTACCCTTGATATTCGTCATCAGCGGTGTTAATCTGGCATACGCTCTGCGAAATAGATGGACATCTGCGCACGGATCGAAATCTAATTTTGCCTTCGGCCGGGTCCATTTTTTCGTAATGTCTATCATAGCCAGATAGAGCATTTTTGGCAAGCTATCATCGGTAGGAAAGACTGATTTTGACTGGGGGTTACCTTACGTAACTGGCGATTAAATCCCTCAATCGTATATTCTTTTCTCTAAACACTCGCAAAAGGGTACTCCTAGAAAAACAATTTGACTAAATCCCAAAAAAATGTTAGTATAAAAAACATTCGTGCGGGAGTAGTTCAGTGGTAGAGCGTCAGCTTCCCAAGCTGAATGTCGCGGGTTCGAACCCCGTCTCCCGCTCCACGTGTTTGGTTTTTGAAAAAGATATACAAGCGTTTTTGTTTATAATACAATCTAATGGGATAGAGATGGATTTTCCTTTTATCATGCTGTGCGTACTTCGGCACGCCACCCAAAATCTTATTGATAAATCACTGTTATTTCGCTAAGTACTCTTTGGAGTTACTTGCTTAGTTTTATTTTTACCTCTTGGATAGTTCGCTTGGGGGTATTGCTGCTTCAAGATTTTACCTTACTGTACCTAACGTTAAAGGTCCAAGTCGGGACTTTCGTCATTTAGGCCTTGAGCTGATCGAGCGTGCCATTAAAAAAAGACAGATCCGTATCAGATCTGTCTTTTTCTCTACTACTATACATATTTAAGCCTTCAATATTATAGACGATATTTTTTGCTATTTTCCTGCAATTTACTCCCTTGAAGCAAATTCTATTTTATTGTAGTATCATACTTGAGTTTTCAAAGTTAAGTTGGGTGATGTTTATGCTAGAAAATAAAATACAGATAGTTGATATTTTTAGGCACAAAGAGAGATATATTTCAAAGGCTGTTGATGTTTTTGGCTGGGTTAGAAGCATTAGGGATTCTAAAAAATTAGGATTCATTGATTTAAATGACGGATCGGTTGTCAATAATCTTCAAATAATATTTGAAGCTGACAAAATAGATAATTTCGAAGAAGTAAAGAAGCTCAACGTTGGAGCTAGTATAAAGGTAAGTGGAGAAATAGTTCTAACTCCTAGTGCAAAACAGCCTCTCGAAATGCAAGCTAGATGTATAGAGATATACAATAGATCAAACTCTGATTATCCATTACAGAAAAAACGTCACACTCTAGAATATCTACGAACAATACCTCATCTTCGTGCACGTACAAATACTTTAGGTGCTTCATTTAGGCTTCGTTCGAATGCCGCTTTTGCCATTCACCGCTTTTTCAATGAAAAAGGCTTTTTTTATGCACATACGCCAATCTTGACTCATAGCGATTGCGAAGGTGCAGGTGCTATGTTTTGTGCTACAACTTTAGACATGAATAAAGTTCCCAAAGACGATGATGGCAGCATCGATTATAGTCAAGATTTTTTCGGAGAACACACATCTTTGACTGTCTCAGGTCAACTCGAAGCAGAATGTATGGCTATGGCTCTGGGTAGAGTTTATACTTTCGGACCAACCTTTAGAGCTGAAAAATCCAACACCCAAAGGCATGCAGCTGAATTCTGGATGATAGAACCGGAGATAGCTTTTGCTGATCTGGAAGATAATATGGATATAGCTGAATCCATGGTCAAATACGTTGTAAGCTATGTTTTAGAAAACTGCAGAGAAGATATCGAGTTTTTCAACCGCTTTATAGATAAAAACTTGATAGAACGCTTAGAATCCGTAATACAGTTAGAAAAGTTCAACAGAATCACTTACACAAAAGCCATCGAAATTTTGGAAAAGAATAATGACAATTTTGTTTATAAGGTAAAATGGGGCATGGACCTGCAAACTGAACATGAAAAATATCTGACCGAAGAAGTCTTTAAAGCTCCTGTTTTTGTTATTGACTATCCGAAAGAGATAAAGGCCTTCTACATGAAGCTAAACGATGACAATAAAACAGTTGCCGCTATGGATCTGCTTTTACCTGGTATAGGAGAGCTTATAGGTGGCAGCCAAAGAGAAGAGTGTTCTGAAAAATTAAAAAAGCGCATGCTTGAATGTTCTATGAATATAGATGATTATGAATGGTACCTAGATCTCAGAAAATACGGAAGCTGTGTTCATTCTGGTTTTGGACTTGGCTTTGAAAGATTGCTTATGTATTTGAGCGGGATACAAAATATCCGTGACGTTTTGCCTTTCCCGAGAACTTGTTAGTTGTTTTTGAAAAGGAGTTATTGCAGTGAAAAGTTTTTCTGCCCTTTCAAAAGATGAACTTTTAGAGCTCAAATATCGCTTGAAAAAGGACTATGAGTCTTTTAAAAGTAGAAATTTATCACTAAATATGGCTAGAGGAAAACCCAGTCCAGAGCAAATTGAGCTTTCGCTAGACTTACTTGATGTTGTAGATAAAACCACCGATTTCAATATAGACGGTGCGGATGTTAGAAATTATGGTTTATTTGATGGGATTTCCCCTATGAAAAAGTTTTTCGCAAAACTTTTAGATGTTCCTGAAGACTATATTTTTGTAGGCGGAAATTCAAGTCTTAGTTTGATGTTTGACGCTATAACTTGCTTTTATACCCATGGGGTTGCTGATTGTAAAGCTTGGTGTAAGCAAGATAATATAAAATTTTTATGTCCTGTCCCGGGTTACGATAGACATTTTGGCATAACTGCCTATTATAATTTTGAAATGATCCCTATAAAGATGGATCAAAACGGTCCAGATATGGATACCGTAAAAGATTTAGTTGAAAAAGATGAATCTGTCAAGGGAATATGGTGCGTCCCAAAATATTCTAACCCTGCAGGGATCACCTACTCAGATGATGTTGTAAGGAAATTTTCTAAATTGAAACCTGCTGCGAAAGATTTCCGTATCTTCTGGGATAACGCTTATTGCGTTCATGACGTAGGCGAACATAGCGTTAATTTACTGAGCATAATGTCAGAATGCAAAAAAAATAACAACGAAGATTTACCTATACTTTTCACCTCTACCTCGAAAATGACATTCCCGGGAGCAGGCGTTGCTGCAGTAGCTGCAAGCAAAGTTAACATGAGATCTATACGAGAATATTACAAATATCGTTCAATCAGTTTTGACAAAATTAATCAGCTAAGACATAGCCTGTTTTTTAAAAAAAATGATGTTGCTGCACATATGCAAAAACATAAGGCTATCTTAAAACCAAAATTTGATATAGTACTAGACACCCTTTCAAAACAACTAGATGGTTTGGATATTGCCAAATGGAATAAAGTGGATGGGGGTTATTTCGTGAATATTGACCTCTACCCCGGTACAGCTAAAAAAGTTGTAGCTATGTGTAAAGAAGCCGGCCTTGTACTTACAGATGCAGGAGCTACTTATCCACTGGGGAATGACCCTAATGACAGCAACTTGAGAATCGCTCCTAGTTTCCCCAGCTGCGAAGAACTTAAACTTGCTATGGAGCTCTTTTGTGTGTGCGTAAAATTAGCTGTAATTGAACAAATGTGTTTTTTTGAATCGTAAATTGCAGCATCAAGTCGGAAATATCCAACACCCACGGCAAAAGCATTTACTTTTCACTAAAAATGGTAGCAAGAGCAGAATTATCCATAGCGGCTCTGGACATCTTTCTGCGAATGCTGCCACGCTTACCAAAATCAGCTTGTTTTAAAAGTCGCAGAGACTCTTTGCGCAGGATGTTTAAATTTAGTGGGGAATTATCTTTTTTTGCCCGACTATTGTCTTCACGAAAAGTAACATCCAATTGCCAATGTAGCTGATTTTCTATGCTCCAGTGACTCCTCACAGCATGAGCAAATGCTTTGACGTCATTATGCGATGTAAGATAATA
>JAZUOT010000003.1:0-6473 GCA_045604805.1 Acutalibacteraceae bacterium | reverse complement strand
GAAACTCCCTTGAAGAATCAGATGTATCAAAAACCGAGTCCGATGAGGTTGTTGCTGCTGTTCCAGAGAGTAAGGGCGAAGGAGTTGAAAATGAAGGTATACATCAACCTAAAAAACTAGAAGACTCAGCAACGGAATCAGTGGAGGAGCATCCTGCTTATAATCATGTGGATGCTTTGGCTGCTGCTTATAATTATGTGGCTGCTCTGACTGCTGCTTTTATATCGGATCAGGCTCCTACTTCGCTGCGCTTTCTGTATGGGGCTGCTTATGCGTGTATTCAGCTTTTTTATGAAAAGGATAGGTCTGCTTTTATTGATGAGCAGGAGCAGCAGCGGTGTGTTCCTATTGATGATAATGGAGAAGAGATAAAAGAAAGTCCCAAAGAATGGCTTTTAACACAATTTCAAATAGGCAGTCTTGACAAACTCCTATTAATGCAGAGTACAATGCGCCTTATAACCATAGAAGATGCTAAACAAGGAAATGAGGAGGCTGTTGCTGCCATGAATATGGTTAAACTTGCATATTCTGTTAACCTTATACGTAAAGGTAATAGTTGTTGTTTTGGTTGGATGTATCTAC
The DNA here is from genome assembly GCA_045604805.1 of Acutalibacteraceae bacterium. Taxonomy (GTDB): domain Bacteria; phylum Bacillota; class Clostridia; order Oscillospirales; family Acutalibacteraceae; genus JAZUOT01. The sequence continues at coordinate 5,888 of JAZUOT010000003.1, read as the reverse complement.
TTGCAATTAGCGTTTGTACATTATACTGTGCTGTAAGCGTTGATGGTTGTGAAGCTTATTTGGACGCAAAAAAGTTGCTGAAAGACCTAAAGAAAGGGGCTAAATCTTCTGGTGAAGAATGGGTCCTTTCGACTCCCGAATTTATAAACTTTGAGGCTAAGATTGAGGACAAATACCAGCAGAAAGTTCAGCAGAAGAAAGCCAGCCTGAACAATTAGGGAACTTGGCAACGGCAAAGCCTCTTGCTCCTAAGGATAAAGGAGGAACGCGAATTTTTTGTAGACTCTAAAAAGAAAGCTTTAGAACAGAGTGAATTAATTGGCCGGCCTGTCCATCTCAGATTTACCAAATTATCACAAAGACTTGGAAATTTTTGGGTACTTCTTGTCCCAATGTTCCGCAAAAGTATCCAAAGCTGTCTAGGACAGCTTGCTCCTATCACGCACAAAATCACATCATATTTATCATCGATGACATACTTTCTACTATTTTATCTTGCAAATGGTTTGCCTGATCAGAAGTTTTCCCCACCGCAGTAATATAGACTTTTATTTTAGGTTCTGTTCCTGATGGTCTTACAACAACAGTTGAACCATTTGTTAGTGAGAAAAGCAAAACATTAGATTTAGGCAAATTTATATCTTTTAACTCTTGAGTTTTAAGATTTACTTCTTGGGAGCTCAAATAATCAGATATACTTAAAACTTCAATATTAGCTATAGAAGTCATTGGAGCTTTCCTTAAATTTTGCATAATATTATCCATTTTTTGCATACCAGTTGCACCTTCGAACTCAAAGTTCAAAGTTTTATTTTTATAAAATCCATATTTTTCATATAAATCCATAAGAACCTGATAAAGATTTTTACCTTGTGTTCTTTTATAATAAGCTGCCATTTCACATATCAACATAGAAGCAACCACAGCATCTTTATCTCTCACGTAAGTTCCAGCAAGATAACCATAGCTTTCTTCGAATCCAAATAGGTATCTATTTTCTTCGCCTTTATTTTCAAGCTTTAAAATTTGATCCCCTATCCATTTGAAACCTGTTAGAACATTTACAAGTTCTACGCCGTATTCTTCGGCAATCTCGCTTGCAAGTTGAGTTGTTACTATAGTTTTTACAGCCATCGGATTTTTTGGCATAGTATCTTGTTCAATACGGCCTTTGCATATATAATCAAACATCAAGGCCCCGTTTTCGTTTCCACTTATTAGTATATACTCTCCGTTATTTTCCACAGCTATACCAACACGGTCACTGTCCGGATCTGTAGCAAGCACTAAGTCAGGCTTCACCTCATCTGCTAATTTAATTGCTAATTCCATAGCTTCACGAATTTCCGGGTTCGGGTAAGGACAGCTAGGAAAGTTCCCATCAGGGAATTCTTGTTCCCTAACAGTTACTATGTCATAGACTCCTGTTTCATTTAAGACTCTTCTCACTAACTTGTTTCCTGCTCCGTTTAGCGGTGAATAGACAACTTTTAACTTTGCATCTTTAGCGCAACCAGGTCTGATGCTTTGTTTTTTCACATTTTCTATATAACTATCGTAAAGCTCTTCGCTTATATATTCCACATTGCCTTTTTCTAATTCTATACTTAAGTCACTGAGCTTAACATCAGTAAACATATCTACATTTTGAATTTCACTGTAAACAGATGCAGCCATTTCATCGGTTATTTGGCATCCATCGCTACCGTAACACTTATATCCATTATATTTTGCAGGGTTATGGCTAGCTGTTATCATTATTCCACTATCACAAGCTAAATCTCTTACAGCAAAGGACAAGACAGGCGCCGGTTGCAACTCTTTAGTTATAAATACCTTAACCCCATTCGCCGCAAGAACTCTAGCACATTCTTTTGCAAAAAGTTCTGATTTTATTCTGGAATCATAGGCAATCGCGACCTTAGGTTTCTTACAATTGTTATTCAGATAATTGGCCAAACCCTGAGTTGCTTGTCTCACGGTATATATATTCATCCTATTAGTGCCAGCACCAATTACTCCTCTCAATCCTGCTGTACCAAACTTGAGTTTAGTATAAAAGCGATCAAATATTTCTTCATCTTTCCCTGAAATATCATCTAACTCACAAATTAAATCCCTGTCGTCTTTTACCTTTTCAAGCCAAAGTTTGTAAATTTCATTAGCGCTAGCACCCATAAAAAATTCTCCCTTAAAATTAATACAAGTCATTTATAAAAAAATATTTATCTATTAATCTTGTCGTAAGCTTCTCTGACGGCTTTTGCCAGCTGTTCTGCACAAGAAGTATTTTTATCTCTGCAAGTATTTCCTAATAATTTTGCTTCTATTTCTTCTACTGTTGAACCTTCTAACAATTTTGAAATAGCTTTCAAATTACCATTGCATCCGCCTTGAAATTTTATATTTCTTATTATGTTACCCTCTATCTCAAAGCTTATCATTCTAGCACAAGTATTTTTAGTTTTATATTCATAGTACATTGTAAACCCTCTTTTTAATTTTAATTAAAATCATTCTATAAGTTTGATTTATTTATAAAAATAGCTCACACCATACATATCAATAACCTTGCAATTTTCTGTATGAATAGGAGTAAAATTTCCTTTAACAACAACTTTCCCATCCTGTATTATCATACCCTTACCGAAAGGCTTTCCATCTTTAAATTGACCTTTAAATTTATATTTTGGGAAAGCCAGCGTACCTTTTCCTTCAGGGCTATTATTTTTAACCATGCCGCTGTAAATAAAATTTTTGAAATCTTTTTCTACAAGATAATCTGCACCCTTGATAAAATCACAGTATTCTGTATTTTCTAAATAATCTACTTCTGGTAAAGATTTCAAATTTTTCTTTTTTGATATTTGCAAAGGATATTCAAAATCACCGTCTCTAAAGAAACCTTCTTTTTCTTTTTCGCCATACAAATCAAATTTACAGCCAGAACCATTTGGCAAATTATGCTCTATATATCCCTCATATACTATACTTAAATTATTATCTTCATCTAATTCAAATTTTCTCATATATGTAACTTTATTGTTACAGTATATGCACTCATCAACGACTTGACCATTGTTCATTTTATTTATGCGACCGTTCATTTTACCATTTTTAAATTCTCCGGCAAATTTAGCTTGGCCATTTGAGTATAAAATTCCACAACCATCATACTGATCATCTTTCCAATGGCCTTTATATAACATCTTATCTTCTTTGTAACTGATTCCGAAACCATTTCTTTTGTTATTTAAAAATTCACCTTCATATCTGTAAATATCATCTTGATATTCTTTGCCATATCCGTTATAGCAGTTGTTTTTAAATTCTCCTTCATATACTTTTTTGCCATTTACATAGTATGTTCCTTTGCCTTCGTAACGGTCATTTTTTACTTCACCTTTATATATTATTTCCGAAGCACCATTACAAACCTCAAACATACCTACACTTTTCCCAGCTTCAAATGTGCCCTTGAAATTTAGACCGCCTTTGGTAAACTTACATCCTATACCATCATATTTTCCATTTTTAAAGTTACCTTCATAAATTTTATCGCCACATTCATTGAACTCTACAGCAAAACCAAAAACCTCACCATTTTTAAAATTTCCCTGCACTATACTGCCATCTGTTCTGTATAGAATTCCTTCTCCGTTGTAAAGTCCATTTTCAAAGTTTCCACTATAAATTATCTCTGAGTTTAAATTAAACTCCACACCTACTCCATTTCTGACATTATCTTGGACTCCACCTGAGTATACTAAATTTCCTTCATTATCAAATTCAGACGCAATGGTACATTCATCACCCTTATAGGCTGAAACAAATATATGTCCGTTGTCAGCATAAGAAAGGTTAATACCCTTTCTTCTACTGCCTTCTAACTTACCAGTAAAAACAACTTCACCTTTGTCATTTAGCTGAGAAAATTTTCCTGTATTTTTATCATCTTCCCATGATGAAACTGTTAGTTCTTTACTTTGAGTATCAAAGATAACTCCCGGCCCACAGCGTTTTTCGTTCATCACGCAGCCCGCATAGCACAAGTTTCCATTTTTATAATATTTAGTAGAAATTTCACAAGATATCTTGCTTCTGAGAGTCTTTTTCTCTATCTGTAATTTATTTTTTTTACTAACACAACTTTTTTTAGCAGTAGATATTAAAGAGTTTTTTGAGTTACTTCTATTCCCTAGCGGTTTTGCAGCTACAGTATATCTACCCTTTCTATTTTTGTCCTGCAAAGCTGCATCTGATGAAACTTTATCAAAAGCTAAAACATCGTATAGATAAGGTCTACTGGATTCCGATGGGATTTTATCTTCATTCATACTCTCCATATCATTTTCGATATTTCCAGAGCCTTCACAAAAATCTGAAAATAGAATTTGCTTGTCATCTATTTCAGGCATTCCTTTGTTTCTCCCTCTTCACAAGAAGAACTTTCTTCCAGGTCTACAAGCACGTCTTCTTCTAAATTTTCTTTTTTCTTATTTCTTGTTTCGTATATAATTACTCCGCTCACTAAGGCAATCAGTAAAGCTATAACTATGAGCATAAATGGCACAAAACGACTTCTTTCAACAAAAAATTCTTTTTGTTCAGAATCTGTGTTACCGGATAAATCTCCACTTGCAAAACTTTCTGGATTTGAATCTGAATCTGCACGCTTAACCGTTGTTGTTGTTTTTGTGCTTCCACCTGAACCTCTAGAACCTCCCGTATATCCTGCTCCATCAATAGTATAGCCAGCCACAGAATCATCTATTGTGCTTTCATCTTTACCCTGTTCTTTATTAGATCCCGAGTTGGAATCAGTTTTTCCTTTATCTTTGTCTTTATCACCGTCTGAACTATCTGTTTCTTCGTCTAGAGCTCTATACACTGTCACTGTATACTGTGTTGTATCACCCTCACTGCTCTTACAGGTGACTATTATGGGCGTTTGAGTTCCTGCTTTATATAAATTTTTCCTGCTTACGGTTACTTTGCTATTTTCATCCTGGGTTGTAGCAAACATCACAACTTGGCTAGTATCCTCACTCACATCCATCGCATATTGAGTAATATCAGGATCAAATTCCGGGCTTAGTTTCCCAACATTACTGCTTAAAGTTTTGAGACGACTATCAGGTTCCACATATTCATTCAGAGCAAATTTAAATTCAGGCTCACAGCCTATACTTATGCTTTTAGGTTCAGCGTCAACCCCATCAAAAATGTTGCTTTTTATAACGCAATCTCCAACTTGTGAGTCAGAGCTTGTAAAATTAAAGGTTAATACATTCGTTTCGGTGTTTGCTTTTAAGGATATCCCTTTTCCACCTGTAACAAACAGTAATCTTAAACTATTGACATCCTTCGAGTAAGTAGATAGTTCATCTTTACCAAATGTAATATATTGACCTATACCCGCAAAGGTAACCTTATTCGAATCAAACTCTAAATCTAAAGTAAACGCAGTTAGAGAGCAATCTACGTTCGACTTCAGAGTGAAATTTACAACCACTTTATCACCTTGGGTATAGGTAGAATACTCTGGTGTAAAATTCGCTGTTACCACAGATTCGTTATCAAGAGCACTTGCTGAATGTAGTCCCGCTAAAAAAATCACAACAAAAAGCGGTAAGAATATAAACAAAATAGCTTTATTTAAATGCATTCGTACCATATGTAACAATTCCCCTAAATAAGAAGATCCTTGTCAGATATAGTAAAACATTTAATGAATTTTATCAACTTCCGCATATTTGAATATTTTTCTGGCAGTATCTTGCAGTTCATAGTAAATTTGGTAGAATGCACTTATTTTGTAATATATCTCAGTTGCCTGTTTTTTTGATTTAGCAGCTTTAAGCTCAAGTCTTATTTTTTTGATATAG
>JAZUOT010000002.1:0-3577 GCA_045604805.1 Acutalibacteraceae bacterium | reverse complement strand
GGATTGCAGGATTATGTGGATGTGTGGAATGAGTTGAATTAGTATATTCCTTTGTTGACAAAGGAAAGTCGGAGTGTTAGAATGGCTTTATCTTAAGGAGAGAGGTGAAAAGATGAGAAGATAATTTACTTTTGATTACATGAATGTTTATGCAGTATGAGCGATATCGTCCATACTACTTGTCATGTTGCCAAAAGTGGATTATGTTCTCATAACCTCTCTTTTTGTGTGCATAAAAATGATTACAATGTTGGGTGTATTTCCTTCTTTTGATGAACCATATGAGGTTATAGTATGTAATGGAACTGTTTGGCAACGAATGGTTCTTTTTTTATTGTAACCATGAGAGGAGGAATGTATATGGCACAAATTAGTATAAATAATCTCACCTTTGGATATGAAGGGAGTTTTGATTATGTTTTTGAGAATGTTTCATTTTCGATTGATACAAATTGGAAACTAGGTTTTATTGGTAGAAATGGAAAAGGGAAGACAACTTTTTTAAATTTATTACTTGGAAAATATCAGTTTACAGGTTCCATAAGTGCATCGACGAAGTTTGATTATTTTCCTTATGAAATTGCAGAATACCAAAAGCAAATGCCTGTGGCAGAATTTATGGAAGATTTGAAGCCCGGATGTGAAATATGGAGAGTGATTTGTGAGTTGGAAGAGTTATCGGAAAGTCCAGAGATTTTGTATAGACCTTATTGTACCTTAAGTCCTGGAGAGCGTACAAAGATATTACTTGCAGTTTTGTTTTCACAGGAAAATGAGTTTTTATTAATTGATGAACCGACGAATCATCTTGACCAAAATGCAAGGGAGTGTGTGAAGGTGTATTTGGCTTCTAAAAAGGGTTTTATATTGGTTTCTCATGACAGAGATTTGTTGGATGCATGCACAGACCATTGTCTGGTATTGAATCGTTGCAGTATCGAAGTACAAAATGGTAATTTCTCGGTCTGGTGGGAGAATAAGCAACGTAAAGATAAATTTGCGATAGCACAAAATGAGAAACACCGAAAGGAGATTCAAAAGTTGAACCATGCGGCAGAACAGGTTGCTAAGTGGGCAGATAAAAATGAACGCACCAAAATAGGATTTGATCCGATAAAAGAACATGACAGATGCTTAAGCACAAGAAGTTTTATCGGAGCCAAAACAAAAAAGATGCAGAGTCGTGTAAAGCAGATGGAAAAACGAATTGAAAGAGAGATTGAGGAAAAGGAGGGTCTTTTAGAAGATATAGAATATCCTAAAGATTTAAAGTTGTTTCAGCTTGTTCATTACAAAAATAGTCTTGTTAATGTAAAAGAATATAGTTTGCAATATAAAGACTCAGATAAACCAGTGTTTCAAGGGCTGTCTTTTGACATTAAAAAGGGTGATCGTGTTGTATTATCCGGAAAAAATGGAAGTGGAAAGACAACAATTATTAGAAAAATCCTAGAAAAATGTAATTCCGATATAGGTGTTTGTGTAATTGAAGAAGGACTATGTGAGGTGGCAAAAGGTCTTGTTATTTCATATGTTGGTCAGGAAACAATCGGACTTAAAGGTAATGTTACAAATTATTGTAAAACGCATGATTTGGATAGGAGTTTATTTTGTACCATACTTCGGCAGCTTGATTTTGGACGAGAGCAGTTTGCCAAAAATATGGAAACTTACTCGGAAGGCCAGAAAAAGAAAGTTTTGTTGGCGACTAGTTTACTTACACCGGCACATCTTTATATTTGGGATGAACCATTAAATTACATTGATATTTTTTCGCGGATGCAGTTAGAAAGATTAATTTTAAAGTATGAGCCAACCATGCTATTTGTTGAACATGACAGGAAATTTTGCGAAAAAATAGCAACTAAGGTAATTGAATTATAATTTGAAAGGAGATTTGCTTTATGAAAAATATATTTGTAGAAGGTATTCAAGGCTCAGGAAAAAGCACGCTGATAAATAATATTGTGAAGTTTAATCCTGAGTTACATGTATGTAGGGAAGGAGATTATTCTCCGATAGAATTGGCTTGGTGTGCTTTAATGTCGAAGAAGGAATATGAGGCTGTTTTGGAAAAATACAATTCGATAAGGGATGAAATTATAAAAAATACAGTTAGGGAACAAGAGAATTATATCATTACTTACACTAAGATAATTACGGATATTCCGGGATTTTATAAAGATTTGGAGAATTATGAAGTCTATAATGGGCGAAAAACTTTGGCGGAGCTAAAGGAAATTATAGTAACAAGGTTTAAAAATTTTACAGATACAGGATATTTATTTGAATGTTCTTTCTTTCAAAATGTAATAGAGGATTTAATTTTGTTTCATATTCTTAGTGATGAAGAAATTATAGAGTTCTATCGCAATTTATTTAGGTGCATTGATGCAAAGAAGTTTATATTATTTTATCTCTATAGTGATAAGTTGGAAGAGAATATTAAAATAATTCAAAAAGAACGCTGTGATGAGAATGGAAATGAGTTATGGTATCAGATGATGTTAGAATATTTGGTGAACTCTCCCTATGGGAGGAAACATGAATGTAGTGCTTTTGAGGATATGATCAGTCATTTTAAACACAGGCAAGAGTTAGAATTACGTATAGTAAAAGAAATAATAGGTGAAAATGCAGTTATTCTTCCAGCTAAAGAATATGATGTAAATCAAATTAGAACTTTGATTGGTTTTCATAATAAAATCAGTTATAATATAAGGCATATGAACAACAAGGAAATAGCATTGCTGGATGATTTCCTGTATGAAGCAATTTTCATTCCAGAAGGTGTAGATGCACCGCCAAAAGAGATTATAAATGCACCGGAATTACAGATTTATGTGCAGGATTTTGGCAAGCAGGAAGGAGATATTTGTTTTGTTGCTGAAGTTGACAAAAAGATAGTCGGCGCTGTCTGGGTTCGTAATATGGATGATTATGGACATGTAGAAGATGGTGTTCCGTCTTTTGCCATATCGTTATATAAAGAGTATCGAGGTCTTGGGATTGGAACTATGCTGATGAAACGGATGTTGGAAGAGTTAAAAGAAAGAGGGTATCAGAAAACTTCCTTGGCAGTACAGAAAGCAAACTATGCAGTGAAGATGTACAAAAATGTTGGCTTCGAGATTATTGATGAAAACGAAGAAGAATATATTATGATGTACGTGTTTCGGTAATACATAGGTAAGCAATAAAATGGATAAGCAGATTATTGAAGACGTAGTTTCTGAATGATACTTGTGAATTTGAAAAGGTGCGTCAAAAAGTGGAGCACCTATGTAAATATCAGGGGTTTTAGGGGATTATGCCCCTAACTAGATGCATTTTGCAATGGATATACAAAATGCGTATCTAGCGAAGGACACCTGGAGAACTTTTTCGGGCATCAGAAAAGGTGCTATTTTCAATGATTTTTTGCTGAAAATATAGGTGTGTCGGTATTTCCAACATAGAAATCAGAAAGTCTGTCGGTGTTTCCGACATAAAAAAGCAATTCCAACATACTATAATATAGGGATTTTTAAGACCGACATAAAATTCCAACATAAAAGATGGGAAGTATGTCGGTGTT
>JAZUOT010000001.1:0-5845 GCA_045604805.1 Acutalibacteraceae bacterium | reverse complement strand
TGTGCATTCCCTCCATTTGCCGTACTGCCAGCATCTATATCCAAAACTGATTTTCCATTGACCTTGGAAGTTACTTTGTATATGCCATTTGCTATAGATGTATCTGGAGATTTTAGACCAAAACTTGCTTCTACTGTATAGTTCTTTTTAACATTGCTCAATGTGTATGAATTGTTTTTTACAGTAACTACGCTACCATTAACCTTAACTTTATCTAATTTAAATACTGATTTCGGAGCAAAAGTGAGAGTAACGTTTTTACCATATTGAACTTTCGTTGATGTAATATCTTTACCTCCAACTTTTATGGAACCGTTTCCGTCAGTATTCGCACTTACTGTGTAAGTTTTCAACTTAAATCTTACTTCTATCTTATGATCTGCTGTAACATTACTGAATGTATATGAGGTTTTTTTGCCCACTGACTTGCCATCTACTAAAACATCCGCTACCTCATAGCCTTTGTTCGGAGTCATCGTAAATTTTACACTTTCCCCGCTTTGAAGAGAAACTTTACCATCGCTCATTTTTTTATTGGCACTTATTTGCCCATTAGTACCTGCAATAGCCGTTATACTACAATTCGTAGTTATTGTCTGAGCTTTTAAGCTTATGTTTTTATTGCTTCCTAAAGCAGTATAAGCACCTGTAGAATTAAATCTATAGTAACTTTCGCCGCTTTTAGCATTAGAAATAAGACTTACCCAGGCAACACTTTCATCGGTGCTAAAGGGTATCTCAATCTTACTTTCGGTAGTAGTTTTCTTCACCACAATAGAAAACCACGTATTTGGCTTTATCTCAACTTGCTTGCTTGCATCCAAAGTGTAGTAACCCTCGTTTGCAATTTTTTCGTTACTTATTATCTGTGTTTTTGTTCCAGACTCAGGATTTGATTTATTTGCTAGATTGGTATATATCCACGCATCTATGGTTGTGTTTGTATTAAAAATTGCTAATGATATAGATGTTAACTTCTGCGAGCTGTTGTCTGAAGCAAAAATGTTCGCCTCATACGCAGTCTTTTTACCATTTTTGGTTGCTACATTACTTGCGGCTGTGCCATCATACTGGTAATTTTTTTCACCTACTTTAGCTTTTTTAGCTGTTATAAAGTACGCTGAATCTTTAAGCAGAGACTTGTCTTCATAGGATATCCAAAAATAGCCTTTGTTGCCCCATTCTGTTGTACCCCAGGAATTTTTTATCAACCATGCACCGTTTCCATTTGGAATACACGCAGAATTAAAATTATTCCTTGAAAAATTATCATCCCAGCCGACTACAGTAACTGCATGATTTGCATATTTAGTACCATTATAATAGTACGCTTGCTTACCTTCATTATAGTATTTTGCCAATTCAGTTTTATTTTCACAATGATAATAGGATACAGAAGCAGCACCATGCTCCATAATATGTTTTTTGACAGCATTTTTATCTTCTGTATTTACCCATATGGAATCATCGAGATGATACTTGCTGCTTGTATAAGCTTTGCTCCTATCTATTGTGGAACTAGCACCTTTAATATTCGAATACTTAAAATCACTCTCGTTGGCCATACCTTTCCAGTTAGCCAAAGTATATGTAGCAAACTGCTCATTTCCGCCGGAGTTTAAATAATCATAGCCCCGTTTCAACTTGTTCCCATCACCATATGTACCACGGTAATACTTGGAAGCTACCGTCCTGTTGCTTAGTGGATCTCCAAAATTATCATCTTGATAATAGTTAAAATAAGCTAGATGCCACTCTGACAAATCTGGATTTGTAGCTATATCCTGTTTTTTTAAATTAGACTCTGCCGACGCTAGTACTGCAAAAGCCCAACAAGTACCATAATTTCCTTGATTTTTGACTGATGTGACATAGTTTTTACTATCTACGTTTCTCAAGTCATATTTTTCAGGAAGGGGAGAAACTGTCCTCTTTAAATTATCTTCTTGGCCTTCTGCCCTTTCTACTTCTATCATGCCAGCTGGATTATAGCCTAGTCCTTTACCATCTTCTGTCCGTGGCTTATAATCAACATCTTTAGCAGTCTGTAGAGATTCAATTTTCACATCTGGATCTATATCGCTTTTCTTAGCCTCAACTTTAGTTGTAACACCCACAAAAACAAAAGTTCCAACAAAAACCGTCAACAAAGTAAATAAAAAAATATAACTTTTCAGATTTATTTTTCTTTTCACAATCATTTCACCTTTTCCACAAAATATGTCACAATTTTAGCATAAGTGCTATATTTTATCAAACAAATTCAGCATTATTTTGTGGGTTTGTTCGACAGCTTTCGGCAAAAACTCATCATAAGTCATCTCGGCTTCTCTGCCGGCATTGTCTGATATTGCCCTTAGTACTGCGAAATCTACAGCATTCACATAGCAGGTATAAGCTACTGCTGCACCTTCCATTTCACAGGCTATTCCTCCAAAACTTTCCACAAGCTCTTGGCGTTTTTGAGCATCTGCTATGAAGCTATCTCCTGTCAAAATTCTCCCTTCATGGTATTTTATTCCAGATATTTCTTGTATAGCTTCTATAAGCTTTGTCCTTAAGCTTTTTGAAGTTTCTATTTCTATTCTATCTATTCCAGAAATAAATCCTTTTTTATCTCCTAGTAAAGATGTATCCATATCGTACTGAACCAGGTCTTTTGCAACTACCACAGAAGCTAAACCCACTTCTTCACTTAGCGAACCCGCTACCCCTATATTTATTATCGCCTCTGGTTTAAATCTTTGTATCATTGCTTGGGTGCACACTGCCGCTGCAACTTTTCCTATTCCGCATACAGCTACAACACATTCTTTCCCTTTTAGTTTCCCACTTATAAAGCTTGTCCCAGCTATTTTCTCTATTTGCTTGCCTTCTATCATCTCAGCTAAATTTTTTAGTTCCTTTTCCATCGCACATATTATCCCTAACATCTTAAATATTTTTCCTCCATATTCAAATTTCACCCTAAACCTCTGAGGGCTTAGGGTGAATAATTTAATTTTAATTTTAATTTTAATTTTTATTTTCTTGGCGTTTACTTTTGCTGAGCTTTTTCTTGCCTCTTGCGTGGACTATATTTATGTTATTTAACTTGATTTTCTCTTCCTCAGGGCTTATATTTTGCACGCTTTCCTCTGCTGTGAAATCCGCAGCATTTTCTTCGTCTTGAATCGGCACAAAGGTACCATTTTTCTTCGCAACATGATTTTTCCATAGTATCCACAGTGGCCCTGAAATACATATTGTCGAATAACAACCACACACCACACCTATAAGCATCGGGAATGCAAATGTAACAACAGATGAAACATTAAATATAATAGCAACTGCCAAAACGCTACTTATCGCCAAGGTAGTAGTAACTGTTGTATTTATGGTTCTTGTAAATGTTTGGTTTATACTCAGATTTACTAATTTTTCTATTCTGGTTTTTTCGCCGAGTAGTCGTTTGTTTTCCCTTATCCTGTCGTAGATGATTATCGTGTCATTCAAAGAATAGCCTATTATCGTAAGGGCAACCGCTATGAAGTTATCATCTATCGGCATCTTGAAGATTACAAAAGTAAAGTAGATAACCAGCACGTCATGCAAAAGTCCTATAACAGCCATAGTACCAGCTGACCAGCCACCTATTTTCCTGAACCTGATACCTATATATATGAGCATCAAAACAGAAGCCATCGCAACAGCACACAGACATTTTAAGAAGAACGTTCTACCGTTTGTAGGGTCTATAGAGCTGGACTCTGAAAGTTGGAAATTTGCATCTGGATAAACTTTGCTCAAAGAATCTTTCAAGGAGTTTTGTTTATCTATGCTTATAGCCTCATTACCGGAAAATTCTATAGAAGCTATATTTGTACTCGTGTCTCCACCTGCGGAAACTATATTGCTCGAGAGAGTTACCTTTGCTTCCATACCTGTAGTTTCTTTGACTATATTTTGGACTTGTTCAGAATTTACAGTTTCACCAACGTAAGAATATTTTATAATGGATCCACCTGTAAATTTAATATCCAAGTTTGTCCCAAATATAACATTGAATATAAGGCCTATAAGTATCAAAGTCAATGAGAAAGCAAAATAATATTTTTTATTTTTTTCGAAATCTATGTGGAACTCACGGTACTTAAACATTATCTTCACCTCCGTATAATTTTTTCTTTTGTAAGAAACGGAAGTTTAGAAGCGACAGAAGCATCAGTCTTGCTATAGTAACACTCATCACGAAGTTCGCTATAACACCGATAAGTAATGTGTAACCAAAGGAATAAATATTACCTGTTGTAGATGTTCCAAATAAAGCCGAAAGTATATTGCTAGGACCAAACACCAACATCAATATAATAGCAACTATCAAAACCGTGATGTTTCCGTCAAATATAGCAGAAAAACTGTTTTTGCTACCGCCTTTAACTGCGCCCTCTAAGGTTTTTCCTTGTCTTAATTCTTCTCTGGTCCTTTCAGCCATAATGACATTAGCATCAGCACCCATGCCTATAGAGAGTATGACACCTGCAACACCAGGTAATGTCATCGTGAAGCTAGAAGCAAATCCAAAGTAACCAGAAATAGCTGCTATAGAAAGAGCTAAGTGCCCAAGCAAACACAAGCAAGCTACAAAACCAGGTAATCTATAAACACTTACCATGAATATACAAACCAATGCCATGGCTATGACCATAGCAATTTCCATCGCATAAAGTGCTCTAGACCCTAAGGTTGGACTTATAGTACCGTAGTTCACTACGTCCAGCTTAAACGGCAATGCTCCAGCATTTATTTTATTAGCAAGAGCTGTTGCCTTTTCGCTATCAAAATCACCAGTTATCTGGGCTTTTCCATCTTTTATCTCAGCATTTACTGTCGGAGCTGATAGCATCTCGTCATCCATCCAAATGGATATTGTGTCATTTAGATATTTTTTAGTAGCATCTGCAAACTTCTGTGTGCCTGCATCAGTGAACTCTAAGCTGACAACATATTCTTGCTTGCTTGTGGTTTCATTTGATGTTACTCCAGCTGTAGCACTTTTTATGTCTGCACCATCTAATAAAATAGTCTTTGCCGTCTGATCTTTTGGTGTTTTGTATACTATCTCACCATCTGAACCTATATCGGTTTTTTCATAAGCTCCGCCCGGCCTGAATGTAAGATTCGCCGTAGCTGAAAGCTCTTTTATCGCTTCCTCCGGGTTGAAATTAGTCTCTGTTTCCTTCCATGGGAATCTGACTATTATCTTGCTATTGCTGTAGTCCTGATAAATTTCATAGTCTGTAATATTGTCAGAGACTAGCCTTAGCTCTATGACCGCTTTTGCTGAGTCTAACTGCTCTTTGCTGGCAGTCATCCCATCTGCAGGACAATATGTAGCTTCTACTCCGCCCTTTATGTCAATGCCCCAGCGTATATCATTTACGCCCTTTATGTAGGTCCTGTCATAATCGCCATACTTGCCATGTATCCCAGTTATAGAAGTAACAACCAGAAAAACCATAACTAATGCAAGCGATATGAATACCCATTTAGATGTTCGCTTCATTTGATTACTTCCTCCATTTTTGATATTTCTAAACTCGATATTTACTTAGCTAAACTAAACCCAACGCGCCTCTTAATACCCTTTAAACCAATGTGCTCTATTATACTTTACCAGAATGTTTAAAATCAAGTTATTTACTACAAATAAAAGCCCACACCTTTGAAACAGCATGACAGCTTTTTTAGAAGCCCAAAGCCTATTTTATAAATTGATTCCAAACATCTAGCAAAACTTTTTTCATTGCTAGGTGTTTTATTTTTACAGATAATATCAGCCTGAAAGCCAAAGTAAACCTCTGCA